>JBEKIJ010000018.1:0-70812 GCA_050011815.1 Acidimicrobiales bacterium | reverse complement strand
CTGCGGGAACTAGGCCACGAAGTACTTGGCCTGGGGGTGTGAGCAGATGATGGCGTCGGTGGTCTGCTCGGGGTGCATCTGGAAGCCGTCGCTCACCACGACACCGATGCGGTCCGCCTCCAACAACCCGACCACCTTGGCGTTGTCCTCGAGGTCGGGACAGGCGGGGTAACCCCAGGAGTAGCGGCCGCCCCGGTACTGCTGGCGGAAGAGCCCGGTCAAGGTGGGCCCGTCCTCGTCGACGAAGCCCCATTCCTCCCGGATGCGGTGATGCCAGTACTCGGCCAGGGCCTCGGCCATCTCCACCCCGAGGCCGTGGAGCTTGAGGTAGTCGAGGTAGGCGTTCTCGGCGTGGAGGCGGGCCGCCTCTTTGGAGACCTCGGGCCCCATGGTCACGACCTGGAAGGCGGCGTAGTCGGGCTCGCCGGAGTCCACCGGGCGGAAGAAGTCGGCGATGGACATGAAGGGGTCCTTCTTCTGGCGGGGGAAGGTGAAGCGGGTCAACTCCGAAGCGCGGGTCTCGTCGGTCCACAAGACGAGGTCGTTGCCATCCGCGTTCGCCGCGTAGTAGCCGTAGACGACCTGGGGCACCAGGAGGTCCTTGGCCTTGGCCTTGTCGAGCTCCTCACGGAGTTCGGCGGAGACGCGCTCTTTGAAGTCGGCGTCGGTCTCGGCCACCCCGGCATGGTCCCGGAGGGGCCGGTAGCCCCACTGGTTGCGGAAGAGGGCGGTGAGGTTGAGGTAGGCGGCGATGTCGTCGAGAGAGATGCCCTTGGCCAGGCGCGAACCGAGGAAGGGGGGGGTGAAGACGGCGTTGTCGGTGGCCACCGAGGGGGAGCGGGGCGGGATCTCGACCTCCTCCACCTCCATCTGGGACTTCCGGGGGGGCAGCTTGCGGCCGCCCTGCTCGCGCCCGAAACCGGGGTCCTCCTCGCCGGACTTCTTCATCTCGACGAGGCGGTCCATGGTGCGGAGCCCCTCGAAGGCGTCCTTGCCGTAGAAGAGGCGGCCTTCGTAGACCGAGCGGAGGTCGCGCTCGACGTAGTTGCGGGTCAGCGCCGCGCCCCCCAGGAGCACGGGGATGTGGGCCAGGTTGCGGGCGTTCATCTCCTCGAGGTTCTCGCGCATGATGAGGGTCGACTTCACGAGGAGGCCACTCATGCCGATGGCATCGGCGTGGTGGTCTTCGACGGCCTGGATCATCTCGCCGATGTTCACCTTGATGCCGAGGTTGACGATCTCGTAGCCGTTGTTGGTGAGGATGATGTCGACGAGGTTCTTGCCGATGTCGTGGACGTCGCCCTTGACCGTGGCCAGGACGACGGTCCCTTTGCCGCCCTGGTCGGCCTTCTCCATGTGAGGCTCGAGATAGGAGACGGCCGCCTTCATGGTCTCGGCCGACTGGAGGACGAAGGGGAGTTGCATCTCGCCGGTGGCGAAGAGCTCCCCGACCGTCTTCATCCCGGCCAGGAGGAAGTCGTTCACGATGGTGAGGGCGGCGTGGCCGGCCGCCAACGCTTCGGCCAGGTCGTCCTCGAGGCCGTTGCGGTCGCCGTCGATGATGCGCTGCTCGAGGCGGTGCTCGACGGTCCACCCCGAACGGTCCTCGGTCACCGTGGCGGTCGAAGAGACGCCTTCGAAGATGGCGAGGAGCTCCTGGAGGGGGTCGTAGTCGTCCTCGGGGCGGCGGCGGTCGTAGATGAGGTCGAGACAGACCTCGCGGGCCCGGTCGTCGATCTTCGAGAGGGGGATGATGCGGGCGGCGTGGACGATGGCGGCGTCGAGCCCGGCGTCCACCAGCTCGTGGAGGAACATCGAGTTCAGGACGTGGCGGGCCGCGGGGTTGAGCCCGAAAGAGACGTTGGAGAGCCCGACGATGGTGAAGACGCCGGGGAGCTCGGCCTTGATGCGCCGTGTTCCCTCGAGGGTCTCGATGCCGTCGCCGCGGCTCTCCTCCATGCCCGTCGACAAGGGCAGGACGAGGGGGTCGAAGATGAGGTCCGAGGGCTCGAGGCCGTAGCGGTGGACGGCGATGTCGTGGATGGCGGTGGCGGCGCGGACCTTCCAGTCGGCGGTGCGGGCCTGGCCCTCGGTGTCGATGCAGGTGCAGACCACCGCGGCGCCGTACTCGCGGGCCAGGGTGAGGAACTTGTCGAGCCGGGTGCCGGGGTCGTCGCCCTCCTCGAGGTTGACCGAGTTCAAGATGGGGCGGCCACCGATCCACATGAGGGCGGCTTCGACCACGGGGGCCTCGGTCGAGTCCACCATGAGGGGGACACTGGCCTGGGTGGCGAGGCGGCTGGCGACCTCGGTCATGTCGGCCACGCCGTCGGCGCCGGTGTAGTCCACGCAGACGTCGAGGACGTGGGCGCCTTCTTTCACCTGGTCGCGTCCGATGGCCACGGTGGTGTCCCAGTCGGCCTCGAGCATGGCCTCGCGGAACTTCTTCGAGCCGTTGGCGTTGGTGCGCTCGCCCACCACCAGGAAGGAGGTGTCCTGGTGGAAGGAGACGTTGGTGTAGATCGACGAGGCCCCGGGCTCGTGGTCGATCGCCGCGGCGGGGCGGGGGGCGGGGACGAGGTCGCGGCAGCGGTCCACCACGGCCCGGAGGTGGTCGGGGGTGGTGCCGCAGCAGCCGCCCACCACGGTGACACCAAGCTCGGTGATGAACCGCTCGAGATGGTCGGCCAGCTGGTCGGGCGTGAGGTCGTAGTGCATCTTGCCGTCGACCACCGAGGGCAGGCCCGCGTTGGGCTGGGCCGAGACCGGGAGACGGGAGTGTTGGGAGAGGTAGCGGATGGCCTCGCCCATCTCGGCCGGGCCGGTGGCGCAGTTGAGGCCGATGATGTCGGGCCGCATGGGATCGAGGGCGGTGAGGGCGGCGCCGATCTCGGTGCCCGGGAGCATGCGGCCGGTGAGCTCGATGGTCACCTGGACCTGGAGGGGGACGCGCCGGCCCACCTCCACCATGGCGCGCTTGGCCGCGTTGATGGCGGCCTTGGCCTGGAGGAGGTCGTAGACGGTCTCGACCAGGATGAGGTCCACGCCCCCGGCCAACAGGGCGGTGGCCTGCTCCTGATAGGCGTCGCGCAGGACGAGGTAGGGGATCTGGCCCAGGGTGGGGAACTTGGTGCCGGGGCCGAGGTTGCCGGCCACCCAGCGCATGCGACCGTCACCCGCCGCCGCGGCTGCTTCCTCGGCCGCCTCGCGGGCCAGGCGGGCGGCGGTGAGGTTGATCTCCTCCACCCGGTCCTGGAGGTCGTATTCGGCCAGGACCACGCTGAACCCTCCGAAGGCGTTGGCCTCGACCACGTCCACCCCGACGTCGAGGAAGGAGCGGTGGATGGCCTTGACCACGTCGGGGCGGTGGAGGACGACGGCCTCGCTGCAGCCCTCGAGGGCGGGGCCGCCGTAGTCCTCGGCGCTCAGGTCGGCGAGCTGGAGGCTCGTGCCCATGGCGCCGTCGAAGATCACCACCCGGGTGCGGGCGGCCTCGAGGTAGGCGGCACCGCGGTCGTCCATGGGGAGGGCGCCGTGCGCCAGCACGGGGGGAGGTGAGAGGTGGTGCTCGGTCCGGGCCACGATCGCAACAGTCTACGACCGGAGGTCGGGTTCTCTCTCCTGACCACGGCGTCTTTGGGTTCTGCGGCGGGGTTCTCCGGGGGGAGGAGCGGGCCCGTGGAGGCCTGGGTGAGTGGAGGAAGTGGGGTTGAGGAAGCGGGGGGCGCAGGGCCGGCCGGTAGCATGCCGCGCCGTGAAGATCTACACGCGCAAGGGCGATGACGGCACGACCGGGCTCTACTACGGAGGGCGGGTCGCCAAGAACTCGGCCGCCATCGAGGTCAACGGGGACGTGGACGAGGCCCAGGCCATGCTGGGCGTGGTCCGGGCCGAGGCGGGGACGGGATCGGAGCTCGACACCATCCTTCTGGAGCTCGAGCGCGACCTGTGGGTCCTCATGGCCGAGGTGGCCACGGCCACGGAGAACCGCCACAAGCTGGTGGAGGGGACGACGCTCGTCACCGACGCCATGGTGGGTGCCCTCGAGGTCCGGATCGACGGGCTGAACGAGCGGTTCGAGATGCCGACCGAGTTCGTGGTGCCGGGCCAGAACCGGGTGTCGGCCGCGCTGGACGTGGCCCGGACCGTGGTGCGACGGGCCGAGCGGGGCTACACCGGGGCGTCCCCGGCGCCGGGATCCTTCGTCGGTCCCTATCTCAACCGGCTGTCTGATCTGTTGTGGACCATGGCGCGGTGGCAGGAGGGCGAGCACCTGCGGACGCGGTCGCTCGGTCACGCGTCGGACGCTCCGGGCGCGGCGTGAGCCCGGCCGTGGCCCTGACCCGATCCGCGCTCCTCGAGGTGGTCGGCGCCGACGGCGACGATGCCGGCGCGCTGGCCGAGGCCGCCGACGGCGCCGCGGTGGCGGTGGTGGGTGTCCCGGTGTACGAGACGGCCGAGGGCCCGGTGGTGGCCCCCGGTGTGCCGGCCGCCGTGGCGGTGGGCGTCGACGGGGTCGGGGTCGAGACCGCCCTCGACGCGGGGCGCGCCGCCCAGCGGGGGTTCACGGGCAAGGTGGGCCAGACCATGGTCGTGGCGCGAAGCGAGGCCCCCGCCGTCGTGTTCGTGGGGCTCGGGAAGGTCGACGCCGCTTCGGGGCCCGGCGGCGGCGGTGTCGACGTCCTGCGGCGGGGCGCCGCCGCGCTGGTCCGGGCCGGGGGCAAGTCGGGGGCGGCGGTCTTCGTGGTCCCGGCTGCCGTCGCCGACGCCGTGGGGGCGCGGCGGGCCGGGGTGCAGGCGGTCGTCGAGGGTGCGGTGTTGGCGGCCTACCGGTTCGTCTCGCACAAGAGCGACAACGAGGCAGCCGGGATCGAGCGGTTCGTGGTGGCCGGAGTCGGCATCGGGGCGGGGGAGCTGTCCGAGGGGACGCGGCGGGGCGTGGCGGTGGCCGACGCCGTCTGCCTGGCCCGCGACCTGGTGAACGAGCCGCCCAGCTCGCTGACCCCCACCCGGTTCGGCCAGGCCGCGGTGGACCTGGCCCAGGAGCGTGGCGGTGTGGAGGTGGAGATCTGGGACGAGCAGCGCATCGCCGACGAGCGGCTGGGTGGTCTGTTGGGGGTGGCCCGGGGCTCGGCCGAGCCGCCCCGGTTGGTGAAGGTCTCCTACGAGCCCGCCGACCCCGTCACGGTGGACGGTCGGGTCCCGCACGTGGTGCTGGTGGGCAAGGGCATCACCTTCGACTCCGGTGGGCTCTCGCTCAAGTCGCCCGAGGGCATGATCACCATGAAGACCGACATGAGCGGCGCTGCCGCCGTGCTCGGGGCGATCGGCGCGTGCGGTGCGCTCGGGGTGCGGGTGCGGGTCACGGCCATCGCGCCGACGACCGAGAACATGCCGGGGGGACGGGCCACCAAGCCCGGTGACGTCCTGACCATCCGCAACGGGAGCACCATCGAGGTGTTGAACACCGACGCCGAGGGCCGGCTCGTGCTCGCCGACGCGCTGGCACTGGCGGCGGAGCTCGAGCCCGACGCCATCGTCGACCTGGCCACGCTCACCGGCGCGTGCGTGACGGCGCTCGGCATGTCCATCGCCGGGGTGTTCGGTTCTGACGACGACCTCATCGGGCGGGTGCGGGCCGCGTCGCAGCGGGCGGGCGAAGGCACGTGGACCCTGCCCCTTCCCGAGGAGTACCGGTCGCACATCGACTCCGAGGTCGCCGACATGAAGAACGTGGGCAAGGGCGGCGGCCAGGCCGGCGCCATCGCCGCCGCGCTCCTGCTGGCCCGGTTCGTGGCCGAGGTGCCCTGGGTCCACATGGACATCGCCGGACCGGCGCGCTCGGACGAGGACGGCGGGATCCTGGTCAAGGGGGGCACGGGCTTCGGGGTGCGGACGCTGCTCGAGTTGCTCGAGGCCTACGGCGCCGAGGGCTGAGGTTTCGAGCGGTCAGCCGGCGCGCATGGGGCGGGTCGGGGGTGAGACCCGGCTTTCGCGGCCATCGCGCTCGGTCATCTCCGCCCACCGGGCATCGGCGAGCTGAGCCAGTGCGGTCAGATGGGCACGTTCGCGGGTGCCGAAGCGCCAGCCGGGGCGTCCCGCGGCGAGCACGAGATCCCAGGCGGTGAGATCCACGAAGCCGACGTCACCGCCGTCGGTGGCGGCGGGCCGCACGCCGCCCTCGGTCTCGGCGGCGTCGACGGTCACGGTTCGAGCCTCGACGAGTGCCGCCACGAGCCAGGTCATGGCGGGGGGTCGGCCCTGGGAGGCGATGACCGACGTGGCTTCGAGGTCGAGGACGGCGCTCCAGGTGGCGTCGAGCTCCGCGCAGACTCGTGACGCCAGCGCGGTGAGGACACCCTGAGGGGTGCGCTCTCTCAGGATGAGGAGGGCGGTGGTGTAGGCCTCGAGGCGGCGGTCGTGGCGACGACCGGACACGGGCCGGACGTCTTGGAGGGCGACGCCGTCGACTTCGGCGATCTCGCTCAAGAGAAGCGAGAGATGGTCTCCGTCACCGAGCTCGACGACGAACTCGTCGACGGCCCTACCCTCTCTGTGCTCCACGACCTCGACCGCCACGAGGTCGCCGCGCACGGCTCCGATCCGACTGGCGACCGCCCCGAGGGCGCCCGGCCTGTCGGGCAGTTCCACTCGGAGCAGAAAGGTTGCCACGCTCACAGATTAGGACCGCCGCGTGAACAGTCCGTTTCGGACGTGCAACGCAGATGTGAACCGCCCTCGAGGCCGTGCATCGTGCCGCCGAGGGCTCGCTACTTGGAGTGTGCGACCGGCTGCGTCAGGTGGAACGGCTCACCTGTCCAGGCCGGGGTGCACCGTGGGGGCCGTGAGCTCGATAGGCCCAGGCCCACTGGGTGGCCTCGTGGGCGATGGCGGGGTGGACGTGCCACCGGACGAGCTGGAGCTCGACCTCGGGGCGTCCCTTGTCCGAGGCCAGGAGGGCGAGGGCGAGTCGCCGGGCGTTTCGCCGAGCCTCTTCGAGGACCGGCGAGGGGCGCGCCGGGACCAACCAGTGGGCGTGGCGGTCCTGGAGCGAGGCGGGCAGTCGTTGGAGATGACGGCGGGGCATGGGCGGGATGCGGCGCCGCACCGCCAGCGTGGTCGGTCCCTCGCGCCTCGCCATCTGGAAGGTGATGCAGCGGGCCAGGGCGCGGCGGAAGGGGGACTGGCGTCCCGAGCGGTCGCCGAGCCCGAGGGCGCGGGCCGCCTCGGCCAGGTCGAGGTCGAAGCCGTCGGGATCGTCGTCGAGCCCGGTGGCGAGTCGACGCATCAACCAGGTGCAGGTCGGGCCGAGGATCCCGAGCCAGAAGGTCTCCACATAGATGGACCGGGGGTCGTAGCCGAGGCGGTCGATCACGGGGTCGGGCCAGGCCACGATGCGGAGGACCTCGATCCTCGGCGGGGCATCACCGTCGGGGTCCCGGTCGCTCCGGGGATCGACGGGCCGGAGCCCGACCCGACGGGCCGCGGGCACGGGCACTGGAACAGGAACAGGAACGGGAACGACGGGAACGACAGGAACGACAGGGACGACAGGGACGACAGGGACGACGGACATCTCGGCTCCAGCTCGGGTTGGCGGGGTCGACGGGCGCCCGAAGGCGATCGACGAAGGGACAGCCGAACCCTCGCGCCCTGACCTGGCGGCAGCCTCTCCGCCGACCTCGCTGTGGACCGCACTGTTTCCTGGCCCGCCTGTCGGTCAGCGGGCTCCCGCCGCCTCGGCCTGGGCCCAGGTGTAGGTGTAGGAGGGGTTGCCCGTGACGATCGCCAGCAACACGGCGTCGCTCGTCCAGGGGCTGTCAGCGGGCACCGTCGCCTCGGCGGCTCCCATGACGAGGATCCCGTGTGAGGCTGCCACCGTGGCGGCGTTGAACCCGAGCTCGTTGTCGCGATGTCCCCAACACGCCGCCGGGGTGGCGGTGGTGCAGTCGACGTTGGTCGACCCCGGGCCGTCGTCGTACATCCAGTTGTAGTTGGAGCCCAGCGGGCCCGAGCCCTCCGACCAGTTCGAGGCCCACCGCAGCACCGTCGACCCCGGCGGTACCGAGGAAGGGGTCGGGTCGGTATTGGCCGCCGCCGCGCTCTGCGCATCGGTATCGAACTGCGCCACCATCCCGACCACGGCCGGGAGGCCGCGGTCGACGCGCTCGATGTCGGTGAGGACGAAGAGCTGCTCGCCGGGAGTGAGCGAGGAGAAGTTCGAGGGAAGCGCCATGGCGCTCAAGCCCTCTTGGGCGCGTGCCGCGTCGTTCGCCTGGATGGCAGCGGAGGTGCACGGCGCGGACGTCACGCCGTCTTGTCGGCAGATCGACACGAAGTTCGGTGACTCGGCGATGTTCGCCGACGGGTTGTCGGGGGGGACGATCCCGTGTGACGCCACCGCCACCGGTGCCGCTGGCGCCGCCGGTGGCGCGGGTCGCTTCGGTGCGGGGGGACGGGTGGTCGCCGGAGTGGGGGGAGGGGTCGGGCGGGGAGCACTGAGCGCGGTGGCCGCGGTCGAGGTGGGCACGGGGATCGTGGCGACGGGCACGGGTGCGGTCGTGGTCGGTGTCGGCGCCACGGGGTGGAAGAAGGCGACCCAGGCCCGCGGCCCAGCCGAACCCGTCGGCGATGACGCCGAGGCGGTGGCGGATCGGGCCGACGCGGGCTCGATCGCGGTCAGGACCACCAGGGAGAGGGCCACCAGAGTGACCACCCCTACCAGGGCGGAGGTGCCCGCGATGGGCATGCGGCGGAGCAGGACGCGCAGGCGCGTCTCGGAGCTCGACACACCTTGGTTGTCGGCATCGGCCGCGAGTCGCTTTAAACCTCACCGTGGGTGGTGTGGGGTCGTCGGGCCTCTCAGGTTCCGCTGCCAGGGGAACTTCGGCAGGGTCCGGGCCGACGTCAGTGATGTGTCCCCTTGCCCCTTGGGGCTGCGCCCGGAACGACTCGGGCGACCGGGAGACCATAGCTGCAGGGTCGCCCGACCGATGACCTGTCGATGGATGCAGGGATGAACACGATGAAGGCCGGGACGAGCGCCGGGTGAATGCGGTGCGGCAACAGTGAAATTGCACCGGTCGGTTGCACAGCGAACCCACCCTGTGCAAGTCGATGCCACCGGTGGACCGCGTCTGACTAGGCCAGGCGGCACGCCTAGGATCGGAAGTGGTGTGCCTGCGGACGTAACGAAAAGAGGCACGCGAATCTGGTGAACGTTGTGTCTGCAGGTGAGCCTGCGGGTGAGGCCGCACATCGAGACGTGGGCGTCTGGCCCGGGGTCGGCGACGTCGTCGCCGGCCGAAGGGCGCAGCGGGGTCGACGTGGCCTCGCCGGGAACGGAGCATCGAGTTGATCGACGACGTCACGGGGGGGCCGGACGAGCCGAAGCGGCCCGTCGTGTCTCGTCGGCGCGGGCTCGGCAAGGGGCTCGGTGCCATCCTCCCGTCCCGGGACCGGGCCGACGAGGAGCAGGCCCGGCGCGACCAGCTCACCGGCCTGCCCAACCGGTCGGTGCTCGAGGAGCGGTTCGAAGAGGCGACGGCGAGGTGTCGCGAGGACGGCGCGTCGTTGGCGGTGCTCGTCGTGGCGCTGGACGGATTCGGCGAGGTCAATGAGTTGTACGGGCACAATGTCGGTGACGAGCTGCTGCACGACGCCGCGGCGCGCCTGTCCGCCGCGCGCCGGAAGTCCGACACCGTGGCGCGGTTCGCCGGCGACGAGTTCGTCTTGGTGTGCCCCTATGTGGCCTCCACCGCCCTGGCCTCTCAGATGGCGACGCGGATCCTCGAGGAGTTGAGCCGGCCGGCGTCGGTCGAGGGGGTCGAGCACCAGCTGTCGGCGAGCATCGGTGTGGTCGTGACCACGCCTCGGGAGGCGCCCTCCGGTGTCACGTCGTTCGAGACCCTTCTGGGCGATGCCTCGCTGGCCATGCGGCGGGCCAAGGACCAGGGGGGCGCGTCGTGGAAGCTGTTCGATCCAACCATGCGCGAGCACGTCGAGGTTCGGTCCCAGAGCCGACGGGACCTGCGGGCCGCGCTCGAGGAAGACGACCTCGTCCTCGAGTACGAGGCCATCGTCGACCTCGAGACGGGGGTGTCGGTCGGTGAGGCGGCCATCTTGGGGTGGCGCCAGCCCGGGCCCGACGTCGACCAACCCCAGGCACCGCTCGATCTCGTCGACGAGGCCGGGCTGGCCGTGCCGATCGGGCGGTGGGTGCTCGACACCGCGCTGGCCGAGGTGAGCGCCCGGAGCGTGGAGCCGGGCCGGGCCCAGGATCTCCGGATGTGGGTCAAGGTGGCGCCGTCGCTCGTGGCGGATCCCGTCCTGGTCGAGATCGTCGACGAGCTCACGGCCCAGCACGGTGTCTCACCGTCGGTGCTGGGTCTCGACATACGCGAGCCCTCGGCGGCCGCCCTGGCCTCCACCGAGACGACCCTGCGCGCCCTCGAGGAACGAGGCGTCCTCGTGGCCCTCGACGACTTCGGGGCGGGGCCGTCGAACCTGGCGCTGGTCCAGCGGTTGCCGATCTCCGGGCTCAAGCTCGCCCCCGACCTCGTGGCCGCGCTCGGCGACGAGCCCGGTGACGGCGACGCGGAGCCGCCCGGCCCGGCTCCCGCTTCGCATCCGGCCACGGCCTCGGTGGACTCGGCCGAGCGCGCCCATACGCTCAGTCGGGAAGCGGCCGCCCTGGTGCGGGGGTTGATCGAGCTCGGCCGGGCCCTCGAGCTCACCGTCGTGGCGCAGGGTGTGGAGTCACGCCGACAGGCCACCGAGCTGCACGCCCTCGGATGCCGGTACGTCCAGGGACCGTCCCTCCTCCTCGACGCGATCGAGGCACCCGAAGCCCCACCGGCGACGCCGGATCGGGTCGTGCCTGAATCGCCCGTAGCGACCGAATCGACCGAATCGCCCGTAGCGACCGAATCGCCCGTAGCGACCGAATCCGAGTCGTTGTGGGCGCCGGGGACCCTGACGACGGGGTTCGAGGTCCCGGGGAGCCCGGCCGAAAACTCCTGAAGGGGGAATCGGCCCCGCTCCGCTCCGGCCACGCCGCCCACGCCTCCGCCCGCCGCACCAGCCCCCACGCCCGCCCCCGGTGGGGCAGAGTGAGAGGCCGTGCTGAACGTCCACTTCGTGTTCCTCGGCGCTGCCATCGGCCTCGCCGGGGCGACGTCCTACGCGGTGGACACGATCCGGGGAAAGACACAGCCCAATCGGGTCACCTGGCTCTTGTGGGCCGTGGCCCCGCTGCTGGCGTTCGCCGTCGAGGTCGACAAGGGCGTGGGCCTGGAGTCGGTGTTGACGTTCACGGTGGGGTTCGGCCCCTTGGTGGTGTTCGGGGCTTCGTTCGTCAACCCCAAGTCGGTGTGGAAGCTGAGCCGGCTCGACTACACCTGCGGTGCGTTGTCGATCGGCGGCACCATCGGGTGGCTGGTGACTCGTCAGGGTCTGGTGGCTCTGGCCGCGGCGGTGGTGGCCGACGCGCTGGCGGGGGTGCCCACCGTCGTGAAGTCGTGGCGGGCCCCGGGTTCGGAGAGCTCGGCGGTCTACATCGGGTCGTGCATCAACGCCGTGATCACGCTGCTCACGGTGAAGCACGTCTCCGCCTATGTCGTCACCTTCCCTCTGTACATCGCCGTCCTGGCTTTCGTGGAGAGCGTGCTCGTGGCGGGACGGCTCGGGCCCCGGTTGCGCCGGCACCCGGCGCCGGTGCACTCAGACGTCGAGGAGTGAGGTCTCGTCGATCCCGAGGGAGCGGAGCATCCGGCCCAGGCCCAAGAAGGCGGCCAGGCAGATGGTGAGGTCCAGGATCTCGGCGTCGGTGAAGCAGAGCGCCAGGCGGGCGAAGAAGGCGTCGTCGATGCTCAGGTGGTCCAGGGCGAAGCGCTCGGCGTATTCGATGGCGAGGTGCTCCTGGGGGCTGTAGCCATCGGCCGTGTCGTGGTCGGCGACGTGGCGGTAGAAGTCCTCGGTGACGCCCTGGTCCTTGACCGACGTGGCCCGGAAGGCCAAGCACACCGGGCAGTCGTTGAGCTGGGCGATGCGCATGCGGGCGCCCTCGCGGACGCGCACGGGCAGGATGCTCTGGTTGTAGGCGGCGTCGACGAGACGGGTGACGGCCCGGCCCATCTCGGGGCGGAGGTTCCACACCTGGACGGCGTCGCCGCCGTCGCCGGCGGGAACCGTTATTCGGGCCACCGGGCCAGCCTATGACCCCGGTGGTCTCACCACGTTGCGCGATGGAGGACGTCCGAAGGTTGGCGTCCCCCCCTGGCCACCGAGGCCGAGGGCGGGTCGTCTCCGCCCGGGTCGCCCATGAGGACGGCTCCGATGTAGCGGCGGTCCTCGGGGACACCCAGCGCGGCGCGCAGGGCGGCCTCGCCCCGGAAGTTGCCGAGGAAGCAGGCGCCGAGACCGGCGTCGGCGGCGGCCAGCAACATGACCAGGGCGGCGAAGCCACCGTCGACGAACCAGTAGGGCACGGGCCAGGCGTCGATCCCCTCCCCGAGGCCGCTGTCTTGTTTGTCGGGCTCCCGGTAGCGGGCGGGGTAGGCGTCGGGGGCGACGAAGAGGGCCACGACCACCGGGGCGCAGGCCAGTCCGGGCCAACGACGGGACCGGGCCCGCCACTCCGCGGTGGTGGTGGCGTCCCAGAAGGGGGCGGTCTCGTCGGGGCCGGCCATGACCACGGCGTCCCAACCCCCGGTGTTGCCCGCCGACGGAGCCGAGCAGGCCAGCTCGAGCACCCGGTCGAGGACGGCGGGGGAGAGCGGTTCGCCCGAGAAGCTGCGCACCATCCTGCGCCGGCGCACGGCGTCGGCCAGCTCCATGGACGAGAAAGCTACCGATCCGACCACCGGCTCCGACGATCGGCGCCCACGAACGGCCCGACGGGCACCTTGGGCGGGAATGTTGACCCCGGTAGTAGGGTTTACCTGCACGTAGGACGGCTCGGGGGCCTGAACCACGAGCCGGAACCCGGAAGGTGTTGATATTCGTGGCCACTGCCAGAGAGCTGTTGAGCGACGCCAAGTCGGCCATCCGCGAAGCCCAGGCCGACGAGGTCCAGCCGCGCCTCGACGAGGACGGGGTGGTGTGGCTCGACGTACGGGAGCCCGACGAGTACGAGCAGGGGGCCATCCCCGGCGCCGTGCATCTGCCCCGGGGCCAGCTCGAGTTCTCGGTCGAGGGCAGGGTCCCCGACAAGTCCGCCCCGGTCGTCGTGTACTGCGCCGGTGGGGTGCGGTCGGCCTTCGCGGCCAAGACCATGAACGAGCTCGGCTACAGCGACGTGGTGTCGCTCGTGGGGGGGTTCAACCGGTGGAAGGACGAGGGCCGTCCCTGGAAGACGCCGCGCACGCTGACGCCCGAGCAGCGCAACCGGTACCAACGCCACCTGCTCGTCAACGAGGTGGGGGAGGAGGGGCAGCTCAAGCTGCTCGACTCGCGGGTGCTGCTCCTCGGGGCCGGCGGCCTGGGATCGCCCGCCGCGCTCTACCTGGCCGCGGCGGGGGTGGGGACCATCGGGATCATCGACATGGACGTGGTGGACGCCTCGAACCTCCAGCGCCAGATCCTGCACTCGATGGACCGGATCGGCGAGCGCAAGGTGGACTCGGCCAAGAAGACGCTCACCGCCCTGAACCCCGACGTCGACGTCGTCACCTACGACGTGCGGTTGGGGGCGGACAACATCCTCGACATCATCGACGGGTACGATCTCATCGTCGACGGGACCGACAACTTCCCCACGCGGTACCTGGTGAACGACGCGTCACTGCTGAAGCGGATCCCCGTGGTCCACGGGTCGATCTTCCGGTTCGAGGGACAGGCCACGATCTTCGACCCCTACAAGGGGCCGTGCTACCGGTGCATGATCCCCGAGCCGCCGCCCGCCGAGCTGGCACCGTCGTGCGCCGAGGCGGGGGTGCTCGGTGTGCTGCCCGGCATCATCGGGTCCATCCAGGCCGTCGAGGCCATCAAGATGTTGCTCGGGATCGGCGACCCCCTGGTGGGCCGGTTGCTGGCCTACGACGCGCTGGAGGAGTCGTTCCGGACCTTCAAGGTGCGGCGGGACCCGCAGTGCGCGGCGTGCGGCGAGAATGCCGCACCCATCGTGATCGCCGAGTACGACGATCTGTGCATGCCCCACGCCGTGGCCCCGGCGGGGGCCTGAGCAGCGGCAGGGACCGTCGAGACTGGTCCTGGGGCGGCGGCAGTCCGTAACCTGGGACGGGTGAGCGACGAGGTACGGCGGACCGATTCGGGCATCGAGGTCCGGCCCGTGTACGGGCCCGCCGATCTCGAGGGGTGGGATCCCGGGAGCCGGTTGGGGGAGCCCGGCCAGGCCCCCTACACCCGGGGCATCTACCCCAGCATGTACCGGGGCCGGTTGTGGACCATGCGGCAGTACGCGGGGTTCGGGACCGCCGAGGACACCAACGAGCGGTTCAAGTTCCTGCTGGGGGCGGGCCAGACCGGGCTGTCGTGTGCCTTCGACCTGCCCACCCAGATGGGGCTCGACTCCGACCACGTGCGGGCCGAGGGCGAGGTGGGCAAGGTCGGGGTGGCCATCGACTCGCTGGCCGACATGCGACTGCTGCTGGCGGGACTGCCCCTCGACAAGGTCACCACGTCGATGACCATCAACGCCACCGCCGCCATCCTGTTGCTGTTCTACGAGCTCGTGGCCGACGAGCAGGGGGTGGCGCCCCAGAGCCTGGGCGGCACCATCCAGAACGACATCTTGAAGGAGTACGTGGCGCGGGGGACCTACATCTACCCGCCGCGGTCGTCGATGCGGCTCATCACCGACACCTTCGCCTACTGCGCGGAGAAGCTGCCCAACTGGAACAGCATCTCGATCTCGGGCTACCACATCCGGGAAGCCGGGTCCACGGCGGTGCAGGAGATCGCCTTCACCCTCGCCGACGGGATCGCCTACATCGAAGCGGCGGTGGCGGCCGGGCTCGACGTGGACGCCTTCGCCCCGCGGCTGTCGTTCTTCTGGAACGCGCACAACAACCTCTTCGAGGAGGTGGCCAAGTACCGGGCCTCGAGGCGGATGTGGGCCAAGATCATGACCGAGCGGTTCGGGGCCAAGGACGAGCGGTCCAAGCTGCTGCGGTTCCACACCCAGACCGGGGGGTCCACGCTCACCGCCCAGCAACCCGAGAACAACATCGTGCGGGTCACCCTCCAGGCGCTCGCCGCGGTGCTCGGGGGCACCCAGAGCCTGCACACCAACGGGTTCGACGAGGCGCTCGGGCTGCCCACCACCAACGCCGCGAAGATCGCGCTGCGGACCCAGCAGGTGATCGGGTACGAGTCGGGGGTGGTCGACACCGTCGACCCGCTGGCGGGGTCGTACTTCGTGGAGGAGCTCACCGACGAGGTCGAGAAGGGGGCGTGGGAGTACCTCGAGCGGATCGACGCCCTGGGCGGGGCCGTGGCCGCCATCGAGGCCCGGTTCATGCAGGGCGAGATCGAGATGGCCGCCTACGAGTTCGCCAAGGCCGTCGACGACGGCGAGAAGATCGTGGTGGGCGTGAACAAGTTCACCGACGAGGCGGCCGAGACGACCGAGGTGTTTCCCATCGACCCCGCCCAGCAGCGGGCCCAGATCGAGCGGACCCGGCGGGTGCGGGCCGAGCGGGACCAGTCGGCCGTCGACGCCGCCCTGGCCGATGTCGAGGCGGCGGCCCGGGGCACCCAGAACCTCCTCGTGCCCATGCGCGAGGCGTTGCGGCGCATGGCCACCTTGGGCGAGGTGTCCGACGTCCTGCGCCAGGTGTTCGGCGTCTACCAGCCCACCTGACGGCTCACCTCGAAGAGGGGGCCTCGCCTCTCGTCCACCGGTCGGTGAGGGTGCGGACGTCGGTGATCCGCAGCTGACCGCCGTCAGTTTTGACGATTCCGACCGGGCCGGAAATGCCTAGCCTGGATGGTCTAGTGGGGGGTCGGTGTGAGACACGTTCGAAAGTCCGTCTCTGCCGTGATCGCGTGCCTCGGCGCCGGGGTGTTGCTCACTGCGTGCTGGCTTCCCGAGCCCGCTCCGCTTCCGCCGACGACTTCGGCCGAGCTCAGTTCGTTGGCGTGCCCGACGTCGAGCTTCTGCGTGGCCGCCGGCGACTATGTCCAGAACGGTCCGAATTTCCCCCAGGACAGGCCGTTCTTCGACGTGCTGGCGTCGGATCATTGGGCGACCGAGGTTCCGCCCCTCCCGACCGACGCGGAGGGGGCCGAAGGGCACATCACCTCGGTCGCCTGCGCCTCCACCACGTCATGTGTCGCCGTCGGCGACTATGACGTGGCCGGAAGCGCCGCCGAGGGTCTGATCGACACCTTGGCGAACGGGACGTGGACGGCAAGTCGGGCACCGCTTCCCGCCGGCATCTCGACGACCGGTCAGGGTGTCTTTTTGACCTCGGTCTCGTGTGGCTCTGACGGGACGTGCGCGGCCATCGGGTACGTCGGGCCCGATGTCGAGGAGGGTTCTCCGTTCATCGAGACCCTCTCGGCCGGCACCTGGACCGTGACCGCCGCACCCTTGCCCAGCGATGCCGGCACCCTTCAACTCCCCACGATGCTGAGCGGGGTCTCGTGTGGCTCGGCCCGCGCGTGCGCGGTCATCGGGTCCTATGACGGGAGCGATGACGGTGGCGCACTGATCGATTGGCTGTCGTCGGGCCACTGGGTCCCTCTCGATGCGCCCGCTCCCAGCCTTCTCGATTCGATCGACGCCGTTTCGTGCATCGCCAGTGGATGCACGGGCGTCGGCTCCTTCTCGAGTCTGGGGACCGGAGAACCGACCGGCGGTTTCGCCGACACCTTGTCGGGAGGGACCTGGACCACGGTGCAGGTGCCCAGTCCCGCCGACATTGATGACACCGTCGGCTACACGACGATGAACTTCTCGTCGGTCTCGTGTGCCTCCGACGCCACCTGCGCCGCCATCGGGGACTACGAGAACAGTGCCAAGGTCTATGTTCCCTTTACCGAATCACTCGTCGGAGGGAGCTGGACCGCCAGGGTGGTTCCGCTTCCCGCCAACTCCACGGGCCCGGACTATCTGGCGTACCCCACCATTGTGTCGTGTGCGCCGGAACTGCACTGCACCGTCATCGGTTCCTACTACGGCTCCCCCTCGTTGTTGTCGAAGACGGGCTCGGCGATCTTCGCGTACATCTCGTCGACATCCGGGGGAGCCTGGAGCTCTCTCGAGGCGCCGGTTGCCCCCAGTGGGACCGGCGTCACGACGTCCTGGCTCACTTCGATCGCCTGTCCGTCCTCGGTCCTGTGTTTCGCACTCGGTGGGTATGGATCGATCGCCTCGGGGTTGACGGCGATCATCGACACCGGGTTCAACGTCCCGGGAATCCCGGTCAGCCAGATCGGCGCATCGCTCCGATCCTGAAGTCGAACGTCAGGTGGTCGGACTCAGCAGGTGGTGGCGCAGCGTCTCGTCGGTCGCGGCGTCGATGGCCGTCCAGGCCATGCCGAGCGCCCCGTCGAACACGGCCTGTTCGGCCGACGGTCCCAGGCAGGCCGCCGCGAACTCGGCTTGGTGGTTGACGGCCCCGTTGGTCTCGATGCCGATCAAGGGGTGGATCGAGGGCACCGCCAGCGAGACGTTGGCCATGTCCGTCGAGATCGTGGGGAGGGGGTCGTGGCGTTCGTCGGCGGTGTAGCGCCGGCCGAGCTCTTCGGCGTTGTGCCGCCAGGCGTCCAAGAGGAGGTCGTCGGGGATGAAGTGGGAGTAGGTCGGCGCCAGGTCGCGGATCTCGAGCTCGGACCCCGTGGCGACACGGCCCGCCTCGAAGCAGTGCTGGATGCGGGGGCGCAGCACGGCGAGGTCCTCGAGGCTCCGGGCCCGCACCATGAACCGGCCCCGTGTCTCTTCGGGGACGATGTTGGGGGCGTCTCCGCCCTTGGTCACGATGCCGTGGACCTGGTCCCCGCGCCGGAGATGCTGGCGGATGAGGCCGATGGCCACCTGGGCCACGACCATGGCGTCGGCGGCGTTGATGCCTTGCTCCGGCGACGCCGAGGCATGGGCGGCGCGGCCGGTGTAGTGCACCTCGATGTGGTCGACGGCCAGGCAGGTGGCCCCGAGCCGATCCTCGGGCCAGGGGTGGACCATCATCGCCGCGTGGGCGCCCTCGAAGGCGCCGCGCCCGAGCAGGAGGACCTTGCCGCCGCCGCCCTCCTCGGCCGGTGTCCCGAGGACCGTCACCGACAGGCCGAGGTCGTCGGCCACGCCGGCCAGGGCCATCCCCGCGCCGAGGGAGGCCGCGGCGATGAGGTTGTGCCCACAGGCGTGGCCCACCGTCGGGAGGGCGTCGTACTCGGCGCAGATGACGATGGACAAGGGGCCCGATCCCACCCGGGCCCGCACCGCCGTCTCGAGCCCGTAGGCGCCGCGTTCGACGTCGAAGCCGGCCTCGTCGAGCATCTCGCCGACCCGACGGGCGGCGCGGACCTCTTCGAAGCAGAGCTCGGGCTCGTCGTGGATGGCGCGGCTGAGGTCGACCAGCGCGGGGTGAAGGTCCTCGGTCGCCTGACGGACGGCGCGCTTGGCCGCGTCGGCGACGCCGGTCATGCCATCACGCCTGTCACCGGGTCAAGTCTGTCACTCGATGACGGCGATCACGTCGCCGGGCCCTACCGAGTCGCCCGCCGCGACCTTCACCTCTTTCACCGTGCCCGCCTTCTCGGCGGTGATGGCGTTCTCCATCTTCATGGCTTCGAGGAGGCAGACGGTCTCGCCCACCTCGATGGCGTCGCCCGCCGCCACCAGGATCTTGACGATGGTGCCCTGCATGGGAGCGGTGACCGATCCCGATCCCGAGCCCGCCACCGTGGCCCTCGGCTTGTGGGGTCGGGTGCCGCCCCGGGCCCCACCTCCTCCGACAGAGACGTCGGGCACCCACAGCCGCACCTCGTAGCGGCGGCCGTCGACCTCCGCCGTCACCTCCCGCAGCACCCGGGGCCCGCCCTCGTCGGCGCCCGCGGCACCACCACCGCCGGCGGCAGCCGGGTCGACAGGGGTCGGGGTCAGCGCAGCGAGGTCGAGGCGATCCTCCACCCACCGGGTCGAATGGCGACCGGCGATGAAGTCGGGGTGCGAGAGGATGGCCACGTCGGCGGGGATGGTGGTGGCGACACCGGTGATGACGGTCTCGTCGAGGGCCCGCAGCATGCGGCGCCGGGCCGACTCCCGATCGGCGCCCCAGACGATCAGCTTGGCCACGAGGTTGTCGTAGTACTGGCTCACGGTGTCGCCCGCTTCGTAGCCGGCGTCGAGGCGCACCCCGGGCCCCCCTGGGGCGCGGAAGGTGGCGATGGTGCCCGGCGAGGGCACGAACCGCCCGCCGGCGGGGTCCTCGGCGTTGAGGCGGACCTCGATGGCGTGCCCGTTGCGTTGGACCTCGTCCTGGGTGAACCCGATGGGCTCGCCCGCCGCCACCCGGAGTTGCCACTCGACGAGGTCGAGCCCGGTGACCATCTCGGTGACGGGGTGCTCCACCTGGAGGCGGGTGTTCATCTCCAAGAAGTAGAACTCGCCCCCCTCGTAGAGGAACTCCACGGTCCCGGCGTTGACGTAGCCGCAGGCCTTGGCCACCGTGACCGCGGCCTCACCCATGGCCCGACGGACGTCGTCGGGGAACTGCGCGGCCGGGCTCTCCTCGATGAGCTTCTGGTGACGGCGCTGGGGTGAGCAGTCGCGCTCGCCGAGCCAGAGGGTGTTGCCGTGGGTGTCGGCGAGGACCTGCATCTCGATGTGGCGGGGCCACTCGAGGTACCGCTCCACGTAGATCTCGGGACGCCCGAAGTACGACTGCGCCTCGCGCTGGGCGGACTCGACCGCCTCGTCCACCTCGTCGGGCGAGGACACCACCTTCATGCCCCGGCCGCCGCCCCCGTAGGCGGCCTTGATGGCCACGGGCCATCCCACCGCGGCACCGAACTCGGCCACCTGGGAGGCGTCGGTGATGGGCTCGGTCCGGCCCGGCACGCCCGACACCCCGACCGCCTCGGCGGCCAGGCGCGAGCTGATCTTGTCGCCCATGATCTCGATGGCCTCGGGGGGCGGCCCGATGAAGGTCACGCCGGTGGCGGTGATGGCCCGGGCGAAGTCGGTGTTCTCGGAGAAGAAGCCGTATCCCGGGTGCACGGCATCGGCGCCGCTGCGGGCGATGGCGTCGAGGATGGCCTCGGTGTTGAGGTAGCTCTCGGCCGCGCTCTGGCCCCCCAGGGGGTAGGCCTCGTCCGCCATGCGGACGTGCAGGGCGTCGCGGTCGAGCTCCGAGTAGACCGCCACGGTGGCGATGCCCAGCTCGCGGCAGGTGCGGATGACCCGCACGGCGATCTCCGCACGGTTGGCGATCAGGACCTTGTGGAACACGCAGCGCCTTTCAGATGAGGAGCCACCACACTGGCACGGCCCGTAGGGTGGGTGCCATGTGCGCCGAGGGCACGCGGCCGGGAGGACCCGAGCCCCGGCGGCCGCCGGCGCCGGGGGGCGGGAGGGAGTCCTTCGTCGTCGTGCCCGCTCCGGCCGGCACCCGTTTCGGGCCCGTCTCGCACTTCGCCCGGATCGACTCCACCAACCGGTACCTCCTCGACGAGGCGCGCCGCGGCGCCCCTGAGGGTGCGGTGGCGGTCGCCGACTACCAGAGCGCGGGGCGGGGCCGGCTGGGCCGTCGGTGGGAAGCGCCGCCGGGATCGAACCTGCTGGTGTCGGTGCTCCTGCGCCCCGCCGTAGCGAGCGAGGAGCTCCACCTGTGCACGGTGGCGGTGGCCCTGGCCGCCGCGGCGGCGTGCGAACGGGCTGCGGGCCTGGCGCCCGACCTCAAGTGGCCCAACGACCTCATGGTGGGGGGGCGCAAGCTCGGTGGGATCCTGGCCGAGGCGCTGCCGACGCCGGCCCGGGGCGAGGACGCCCCGGTGGTGGTGGTGGGGTTGGGGCTGAACGTCGGGTGGCCCCCTCCCGATGCCGAGCTCGGCGCCGAGCTCGACGACGGCCTCGGAGACGCCGATTCGGCGCAGCGGCGTGCGGTGGTGCTCGGGGCCACGTCGCTCGGGCGCGAGACCGGGACCGAGCCCGAACCGCTCGGTGTGCTCGGGCTCCTGCTCGAGGAGCTCGAAGAGCGGCTGGTCGACCTGGCCGAGGCCGAGGGACGGCGACGGTTGACGGCGCAGTACCGCCGACGGTGCACCACGGTGGGAACCCCGGTGCGGGTCTCTCTGGCCGACGAGGTCTTCACGGGCACCGCCGCCGACATCACCGCCGAGGGCCACCTGATCGTGGACGTGGGGACATGTCTCCGGACCGTGGCGGCGGGCGACGTGGTCCACCTGCGCTGACCTGCGCACTTCCCCACGAATCGGCGTCCCCGGCTCGGCACCGGGGGCGTGCGTGGCAGCACTGTGACCGCCGAGGAATCCCGCCGACTTCACCAGGTGGCAGGTGGCGCCCGTCTACGATTGACCCACCATGAAAGTGCTCGTCACCGGCGGTGCCGGCTTCATCGGGTCCAATTTCGTCCGCTACTGGGTGGAACAGCACCCCGACGACACCGTGGTCGCCTACGACGCCCTCACCTACGCGGGGAACCGGCCCAACCTCGTCGACGTCGAGGACCGGATCAGCTTCGTCCACGGGGACGTGTGCGACGGCGAGCAGGCCCTGGCCACCTTGAAGGACCACGACATCGACACGATCGTGCACTTCGCGGCGGAGTCCCACAACAGCCTGGCCGTGATCGACCCGGGCCGGTTCTTCCGCACCAACGTGCTCGGGACCCAGGCCATGCTCGAGGCGGCCCGCCAGGCCGGGGTGGCGCGGTTCCACCACATCTCCACCTGCGAGGTCTACGGCGACCTCCCCCTCGACTCCGACGACGCCTTCACCGAGGACCACCCCTATCGCCCCCGGACGCCCTACAACGCCTCGAAGGCGGGCGCCGATCACGCCGTGCGGGCCTATGTCGAGACCTACGGCCTGCCCGCCACCATCACCAACTGCTCCAACAACTACGGCCCCTACCAATTCCCCGAGAAGGTCATCCCCCTCTTCGCCGTGCACGCCCTCGACGACCGG
The DNA here is from genome assembly GCA_050011815.1 of Acidimicrobiales bacterium. Classification (GTDB taxonomy): domain Bacteria; phylum Actinomycetota; class Acidimicrobiia; order Acidimicrobiales; family UBA8190; genus Chersky-840. Next base: position 48,701 of record JBEKIJ010000018.1, on the reverse strand, counting down.
CCCCTGCCGCTGTACGAGTCGACGCGGAACCAGCGGGAGTGGCTGCACGTGATCGACCACTGCCGGGCCATCGACGCCGTCCTCGAACGGGGCGTCATCGGGGAGACCTACCACGTCGGCAGCGGCGTCGAAGCGAGCATCGAGGAGATCGCCGATGCCGTGCTCGAGGCGCTCGGGAAGCCGAAGTCCCTCAAGAAGATCGTCCCCGACCGGCCCGGCCACGACCGGCGGTACCTCCTCGACTGCACGAAGATCACCAAGGAGCTCGGCTGGGCGCCCACGGTCGGCTTCGAGGCCGGGCTGGCCGAGACGGTGCGGTGGTACGCCGATCACCGCGACTGGTGGGAGCCGCTCCTGGACCGCGCCCCGGTGGTCGAGTCCTCGTGGGGCGACGCCTCCCCGGGCGCGTCCGACCCGCGCTAGCGCGGGCGCGGACCGACGTCGTGAGGGTTCTCGTCACCGGCGCAGCTGGTCAGCTCGGCACCGATCTCGTCGATGCCTTCGCCGGGCGGGTGCCCACGGGGGGCCGGGCCAACGATCCCGCCACGGGCCGCCTCGGACTCCGGTCACCGTGGGAGGTGACCGCCGCGGACCACGCCCTCCTCGACGTCACCGACCGGGCGGCGCTGCAGACGATCGTCGAAGGGGTCCGGCCCCACCTCGTGGTCCATGCCGCGGCGTGGACGGCGGTGGACGCCTGTGAGGGTGACCCCGATCGGGCCTTTGCGGTCAACGCCCTGGGCACCCGCCACGTGGCCGAGGCGGCGCGCCGTGTCGGGGCGCACGTGGTCTACGTGTCGACCGACTACGTCTTCGACGGCACCTCGCCCCGTCCCTATGTGGAGTGGGACAGGCCCAACCCGATGTCGGTGTACGGGGCCAGCAAGCTCGGTGGCGAGCGCGAGGTCGATCCCGGTTCCACGGTGGTGCGGACGTCGTGGGTGTGCGGCGCGCACGGCCCCAACATGGTGCGCACCGTGCTGCGCCTCGCCGAGGGGCCCGGACCCCTGCGGTTCGTCGACGACCAGTGGGGGAGCCCCACCTTCACCGCCGATCTGGCCGGAGCCGTGGCCGTCCTCGGCACCGAACGGTTGCCCGGCACCTTCCACGTGACCAACTCGGGTGTGACGTCGTGGTTCGGCTTCGCCCGCGCCGTCCTGGAGGCGGCCGGGCATGACCCGGACCGGGTCGAGCCCATCGCCACCGCCGAGCTCGACCCCCCCCGCCCCGCCCCGCGCCCGTCCAACTCGGCCCTCGACAACGCGGCGCTCCGGCTCATGGGGATGGCGCTGCTCCCCGATTGGCGCGACGCGCTGGAGCGCCTGTTGGCGGCGAGAGAGCCCGTCCCGGCGTCGGCCAAGGAGGCACGGTGACCCTGCACAGGACGGAGCCCCACGAGGTGACCACCGCGGTGATCGGCGCCGGCTACGTCGGGCTCACCACCGCCGTGGTCCTCACCCACCTCGGATACCAGGTGGCCTGCGGCGAGTCGAACCCGGCCAAGGTGCAACAGCTGTCGCGCGGCGAGCCCACCATCGTGGAGGAGGGCCTGGGCGACATCCTGGCGGGTGGCCTCGAGTCGGGTCGCCTGAAGTTCGTCCTCGGTGCCACCGAGGCGGTGCGGGGCGCGGACTTCGTGTTCCTGTGCGTGCCCACCCCCCAAGGTGGCGACGGCGCCGCCGACGTGAGCTACCTCGAGGCCGTGGCGCTCGAGATCGCGCCCCATCTCGAGCACGGCGCCATCGTCGTGAACAAGTCCACGGTGCCGGTCGGCTCCACGCTGCTCGTGGAGAAGCTCCTCGACCGCCCCGACGTGGCGGTGGTGTCGAATCCCGAGTTCCTGCGCGAAGGGACCGCTATCCACGACGCCCTGCACCCCGACCGGATCGTGGTGGGCGCCGAGGACCGGGCCGCGGCGGCCCGGGTCGGCGCCCTGTTCGCCTCGACCCAGGCACCGCTCATCGTCACCGACGCGGCGACGGCGGAGACCATCAAGTACGCCTCCAACGCCTTCCTCGCCACCAAGCTGAGCTTCGTGAACGCCGTGTCCAACCTGTGCGAGGCCGTGGGCGCCGATGTGCGCGACGTCCTGCTCGGCATGGCCTACGACCACCGCATCGGGTTCGACTACCTCCGCCCCGGGCCGGGGTGGGGAGGGTCGTGTCTTCCCAAGGACACCCGGGCCCTCATCTACATCGGCGAGCAGTCGGGCTACGACTTCTCCCTCCTGCGCGGCGCCATCGAGACCAACGAGGCCCAGCTGGCCTCGGTGACGACCAAGATCCGCGACGCGGTGGGAGGTTCCCTCGAAGGGGCCTGCATCGCGGCGTGGGGGCTGACGTTCAAGGCCCTCACCGACGACCGGCGCGACTCCCCGGCCATCGAGATCGTGCGCCGCCTCGTCACCGAGGGTGCCACGGTCCGGGCCTTCGATCCCACCGTGGACGGGCCCATCCCCGAATTCCCCACCAGCGTGGAGGTCCTCCCCGACGCCTATGCCGTGTGCGAGGGCGCGGCGTGTGTCGTCGTGCTCACCGAGTGGGAGGAACTGCGCTGGCTCGACTTCACCAAGGTGCGCGACCTCCTCGCCCACCCCAACGTCGTCGACGCCCGCAACCTCCTCGACCCCGCCGCCATGCGGCGCATCGGCTTCTCCTATGTCGCCATGGGTCGCCCGTGAGCGGGCGGGTCGTCGTCACCGGCGGGGCCGGGTTTCTCGGATCGCACCTGTGCGAAGCCCTGGTGGCCCGGGGCGACCGTGTGGTGGCCGTGGACGACCTCTCGAGCGGCGAGGTGTCCAACGTCGCGGCGCTGGCGGAGAACCCCGCCTTCGAGCTCGTCATCGCCAATGTGAGCGAGGCGATCCCCGTCGAAGGGCCCGTCGACGCCGTGCTGCACTTCGCCAGCGCGGCCTCGCCTCCCGACTACCTGGCCCGACCGCTCGAGACCCTGGCGGTGGGGAGCGAGGGGACGCGCCACGCCCTGGCCCTCGCCGCCGCGCACGGGGCCCGCTTTCTCCTGGCCTCGACCAGCGAGGTCTACGGCGACCCCGCCGTGCACCCCCAGCCCGAGACGTACTGGGGCAATGTCAACCCCGTGGGGCCCCGCAGCGTCTACGACGAGGCCAAGCGCTTCGCCGAGGCGCTCACCATGGCGACCCATCGCACCCGGGGCGTCGACGTCGGCATCGTCCGGATCTTCAACACCTACGGGCCGAGGCTGCGACCCGGTGACGGGCGCGTGGTGTCGAACTTCTTGGTCCAGGCCATCGACGGTCGCCCCCTCACCGTCTACGGCGACGGTTCGCAGACCCGGAGCCTGTGTTACGTGGCCGATGAGGTGGCGGGGATCCTGGCCCTGCTCGACTCGGGGCTCACCGGACCCGTGAACATCGGCAACCCCAACGAGCTGACCGTCCTCGAACTGGCCCACGCCGTCCTGGCCCTGACCGGGTCGTCGTCGACCATCGTCCACGAGGCCTTGCCCACCGACGACCCCACCCGTCGTCGCCCCGACATCACCGTGGCCCGCCGCGAGCTCGGCTGGGAGCCGGTGGTGGCTCTCGAGGAGGGCCTGCGCCGGACCGTCGAATTCTTCACCTCAGGCACCCCGCAAGGGGCCGGGGGTCGGCCATGATTGACGGTGTGCAGGCCAACGGGCACGTCAAGAGCGACACCAAGAGCGGTGACACCACGAGCGACGCCACGAGCGGCGCCACGAAGGCGGCGGGCACCAAGAAGGCGGCGGCCGTCAAGAAGGCGCCCGTGAGGAAGGCGGCGGCGAAGCCCGCCGCGGTCGCCACCGTCGACCCCGCCGTCGTGGGTGACGTCGGGGCGGAGGCCTCCGACCGGTACCGGACGTTGTCGGTCATCGTCCCGGTCTACAACGAGCGCAACACCGTGGCCGAGATCCTCCGCCGCATCCGCGCCGTCGACCTCCCCATGTCCCTCGAGGTCGTCGTCGTCGACGACGGGTCCACCGACGGCACCGACAAGGTCCTCTCCGCGCTGCAGGACTCGACGGTGCGCATCGTCACCCACCGCACCAACCAGGGCAAGGGCGCCGCGGTGCGGACCGGTGTCGAGACCGCTCGGGGTGAGCTCGTGCTCATCCAGGACGGCGACCTCGAGTACGACCCCGACGACTGGCCCAAGCTGCTCGAGCCGGTGATGAAGGGCAAGGCACAGGTCGTCTACGGCAGCCGGTTCACCGGTGAGCGGCGCGCCATGCGACCGACGCAGTGGGTGGGGAACCGCCTCTTGACCCTGACCGCCAACGTCCTGTACCGGTCGACGCTGTCGGACATGGAGACCTGCTACAAGCTCTTCGACCGCACCGTCCTCGACGCCATCACCATCGAGTCCGACGGGTTCGACTTCGAGCCCGAGATCACGGCCAAGGTCCTGCGCCGGGGGTACCGGATCTACGAGGTCCCCATCTCCTACACCGGGCGCGACCAGTCCGAAGGGACCAAGTTCGAGTGGCGCGACGGGGTGAAAGCGCTCAGCGCCCTCGTTCGGTACCGGTTCGTCCGCCACATCTGACTCCCCGTGGCGCCACCGAGGACCCCGGTACCGGCCGACTCCGCACCCGAGGTGTCACCCCGCCGACCCGCCCCGGGGCCGGCCGCCCGGGTCTCGGCCGTGGTCGTGAACCACGAGGCGGGAGACGTCCTGCTCGGGTGCGTGGCGTCGCTGCGGGCCGAGGGGGTGACCGAGGTGACGGTGGTCGACAACGCCTCGTCGGACCGCTCCGCCGAGGCCCTCGTGGCGGTCGACGCCACGGTCCGGCTGGTGCAGACCGGGACCAACCTCGGCTACGGGACCGCCGCCAATCGCGGCCTCGCCGTCAGCGCCTGTGAGTTCGTCCTCGTCTCCAACCCCGACGTGGTCGTCCACCCCGGGGCGCTCGCCGCGCTCGTCGCCGCCTTCGACGCCGACCCCACCCTCGCCATCGCGGGCCCGACGGTCCTCGAGCCCGACGGCAGCCGCTACCCCTCGGCGCGTCGCTTCCCCTCGCTCGTGGACGCGGCGGGTCATGCCCTGCTCGGTGATCTCGTGCCCCAGAACCCCTTCACCCGCCGCTACCGGATGGGATACCTCGACGCCGAGGCGATGACCGACGTCGACTGGGTCTCGGGCGCCTGTTTCCTGGCCCGCCGGCGCGCCCTCGAGGAGTTGGGCGGGTTCGACGAGTCGTACTTCATGTACGCCGAGGACACCGACCTGTGCTGGAGGGCTCGACGCGCCGGCTGGGGGGTCGTCTATGTGCCCGTCGCGGTCGTCACCCATGTCCAGGGGATCTCGACCGCCCGCCGGCCCTACCGCATGCTCGTCGCCCATCACCGGTCGGTCTTCCACTTCGCCACCCGGACCGAGCGGGGGTGGCACCGGCTGGCCCTGCCGCCGATGGCGGTCCTCCTGGCCCTGCGTCTGGGCGTGAAGTGCGCCAGGCAGGCCTGGGTGGCGCGCCACAGCGCCTCGGGCCGGGCCGAGTAGGGTTGGCGCCCGACCATGGCCAGGGGAGATAGCGGAAAGTGGGTGGCGCGCGCCGGCGCCACCGGAGGAGGGCGGAGCTACCGCGGGCAGAGGCCCATGAAGTGGTACTCCAGCCTGGCCATGATCTGCCTGCTCGGCGTGGCCCTGATCGTCTACAGCCGCTACGAGCGCCAGCACCCCGCCCCCGCGGCCCAGCCCGCCATCGGCGTCCACTGGTACCAGGCGCTCGGCTTCGACGTGTGCGGCACGATCGAGCCGAACCTGGCCGCCAATCCGAACGCGTCGACCTCGCCCATCCCCGGGATCCGCACCGACGGTGACGGCGTGATCCAGGTGGCCCCCACCACCGCCAAGGACGCGGGGAACAACGCCACCCTGGCCCGGTTCGTGGCGACCTATCCCAAGTTGAAGCTCACGACCGACACCCTGCAGATCCCGGGCAAGGCGAAGTTCACCAACGGCCAGAAATGCCCGACCGCCTCCCCCGACGCGGGGAAGACGGGCCAGCTCCAGATCAAGGTGTGGCCGAGCTTCACCCCCCCGGGCTCGAACGATCCCTCGGTCTTCCACGACCCGACCACCATCAAGCTCGCCGACGGCCAGCTCATCACCGTGGCCTTCGTGCCCTCGGGGGCGTCGGTGCCCAAGCCGAGCTCGATCACGGCCATGCTGACCGACCGCGCCGGATCGGCGACGACGACCACGGCGCCGTCCACCGTCACCACCGCTCCGGCCACGGCGACCACCGTCACCACCAAGCCGTCGACCACGGCAACGACGACAGTGACGTCGACCACCACCAAGTGAGGGCCATAGTCCTCCTGGGTGGCCAAGGGACGAGACTCCGTCCCCTCACCTACACGACACCGAAGCAGCTCCTGCCGGTGGCGGAAGTCCCCATGCTGGAGCGGGTGCTGGCCCATCTGTCCGCCCACGGTGTGGACGAGGCGGTCCTCTCGCTCGGGTATCGACCCGACGCCTTCATCGCCGCCTATCCCCACCACCTCGCGGCCGGCGTCCGCCTCGACTACGCGGTGGAGCCCGAACCGCTCGACACCGCCGGTGCCATCGCCTTCGCGGCGAGACACGCCGGCATCCACGAGACCTTCATCGTGGTCAACGGTGACGTGCTCACCGACGTCGACACCTCCGCCCTCGTCGCCTTCCACCGCTCCCACGGGGCCCTGGCCACGATCCACCTGAAGGCGGTGGACGACCCCTCGAGGTTCGGTGTCGTCCCCACCGACGCCGAGGGCCGCGTCATCGAATTCGTCGAGAAGCCGCCCCCCGAACTCGTGCCCACCAACCTCATCAATGCCGGCACCTATGTCCTGGAACCCGAGGTGCTCGCGGACATCCCCGCCAACCGCCGTGTCTCGGTGGAGCGCGAGACCTTTCCCGCTCTGGCGGCACGGGGCGCGGTCTTCGCCTTGGCCAGCGACGCCTACTGGCTCGACATCGGGGTTCCCGAGGCCTACCTCCGGGCCAACGCCGACCTGGTCGACGGCTCCCGGGGATCGCCGCCGGCGCCCGGCGCCCTCCAGGTGTCGGTGGGGGTGTGGATGCTCGGCGCCCCCCTCGTGCGCGGCCACGTGGAGCCCTCGAGCCTGCTCGGCCCCGGTGCCGAGATCGCCCACGACGCCACCGTGATCAACAGCGTCCTCGGTGCCCACAGCGTGGTGGAGCGGGGGGCCCATGTCGAGAACTCCGTGCTCCTGGCGGGCGCCCGGGTGGGAGCGGTGGCCCGGGTGTCGGGCTCGATCCTGGGCCACCGGTGCGTGGTCGCCGAGGGATGCGACCTGGCCCCGGTGACCGTCGTGGGTGACGAGGTCGTGGTGGAGGCGGGAACCCAGCTGACCAACGCCCGGGTGCCCGCCGAGATGCCCTCGTGAGGCCGCCGTGCAGGTGATGGTGACCGGCGGCGCCGGGTTCATCGGCTCCAACCTCGTGGACCGCCTGCTGGCCGAGGGCCACAGCGTCGACGTGGTCGACGACCTGTCCACGGGCACCCTCGGCAATCTGGCCGACGCTCGGGCGTCGGCCGGCCACGCCCTCACCTTCCACCAGCTCGACATCCGCTCCGACGAGCTCGTCGAGGTGATGGCGAGGCGCCGGCCCGAGGTGGTCTTCCACCTGGCCGCCCAGGCCGACGTGCGGGTGTCGGTGCAGCGTCCGGTGTTCGACGCCGATATCAACATCCTGGGCACCCTGCGGGTGCTCGAAGGGGCCCGGGCCGCGGGCACGGCGCGCGTGGCCTTCGCCGCCAGCGGCGGCACCCTCTACGGGGAATGCGATCCCGCGGAGCTCCCCGTGAAGGAGTCGCACCCCCGTCGCCCCCTCTCTCCCTACGGCGTGTCGAAGATGGCGGCCATCGACTATCTCGTGGCCTACCGGGAGCTGCACTCGGTCGAGTTCTGCGCGCTGGCCCTCGCCAACGTCTACGGGCCCCGCCAGGACCCCCACGGCGAGGCCGGCGTGGTGGCGATCTTCTCGGACAAGGTCCTCCGGGGCGAGGCGGTGACGATCTACGGCGACGGTGAGCAGACGCGCGACTTCGTCTACGTCGACGACGTCGTGGACGCCTTCGTGCGGGCCGCCACGCGCGGCGGTGGCCTCGTCCTCAACATCGGCACCGGGAACGAGGTCTCGGTGAACGAGCTCGCTCGCGTCATGGGCGAACGATCGGGCTCCCCGACCCCGCCGGTCCATGCCCCGCCCCGCACCGGTGAGATCCAGCGCAGCGCCCTCGACCCCGAACGCGCCGGCCTCCACCTGGGATGGCGGGCGTGGACCGATCTCGAAGCCGGTGTGGACGGGGTGCTCGACTTCGCGAGGAGCCGACCGGGTTCCTGAAGACCGAGGCGCGCACGCCGGTCCGTGACGGCGTGCTCAGCGGAAGAGGTCTTCGGCCGGTGGTCGCAGGATCTCCTCTGCCACCGACCCCCGACGCAGCCAGGCGGGGTCGATGCCACGCACGACCGCCACCGGGACGGAGCTGGCCTTGCCCATGACGAGCTCCGCCGCCGACGCCACCTCGTCGGCCACGCACACCTCGGTCGCCATGAGGTCGCGTCCCATGGCATCCGCGGTTCCCCGCAGGTCGACGACCGCCGCCAGTCCCGCGCACCCGATGGCGACGTCGATGACGCCCTTGCGCCAGGCCCGCCCGAAGGTGTCGGAGACCACGACCGCCACCTCCCGCCCGGTGGCGGCGCGCAGGCCGTCGCGGATCCGCCTCGCCGATCGGTCGGAGTCCTCGGGGAGCAGGGCCGCCCACCCCCGTTCCACGTTGGAGAGGTCGACTCCGGCGTTGGCGCAGACGAATCCGTGGCGCGTCTCGGAGATCACCAGGTCCCCCCGCCGTCGCAGGATGCGCACCGACTCCGACTCGATGATGCGGATCCGGTCGGCGGGGTCGTCGGGGTCGATCGGCACCATGGCGCCCTCGGACTTGGAGACGATCTTCTGGGTGACGACGACCACGTCGCCGTCGAGGAGGTCGACGGCCCCGGCGATGAGGGTGGCGAGGTCGTCGCCTCGTCGGATCTCACCCAGGCCCGTGACCGGGAGCACGGTCAGCGCCCCCGGCGTCACCGCCCCCGGCGTCACCGCCCCCGGCGTCACCGCCCCCGGCGTCACCGCCGGGTGCCCCGGGCGGCGCCCGACGGGCGGACCGCATCGAGGAGGAGCGTGGCCAGCGCGGCGGCGTGGTCGGGGCTGTGCATGACCGTCGGGGCCACGACGCACCGCACCCCGCAGGCCTCGACCTCGCCGGCCAAGGCGGCGTCGGCGTCGTCGATCACCAGCGTTCCCACGAAGTCTCCGTAGCCGCGCGCCACCCCGACCACCGTCGCCTCGCGACCCAACTCCGCCATGAGCCGGTCGGCGGGGCCCTTCAACGCCGCGCCGGCGATGATGGGGGAGACCGCCACCACCTGGTCACGACGGGCCCGCAGCGCGTCGGCGATCCCCGGCACGGCCAGCACCGGACCGATCGACACGACGGGGTTGGAGGGGCACACCACCACGACCTCGGCACCGGCCAGGGCGTCGAGCACCCCGGGGGCGGGCCCGGCCTCCTCGGCGCCGACGAACCGGACCGACGACACGGCCACGTCGTGGCGGTGACCCACGAAGTACTCCTGGAAGGAGACCTCGGGGCCCCCGAGGAGCGTCAGCCGGGTGCGGACCTCGTCGTCGGACATGGGGAGGAGCGTGACGTCCACGCCGAGGGACTGCGTGATCTCCGCGGTCACCTGGGACAGGGTCGCCCCCTCGGCCAACCGTTGGGTGCGGTAGAGGTGGGTGGCGAGGTCGTGGTCCCCGAGGCGGAACCAGGTCTGGCCGCCCAGTCGCTCGAGGCTGTCCATGACGTGCCACGACTCGCCGGCGAGCCCCCAGCCGCGCTCGTCGTCGTTCAACCCCGCCAGGGTGTAGGTCACGGTGTCGAGATCGGGGCTGATGTGCAGGCCGTGGAGCTCGGTGTCGTCCCCCGTGTTGACCACGGCGGTGACCTCGTGGGGCGCGACGACGCGCACCATGCCGCGCAGGAGGCGGGCGGCCCCTACGCCTCCTGCGAGGGCGGTGATCACGGCGCCAGGCTAATGGCCGACCACCTACCCCCCGCTCCCCGTGTGAAAGGCTCGACCGGTGCCGCCGGGAGCGCCATCGAACAGCGAGCGCCTGCGGGTGGCCGTCGACGCCACGCCCCTGCTCGGCACGAGAACGGGTGTGGGCCGCTTCTGCGAGGGCGCCCTGGGAGCGCTCGCCCCGCGCCCCGAGCTCGACGTGGACGCCTTCGCCGTCACCTGGCGGCGGCGCCATCGGCTGCCTCCTCTGGTACCCGCCGGCGTCCGTGTCGGCCAGCGGGCCATGCCGGCCCGTCCGCTGCACCTGGCCTGGGCGCACCTGGGCGGCCCGGCCCTGGAATGGTTCGTGGGACCGGTCGACGTCGTCCACGGGACCAACTTCGTCGTCCCCCCCACGCGCCACGCGGCGCGGGTCGTGACCGTGCACGACCTCACCACCGTGCGCTTTCCCGAGCTCTGCGACCGACCCACCCTCGGCTTCCCCGCCATGGTCCGCAGGGCCCTCTCCGAGGGCGCCTGGGTCCACACCCCGTCGCGGTTCGTGGCCGACGAGGTGGTGGCCGAGTTCGGCGCCGATCCCGATCGTGTGCGCGTCGTCTACCACGGCGTGCCCTATGGCGACGTGCCCCATGTCGACGTGCCCGATGCCCGTGGCGACGTGGCGCCGACTCCGTTGCCCGCGGGGACGGCGCGCTATGTGTTGGCCGTCGGGACCATCGAGCCGCGCAAGGACTACCCCGGGCTCGTGCGCGCCTTCGACCTCGTGGCCGGGTCCCGGCCCGAGGTCGCCCTCGTCGTCGCCGGCGGGGACGGGTGGGGGGCCACCGCGTTCCACGAGGCGGTGGAGGCGTCGCCGCACCGGGAACGCATCGTGGCCCTCGGGTATGTCCCCGACGACGAGCTGGTGCGCTGGCTGCGCGGGGCCGTGCTGCTGGCGTTCCCGTCGGTGTACGAGGGATTCGGGTTCCCGCCGCTGGAGGCGATGGCCGCCGGTGTCCCCGTGGTGGCGAGCGCAGCGGGTGCGGTGCCCGAGATCGTGGGCGACGGGGCCGTGGTGGTGGCGCCGCGCGACATCGACGCCCTGGCGGGAGCGCTCGGGTCGGTGTTGGACGACGCCGATGAGCGGGCTGCGCTCGTCGACAAGGGACGGTGTCGGGCGGCCCGGTTCACGTGGGAGGCGTGCGGGGCGGGCCTGGCCGCGCTGTACGCCGACGCCGCCGGCGCGCGCTAGGAGACGGGGAGTGGACGACCTGTGGCGCGAGCGCGCCGGCGTGCTGCTCGTCGCCGAGCAGCTGCGGCGCCGGGTGCCGGGGGGGATCGGCACCTACGTGCGGGGACTGTTGGGCGGCTTGGCGGCGTTGGAGGGCGGGCCGGTGTCGGTTCCCCGGGTGACGCTGTACGCGAGCCGCGGGGGCGCGGGCCCCGATCCCCTCGAGGGCTTCGGCCACCCGCTCATCGCCTCGCGCCTCCCGGGGCCGGTGCTGACGCGGATGTGGGACCACGCCTTGGTCCACGCCCCGCCCGGCTTCGACGTCGTGCATGCCGTGTCGGTGGCGGTCCCCCCTCTGGGGCGTCGCGGATCGCGCCCTCCGAGCGTGGCTGTCGTCGCCATTCACGACGTGGCCTGGCGGCATCGGCCCGAGGACTACCCCCGTCGGGGCCGACGGTGGCACGAGGCGTCGCTGCAACGCGCCCTGCGCCACGCCACGCACTTCGTGGTGCCCTCCGAGGGCGTGGCCGGTGACCTCAGGGAAGCGGGCGCACCCGAGGGGGCGGTGTCGGTGATCCCGCTGGGCTCGGACTTCCTGCGCGACCGCGACGACGCGCAGGCCACGGCGCTGCTCGAGCGTCTCGGCGTCCGGGGCGAGTTCCTCCTCTCGGTCGGCACCTTGGAGCCGCGCAAGAACCTGCCCCGGTTGTTCGAGGCCTACGGCGCCGCCCGGCGTTCGCTTCCCGAGCCGTGGCCGCTGGTGGTGGTGGGACCGCAGGGGTGGGGTCCGGAGCTCGAACGGGGGGAGGGCGTCGTGTTCACCGGTCGCGTCGGTGATGGCACCCTGGCGTCGCTGTATGCCCGGGCCCGTCTGCTCGCCTACGTGCCCTTCGAAGAGGGATTCGGGCTGCCGCCGGTCGAAGCCATGCGCTACGGCACGCCCGTGGTGGCGAGCCCGCTCCCCACCACCGGTGGCGCCGCCTTCGAGGTCGACCCCCTCCGGGTCGACGAGATCGCCGAGGGCCTGGTGCAGGTGGCCACCGACGACGGGCTGCGATCCCGACTGGCCGTGGCCGGCGCGGCGCGCGCCGGCACCCTCACGTGGGAATCGGCGGCCCGTGCCCATGTGGCGTTGTGGAGCTCGCTGCTGTGAGCACTCCGTCGTTGTCGGGTGGCGGTGACGTGTTGGCGCTCTCGCTCGACGTGACCGCGGTCCCCGCCCAACCGGTGGGCGCCGGTCGCTACACCATCGATCTGGCCACGGCCCTGTCGCAACGGGACGACATCGCCCTCACGTTGTGGTGCCGTGGCGACGACGGTGACCGCTGGCGAGGTCTCGGTTCCGGCGGCGCCGCATCGGGTGAGACGCCGGAGCAGGTCCCCACGGTGCGGGCGGTGGCGCCGAGGCGCCGGCCGGCGCGGCTCGTGTGGGAGCAGGTCCGGTTCCCGGCGCTGCTCGGCGCGCAGGGGGTCGACGTGCATCACGGGCCGCACTACACGATGCCCGAGCGCACCCGGGTGCCCACCGTCGTGACCATCCACGACCTCACCTTCCTCGATCACCCGGAGTGGCACGAGCGGAGCAAGGTCGTCGTGTTCCGTCGGGCGATCCGCGTGGCGGCGCGTCGCGCCGACGCCATCGTGTGCGTGAGCCGTCGCACCGCCGAGCGCCTGGGCGAGCTCTGCGCGCCCACCGGTCGGGTCTTCGTCGTGCCCCACGGCGTCGACCACGACCGCTTCCGCCCGCAGCCGCAGCCGCATCCGGCGCCCGACGACGGCACGGGGGAGCGCGAGCCGTTGACCGACGACGACCTCCTGGGGGCGCTCGGGGTGCAGCGCCCCTATGTCTTGTTCGTGGGAACGCTCGAGCCCCGCAAGGCCGTGCCCGACCTCGTCGCGGCGTTCGACCGGGTGGCCGCCCGCCACGGCGACCTGTCGCTCGTCCTCGCCGGGCAACCCGGCTGGGGCATGGCGGCGGTGGACCGGGCGATCGGCGAGGCCCGAGGCAAGGACCGCATCATCACCACCGGGTACGTCCCCGACGCGGCGGTGCCGGCGCTGCTCCGGCGGGCCGCGGCGGTGGCCTACCCCGCCCTCGAGGAGGGGTTCGGGCTGCCCGCCCTCGAAGCCCTGGCGTGTGGCGCCCCCCTCGTCACCACGGCGGGCACGGCCATGGCCGAGGTTTCGGCGGGAGCCGCCGCCCTCGTGTCGCCGGGGTCGGTACCCGAGCTCGCCGACGCCCTGGGCGAGGTCCTCGGGGGCGGCGCCGAGGTCGAAGCACGGCGACGCCTCGGGTTCGAGGTGGCCGCCGGTCACACCTGGGAGGCGAGCGCCGCGGACCACGTCTCGGCCTACCGGTGGGCGGCAGCGCGGCGGGGAGCGACGGCACCGGGCGGGGAAGCCGGTCCCCGGTAAGGTTCGGCGCGTGCGTGCCCTGGTGACCGGAGCGAGAGGCTTCGTCGGCTCGTGGCTGACCGCCCATCTGGTCGAGAGCGGGGACGATGTGGTCGGCATCGACCACGAGGTGGAGATCACCGACGGGGAGGCGGTGCGCGCTGCGGTCTTGGGGGCCGCCCCCGACGTCGTCTATCACCTGGCCGCGCTCACGAGCGTGGGCCGATCGTGGATCGATCCCTCCGAGGTCCTCCAGGTCAACGCCATCGGGACCCTCTACGTGCTGGAGGCGGCCCGGGCCTGCCCCCATCCGCCCCGCGTCCTGCTGACCAGCTCCGCCGAGGTCTACGGCGCGGTGCCCGAGGAGCTCCTGCCCGTGACCGAGGACGCGCCGCTGGCCCCGGTGACGCCCTACGCGGCGTCCAAGGTGGCGGCGGAGTATCTCGGGGTCCAGGCCCATCTCGCCTACGGACTGCCGGTGCTGCGCATGCGCCCGTTCAACCACGTGGGGCCGGGGCAGTCGACGGCCTTCGTGGTCTCGGCGTTGGCGCAGCGCATCGTCGAAGCACGTCGCAGCGGCGCCGACAGCATCGTGACGGGAAACCTGACGGCCCGGCGTGACCTCACCGACGTGCGTGACGTGGTGCGCGCCTATCGCCTCCTCGCCGAGCTCGGCGTCGCCGGCGAGGTCTACAACGTGTGCAGCGGCCGCGACATCGCCATCGCCGAGGTGGCCAAGCAGCTCCAGGGCCTGGCCGGGGTGGACCTCGAGTTCGAGCTCGACCCGGCGCTGGCCCGGCCCGTCGACGTGCCCGTCGTGCGGGGCGACTTCGCCAAGCTCCGCGAGGCCACGGGGTGGGAGCCGCACCTCAGCCTCGAACGCACGCTCCGGGACGTCCTGGAACAGGCCGACGCCCGCGTCGGCTAGCCGTCCCGACCCAGCCCGCCCCGCCTCTCCCTCGCCCGCTCCTCACCCCACACGCGCAACGGGCGCCCCGCATACGCAGGGCGCCCGACCGCGGATCGATCCGAGGATCTCGGATCAGGCGGCCTGAAGGATCAGCTTGCGGAGCTGCTGACGTACCTCGCGTGCCTGGACATGCGCCTGCTTGACCAGGTCACGGGCGGGGACGGGGAGCCGATCCTCGATGGGGACCAGCGTCGCCTCGATACGGCCGATGACCTGCTCGACGGCCTCGTCCACGTCCTTGACCCGCTTGGTGACCTCGCCGCGCACGTCTCCGATGTGGCCCTGGACCACGCTGGCGTCGGTGAGCCGCTTCTGGAGCTCCTGGCGCCGGACCTGGGCACGCTGGAACCCGAGGACCCCCAGGCCGACCACCACGTAGGCGGCGTCCCTGGCGGTCTTGGTGATCTCGTTTGTCACGTCTTTGAATTCAGGCATCTCTGTGTCCTTCCTGTCGAGACATCGGGGGGGGTGTCTTGCTAACTATTGTACAGGGACCTGCTAACAGTTGCAAGCACCTTTCCGGCCCGGGGCGACGTGGTGGTGGGGGGGTAAAAGGGCCTGGGGAGGCTCGAGAGTGCCGGGTAGCCTCTTGGCCCTGATGGAGACCATCGCTCCGCCGGTAGTGGCCGTCATTGTCACCTCCAATCCGGGCGAGTGGTTCGAGGAGACCCTGGCGGCCTTCGGTTCGCAGGACTACCCGGAGTTGTCGATCCTGGTTCTGGACGCGGCCAGCACGGTCGATCCCACGCCGCGCGTGGCGAGTGTGCTTCCTGGGGCTTTTGTTCGGATCATGCCGACGAACAAGGGCTTCGGCGCCACGGCCAACGAGGTCCTCACGATGGTGGAGGGGGCGTCCCTCTTGTTGTTGTGTCATGACGACATCGCCCCGGACCCCGATGCGGTCCATATCTTGGTCGAGGAGTCGTTCCGGTCCAACGCCGGCATCGTGGCCCCCAAGCTGGTGACGTGGGACGACCCCACCAGGCTGCTCCATGTCGGCATGGCGGTGGACAAGGGGGGCGCGGTCGTCGACCGGATGGAGCCCGGCGAGATCGACCACGGCCAGCACGACGCCGTGCGCGACGTCTTTCTCGCCCCCGGCGGTTGCACCTTGGTGCGTTCCGATCTGTTCACCGAGCTCGGTGGGTTCGATCCCGAGGTCTTCGCCATGGGCGAGGACCTCGACCTGTGTTGGCGGGCCCAGGTCCTCGGCGCCCGGGTGGTGGTGGCCCCCGGGGCTCGCGTCAGACATCGAGAAATGCTCGCCAGCGGGCAACGCCCCCTGCCCGCCCATCTCCACCCCGAACCGCCGAGAGGAAACGACGGTGTCTCGTTCCTCCTCGAGACCTGGGCCGACCTCGGCGGGGACGAAGGGGGAGTCAGGGCCGGCGACCCTGAGGATCGGGGCGGGGCGGACGGGACCTCGACCCCGGCCGAATTTGCAGACGGGGAAAGGGATTCGGCCGGACCGGCGACGGCAGCCGTTGCTGGCACCGGCGTCGCCGACGCGACCGCCGACGCGACCGGCGTCGTGACGGGACGGGCCAAGGCGGGATGGGGGAGGCACCGGGCGGCCCGGGGTGCCCACGGACGCCAGCCCCATGTGACGCTGCAGTCGTTGCAGCGCCGCCACGAGTTACACGCCGCGTTGAAGGCCTACGGACCCTTCAATCTGGTGCGGGTCCTCCCGCAGATCGCGTTGCTCGCCCTCGCCGAGTTCGTCATCGCCCGAGTGGCGGGCCATCGCGACCGCGCCCACGCCGTCGCCCATGCCTGGAAATGGAACTTCGCCCATCGCCGGGCCCTACGCGCCGATCGGGCCGCGCTGCGGTCGCACCGTCGGCTCGACGACGCGACCGTGCGCCGGCTGCAGTTACGCGGCAGCGCCCGGCTCAACGCCTATGTGCGACGGGCCGTCACCCACGGCCTGGAGGCCGCCAACCTCGGTGGCGCGCATCACGAAGGCGACGGGGTGGCCCCCGATTCGGTCACCGACGCCGAGACCGCGTCCGACGCGGGGAGGACGACGGCGCCCGAGGTCACGGCGGGGATGGCGGTGGGGCCGGCGACGTCGACGCGCTGGATGGTGTGGCTGGCCGCGGCGCTCGTGGTCGTGTTCGGGACGCGTCAGTTGTTCGGGTCGGGTTTCCCCGTCGTGGGCCAGCTCCTCCCCATGCCGCCGTGGACGAACCTGATGCACCACTTCCTGTCGGGGTGGCAGCCCACCGGGGTGGGGACCACCGACCCGACCACCCCGGCCACGGGGATCCTGGGGCTGACCGGGATGGTGCTGTTCGGAAGCGTGGGGTTGCTGGACAAGATCGTGGTGCTCGGGTGCATCCCGGTGGGGGCGATGGGGATGGCCCGGCTGACCCGACCTCTGGGCACGGCCTGGGCCCGAGTGACCTCGACGGTCATCTACCTCGCCATCCCCGTCCCCTACGACGCACTGGCGACGGGCCACTGGGACGCCTTGGTCATCTACGCGGCCTGTCCCTGGATCCTCCACCTCCTCGGACAGGCCTCGCGCGTCGACCCCTACGCCGAGGCGCTCGAGCCGGGCGCCGACGCACCGGCGGCGGAGGTCGAAGGTGCGGTGGGCGATCCCGAGGCGCCGGTCGAGGGGCGCGCCGGGCCCGGCCCGTGGCGATCGGGCGTGGCGATCGGGCGTGGCGATCGGGCGTGGCGACACTCGCTCGTGGGATGGTGCCTGGCGCTGGGCCTCTTGGACGCCGTGGCCACGTCGGTGGCGCCGCCCGCCGCGCTGGTCACCCTCGTGGTGGCGCTGGGCCTGGCCCTCGGCAACGTCGTGACCCAGGGCGCGGCGGGTCGGCGCGCCGCCGGCCGGGTCATGGCCAGCGCCCTCGGCGCCACCGTGGTCGCCCTGGTGCTGTTGGAACCGTGGTCCTTCGCCGTGTTGGGAGGGCCCGAGCGTTGGCAGACCCTGGCCGGGCTCCCGGTGTCGTCGGCGACGGGCGCCACGTGGGGCCAGCTCCTGCGCCTGGCGGTGGGGCCCATCGGGGACACCCCGCTGGGGTGGGCGTTTCTGGCCGCGGCCGCGCTGCCGCTGCTGATCGCGGCCCGGTCGCGCCTCGCCTGGGCCGGTCGGGCGTGGTCCATCGCCGTGGTGGCCTGGTTCGTGGCCTGGCTGGCGGGGCGCGGCGACCTCGGCCCCTTGGCGATCGCCCCGCAGGTGCTGGTGGTGCCGGCCGGGGTGGGACTCGCCCTGTCGGTGGGCCTCGGGGTGGCCGCGTTCCAGCTGGACCTCCCCGGCTACCGGTTCGGGTGGCGTCAGGTGGCGGCGGTGACCGCGGCGGCTGCCGCGGTGGTGGGAATGTTGCCGGTGCTGGCCGGCAGCCTGGACGGGCGCTGGGACCTCCCCTTGTCGGGCTACGCGCAGGCCACGACCTGGATGGCCGCCACCAAGGCGCAGGGGGACTTCCGCGTGCTGTGGCTCGGAGACCCGCGCGTGCTGCCCGGCCAGGGGTGGGAGGTGGCGCCGGGGTTGGCCTACACCGTGAGCGAGGACGGGCTCCCCGACATGACCGGGTTGTGGCCCGGATCGTCGCCGGGGAAGGCGGCCGCATTCGCGGACGGGATACAACTGGCCCGTCGTCACGACACAGTGCGACTGGGTCGGCTCTTGGCGCCCTATGCCGTGCGGTACATCGTCGTCGTGGACACGCTGGCACCGTCGATTCCCGGGCTCCAGACGCCGATATCCCATCCGCCCCCCGGCGACCTGCTCGGCGCGCTGTCTGCGCAGGTCGACCTGCGCCAGATCATCTCGCAGGGTGGGTTCGACGTCTTCGTCGATTCGGTGGCGCTGCCCCTGCGCGCCACGCGGCCCACCCTGGCCCAACCGTCGCCGCCCGCGCTGGCGGTCACCGGCGCCGCTCCGGAGCTGACCGGGTGGCGCCCCGCCCTGTTGGGGGCGCCGGACGCCACCGCCGTCACGGGTCGAGTGCCGGCGGGGACGGTCCTCGACGCGGTGGCTCCGGCCACGAGCTGGCACCTGACCGGACCGCACGGTGCCGTCGGGCGCGCCTCGAGCTCCTTCGGGTACGCGGCCACGTTCCACGTGGCTCGACCGGGCACGGTGACCGTGGCGTTCGAGGGGTCGTGGTCCCACGCGGTCGAGATCGCCGTGGAGACGGCGGCCTGGGTCGTCCTGGCCGCGGCGCTGGCGGGGCGGGCCTGGTGGCTCGACTGGTGGTGGGGACCCTTGGGCCGGGGCGGGTCGAGGCGCCACCGGCGGCGCCGGTTCACGGGAACCGCCGTTGGGCCTGAACCAGTCCCCGAACCGGGCGTCACGTCCTCCGAGGCGATGCGCGAGGTGGTGACGTGACCGGTTCGCTACAGCGCGCCCTCATGATCGCCCTCTTGGTGGCCGTCTTGGTGGCCGTGGGGATCACCGACCGGCTGGAGGCGCGCACGACGACGCCGGTGGCCGCGCCGAGCTCCGACGCGCTGTCGGTCCTCCGCATGACGCGCAGCGCCCACACCGAGTCCTCGGCGTGGTTCTGCGCGGGCGGAACCGGCGCCCAAGGCGGCGCGCCGGCCACCATCGTGCTCACCAACGGGGGCGGCCGTCCTGTGCACGGCACGCTGACCGCGGTGTCGGCCTCTGCATCGGCTGCGTCGGGGTCGGGCCCCTGGGCCGGGGCCCGGTCGGTGGCGGTGACGGTGCCCGCCGACGGGCAGGCGGCCTTGGGGGCACAGCAACTCGGGACGACGGACTGGGTGGCCGCCGCGGTCGTCCTCGACGGCGGCGGTGTGGCGGTGTCGGAGTCCGTGCAGAGTCCCCTCGGATGGAGCATGGCGCCGTGTGCGCCTTCGACCGCCGCCAATTGGTACTTCGCGCACGGGGTCACCTCGCAGGGGGGCGGGCTCATCCTGTCTCTGTTCAATCCCGACGCCACCGACGCCATCGTGAACGTCTCGCTGGTGTCCTCCACCGCGGGCTACCTGGCTCCGGCTGCCTATCAGGGCATCGACGTCCCCCCCGGGTCGGTGGTGACCGAGAACATCGGAGACCACGACCCCTCCGACGTGGCCGTCGCCACCGAGGTCGCGACATTGTCGGGGGCCGTCGTGGCCACCGAGGTGCAGTCGGTGGGGACGCCGGGGGACGGGGGCATCTCCCTCACCCTCGGCGCTCCGGCCACGTCGTCGCGGTGGGTCTTTCCCCAGAGCACCGGAATCCCCGGAGGCACCGTTGCCTTCCACGTCTTCAACCCGACCTCGACCCCTGCCAACGTGTCGGTCGTCATCGGGTTGTCCCAGGGCGCCGGGGCCGAACCCCTGGCCATGCACATTCCGGCGCAGTCCTTGGTCACGCTGAGCGCCGAGGGCCAGACCCGGATCCCCACCGGCGTGCCCTACTCGCTCACCTTCACGAGCACCGGGACCGGCATCGTGGTGAGCCGGGAGGTGAGCGCGCCGTCAGGATCGCCCGCGGGGATCCCCGAGGTCGGCGACACCGCGGGCGTGCCCGGGGGGAACAGGCGCTGGCTGCTGCCCGCCGTGGTGGCGCCGGGCACCGAGGCGTGGGCGTTGGCCGTCGTCGATCTCGGATCCCGGCCCGCCACCATCGAGATCACCACGCCGAGCGGACGTCGCTACCGCGGCCAACCCGTGCGGCGCGTCGGGCCTTCGTCGCCCCTCGTCATCGGGCCGAATGCGGGACCGCCCTTCGCGTCCGTTCCCTTTGAAATCGTCTCCGACCAACCGGTGGCGGTGGAGCTCGACGTGCTGCCCGTGGCGGAGCCCGGCGTGGTCGTGGTGCCGGCCTTCGCTCCCGCGGAGAGAAGCAGAACGCCGGCGTAACGCTTCGGCCGACGGTCGCTCGGCCGTCAGTCGCTCGGCCGTCAGTCGGGCGTGGGCCTCAATCGGGCTTGGCGGTGGTCGAGCCGGTGGGCTCGGGTTCCGCCACCGGAACCGGGACGTCGGACTCGGCGCCGTTCCCCGATGCGCCACTTTCGGGCGCGGTGGCGGCCCCGTTGGAGGTGGTGAAGTGCGACGCCATGACCGCAGCCTCGTGCACGGGCTTCCCGTAGGCGGTGTCGACCAGCGCGCTGACCTCACTCCCGTCGAGCGTCTCGCGCTCGAGCAGGGCCCGCGCCACCGCGTCGAGCCCACCGCGGTGGCGACTCAACAGCTCGATGGCCCGCTCTTCTTGTTGGCGCAGGATCCTGGCGATCTCGGCGTCGACCACGCGAGCGGTGTCTTCTGAGTAGTCGCGGGAATGGAGAAGGTCCTCGCCCAGGAAGACCATGCCCTGGGAGCCCCAGGCCATGGGCCCGAGCTCTTCGCTCATGCCCCATTCGCGCACCATCTTGCGGGCCAGCTCGGTGTTGCCGACGAGGTCGTTGCTGGCACCGGTGGAGAGGTCGCCGTAGACGAGGAGCTCGGCGGCACGGCCGCCCATGCGCACGGCGAGGGAGTCCTCGATGACGTCGCGCGGGTAGATGTGACGCTCCTCGAGGGGCAGTTGCTGGGTCACGCCCAGCGCCAGTCCCGTCGGCAGGATGGTGACCTTGTGGACGGGGTCGGCGTGCTCGAGCACGTAGGCGAGCACGGCGTGGCCGCCCTCGTGGAAGGCGACGCGCTCTTTCTCGGGCTCCGACAGCACCAGGCTCTCGCGTCGCTGTCCCATGAGCACGCGGTCGCGGGCGGCTTCGAAGTCCTGCTGGTCGACCTGGTGCGAACCGCGCCGAACGGCGTGGAGGGCGGCCTCGTTCACCAGGTTGGCCAGATCGGCGCCGCTCATGCCCGGGGTGCCCCGTGCCACGAGCTCGAGGTCGACGCTGTCGCCGATGCGCTTGTCCTTGCAGTGGACCTTCAGGATCGGCAGGCGCTCTTCGAGGTCGGGAAGGGGGACGACGATCTGGCGGTCGAACCGTCCCGGCCGCAGCAGGGCGGGGTCGAGGATGTCGGGCCGGTTGGTGGCGGCCATGATGACCACGCCTTCGGCGGGGTCGAAGCCGTCCATCTCCGAGAGCATCTGGTTGAGCGTCTGCTCCCGCTCGTCGTGCCCGCCGCCGAGACCGGCGCCGCGCTTGCGGCCGATGGAGTCGATCTCGTCCACGAAGATGATGGCGGGAGCCTGCTTGCGGGCGGTCTGGAAGAGGTCGCGGACGCGGCTGGCCCCGACGCCGACGAACATCTCCATGAAGTCCGACCCGCTGACCGAGAGGAAGGGCACCCCGGCCTCGCCCGCCACGGCCCGGGCCAGGAGGGTCTTGCCCGTCCCCGGGGGGCCCACGAGCAGGATGCCCTTGGGGATCTTGGCGCCGATGTCACGGAATCGGTGCGGCGACTTCAAGAAGTCGACCACCTCGCTGATCTCGACCTTGACCCCCTGATAGCCGGCCACGTCCTGGAACGTCGTCCGGGGCCGCTCGGTCGTGTAGAGGCGGGCCCGGGATCGCCCGATGGACATGATCCCCGACATCTGGCCCTGGGCCCGCCTGCTTATCCACAGGAAGATGCCGACGAACACCACCAGGATGAGGATGGTCGGGAGCCACTGGCCCAG
This sequence comes from Acidimicrobiales bacterium, assembly GCA_050011815.1. Classification (GTDB taxonomy): domain Bacteria; phylum Actinomycetota; class Acidimicrobiia; order Acidimicrobiales; family UBA8190; genus Chersky-840. Next base: position 26,500 of record JBEKIJ010000018.1, on the reverse strand, counting down.
GGCGCTCTCCTGGGGGGTGTTGAAGTGGACGGTGCTGATGTCCCTCCTCATGACGTTGACGTCGTCGGGGAGCGAGGGGTCGGGGCCCGGCACCGAGTAGTTCTGGTTGTTGAGCTTCAGCTGTCCGGTGATGATCCCGGTGTTGTTGTCGATGGTGGCCGACTTGACCAGGCCCTTTTCGACGTACTGCTGCATGAAGCTCTTGTACTGGATCTTCTTCACCGCCGGATGCGACACGAGGGGCGGGATGATGAGGACGGCGACGACCGCCACGGCCAGGAGGATGAACACCCACTTCCAGCTCTGGTCACCCCCGGTCGGAGCCGGTCCCCCCGGCCCGCCTGAGGCGGGACCACCCGTCCCACCAGGGGCGGGACGTCCCGAACGGCGGTCGGGAAGAGAGGGGGGACTCATTTCTCCATGGTACGCGCCCAGGCACCCGGCCATGCACGCATGGGTGAGATCGTTCCGACACGGGTGATCGATAACCTTCGCCTGATGGCGAGCAGCGTGCCCGGCTCGAGTGACAGGGAGCCGACGCACGGCGCGACGCCCGTCACACCGCCACCGCCGCCCGGTTCAGCTCTCGAATACCCGCCGCCACCTGGGTCGTCGAGCCCGCACCCGGGCGCGCCGAGGACCACCGTCACCGCCGTCGGTGAGGACGAGGCGGAGGATTCCCCACCCCGCACCCGGCGTGACGCCGGTGCCTGGCTCATGTGCGCCGGGCTCGGGTTCGTGGTCGGTCAGATCGCCAGCGCCGTGCTCCTCGAAATCGTCGCCGTCATCACCGGCCACGGGTCGGAGGTCGCGCAGTTGGCGTCGCGCCCCGTGCCGCCCGCCTGGGTGGAGGTGAGCGGGCTCGTGGGCCTGTGGTTGGGCTTTGTCGGTGCCGTGGTCTTCGCCAGTCGGTTGCGCGGGACGGGGAGCGTGTGGCGCGACATGGGCTTGCGGGTTCGACCCTGGGACGTGCTCATCGGGCCCGCCGTCGGCTTCGCCGGCCAGATCATTCTCCTTCCTGTGCTCTATCTCCCCTTGGAGCACGTCATCCCGAACCTCAACCAGAAGCTGAAGGTGCCGGCCCAGCACCTCACGGGCGGGTTCCCGGGTTCGGACCTCGCCGTCATCGCCGTGCTCACCGTGGTCGTGGTGCCGGTGATCGAGGAGACGTTCTTCAGGGGCCTGGTCCTGCGGGCCCTGCTCCGGGTGTTCAAGGGTGCGGGCCCGGTCGTGGGGGTGGCCATCGCCGCAGTGGCGGACGGGATCATCTTCGGCCTGGCCCACTTCGAGCTCCTCGAACTGCTCGGGCTCTCGGCCTTCGGAGCCGTCCTGGCCTTCATGGCCTACAAGTTCAAGCGCCTGGGGCCCGGGATCTTCGCCCACGGCATGTTCAACCTGTTGGCGATCCTGTCGGTGGCCGGCATCTTGCACTGACCTCGCGGTCGGGGCCGGGCGCGCCGGGGACCGACCGCGACCTGCGACCGAGAGGGCCTCGGGGAGGTCGTCCCCGACGCCCCGCCACCGCCGCCGGGGCCCGGAAGCGGGGAGAGCGCACCCGCTTCGGCCCCGGTTTCGGGCACCATGGATCAGATGCGACGGCCGTCTCTTCCTGCGCTCGCCACCCTGGCGGCGGTGGTCGCCGTGATCGTCGTCGTGGTGTGGGCGTGTGACCCTGCCCTGCTCGTGGCCAACACCATGACCACGGGGGGAGACACCGGGGCCCACTTCGGCCTGGCCCAGTTCCTGAAGACCGACCTCCTGCCCCACTTCAAGGTGACGGGCTGGTTCCCGGGCGCCTACGACGGCATGCCCCTCAACACCTTCTACTTCCCCCTCCCCGACACCCTGGCCGCCGTCTTGGGCTACGTCATCCCCTTCGACATCGCCTTCAAGTTCGTCACCCTCCTCGGCTCCATCACCCTTCCCATCGCGGCGTGGGCCTTCGGGCGGCTGGCGGGGATGGAACGGCCCCGGCCCGCCGTCCTCGCCGTCTTCACCCTGCCGTTCCTGTTCGACCAGACCTTCACCATCTATGGCGGGAACCTCTTCTCGACCATGGCCGGCGAGTACGCCTTCTCCCTCGGGTTGTCGGTGTCCCTCGTGTTCCTGGGCGTGGTGATCCGGGGCATGCGTACCAACCGCTCGCGGATCCCGGCCGCCTTGTTGTTGGCGGCCTGCACCTTGTGCCACCTGGTGCCCACACTGTTCTGCTTCGTCGGCGCGGGGGCCGCCCTCGTCTTCTTCGGCCCCACCCGCCGGCGCCTGTGGTGGCTGGTGTCGGTGGTGGGATCGGGCTTCTTGCTCGCGGCGTGGTGGGCCGTCCCCTTCATCATGGAGCAGGCCTACAGCACCACCATGGGGTGGCAGAACGTCACGACCTTCCGCTCACTGCTGGCGCCGAACGCCGATATCTGGGCGCTGGTGGTGGGGTTCGTCGGCTTCGTCATCGCCTGTGTCCGGTTCAACCGGGCCATGCTCGCCCTGGTCGTGTCGGGGGTGGCGGCCGCCCTGTTCGTCCGGTTCGCACCCCAGAGCGCGCTCTACAACACCCGCGTGCTCCCCATCTGGTGGCTGTGTGTGTACCTCATCGCCGGCTACGGAGTGGCCGAGGTCCTGATCATGGCGGCGCGGGGGTGGCGCAAGCTCCGCGACGCCCTGCGGTATGCGCCGCCGGAATTCCCCGTGGTCGCGACGGTCGGGCCCACCCCGGCCCTCGCCACCGGTGGTTCCCTGGCGCCCTTCGCGCCGCACGTGGTGCCCGGTGCACCCCTGGCCATGACCGACCTGCCCCGGGCCGAGGGCGCCGCCGCCACCGATGTCGTCGGTGTCGGGACCGGCACCGCGCCGAGGCCCCCCTATCCCGGTGACGGTGCCGGGGGCGAGTCGTGGTGGCAGCCACCGGTCGACCTCCGTCCGCCGCCCGGGCCTCCGCCCCCCCGGCCCATGCCCTGGGGTCCGGGGGCCCTGATGGTGCCCTTCGTGGCGATGGCCCTCTCGTTCCTGGTGGTGCTCCCCCCGCTGCTCGTGACACCGGGGACCGTCTACAAGCTCGGACCGGTGAGGGTCACCACGAGCAACGTGCCGGCCTGGGCCGTGTGGAACTACTCCGGCGTCGAGCGTAAGGGGGGGTGGCCCGAGCTCCACGAGGGCATCGTCGCCACCATGGACCGCGTCACCAAGAGGTACGGGTGCGGTCGGGCCATGTGGGAGTACAACGCCAACGAGAACCGCTTCGGCACGCCCGAGGGCTTGATGCTCCTTCCCAATTACACCAACGGATGCGTCGACTCCTTGGAGGGGCTCCTGTTCGAGTCGGCGACCACGACGCCGTATCACTTCATCAACCAGGCCGAGCTCTCGGTGGGGCCCTCCGAAGCGATGGTGCCGTCCACGACGGGAATCGTCTACGGGCCCGTGAACGTGGCCCTCGGCGTCGAGCACCTCCAGCTTCTCGGGGTCAAGTACTTCCTGGCCGCCTCGCCGGTCATCCAGGACCAGGCCGATACCAACCCCAACCTGACCCTGGTGGCGAAGACGGGACCGTGGGAGACCCCCTATCAGGGGACGACCATCACCACGACGTGGAAGATCTACGAGGTCCACGACTCCTCGCTCGTGACCCCGCTCACCCAGACCCCCGACGTCCTCACCGGCGTGGGGGCGGCCCAACCCGCATGGCTCCCGGTCGCCCAGCGGTGGTACGCCGACCCGAGCTCGTGGGCGCAGCAGATGGTGGTCGGTGGGCTCACCTCGTGGAGCAAGGCTCCCGGGGGCGTGCCCGCCTCGACCCCTCGCGCCGTGCCGGCCACGACGGTCTCCGACATCCACTCGACCGATTCCCAGGTGACCTTCCACGTCACCAGGGTGGGGGTGCCGGTGTTGGTCAAGGTGTCGTACTTCCCGTCCTGGCACGCCACGGGCGCCCTGGGACCGTGGCGCTCGGAGCCCAACCTCATGGTGGTCGTCCCCACCTCCCATGACGTCACCCTCACCTACGGGGCGAGCGGCCCCGACAAGCTGGGCATGGTGCTGAGCGTGATCGGGCTCGTCGTGCTCGGCGTGCTCATCTGGCGCCGCTACTCCTACCCCTGAGCGATACGGGCCCCTGAGCCAGTCGGCCCCCTGCGCGGCACGGGCCCCTCACCGAGGCTCGTCGTGCCCGGCGAGGATCACGATTCCCTAACTTCTGGCACACGGCCCCCACATGCCCAGGGCCGATCATGCACTCAGGCCCAAAAGGGAACGCCGCTTCAGAGGTCACACCAGACGACCGATGACAGGGGGAACTCTCGAAGGACCTCGAAGCACGAGGAGGGAAGGGCATGACGACACCGAAGCTCACCATCGCAACGCTGCTGGCCGGCTTCGCCGTGACCCTGACAGCGTGCGGCGTCGGGAACGCTTCGCACGTCGTGGCACGACTCACGCCGACGACGTCGAAGACGGCCGCGTCCACCACGACCGTGCCGGTTCCCGGCACCGGGGCGGGATCGACACCGGTCTCCACCCCCGGCGCAGGAACGCCGGCTCCCTCGGACGCGCTGAGCCCACAGACACTCGATCAGGTCGCCGCCGACCTGGGGACCCTCGACACCAACCTCAACACGGCGAACTCCGACCTGAACCATCCCCAAGGAGATTCGTGAGATGAGACACACCCTCGCCCGACGCATCGCGCTCGGCGCCCTCACCGCCGCAGCGGCCACCGGATCGATGGTCATGGTCCCGGGCTCGGCCTTCGCCGCCGCGCCGGCCGACACCACAGCGGGGACGGCCGCCGGGACGACGACCACCACGCAAGTCTCGAACCCCTTCTGCACCCCGACGCTGTTCAGCCAGGCGCAACAGGCGGTCGAGGCGGCCCTGGCCGGTCGTGTCACCCAACTGAACGCCTTGTCGACGGCGGCCAACAACACCGCCAACCACTTGACCCCCGGTGACCGCCAGACGCTCGTGAACGACATCACCACCGCCGAGCTCCCCGGCATCCAGACGCTGCAGACCGAGGTGCAGCAGGTCGCCACGTGCAAGGGCCTGCGCGCCGTGGCCCACTCGATGGTCTACGACTACCGCGTCTACGTCGTCATGACACCACAGACACATCTCACCATCGTCACCGACGACGAGACCTACATCGAGGGCGTCTTCACCAACCTCGAGCCCACCATCGCCACCGCCATCCAGAACGCGGCGAACAGTGGCAAGGACGTGACCGCGGCGCAGGCCGCTTTCACCGACCTCAAGAGCCAGGTGTCCGCCGCGCAGGCCGAGACCAACGGCCAGTCCGCGCAGGTCCTGGCCCAGACGCCCACCGGCTACCCCGGGAACTGGCAGGTGTTCCTGGCGGCACGGACCAACGCCACCAACGCGCACACCGACCTCCGCGCCGCCTACACCGACGCCGAGAAGATCAGGACTGACCTCCAGTAGGGGCCTCCAGTAGGGGTCGGCTCGGCGCCGCAGGGCCCGACCGAGCACCGCCACCCCGGGGCCGCGGCCCGGCCACCGCGCCGGCCGCGGCACCGGGCTGTGGGCAGGGGAGCAGGTAGGCTTCGGTCGCCATGACCGCACTCGATGCCGTGTTCAAGGCCTACGACGTGCGCGGGACGGTGCCCGACCAGCTCGACGGCCGAAGCTGTCGTGCCATCGGATGGGCCTTCGCGCGCTTCGCGGGCACCAGTCGCATCTTGGTGGCGCGCGACATGCGGGAATCGGGCGTGGAGCTGGCGGGGGAATTCGCCACCGGGGCCCGCCGGGCGGGAGCCACGGTGATCGACCTGGGGCTGGCGTCCACCGACATGATGTACTTCGCCTCGGGTCGACTCGACGCTCCCGGAGCGATGTTCACCGCCTCGCACAACCCCGCCGCGTACAACGGGATCAAGATGTGCCTGGCCGGAGCAAAGCCCGTGGGTCAGGACACCGGGCTGGGCGTGATCCGCGACGAGGCGCAGGAGGCCATCGCCTCAGGTGCCGACAGCGGGCCCGAGACGGGGGGCTACGAACAACACGAGCTGCTCGAGGAGTACGCCGAGCACGTCCGCGCCTTCATCGACCCCTCGGCCCTGCGTCGCCTGAAGGTCGTCGCCGACACCGCCAACGGCATGGGTGGCCTCGTCGTCCCCAAGGCCTTCGAGGGCCTCCCGGTCGAGCTCGAGATCCTCTTCGGCGAGCTCGACGGCAACTTCCCCAACCATCCCGCCGACCCCATCCAGGAGGAGAACCTCCGGGACCTGAAGAACGCCGTCATCGCCTCCCATGCCGATATCGGGCTCGCCTTCGACGGGGACGCGGACCGGGTCTTCCTCGTCGACGAGAAGGCGCAGCCGGTGTCGGGATCGCTCACCACCGCACTCGTGGCCCGCGCCATGCTCGAGAAGCACCCCGGGGCGACGGTCCTCTACAACCTCATCTGCTCCAAGGTGGTGCCCGAGACCATCGAGCAATACGGCGGGACGGCGGTGCGCACCCGCGTCGGCCACTCCTTCATCAAGCAGGTCATGGTCGACACCGGGGCCGTCTTCGGCGGTGAGCACTCGGGGCACTACTACTTCATGGACAACTACCGGGCTGACTCAGGGCTCATCGCCGCCATGATCGTCCTCGAGGAGCTGTCCGAAGCCGACGTGCCGCTCTCGGAGCTGCTCGCCCCCTACCGCAGATACGCCGATTCGGGGGAGATCAACACCGAGGTGGAGGATCCCGCCGTCGCCGTCGAGGCCCTGGCCGACCATTTCGCCGCCCAGGGGCTGGTCTGCGACCGCACCGACGGCCTGAGCGTCGACTTCGACGACTGGTGGTTCAACGTCCGCCTCTCGAACACCGAGCCGCTCCTGCGCCTCAACGTCGAGGCCAACACGCCCGCCGAGTGCGATCGCCACAGCCACGAGCTCCTGGACCTCGTGGCCAAGGTGCCCGGTGGCGCCTCTCCGGGCGGGCGCTGAACGCATCCACGACCCTCACGACATTCACCCACCCACTGACCCACCCACGACACTCAAGACATCACGACACTCACTGACGACTGAAGTTGGGAGCACGACAACCGATGGCACTGGACCCCCTGCTACTTGAGGTGCTGGCTTGTCCCGAGGACAAGGGCCCCCTCCTGTACTTCGAGGACGAGGACATGCTGTACAACCCCCGCCTCCATCGCGCCTACGCGGTGCGCGACGGGATCCCCGTCATGCTCGTCGACGAGGCCACCACGGTCGATGACGCCGAACACGAACGGCTCATGGCCAAGGCCAAGGCGCAAGACGTCCACAGCACCTTGAACGCCGGCAACACACCATGAGCGGCGTCCCTGCGGCGGCCGGGGCGCTCGACACCCTCGACATGTGGGAGGTCACGGCCGGCCTGCCCGAGCAGGTGGCCGCGGCCGTCGGTGCCGCCCATGGCCTCGACGGCCTTCCCGAGCGCGAGTACGTGGAGAACGTCGTCGTGCTCGGCATGGGCGGGAGCGGGCTGGCCGGCGACGTCATGGTGGCGGTGGCGGGGCCCTTCGTCCCCGTGCCCATGACGGTGGTCAAGTCCTATGACCTCCCCGACTTCGTGGGCCGGGGCTCGCTCGTCTTCGCCATCTCCTTCTCGGGCAACACCGAGGAGACGGTGGAGGCGGCGGGGGAGGCCGCCAACGCCGGGGCCAGCCTGGTGGCGGTGACCTCGGGAGGTGAGCTCGGCCGGCTGGCCGAGGAGTGGGGCGCCCCCGTGGTGCCCGTGCCCGACACCATCCCCCAACCCCGTGCCGGGGTCGGCGCCATGGCCATCCCGCCCCTGGTGGTCCTGGAGGACATCGGGCTCTTCCCCGGGGCGGCCACGTGGGTGGCCCTGGCCGTCGACCAGCTCAAATACCGCCGCGACCGGTTGATCGAGCCGGGCAGCACCGCCGAGGAGGTGGCCCGCCGCATCGGCCGGACCATCCCCCTGATCCATGGCGCCCAGGCCGTGGGCGCCGCCGCGGTCACCCGGTGGAAGGCCCAGGTCAACGAGAACGCCAAGGCCCCCGCCTTCGCCGCGGTCTACCCCGAGCTCTGCCACAACGAGATCGCCGGGTGGGGCCAGCACGGGGACGTCACCCGCCAGGTCCTCACCCTGATCAATTTGCGCCACGACGCCGAGCATCCCCAGCTGGCCCGGCGCTTCGCCTTCGTGGCGGATGTGCTTCGGGAGGTCGTAGCTGACATCATCGAGGTGCGCGCCCAGGGTGAGGGGGACCTGGCACAGCTCCTCGACCTCGTGCTGGTCGGGGACTTCGTCTCGCTCCACCTCGCTGCCCGCGAAGGCATCGACCCGGGGCCGGTGCCGGTCCTCGATGAATTGAAGCGCCGTCTGCTCGAGGCGTGACTCAGCTCCCGGGGGAAGTCCAGACCACGCCCGATCCACATCGAGCCAGATCACAGCGAGCCAGTTAAACAACCCAGGCCCGGACCACTCAGCCTGTCGATCACACGAGGAGCACACACATGTCCACGTCCGCCACTGACCACGACGTCGCCGACCTCGGTCTCGCCGACCTCGGGCACCAGCGCATCGCCTGGGCCGATTCCAACATGCCCGTGCTGACGTCGATCCGGGAGCGCTTCGCCAAGGAGCGTCCCCTGGCCGGAGCTGTGGTGGCCGCCTGCCTGCACGTCACCACCGAGACCGCCAACCTTCTGCGCACGCTCAAGGCGGGCGGAGCCGAGGTCCTGATCTGCGCGTCGAACCCGTTGTCGACCCAGGACGACGTGGCCGCCTCTCTGGTGCGCGACGAGGCGATCCCCACCTTCGCCGTCAAGGGTGAGAACTCCGAGCTCTACTACGCCCACATCGACGCCCTGCTCGACCGCCACCCGACCATGACCATGGACGACGGGTGCGACACGGTGTCACGCATCCACCAGACGCGGCCGAACCAGGTGTCGGAGATCCTGGCCGGGACCGAGGAGACCACGACCGGTGTCATCCGGTTGCGCGCCATGGAAGCCGAGGGAGCGCTCAAGTACCCGATCGTGGCCGTCAACGACGCCGACACCAAGCACATGTTCGACAACCGTTACGGCACGGGGCAGTCCACGCTCGACGGTGTCATCCGGGCCACCAACGTCCTGTTGGCGGGCAAGCGCGTCGTGGTCGCCGGGTACGGCTACTGCGGCAAGGGTGTGGCGAGCCGGGCCCGTGGACACGGAGCCCAGGTCATCGTGACCGAGATCAACCCGCTGCGGGCCCTCGAGGCCGTCATGGACGGGTTCCGGGTCGAGCCCATGGAGGTCGCCGCGGCCGAGGGCGACATCTTCATCACGGTGACCGGGAACCGCGACGTCTTGCGGGCCGAGCACTTCGAGCGGATGCAGGACGGTGCCATCGTGGCCAACTCCGGCCACTTCGACATCGAGATCGACCTGATCAGCCTCGGAGAGTTGTCCGAAGGCCAGCGCCGTCACGTGCGCCCCATGGTCGAGGAGTTCACGGTGCGGGGCAAGCACATCCTCGTCATCGCCGAGGGACGCCTCGTCAACCTGAGCGCGGCGGAGGGTCATCCCGCCGCAGTCATGGACATGAGCTTCGCCAACCAGGCCCTGGCGGCGGAGTGGGTCATGGCCAACGCGGCCACTCTCGAGAAGCGCGTCTACGACGTCCCCCGTTCCATCGACGCCGAGATCGCCCGCCTCAAGCTCGACACCATGGACGTCGCCATCGACCGCCTCACCCCGGCCCAAGAGGAGTACCTCGGGTCCTGGCAGACCGGCACCTGACACCGGCACCTGGTGGCGAATTCCACCTGGTCCCCAGCCGATCGCACCGGATCGCACAACGGATAGCCCACGCCGCCAGGGTGGAGATCGCGCCCGAGACAATGGGGGCGTCGAGGCGTACGCTGTCATTGTGGATCGTGTCCGGGTCTGTGGTTGCAAGTCGAAGCCAGTCGCAGGCGAAACGACCCACGTAAGGCAACTCATGGTTGCTGAGCATGGTGCGACTTAGAGGTAAGCCCTGCCCGTCGGAGTACCGACTCACGGTGCTCGACGGAGAAGGAGAGAAGCAGCCGTCGTGGGTGTCGTCGGGCGGTGCGGGTTCACCGCGCTGTCGCCGGCAACCGGGCCGCCAACTCCTCTGCAGGCGAGTGTGGGGACAAAGACCAGGTCAGCCGGACGCGATCCACATGCATCGAACATGTCAGCCGGAACGGAAGGGAGCATCTCGCACCCCATCCACGGCTTGAAGGAGGTGCAGCGGTGGACGTCGCTGTTCAGGGACGCAAGCAGACCGCCCCCGAGGAGATTCGGGAGCTGGCACGGGCCAAGGTGGCCAAGCTCGGGAGGTTGACCCCCGTGCTCGAGCGGGCCGAAGTGCGGCTGTCGGAGGACCGGGACGCCCCGGGCTCGGGCCGCAAGGTGTGTGAGGTCACCATCACCGGGCACGGCCACACCCTGCGGGCCAAGGCGGCCGCGCACGACGTGCCCGTCGCCGTGGACAGGGTCGTCGACAAGCTCGAGCACCAGGTGGAACGGTTGAAAGGAAAGTTGGTGGGCCGCTCCCACCCCCGCCGATCCCACGCCGTCTCCTAGGGCCGGCGGCGCGCCGGGCGGCGACCCCGGGGCACCGGCGCGGCTCGGCGCAGTCTCCGTAGGGGCGGCGTGGCGCGGCGCCGGACCGGGCGGTGGCCGCTGAGCGGGTATGGCCCGGCGGTAGACTCCCGGCGTCATGTCACCCAGTGTCTTCACGCGCGTCCTGCGGGCCGGCGAGGGAAAGAAGGTCCGCCGACTGGCCGAGCTCGTTCCGCTCGTGAACGAGCTCGAGCCCGAGATGGAAGGCCTGTCCGACGACGAGCTCGCCCATCGGACCGTCCTGTTCAAAGAGCGCTACGACAACGGGGAGACCCTCGACGACCTCCTGGTCGACGCCTTCGCCACGGTGCGCGAAGCAGCCTGGAGAGTGCTCGGCCAGCGCCACTTCGACGTGCAGCTCATGGGGGGCATGGCGTTGCACTTCGGGTGGATCGCCGAGATGAAGACCGGTGAGGGAAAGACCCTCGTCTCGACCCTGCCGGTGTACCTCAACGCCTTGTCGGGGCGGGGCATGCACGTCATCACCGTCAACGACTACCTGGCCCGCCGAGACGCCGAGTGGATGGGCCAGGTGCACCGGTTCCTCGGGCTCACCGTGGGCCGGGTCAGCCCCGAGCTCCCCGACTTCACCGACAAGCGCGAGGCCTACGCCTGTGACGTGACCTACGGCACCAACACCGAGTTCGGGTTCGACTACCTGCGCGACAACATGGCCCGGTCGCGCGAGCACATGGTGCAGCGGGGCCATGTCTACGCCATCGTCGACGAGGTCGACTCCATCCTCATCGACGAAGCCCGGACCCCGCTCATCATCTCGGGGCCCGCCTCGGAGTCCGCCAAGCTCTATTACCAATTCGCCGGCTTGGCCCGCACCCTGAAACGCGACGAGGACTACGAGGTCGACGAGGAGAAGCGCATCGCCTACCCGACCGAGGCGGGCATCGCCAAGGTCGAGAGCCAGGTCGGCGTGGACAACATGTACGACCTGGTGTCGGTCAACTACGTGCACCACCTCACCCAGGCCCTGCGGGCCAAGGAGCTCTACGAGCGGGACAAGGACTACCTGGTCTCGGGGGGCGAGGTGAAGATCGTCGACGAGTTCACGGGCCGCACCCTCGAGGGGCGGCGGTGGTCCGACGGGCTGCACCAGGCGGTGGAGGCCAAGGAGCGGGTCCGGATCAAAGAGGAGAACCACACCTGGGCCACGGTCACCCTCCAGAACTACTTCCGGCTCTACGAGAAGTTGTCGGGCATGACCGGGACGGCGGAGACCGAGGCGGCCGAGTTCGCCACCACCTACGGGATCCCGGTGGTGCCCATCCCCACCAACGTGCCCATGGTCCGCGAGGACCAGCCCGACCTCATCTACAAGTCCGAGGACGCCAAGTTCGCAGCGGTGGTCGACGACATCGTCGAACGCTACGAGACGGGCCAGCCCGTCCTGGTGGGCACGGCCTCGGTGGCCAAGTCCGAGCAGCTGTCGCAGCTGCTCGAGCGCCGGGGCATCCCCCACGAGGTCCTCAACGCCAAGCAGCACACCCGGGAAGCCGAGATCGTGATCCAGGCCGGTCGCCTCCACGCCGTGACGGTGGCCACCAACATGGCCGGCCGGGGCGTCGACATCCTGCTCGGGGGCAACCCCGAGGGACTGGCCCGCCACGAGGCCATCGGCCAGGGCCTCGACCTCGACGAGGAGGCGGGGGCGGCGGAGTACGAGAAGCTCCTGGCCAAGTTCGAGAAGGAGTGCGGGGAGGAGGGTGACCAGATCCGCGAGCTGGGCGGGGTCTACGTCCTCGGGAGCGAGCGCCACGAGTCCCGGCGCATCGACAACCAGCTCCGGGGACGGTCGGGCCGCCAGGGCGACCCCGGCGAGAGCCGGTTCTTCCTCTCGCTCGAAGACGAGCTCATGCGCCTCTTCGCCACCGGCGCCATGCAGTGGGTCATGGGCCGGACCCTCCCCGACGACGTGCCCATCGAGGCCAAGATGGTCACCAAGGCCATCGAGCGGGCCCAGCACACCGTGGAGGGTCGCAACGCCGAGATCCGCAAGGACGTCCTCAAGTACGACGAGGTCCTCAACGAGCAGCGCAAGGTCATCTACGCCCGCCGGCTGCAGATCATCGACGGCGAGGACCTCCGGGAGCACACCGAGGAGCTGCTCGAGGAGACCATCGACGAGCTGGTGCGCTCGGCGTGCCCGGGGGACTTCCCCGAAGCGTGGGAGTTCGAGCGGCTCCTGGCCGAGGTGACGCAGTACTACCCGACGGGGTTCACCGTCGAGGACCTGACCGAGGCCACCACGGCGTCGCAGATCGCCGAGAGCCTCCTGGCCGAGGCCCTCGACGCCTATCACGAGCGCGACGCCGTGTTCCCGGGGGGCGAGGACGAGGCCCGGGGCGTCGAGCGTGAGGTCATGCTGCAGATCATCGACCAGCGGTGGCGCGACCACCTGGCCGAGATGGACTACCTGCGCGAGGGGATCAACCTGCGGGCCATGGGCCAGCAGGACCCGCTGGTGGCCTGGCAGCGCGAGGGGTTCTCGATCTTCGGCCAGATGATGGACGCCATCGACGACGACTACCTCCGGTACGTGATGCACGTGCAGGTGGTGGCCGAGCCCGCCGCCGAGCCCGACCTCACCCAGGCCAGCTACCAGGCCGCCGACGACCCCGTCCAGGGGGCGAGCCTCCTCGAGGCCATGCGGTCCTCCATCCCCCCGCCCGACGTGGCCGCGGCGGGCGAGGGCGTGCCCGCCGGGCTCGACGGGGGAGGGATGCTCGCCCCCGGGGGCCAGGTGTCGCCGCGCCATCAGGCCGACGACGAGACCCAGGCCCCCATCGTGAAAGCGCCCAGCGAGAAGCTGGGGCGCAACGAGCCGTGCTGGTGCGGGAGCGGCAAGAAGTTCAAGCTCTGCCATGGCGCGGCCTGAGCCGTCGGGCGCCGGCGAACAGCGAGACCTCCGGGGCGAGCTGGCGGCGCTGCGCAAACGCCTGGAAGAGGCGCAGGGCTACCTGGGGGAGGAGCAGTTGCGGGCCCGACGGGCCGAGCTCGAGACCGAGGTGTCGCGGCCGGACCTGTGGGACGACCCCGACCAGGCCCGGCGGGTCACCTCCGAGTTCAGCTCGGTCAACGCGGACATCACCATGCTCGAGGAGCTCGACGCCAAGTTGTCCGACACCGAGGTCCTCCACGACCTCATGCTCGAGGAGTCCGACGACTCCTTCGGGACCGAGCTCACCGAGGCCGTCGACGACCTCACCAGGAGGCTGTCGGACCTGGAGCTGCGGTCGCTGTTCTCCGGTGAGTACGACGAGCGCGACGCCATCGGGGAGGTGCACGCCGGCGCGGGCGGGACCGACGCCCAGGACTGGTGCGAGATGCTGCTGCGGATGTACCTCCGGTGGGCCGAGCGGCGGGGGTTCGCCTTCGAGGTCGACGAGGCCACCGAGGGCCAAGAGGCCGGGCTGTTGTCGGCGACGTTCATCGTCAAGGGCCGGTTCGCCTACGGGTTGCTGTCGGCGGAGCGGGGCGTGCACCGGCTGGTGCGGATGTCACCGTTCGACTCCCAGCACCGCCGCCAGACCAGCTTCGCCACGGTGGACGTGATCCCGTTCCTCGAGGACGCCAGCTCCGAGATCGACATCGACGACAAGGACCTGCGCGTCGACACCTACCGGTCGTCGGGGGCGGGGGGCCAGCACGTCAACAAGACCGACTCGGCGGTGCGGCTCACCCACCTGCCCACCGGGATCGTGGTGTCGTGCCAGAACGAGCGGTCCCAGCACCAGAACAAGGCCCGGGCCATGCAGATCCTCGCCGCCAAGCTCGTCGAGTTGCAACGGGCCGAGCGCCGGGCCGAGCTCGACGAGCTGTCGGGCCCCAAGGCCGACAACGCCTGGGGGAGCCAGAGCCGGTCCTACGTGATGGCGCCGTACCAGATGGTGAAGGACCACCGCACCGGGTACGAGACCGGCAACGTCGAAGCCGTGCTCGACGGCGACATCGACGCCTTCATCGAAGCCGAGCTCCGCCGCCGCCGTCCTGTGGGCGGCTGAGGACCGCAGGTGGTGGCCCGTCATGTGTGGGGTGGAGCGAGGCTGGTAAGGTCACGTTGCCCTCATGTGCCACAACGGCCGATGGCGGTTGGGGCATGCCGCCGAGGACTTGCTCGATGATCCGATTCGAGAACGTCACCAAAACCTACAAGAGCGGCTCCATCGCGCTGCGCGACGTGTCGATCGACATCGACAAGGGCGAGTTCGTCTTCCTGGTGGGCCCGTCGGGCTCGGGCAAGACGACCTTCATCCGGTTGCTGCTGCGCGAGGAGGACCCCGGGGACGGGCGCATCTGGGTGGCGGGCCGCGACATCTGCCACCTCAGCCAGTGGCGGATCCCCTATCTCCGGCGCAACATCGGGTGCGTCTTCCAGGACTTCCGGCTGCTTCCCAACAAGACGGTGTTCGAGAACGTGGCCTTCGCGCTCGAGGTGATCGGGCGACCCAAGCACGTGATCGCCCTGCAGGTCCCCCAGGTGCTCGACCTGGTGGGACTGTCGAAGAAGCACGAGAGCCTGCCCGGCGAGCTCTCGGGCGGTGAGCAGCAGCGGGTGGCGGTGGCCCGGGCCTTCGTGAACCGGCCTCTGGTGGTGCTGGCCGACGAGCCCACCGGGAACCTCGACCCCGCCACCAGCCAGGGGATCATGCGGTTGCTCGACAGGATCAACCGCACCGGCACCACCGTGGTGGTGGCCACCCACGACGCCGGCATCGTCGACCAGATGCGACGGCGGGTCATCGAGCTCGATCACGGGACGCTCGTGCGCGACCAGGCCCGGGGTGTCTACGGCATGGAGCCCGACGGGTTGTCGCGGGGCGGGGCGCACTGACATGCCGGTCTCTTTGGACTACGTGGCGCGCGAGACGGCCTCGAACCTGTGGCGCAACCGGTTGATGACCATCGCCGCGGTGCTCACCGTGGGGGTGTCGTTGTCGCTCGTGGGGGCGTCGCTGCTCCTGCGCCAGGGGGTGGCCCATGCCACCACCCAGTGGGCGCACGGCGTCGACGCCATCGTGTGGCTGAAGCCCAACATCTCGACGGCCCAGCGGGACTCGGTGCAGCAGCAGGTGCACCAGCTCCCCTTCGTCCGGTCCACCACCTACCGGTCCCAGGCCTACGACCTGGCCGAGGCCAAGCGCCTCCTCACGCCGCCCGAGTACCAGGTGCTGACGGTCGGCACCATGCCGGCGTCTCTGCGGATCCAGCTCGACAACCCCAACGAAGCCCTGGCCATCGCCCGCCAGTTCGGCCGGTATCCGGGGGTGAAGAGCGTGGCGGTGCCGACCAAGACCATCCACAACATCCAGACGGTGAGCAGGATCTTGCAGTTGGTGTTCTTCGTGCTGGCGGTCATCTTGCTGTTGTCGGCGTCGGTGCTCATCATCAACACCATCCGGCTGGCCATCTTCGCCCGGCGACGAGAGGTGTCGGTGATGAAGCTCGTCGGCGCCACCAACTGGTTCATCCGGGTGCCGTTCATGTTCGAGGGTGTGGCCCAGGGACTGTTCGGGGCGTTGTTCGCCTCGCTCACGGTGTTCTCGCTGCACTTCCTGCTCGACAGCTTCTCCAACACCCAGACGGGGAACATCTGGTACCAGATGCGGATGCCCACCGGCGAGGTGATCGTGACCAGCCTCGTGGTCATCCTGATCGGTGTGGTCATCGGGTCCTTCGGCTCCTACCTCGGGATCCGGAGGTTCCTCGACGCCTGAGGGGCGCGCCCCTGGGGGTCGGGCCGGGGTGTGATCAGCCCTTGTTGGCGCCGTTGGCCCGGACGAAGTCGTTGACGGCGTAGTAGGCGTCGATCGACTCGCCGGCGTCGCCCCAGAAGCCTTCGAGGACGTCGTAGGCCATGGTGTGCTGATCGACGAAGTAGTTGTTCACGTCGGTGATCTCGAGCTCGCCCCGACCCGAGGGCTCGAGGGTGCCGATGACCTCGAAGACCGAGGGGTCGTAGCAGTAGATGCCGGTGACGGCGTAGTTGCTGGGCGGATCCTCGGGCTTCTCGATGATGCGGGTGATCCGGCGCTCGGGGTCGAACTCGGGGACGCCCAGGTGGCGGAGGTGGGCCGGGTCGTCCGCCTCGGTGAGGACGATGCGGGCCCCCCCACCCTGCTGGGCGAAGCGCTCCACGGTGGGTCGGAAGGTGGACTCGACGATGTTGTCCCCCAGCATGACGAGCACCGAGTCGCCCCCCACGAACCGCTCGGCCAGGCCCAGGGCTTCGGCGATCCCCCCGGGGCGGTCCTGATAGGCGTAGCTGAGCCTGTCGATGCCGTGCTCCTGGCCGTTGCCCAGGAGGCGGAGGAACTCACCGGCGTGGGTCCCTCCCGTCACGACCATCATCTCGTTGATCCCGGCCAGGACGAGGGCCTCGATGGCGTAGCTGATCATGGGGCGGTCGTAGATGGGGAGGAGGTGCTTGTTGGTGATGCGGGTGAGGGGGTGGAGCCTGGTCCCGCTCCCGCCCGCCAGAATGACGCCCTTCACGGTGGCGGAGCCTAGGCGCGCTCGGGCCCGGCCCCGCCCCAGCGGGCCACGACGGCGTCGGCCAGGACCGGCCAGGCCTCGATGGCCCAGGGGCCGAAGGCCCGGTCACAGAGGCCCGCGCACGCCAGGTGGGCCACGGGGTCGACCCAGAGGAAGCTGCCCGACCGGCCGAAGTGGCCGAAGGTGGCGGGGGAGTTGCGGGTGCCGGTCCAGTGGGGGACCTTGGCGTCGCGGACCTCGAAGCCGAGCCCCCAGTCGCAGGGGTCGAACCGTCCGAAGCCCGGGAGCACGCCGGCCAGGCCCCCGAAGGCGACCGAGGTGGCGCCGGCCAGGGTGGCGGGCGACACCAGGCGCGGCGCCAGGAGCTCGGCGGCCAGGGCCAGGAGGTCGCGCAGGGGTCCTCGCGCCCCCGACGCCGGCGACGCCCCGGGAGGGAGGACGGTGGCGGTCATCTGCAGGGGGAGGACCACGCCGGTGCGGAGGTAGTCGGAGAAGGGCATGCCCGAACGTTGCGACACGAACTCGGCGAGCAGCTCGTAGCCGATGTTCGAGTAGATGCGTCGACGCCCCGGTGCGGTGAGCGGCGTCGCCGAGTCGGGCCCGAGCCCCGAGGCGTGGGCCAGGAGATGACGAACCGTCGACCCCGGCGGTCCCGCCGGGTCGTCGAGCCCGAGGGTGCCCTCCTCGCCGGCCACGAGCACGGCCATGGCCACGAGCAGTTTGGTGACCGAGGCCCAGGGGAACGACACGTCGGCGTCGCCGGTCTGCTCGGTCACCTCGACGCCGGCCGGACCGGAGCCGGAGCGCACCACGCCCACGGCGGCGCGCCCGACCGGCCACCGGGCCACGACCTCGAGAGCGGGGGAGGGCGGCGAGGTGCGGTGGGTCAGGTGGCGCTCGCGATCCACTCGGTGGTCTCGGCCCGGATGCGGGCGTAGTCCACCTTCCCCGCCGGGGAGCGTCCGATGGTCTCGACGAAGTGCACGCGGCGGGGAGCCTTGAAGGCGGCCAGGTGTCCCCGGACGTGCTCGATGAGCTCGGCCTCGGTGGCCGAGGCGCCGGAGCGCAACTCGACGGCGGCCGCCACCGCCTGTCCGAAGCGCTCGTCGGGGACCGCCACGGCCACGGCGTCGAGGACCGAGGGGTGGAGCTTCAAGACCTCCTCCACCTCCTCGGGGAACACCTTCTCCCCCCCGGTGTTGATGACGACCGAGCCCCGACCGAGCAGGTGGATGGCGCCGTCGGCGTCCACGGTGGCGAAGTCGCCGGGCACGGAGTAGCGGACGCCGTCGATCTCCTTGAATGTGGTCGAGGACTTCTCGGGGTCCTTGTAGTAGCCGACGGGGTTCCGGCCTCCGAGGGCCAGCACGCCGACCTCGTCGGATCCGGGGGTGACGTCCTTGTTCGACTCGGGGTCGAGCACCCGCACCTCGGGGCTCAAGGTGAACCGGGCCGTGTGCTCGGCTGCGGTCCCGCTCGACACCGAGGTCCCCATCCCGATCGCCTCGGACGACGAGAAGGCGTCGATGAGCATCAGGTTGGGGTGATGGTGCAAGAGGCCCCGCTTGGTCTCCTCGCTCCACATCACGCCCGACGACACGAGGGCGAGCAACGTCGACAGGCGCCACCGGCCCGGGTGCTCGTCCAGGGTGCGCAGGAGCGGCTTGGCGAAGGCGTCGCCCACGATCGCCACGGTGTTGACGTTCTCGCGGTCGATGGTGTCGAGGAGCTCGACGGGATCGAAGTGGCGACCGGTGAGGGTGACGATGGACCCGCCCACGGTCATGGCCGCCATGGCGGTGAACCCCCCCG
Source organism: Acidimicrobiales bacterium (assembly GCA_050011815.1). Classification (GTDB taxonomy): domain Bacteria; phylum Actinomycetota; class Acidimicrobiia; order Acidimicrobiales; family UBA8190; genus Chersky-840. The sequence continues at coordinate 7,592 of JBEKIJ010000018.1, read as the reverse complement.
TGCCGTGCATGAGGGGGCAGGCGGGGAGATGCAGGGGGCCGGTGCCCACGATCGTCTTGCGCACACCGTCGAGGCCGCCGTCCTCGGGCACGCGCAGGAGGTTCCCGGCGTTGAGCTTGGCGAAGAGGTCGTCCTGGCGCCACATGACGCCCTTGGGCATTCCCGTGGTCCCGCCGGTGTAGAGGAAGTAGTAGTCGTCGCCGCTGCGGGGCCACGGCGCGGCGGGGCGCGGCGCCCCGCTCCGCGCCGCGTCCTCGTAGGGGGTGGCCCAGGGCGGGCACTGGTCGGTGCCGTCGTCGACCCACAGCCAGGCCCGCACCCGCGGCACGCGCGCCCGGAGCCCGGCGATGCGCTGCGAGAAGGCCCCGTGGAAGATGACGGCCACGGCATCGGCGTTGTCCCACAGGTAGACGAGCTCGTCCTCGGTGTAGCGGTAGTTGGTGTTGACGGGCACGAGGCCGACTTTCAAGATGGCGAAGGTCGACTCCATGTACTCGGGGCAGTTGTAGAGGTAATGGGCCACCTTGTCCTGATGGGCCACCCCGAGCCCCAGCAGGAATTGGGCCACGCCGTTGGCGCGTCGCTCGGTGTCGGCCCAGGTGAGGCGGCGGGCGCCGTGGATGGCCGACAGTCCGTGGGGCACGGTGTCGGCAACGGTTTCCCAGACGTCGGCGAAGTTCCAGTCGGTCACGGCGGCAGCCTACGCTGCTTCGTCGTGGACCTCGCCTTGCCCGGAGATGACCATCCGGCCCGGGCGCAGTTCCGGGCGTGGCTGGCCGACAACGCCGATCCCACCCCGCGTCAGCTCGCCGCGGCGGGGTACGTGGCCCCGCACTGGCCCCGTCCCTGGGGCCTCGACGCCGATCCCATCGCGCAGCTCGTCATCGACGACGAGATGCGACGGGCCGGGGTGCGCCGTCCCTTCAACCAGATCGGCATCGGCTGGGCGGGCCCCACCCTGGTCCATGCCGGGACCGACGCCCAGAAGGAGCGCTACCTGCTTCCCCTGCTGGCGGGGGAGGAGATCTGGTGCCAGTTGTTCTCCGAGCCCGGGGCCGGCTCGGACCTCGCCGCGCTCGGCACCCGGGCGGTGCGCGACGGCGACGAGTGGGTGGTGAGCGGCCAGAAGGTGTGGACGAGCTTCGCCCATATCGCCACGTTGGGGATCCTCCTGGCCCGCACCGATCCCGATGTCGAGAAGCATCGGGGGATCTCGTACTTCGTGTGCCCCATGGACGCCCCCGGCGTCACCATCCGTCCCATCATCGACATGACCGGTGACCACGCCTTCAACGAGGTGTTCCTCGACGAGGTCCGCCTGTCGGGCGACAACCTCGTCGGAGAGGTCAACGGGGGGTGGGCGCTGGCCAAGGTGACGCTCGGCAACGAGCGGGTGTCGCTGTCGGGGGAGGGCGCGCTGTGGGGCCAGGGCCCCACGGCGGGTGACCTGCTCGACGTCGTGCGGCGGGCGGGCGGCGTGGGCGACGCCGGGCTGCGCCAGGAGTTGGCGCGGGTGTGGATCGAGGGTGAGGTGCTGCGGCTCATCCGGCTGCGCACCGTGAGCGCGGTGGTGTCGGGACGGGCGCCGGGCCCCGAGGCGTCGGTGCGCAAGGCGCTGGCCGACGATCACGGGCAGCGGGTCATGGAGCTGGCCAAGGCGCTGACGGGGACCTTCGGCCTGCTGGCCGAGGCCGGGCCGGCCCAGGGCCTGGCCCACGCCGGCGGGGGCGGCCCCCACGGAACAGAACCTTCGGCCGACGCCGGCCCCGGCTGGCCGGAATCGGTCTGGGCCAAGGGGTATCTCTTCTCGAGAGCGCTGACCATCGGTGGGGGCACGGCCGAGGTGCAGCGCAACATCATCGCCGAGCGCGTGCTCGGGCTCCCCCACGACATCGACGTCGAGGGCGCCCGGCCCTGGGCGCAGTCCCGCGTCCCTCAGTCCTGAGCGGGGACCGCCGACTCCTTGAAGGGCGCCCCCATGGCGCGTGCCACGACGCGCCGCACCAGGGCGGCGAAGGCGTCGGCATGGCTGAGTTGCGCCCCGTGGGCCGAGCCCGGGATCTCGATGACCTCGGCGTCGGGGACGAGCTCGACCAGCGCGTCGATGGCGCGCCGGTGGTGCCAGACCGATTTGCCGCCCCGTCCGAGCACCAGAGGGACGCGCAGCTCGGTCACGTCGAAGGGGGCGACCGTTCGGCGCAGATCGGCGAGCTCGGCCACGAGGGCGGGCCCATCGGCGTGGCGATCGGCGCGGGCTTGATCCGAGAGCCGGTCCCATCCCGCGTCGCCCACCACGCGCCGGAAGAACCCCTCGGCGAAGGTGGCCGGGTCCTCATCGGCGATGCTCGAGGCGCTGCGCCGGGGCCACCACGGGGTCCAGGGCAGGGGGGGCTCGTAGGCGCCGACGGCGCCGATGACCTCGGGGGCTTCAAGCGCCGCCCCCAGGGCCACGGCCCCGCCGTAGGAGTGGCCCACGACGACGGCGGGCCCGTCTCCCACCACGGCCACGAGATCGGCGATGTGTTGTTGGAGCGAACGGGCGATGGGCATGGCGCGCGAGTGGTGGTAGCCGCGCCGGTCGTAGGTGACGACGTGGAGGTCCTCGAGGCGCCGCACGGTGCGCGCGAACGATGCTCCCCGGTCGAGCGACCCGTGGACCAGCACCACCGTCGGGGTGGGCGACGCGCCGTCAGGTCGCTCGCCTCGATGCTCGACGACGTGCAGGCCGTCGGGGAGGGTGCTCACCGCCGGCGGGACGGAGTCGGTCCCGCTCCGGTCACAGCTGCGACACCACGGTGGTCACCTGCATCGTGGGCAAGGCTAACGGCTGGTGCGCATGGGCTTGGCGGCGAGGTGCGGCCATTAGGATCGATGTGATGTCACAAGACCAGGCCAAAGTGACGAGCCCACCGGCCGGTGGCGCCTTCGGCCCCAACGCGTGGCTGGTCGACGACATGTTCGAGGAGTACCGCAACGACCCCTCCTCGGTGAGCGAGAGCTGGCGCGAGTTCTTCGCCGACTACGTCCCCGGAGGGATGGCCACCGTGGCGGTGCCCGCCGTGGCCCCCCCGCCGGCCGCCACACCGGCGCCCGAGCCGACGCGTTCGGCGGCGCCGACGGCCACCACGACGTCGCCCCCGGCTTCTGCGGCGGCTCCCGCGGCGGCTCCCGCCACCAGCGCGGGTGCGCCGGCCGAGGGCGTCGAGGCGCCCGTCGTCCGTGCCGCACCGACGGCGACACCGTTGCGAGGCGCGTCGGCGCGCATCGCGCAGAACATGGCCGCGTCGCTGTCGGTTCCCACCGCCACCAGCGTGCGGTCGGTGCCGGCCAAGCTCCTCGAGGTCAACCGGGCGATCCTCAACCAGCATCTGGCCCGGACCTCGGGCGGGAAGGTGAGCTTCACCCATCTCATCGGCTTCGCCGTGGTGCGGGCGCTCGAGGCGGTGCCCGCCCTCAACTCCAGTTTCGTGCCCGACGTGGAGGGCACGGGGAAGCCCGGCGTGCTCCACCACGACGACGTCGGTCTGGGCCTGGCCGTGGACGTCGAGAAGTCCGACGGCACGCGCACGCTGCTGGTCCCGGTGATCCGCGCCGCGCAGTCCCTCGACTTCAGGGGCTTCGTGATCGCCTACGAGGACCTGGTGCGCAAGGTCCACACCGGCAAGGCCACCCCCGACGACTTCGCGGGAATCACCGTCACCCTCACCAACCCCGGCACGCTCGGGACGATGCAGTCGGTGCCGAGGCTGATGCCGGGCCAGGGCGCCATCATCGGCGTGGGGGCCCTCGGATACCCGGCCGAGTTCCAGGCCGCCGATCGCCGCAGCCTGGCCGCCATCGGCGTGGGCCCGGTGGTCACGCTGACGTCGACCTATGACCACCGCATCATCCAGGGGGCGGAATCGGGGCTGTTCCTCACGTACATGGCCGAGTGCCTCACCGGGCAGCACGACTTCTACGAGACGGTGTACGCGGCGATGGACGTGCCCTATCAACCGGTGCGGTGGCAGGCCGACGTGAACGCCGCCGACAGCGAGCGCCTGCGGTTGGTCAAGCAGGTCCACGTGCAGAGCCTGATCAACATGTACCGGGTGCGCGGCCACCTGATCGCCGATCTCGACCCCCTGTCCGCCGAGCCCCGGCCGCTGCACCCCGAGCTCGATCCCACCACCTATGGCCTCACGTTGTGGGACCTCGACCGTGAGTTCGTCGTCGACGGGCTGGCGGGGCGTCACACGCTCACCTTGGGCGAGGCGCTCGACATCCTGCGCGACGCCTATTGCCGCACCCTGGGCATCGAGTACATGCACATCCAGGACCCCGAGCAGAAGCGGTGGATCCAGCAGCACACCGAGGGCGTGCCCACCGCCCTCGACCCCGTCGAGCAACGCCACATCCTCGACCGTCTGAACGCGGCCGAGGCCTTCGAGCGCTTCCTCCACACCCGGTACGTGGGGCAGAAGCGCTTCGGCCTCGAAGGGGCGGAGTCGACCATCGTGCTCCTCGACGCCATCCTCGAAGAAGGCGTCGAGGCGGGGACGACCGAGGCCGTGCTCGGGACGGCGCATCGGGGCCGGCTCAACATCCTCGCCAACATCGTGGGCAAGTCCTACGGGGAGATCTTCCGGGAGTTCGAAGGCGACCTCGATCCCGATTCCGTCCAGGGCTCGGGTGACGTCAAGTACCACAAGGGGGCGACGGGCAAGTTCGTGGCCCGGTCCGGGTCCGAGCTCTCGGTCACCTTGGCCTCGAACCCCTCGCATCTCGAGGCCGTGGACCCCGTGGTCGAGGGCATGGTCCGCGCCAAGCAGGACATGTTGAGCGCGGACCGTTGCTTCGACGTGCTGTCGGTGCTCGTCCACGGGGATGCGGCCTTCGCCGGCCAGGGTGTCGTGGCCGAGACGCTCGAGCTCTCCCAGCTCTCGGGATACCGCACGGGGGGGACCGTGCACGTGGTCGTCAACAACCAGTTGGGGTTCACGACGGCACCCGAGTCGGCCCGGTCGTCGTTGTACCCCACCGATGTGGCCAAGATGGTGCAGGCCCCGGTGTTCCATGTGAACGGTGACGACCCCGAAGCCTGCCTGCGCGCCGCGCGCCTGGCCTTCGGTTTCCGCCAGGCCTTCCACAAAGACGTCGTGATCGACCTGGTGTGCTACCGGCGCCACGGCCACAACGAGGGGGACGACCCCAGCTACACCCAGCCCCGCATGTACGCCATCATCGAAGGCAAGCGCTCGGTGCGCAAGCTCTACACCGAGTCACTGGTGCGTCGGGGCGACATCACCGTGGCCGACGCCGAGCGCGCCCTCGAGGACTTCTCGGCCCGCCTGCAGGTGGCGCTGGACGAGACCCGCCAGAGCGCCCCGCCCCACCCCACCGCCTTGCCCGCCCCACCCCTCGCACCCCCGGCCCGCCCCGCCGTCCCCACGGGGGTGGGGCGCGACGAGCTCGAGCGGCTGGCGGTGGAGGCCAGTGCGGTGCCCGAGGGCTTCACCGTGCATCCGAAGCTGCTCCGGCAGTTCGGGCAACGGGCCCAGATGGTGGCCGAGGGCGACGTGGACTGGGCCCTCGGTGAAGCCCTGGCGCTCGGATCGATCCTGCTCGAGGGCACCGACGTCCGTCTGTCGGGCCAGGACACCCGGCGCGGGACCTTCAGCCAGCGCCACGCCGTGCTCGTCGACTACCGGACGGGGGAGGAGTGGGTGCCGCTCGCCCATCTCCCGGGGGACGACACGGGCCGCTTCGGCGTGCACGACTCGCTGTTGTCGGAGTATGCGGCCGTCGGCTTCGAGTACGGGTACTCGGTCGAGTCCCCCGACGCCCTGGTGGCGTGGGAGGCGCAGTTCGGGGACTTCGCCAACGGGGCCCAGATCATCATCGACAACTTCTACGTGTCCGCCGACGACAAATGGGGACAACGGTCGGGCCTGGTCCTGTTGCTGCCCCATGGGTATGAGGGGCAGGGTCCCGAACACTCCTCGGCGCGTATCGAGCGGTTCCTCACGCTGTGCGCCCGTGACAACATGCGGCTGGCCCAGCCCACGACCGCGGCGCAGTACTTCCACCTCCTGCGCTCTCAGGTGCGCGCCGTGCACCGCCAGCCCCTGGTGGTCTTCACCCCCAAGTCCCTGCTGCGGGCGCGCCAGTCGCGCTCACCGCTCGACGACCTCACCGTCGGCTCCTTCGCCGAGGTGCTCGACGATCCCGCCACCGCGGCCGGGGCGTCGGGTGTGGTCGAGCACGGGGGGCCGCCGACGGTCGAGCCCGCGGCGGTGCGCCGGGTGCTGTTGTGCTCGGGCAAGGTGGCCTTCGACGCCATGGCGCGCCGTGACGCGCTGCTCGGCGGGGAGGAGGGGCTCCCCGAACCCGGGATCGACCCCGGAGCGGTGGCCGTGGTGCGTGTCGAGCAGCTCTACCCCTGGCCCGAAGAGGCGCTGGCCGCCGTGCTCGGCCACTATCCGCAGGCCGACCAGGTGGTGTGGGTCCAGGAGGAGCCCGAGAACATGGGGGCGTGGTCATTCGCCCACGGACGGCTGCACCGGCTCTTCCGGGATCGGTTCACCCTCGTCCACGTGAGCCGCGCCGAGTCGGCCAGCCCGGCGACGGGGAGTGCGGCGTTGCACCTCCTCGAGCAGGAAGACCTCCTCCGCCGGGCGTTCTCCTGACGCTTTCGGCGGTGCACCTCTGTCGCCGGTCACCCCCGGGGGCCCATCAACGCAGGGGCAACCCGACGATCCCCTCGAGCTCGCCCAGCGCGGTGGCGGTGTCGGTCACCTTGACCGTCGCCATCCCGAGGGCTCGGGCCGGCTTCAGGTTGACCCCGAGGTCGTCGAGGAACACGGCCTGGTCCGGAGCGATGCCGAGCGTGTCGCACGCCAGGAGATAGAAGCGTTCGTCGGGTTTGCGCACCCCCACCACCGAGGACTCGACGACGGCGTCGAACATGGCCAGGACGTCGGCCAGTGCCGAATAGCCCGACTCCGAGATGGGCGTGACGAAGTTGTTGGTGAGCAGGCCCGTCTTGAAGTGCTCCCCACAGCGCCGGACGGCCTCGACCATCTCGGGACGGAGCTGTCCCGAGAACATGGCGAAGAGGTCGCGTGCATCGATCCGGCCTCCGGCCGAGCGGGCCTCGGCTTCGAAGGCCTGGCAGAAGGCGTCGAACCCGAGCTCGTTGCGCTCGAGTCGGGCCCAGGCGTTGTCGAGGTGGTTGGTGGCGTTCACGCTGCGAATGAACCCCTCGGGGAGCCCGTGTCGGTCTTCGTAGCGCGCGAAGGCGTCGAAGGGGCTGTCGGTGATGACGCCGCCGAAGTCGAAGAGGACGGCCGCGACGGGCCGGGACGCCGACGCGCCCGGCCCCCTCACCGCAGTGACTGCCGGGCCAGCCCGTCCCAGAGCTGGGCCGAGAGCCCGAGAGAGGCCACGTCCACCCGCTCGTCCACGCCGTGGAACATCGCCGCGTACTGCTCGAAGGTCAACCGCTCGCTGAAGAGGCCGAAGCCGTAGGCGACGGCGCCGAGGCGCCGGAAGAAGCGGGCGTCGGTGGCGCCCACGGTGAGAAACGGCACGCACCGGGCGTTGGGGTACGA
>JBEKIJ010000017.1:0-89343 GCA_050011815.1 Acidimicrobiales bacterium | reverse complement strand
CACGACCCGTGCGCGCACGCCCCGGGGCGCACCCGCCGACAAGAAGGGCTTGAGCAGGACTTTCGTGCCCCCGGCAGGAGTCGAACCCGCAACCTGGTGGGTAGAAGCCACCCGCTCTATCCAGTTGAGCTACGGAGGCGCGCCGATCAGCGGTATTGAGGCCTGGCCGCTGGGAACCAGCGTACTCCGTGTAACCTTGTAACCCTGCGTGTTCGGTGGGTCGCACCGGACCTTGCATGGTGGCCGTAGCTCAGCAGGTTAGAGCGCCAGGTTGTGGCCCTGGAGGTCGGGGGTTCAAGTCCCCTCGGTCACCCCGACGCCATCGCGTACCCTCCCCGGATCCGGAGAGCATTCGCGTACACTTCGGCGACGCGCCTCTAGCTCAACGGCAGAGCAACGGACTCTTAATCCGCAGGTTCCGGGTTCGAATCCCGGGGGGCGCACGCACTGGCCTATTCCCCCTTAGGCCGAGCTCGACCCCGTTCGGTGGACCTCCTTATGACAAGGCGGTCCGGGGAGCCCCGCCGGGACCTCCCGGTGGGGAGTTCACGTGAGTAGGCCGCGGTAATCCAATTCCGCTCGGTCGAAATCGGGGCTTCATGAGGCAGGACGCCCATCTTGCGCGGTCAACTAAGGTCAAAGCCCACGGTGCACGGTCTTGGCCCGGATGTAGCTCTTTGCGTTGATGCTCGAGGAGGGCGCGCGGTGTTCGGACCCCCACTCGCGATGCGGCCCGGGCTGATCGCATCTCGGGTTCCGGCAGCGGTGCCCAGAGGCTCCGATGGCATCTGACGATCGGCCCACGGTGACGAGCCCCGTTCCCCGGGCGGTGTGGGAGTCGGTGCTCCGTTCCGATCGCGACGCCGTGGTGACGCAGTCCCTCGAGTGGCGCGACGCGGTCTTCGCCACCGGCCGCTACCGCGACGCCAGCCTCCTGTACGAATTCGCATCGGGCCGGCAGGTGGTGCTGCCCTTGGCCCGCCACCGGCTCTCCCCCGACCGGACGACCGTCGCCTCGTGGCCCCGGGACTGGGGGGTGGGTGGGCCGATCAGTTCCGAGGGACGCATCACCCCGGCCGAGGCCGCCGCCGTGCTCTCGGACGTGGCCGACCGGGCCAAGGTGTCGGCCGCCATCAGGCTCCGCCACGATGCCGATGCGGCATGGTTGGGAGCCGACAGGCGGTTCCGGGCAGAGCGGAGCGGCTGCTACATCCTCGACCTGGCCGGGGGTTTCGATCACATCTGGGAGCACAAGTTCAAGAACAAGGTCCGCACCGCGGTGCGTAAGGCGGAGCGCTCGGACCTCGACATCGAGGTGGACCGCACGGGGCGCCTTCTCGGGGTGTTCTCCGAGCTCTACGAGAAGTCCATGACGCGCTGGGCCGCCGGTCAGCGCCAGCCGATGTGGCTCACCCGCTGGCGGATGAGCATGAGCAACCCCACGTCCCCTCGCCAGCTGGCTCTCGTGGCCCGACACTTCGGGAAAGGCTGTGCCACGTGGGTGGCTCGTTCCCAGGGACGGCCGGTGGCGGCCATCATCGTCCTGAGCACCGGGTCGTATGCCAAGGGTTGGCGGCGCGCCATGGACAAGGAACTGGCCGCCCCCCTGCAGGCGAACGAGCTCCTGGACCGGCTCTCCATCGAGGAGGCGTGCCAAGAGGGATACCGGTTCTTCGACTTGGGAGCGGCCGAGCCCGGAACGCCGCTGGCCGCCGCCAAGGAGAAACTCGGTGCCACGCTGCAGTACAACCACTTCCTGCTCGCCGCCCACCCCGTCGTGGACACCGCTCGCCGGGCCTCGCGGGACGTGGCCAAGAAACTGACGGGCTGGGACTGAAGTCGACGACCGCGCCGCCCGGTCGGGCGGTCTACGGAGAGGCCCTCGCCGCCGAGGACAGGGCACCGCCGGTCTGACCGTGCTTGGGTGCGAAGATGGCCACCCAGTCGATCAGCATGTCGACTTCACGGGGTGTCGAACTCGACGGGCAGGCTCTTCCCGAGCTGTTCCCGCACGCCCACACTTGCTGTTGCAGAGCCAGGTGCATCGGCACCTGCTCGTGGTTGGCCATGGTGGCCCACGTCTTGCCGTCGACCGTGTAGGTGATCGTCCTGGGGGTGACGATCACCCCCCAGGTGTGCCACTGCGTGAGGTCGATGGCGAGGGCCGGTGACTGGGCCAGATGCCGCTTCGCCGCCGTGGCCCAGATGAGGGTGGCGGTCGACTCGCTGGTGCCGTTGGACTCGTTGAAGTCGATCTCCGGCGGCCAGTTGTCACTGTTGGGCCACAGCAACATCACTTGGGTCACACCCGTGGCGGATGTCACTCGTGAACGGACCAGGTACTCGCCGTCGGTGAGAACCCCTGACGGCCACAGATCGATGCCGCCTTCCACCCACGGACTGCGGGGACCGGCATTGGCAGGGTCCCTGTAGGTGCGCAAGGTCAGAGCTCCGTTGCTGACCGTCACATGTGACGGGTCCCACCATCCCCCGGTATCGGATCCGGCCTGGCCCTGATAAGGGTGCCAGCCGCTCGGGATCGCGGTTCCCGTGAATTTCTCGGCCACCACCAACTGATAGCCAGATGGTGCACGGGAGGGCAGGGGCTGGCGGGTGGTGACCGACACCGGGGTGATCGAGCCGGGCGTCGCGGCAAAGACGACGACGGCAGCGGTCACACCGAGGGCCACGGCCAGGCCCGCGACGAGCCCCAACCGAAAGCCCCGACGCCGGGAAGGACTATGAGCGCCTCGTCCCACGGGTCAGTTCCTCGCCGCCATCGCCACCGCTGGTCCTTGCGGACGGGGTCGGCGACACAAAGCGCGTGCCCGGATGCGCCGGACTGCGTACATCTTCCCCCCCGCTGTCCTTCTGATCTGCTGATTAGCTTGCCATCTCCCGGCAAGCCCTGCGAAAACGGTGACTCCGCCTTATCTCCCGGGTCGATTCTGAGCCCGAGGCGTCATCGGCGCTGCCGGTGACCGAGTGCGAACACTTCCACCCAGTCGATCTGCATGTCGACCTCAGCGGGTGTCGCGGCCGAAGGGCACGTTCTCCCCGAGCTGTTCCCACACGCCCACACTTGCTGTTGCAGGGCGAGGTGCATCGGCACCTGCTCGTGGTTGACCATCGTCGCCCACGTCCGGCGGTCCAGGGTGTAGGTGATCGTGGTGGGGCTGACGATCACCCCCCAGGTGTGCCACTGCGTCAGGTTCACCGCAGCCGGGGTGAGGGTGCCCGATTGCGTGGTCTGGGGGTGCGACGCCGAACCGTAGATGAGGTGAGCGGTCGACTCGTTGGTGCCGTTGGACTCGTTGAAGTCGATCTCCGGTGGCCAGCTGTCGCTGTTGGGCCACAGCAGCATCACCTCGGTCACCCCGGTGGCGGAGCTCACCCGTGAACGGACCAGGTACTCGCCGTCGGTGAGGACCCCTGAGGGCCACAGGTCGATGCCACCTTCCACCCACGCATTGTCGGGCCCGGCGTGGGCCGGGTCCTTGTAGGTGCGCAAGGTCAGGACTCCCCCGCCCACCGTCACGTGTGTCGGGGACCACCATCCCCCGGTGTCGGACCCGGCCTGGCCGTAATAGGGATGCCACCCGCTCGGGAGTGTGGTGCCCTTGAAGTTCTGGGCCAGGACCCGGTGGTATCCGACCGGCGCGTTCGGCATGGCCTTCCCCGAAGGCCTCGCCGCCGCGTCCGCCGGCGAACCCACCATCAGGGTCGAGGCGACGAGGACCAATGCCGACGCGGCCACCGGCCAAAACACAACCCGACGCAAGGGTTTCATTGTGGTGATGGCGGCGATCGTAACGTGCCCGACGGCGAAGCGTTCAGCGGCCGGAAGTGCGCTGACCACCTGCGTAAACATGAACGGGCCCACTTGGCGACTTCAATGACCTGATCCGTCACCACCTGTCATCTTCTGGACCAGGGCACGCGAGAGCTGCCGACCGCTCTCGATAGCGGGGTGGGCAGCGAGCAGGAAGTGGGTAAAGTGCAACGTCGCCCCCAGCTTTTCCTTGAACGCCGCCAACGCGGAACCGGGCCACGCCCCTCCCATGTCGTAGAAGCGGTATCCCTCCCGGCACGCCTCCTCGATGACGAGCCGGTGCAGCCATTCGTTGGCTCGCACCGGATTGGCGCCTTCTTTGTCCATGGCACCCCACCGGTACTGGGCGTAGGCGCCGGAGCTGAGGACGATGACCGCGGCCACGGGCCGGCCTTTTGCCCGAGCGACCCACGTGGCACACCCTTTCCCGAAGTGGGTGGCGACCAGGCCCAGATGGTGACGTGATGTGGGGTTGATCCAGTTGGCGCGCGCCCTCGTCAGCCACAGTGGCTCGTGGGGGATGGACGTCCAGCGCGGAACGGTCTTCTCGTAGAGCTCGAAGAAGACATCGAGCAACCGCCCGGTCCGGTCCACCTCGACGTCGAGGTCCGACCGTTCCGCCTTGCGTATCGCCGTGCGGGCCGTGCCCCGGAATTTGTGCTCCCACACGTCGTCGAATCCACCCGCGAGGTCCAAGATGTAGCGACCGCTCTCCTCCACCTTGAACCGTCCGGCCTCTTGCAGCCAGGCCTCGTCGGCGTCGTGACGGAGCCTGATGGCGGCAGACAGTCTGCCCCGCCGGGCCACGTCCGAGAGCACCGCAGCGGCCTCGGCCGAGGTGATGCGCCCTTCGGAGCTGATCGGTCCGCCCAAGCCCCACACCCGCGGCCACGACGCAATCGACGTGTTGCTCGGCGCCAGTCGGTGCCTGGCCATGGGCAGCACCACCTGGCGGCCCGATGGGAATTCGTACAGGAGGCTCACGTCCCGATACCGACCACCGGCGAACACCGCGTCGCGCCACTCGAGCGACTGGGTGACCACGGCGTTGCGGTCGGAACGCAGGACCGACTCCCACACCGCCCGGGGAACCGGGCTCGTCACGGCGGGTCGATCGTCACCGGATGGCATGGGGGCCTCCTGGTCCGATAGATCGAAGCACGATCGGAGTCATAGGACGACCCCCGCCGCAGGGCCCGACGAGTCGGCCCTAGCCGGTCGGGAGCGAACGGTCTCTGGACGCATTTGCTCACTTGGTGTAGTTGCCCCGACGCAATCCATGGTGCGGAACATACCATTAGCCCCTCGCTGACCGCCCCGCGTGGCGATCGTTCACTCAAGGACTATGCTGCGCGCTCCCCGACGGTGTCCATGTCGCCGGTGGAATCGACGGGTGCCACTCCCTACGGACGAGAGGCTCGGGCCGCTTGAACCGGCAACTTCTTGACGGTGTCGCGCGGGAAGACGAGACCGCTGCGAAGAAAGGTTCCGACCGCGGCGCACCGGTATCGGAAGCGATCATTCGCGACGAACTGGTGTGGGCGAGCCCAGGGTTGGCCGCCGTCGGGGTGGTCTGCTGGCACGCCTCGATCCCGCAGATCCACCCCTTCTCGGCCGGTGCCGCCGGCCTGGTCACACACCTCCCCACGCTGTGGTGGGTGGGGCTCGTGCTCGTGGTGGCGGCGGTCATCGTCGAATTGGTCCGGGAGAGCCCGCGCCTGGGGGCCATGGTGGTCTGCATCGTGGCCGTGGCATTGGTGTTGCACGGCACCCTTCCGGCATCAGAGGTGACTCCCCGGTTCGACTCCGCCTACGACATCGCGGGTTTTGCCGACTACATCGGCCGCTTCGGCCGGACGTTGCCGTACGCCGACGCCCGCATGTCGTGGCCCGCCATGATGTCGGCCACCGGGATGCTGGCCCGGGCCATGCACGTGCCGACCCTCTGGTTCGCCCGCTGGGCTCCGCTCGCCCTGAACCTCGCCTACCTCGTGCCCATCAAGGCCATTGCCAACGTGAGCCTGCGCACCCCGCGGGCTCGGTGGGCGGTCCTGCCCATATTCCTGGCGTCCAACTGGATCGATCAGGACTACTTCTCCCCGCAGGCCATCGGACTCCTGCTGTTTCTGACGATCGTCGCCATCACCATGCGCACCTTCGCGACCAGAGGCGAGCAGCCCAGGATCGTGCGCCGACTCATGCAGACGAAGGTCTACGGCGCCGTGATGCCGCCCGTCTTGGGTCTGGCCCGGCTCCCGACTCATCCCTCACCGGGCGAGTTGGTGGTCGACGACACCACCACCGTGCAACGAGCCGCGTTCTTCGGTCTCGTGTTGTTCCTCATCGCCGCGGTGGTCGTCTCGCACCAATTCACCCCGCTGGCGTTGATCGTCATATTGCTGGCCCTTTCGGTGGCGGGGCGCACCAGGCTCAAGTCGCTGTGGTTGTTCGTCCTCGTCCTCGTCTTCGCCTGGCTCTCGTGGGAGGCGAAGATCTACTGGGCGGGGCACCTCCGTGAGATCTTCGGCGCCGTCGGCTCCATCGGCTCGTCGCTCGATTCGAGTGTCGGCGGCCGGCTGAACATGGTGCCGTCGGGGCGGATCGAGGTTCAGTACGCGCGGTTGGCGGCCTCGCTCATCACCTGGATCGGGGGAGCGCTGGGCTTCTATGTGCTGTGGCGTCGGGGGCGGACCCTGTGGACGCTCGCCATCGTCATGGTGGCTCCTGTCTTCGTCGCCGCCGGCGTGAACTACGGCGGGGAGGTCGCCCTACGGATCCTGTTGTTCAGCTTGGCACCGGGCGCCATATTCCTCGCCGCCCTCCTCGATGCGCCATCGCTGCGCTGGCCCCCCATCGTCGCCTGCCTGGTCATCGTCGGCCTGCTGGTGGCTCTGTTCCCCGTGACCCGCTACGGGAACGAGGCGTTCGAGGCCATGGCACCAGGCGACGTGGCCGCCGCCAACTGGGTCCACGACCACGTGCCGGTGGGCGCCACGGTGTGGGTGATCAACGGCGACAACCCCCTGGGCGCCCGAGGTATCCAGCGCTACGAAGAGGCGACCCTGCCCGGGCCTTCCTTCACGTCCGAAGCGTCCTACGAGACCGCCATCAGCAGCGTGAGGCCCGGCGACTGGATCTATCTCTCGCGCAGCCAGGGGGAGTACGGGATCTACTTCCAAGGCGACTTCCCGCAGAACTGGATCCGCGATTTCGCCTTTTGGCTCGTGGGGTCGAAGGAAGCGCGAATTGCACACCAGACGTCGACGGCGTATGTCTTGCACGTGACCGCCCACAAGACGACGAAGAAGCGGTCGCCATGACCAAGCGTGGGCTCGAGACCCGTGTCATCGTCGACCTGATCGCATTCACGCTGTGCGCAGCCGCTTCGGCCTTCGTGTTCGCCCACACGCGCGGCCCCCTCGCGCCCTTCGTCATCTTGGCGGGTGCCGTGCTCGGGTCCGGCTGGGCTCTCACCGGCTGGTTCGATACCCACGATGCCGCCTACGCGGCGTCGCTGGCGACCGCAGCCGGGGTGGCCCTCGTCATCGTGGCGAGCCTGGTCTCGATCGAATTGGCGTGGTGGCACCCCGTGACCGTGGTCGGGCTGCTGACGGCGTTCGCCGCGCTCGGCAACATGGGGCTCAGCTATCGCGACACCCAACGTGAGGCAGGGCCGTGAAGGCCCTGGTCGACAACACCCTCTTCGGGCTGATCGTGGTCATCCCGCTCCTGCTGGTGCTGAGTGCCGTCACGGCACTCCACGCCATCCCCGCCCACCCGGGCGTGGGTCGGTCGCGCCGTCGGGTACGGCTTTGGTTGGTCCGCTCCAGCGTCGTCCTCGTCGCCGTGTTCGCGGCGGTGGTGGCCTACCGGTTCGTCCTGCGCTGATGGCCTCTGTGCTCATCATCGGATCGGGACCGGCCGCGGCCGGCGCCGCCCTGGCGTTGTCACGGCATGACGATGTCAAGATCATCGTGCTCGACGTGGGGACGCGCCTCGAAGACGACACCCGAGCCCTGGTCGACGTGCTGGCCGGTGCGCCCTCGGAAGCCTGGTCACCGACCATCGTCAAGGAGATCAGCGTCCGGCCCGTGGCGTCGGGCCCCGACGCACTGCCCCAGAAGAGGAGCTACGGATCCGACTTTCCCTTCCGCGACGGCGGGCAGCTCGCCGGAGTGACAGCTCAGGGCCGGGCCAACGGCACCGTCATCTCGGGGGCGTACGGGGGATTCAGCAACGTGTGGGGCGCACAGGTCATGCCCTTCACGTCGGCTTCGTTCGACACATGGCCGATCGACCGGTCCGCGATGGAGCCGCACTACCGGGCGGTGCTGTCCCATCTTCCCTTCGCCGGCGAGGAGGACGACCTCGCCGAGATGTTCCCGCTGCTGGCCGAGGCCACGCCCTTGCCGACCCTGGCACCGCGATCGGTCATGGTGCTCGAGGCCTACGCTCGCAAGCGATCCCGGCTCCGCCACCTCGGCATCACGATGGGGCGGGCCCGGCTGGCCTTCGAACCCTCGGGATGCATCCGGTGCGGCCTGTGCATGACCGGGTGCCCGTACTCGCTCATCTACTCGGCATCCCAGACGTTCGACGCCCTGCGCCGACAGGGTCGCATCGACTACCGCCCCGGTCTCGTGGCCTTCCGTGTGGGCGAGGACACCGAAGGTCCCCACGTGTGGGTCCGGGAACGGTCCTCGGGTGAGCCCCTGTGCTTCCGGGCCGACCGCGTCCTCGTCGCCTGTGGTGCCATCGGCACGACCCGCCTCGTGCTCGGATCGATGCAGCGCCCCCCGACGACGGTGACGCTGGCCGAGTCCGTGCAGTTCGCCCTGCCCGCCGTGTCCCTGCGACAGACCCCCGATCCCCGGGTCCGCAGCGAGTTCACCCTGAACCAGTTCAACATGGTCGTCGGCCTCGACGACCGCGGTCTCGACGTGGCCCAGATCCACTTCTACCCCTACAACCCCGCCTACCTCACGGCGCTCCCGCCCATCCTCGACAGTCCGCTCGCCGCGCCCCTCACCGCCCAGTTGCTGCGCCGGCTGACGGTGGGCCTCGGCTATCTGCCGTCGTGGGCATCCCCCCGGGTTCGGATCACCGTGGGCGGGCGGGCGCCGGGGACGGACCTGCCGGATCTGGTGGTGTCCCAGGACGACTGGCCCCGACCTCCGATGCTCGGGGAGGTCCTGCGCAGAATGTGGAGGGCTGCTCCTCACCTCGACCTCTGGCCCGTGACCCCCCGGCTCCTGGTCTCGGGGGCGGGCAAGAGCTACCACTTCGGGGGGAGCTTCCCCCACCGGCGCCACGGGGCGCGGCCGGGGCCGGGGCTGAGCACCGATCGATGGGGGCGGCTCCCGGAGTGGGAGCACGTCCACCTGGTCGACGCCTCGGTCTTCCCTTCGGTTCCCGCCACCACCTTCACCTTGACGATCATGGCCAACGCGCATCGGATCGCGGCGGAGTCGATGGAGCTCACCGATGAGCGGTGACCGGCCGCGCGTCGCCATCACCGGCGCCACCGGCTACATCGGATCGTTGCTCCGACGCCGTTTCGAGGCCGCCGGGTCCTCGGTGGTGGCGCTGGTCCGATCGGCCAGCGACACCGACCCCGCCCGCCGGCACTACGACATCACCGAGCCCCCCGACCCGGGCCTCCTCGACGACGTCGACGTGCTGGTCCACTGCGCCTGGGACCTTTCCCTGGTCGACCAGGACGCGGTGTGGTCGGTCAACGTGGCCGGCACCGAGCGCCTGCTGGACCTGGCCCGTCGCAGCGGCCTCCAGCGGATCGTCTTCGTCTCCTCCATGTCGGCCTACGAGGGGACCACCCAGCTCTACGGCCGAAGCAAACTCGCGGGCGAGCGCGCCGCCTTCGACAACGGCGCCGCCGTGGTGCGGCTGGGCCTCGTCTACGGACCGGGTTGGGGAGGAATGGCCGGATCGCTGCGACGCATGGTGGAGCTGCCCGTCACTCCCCTGGTCGGCGCCCGGTCACGCCAGTTCACCGTGCACGAGGACGATGTCGTCGAAGCGGTGGTCCGGGTGGTCGACGCGCCGTCGGTCCCGGCCCTCGCCCTGGGCATCGCCCACCCCGATCCCGTGCGGTTCCGCGCCCTGCTCGAAACCATCGCCGCCGCCGTCGGCGCCACGCCGCGCTTCGTCCCCGTGCCCTGGCCGGTGCTCTACGCCGGGCTCCGCGCCGGTCAGGCGCTCGGCCTGCCCCTCCCCTTCCGACCGGACTCGCTCCTGGGCCTGGTGCGAGCCGCCCCGGAGGTGCCCAATAGGGACGAGGTCGAGGCGCTGGGCATCAAGCTTCGGCCTTTCGACGTGAGCTGACCGCTCGGCTCGACCCCGGATCGTGTGCTTATCGGCGCCGGGTGCCGGCGACCGCAGCCAGTCGTCGGAGCACGAGGTCGACCCGGCCGACGATGTGGCCGGCGGCGGCCAACGACACCCCGGTGACGATGGAGGCGGCGCGGGCCAGCCCCCACAGGTCGCCTCGCCAGGCATCACGGCAACCCTGGGTCGCGCCGCGCCGCAGCGCCTGGAGGACGAAGGCGCGCTCCGCCGAAAGATTGGCGGCCCCGGCCATCTGCTCGAAGGCCACGACCTTGCCACGATTGACGAAGAAGCACCGACGCCAGAAGTACCTCCAGGTCACCCGCTCGGCCACCACGAAATGGCGCACCACGGCGTGGGGCTCGAACAACACCAGATCGTTCGGTCTCTGATCGGCCAGCCGGTGGCACATGTCCATGTCGTCGTGGTTGTCCGAATGGAACCCCCCGATCTCTTCGAGCGCCTGGCGCCGGACCGACATGTTGGCGCCGATCAGATGCGCAAGCGGCCCGAGGGTCTCGGGCAGGCCCCGGTAGCTGCACCCGAAGACCCAGTCGAACTCGAAGGGGAACCATCCCGGACGCCGGGTCTCGTATACGGGCAGGGGTGCTCCACCGATGGCGACGACCGACCGGTCCCGGTACGGGGCCAGGAGGATTTCGAGCCAATCGTCGTCAGCAGCGGCGTCGTCGTCGAGAAAGGCCAGGATGTCGCCCCGAGCGACCTCGGCCGCGGTGTTGCGCGCCGATCCCAGGTGGCCGTCGTACTTGTTGGCCACGACGGCGATGGGAAGGTCGTCGTCCCGCCGGTCTGCACAGAACAGCTCCCTGGTCCGGGCCAGGAGCGCATCGTTGTGGTCGATGCAGATCACGATCTCGAGCGGCCGCCGGGTCTGTCTGCGGACCGAGTCGACGGCTTCGAGCAGGAGCGACCAGCGATCCTCGGTATAGGCACAGATGACGACCGAAACGGACTCCGTGGTCCTCGCCGATCGCTCCACGCGTGCCAGCGCCCCGGCCCCGGCTCCCGCTCCCCCAGGGTCCACCTCTGAAAAATTACCCATTCCCCGAGCGCCTGGACAAGTTCCCCATGACGGGTGCCTCGGGAACCGCGGCGGCGGGTGTGACGTGGAAACACCTGGTGCGTCAGGGGTTGCGCCGGTGACGGCGCGCCGCGGTGCAACACCACCGGCGCGCTCGACGGGGATGCACGGCCCACCGTTTCATTTCGAACAAAACCGGTGCCTGCTCCGTAGCAGAGCGTGTGACTACCCGACCCCGGCCTCGTCGAACCCCGCGGCCCTCGAAACGTAAGTCCTTTCTATAGGCAACGACCGGTATTTGCCGCTCAACTAGCGCGTATCGGGACCGACCGCAGTCGATCGATCGAACTCCACGATCCGTGGTCTATCAAGCGGACAGTGACATTCTCATCGCACTATGTGACTTAGCGGTCCGACGGCGAATACTGCGGACCTCCTGCTCCAAGGCAAGATTTGCGATCTATCGCAAATCGGTGAAACGGTCTACACTCACGCTCTGCCACCTGACGTGGGTGAGACCCACATCGAGTGGTTATGGCGGAAGAACGGGGATTTCCAGATGACTCATCACAATTGTGAGAGCCGACGCCTGAGGTGGACTCAGTGCATCGCCGTGCCGGCGACCCGTGCACAACCCCTGACCCTCCCGGTGCACCGCACGCGCCAGCGCGGGTGGGGATGACATGACGGTCGAACCCGCCCCCCCCATGGTCGACCCCGCCCCCGCCTTGGTTGTCGCAGCGCCCGACCCTGTCGACGAGATGTTGGATCCAGTCGACGAGTTATTGGATCCGTTTCAGCCGACGCACGTACACGGCCCGTACCGCGCCGATCGGATCCTGGCCCACACGCCGACGATCTCGGTCGTGATGCCGGCTCGCAACGAAGCCGAGAACCTGAAGCTGATCCTGCCCCGCATCCCGACGTGGATACACGAATTGATCGTCGTCGACGGACAGTCCACCGACAGGACCGAAGACGTCGCACGAGCGGGATGGGAGAACGTGAAGATCGTGCGGCAGGAGGGAACCGGCAAAGGCGACGCTCTGCGGCGGGGCTTTGCCGTCGCCACCGGTGACATCATCGTCATGCTCGACGCCGACGGGTCGACCGATCCCGCCGAGATCCCGCGCTTCATCGCCGGACTGCGCACCGGCGCCGATGTGGCGAAAGGTACGCGGTTCGTCGTGGGGGGAGGCAGTGCGGACCTGACCCGGATTCGCACCACCGGCAATTGGGCGCTCACCCGGCTCGTCAACGTCCTGTGGGGAGCGAGGCTCAGCGACCTCTGCTACGGGTACTTCGCGTTCTGGCGCGACGTCCTCGAGGAGCTCGACCCCCGATGCACGGGATTCGAGTTCGAGACGCTGTTGACGATTCGTTCGCTGCGGGCCGGGTTGGTGATGGTCGAGGTACCCAGCTTCGAGGCGGCACGGTTCACCGGCTTGAGCCAGCTGCGGACCATGCAAGACGGTATGCGAGTGCTTCGGACCATCCTCGCCGAGTGGATCAGACCGTTTTGACCGCGAGGGCACCCACCACCAGACGAGTGCCCACGCCCGACGGCATACCAACCGTCAATCCTGGCGCCGCGCCCGCCAGGGCTGTGCCCATGAACGCCATGAAGCGTCGGTACGACTTCTACCGGACAGCACGGCGCGTTCCGGAGAACCGCCGAGTGCTCCGTCGCCACATCATGACGCCGCTGATCGGGGAGATCCCCAGCCGGGTACCGGGTTTGGCGTCCATCGACCAACATGTCCGGGAAAGGGTCTTCGTCGCCGACCTTCAGCTTCTCAACGAGGTCCTCGGTGCCACCGCCTGCTCGGGCCGGTACTGGGTGTGGTCCGGCATGCTCCTGGGCTGGGCGCGCGAGGGACGACTCCTGCGTCACGACCTCCGGGATGCGGACTTCGCCTATGCCGACGAGGACGAACAACTCATGCGGGACGGCATCGACGCGCTCGTGGCGGCAGGCTTTCGACGGGGGTTCAGCCTCCCCAACAACGCCGGGGTCCTGACAGAGCACACGGTGATCCGCCACGGGGCCCGGTTCGAGTTCTTCCGCATGTCACCGATCGAGTCACACTGGGAGTACCACGTCTACGGCACCCACGAGCGACGACCGATCCAACTGACGGCCCGCGTGCCCCAGCAACAGCTCGAGAAGTTCGATTTTCTCGACCGGAGCTGGATGAAGCCGTCGGACCACGATTCGGAGCTGACCCTCCTGTACGGAGATTGGAGGACGCCGGATCCGGATTGGAACTACCTCGACCAGGGAGGGGTGGTCCGGCGCGAGGAGTGGACCGGCGGGTGATGGCCCCCGCGACGACCCACCCATCCTGGTCCTGTCGATGCGAGACGTGCCGTGGCGGCACGGGGTGTGGTCGTGACCTGTGAACCCGAGAGCGCGCCATTTCCCTCGGTGGTCCGGGGGGTAACCGGGAGGCCCGCGCACGCCCGCGCCAGCCTGTGGCACCAACCGCTGTACCGGAACTCGACCGCTCTCCTCGTCAACACGGCGGGGACGTCGTTGGTGGGCATGGCCTTCTGGGTCCTGGCGGCTCGGCGGTATTCGGCCAGTGTCGTGGGTGCGTCCTCCGCTGTCATCTCCGTGATGCTGGTCCTGGCCAACGCGGCGGAGCTCAATCTCACCAGCGCCATGGTCCGCTTCTTGCCGACGGCGGGCCGCCAGGACCACCGGTTCATCGTTCGCTCCTATGCGACGGTGGCGGGGTGTGGCGTCGTCGTCGGCTTCGTGGCCTTCCCCTTCATCCGGCACCTGAGCCTGGTCCACCAGCTGTTCGCACTGGGCCCCTGGGGGGCGATCTGGTTCGCGCTGGCCATCGGCGTGTGGTGCCTGTTCGCCCTGCAAGATGCCGTGGCCATCGCTCTGCGCGGCTCCACCTGGGTAGCGGTGGAGAACACCAGCTACGGCCTCGTCAAGGTCATCGTGCTGGTGGCGGTGGCCGCCACCCTCCCCAAGCTCGGGATCTTCACCTCGTGGACCATCCCCATGGTGCTCACCATCCCGGCCATGAACCTGGTCATCTTCGGCTCGCTGTTGCCGGCCCATCGCCGGGTCGGCGGCCTGACCGAGGTGGTGTCGCCCCGACGGTTCCGGGAGTTCATCACCTTCGAGTACTTCACCGGGCTCCTCGGGGTGGCCACGTCGACCCTCATCCAGCTCCTGGTCCTCATCAGGCTGGGGGCGGCGGAGAACGCCTACTTCTACGTGGTGTGGGTGACGACGAGCGCCTTCGACATCGCCCTGTTCAACGTCGGGTCATCCCTCGTCGCCGAGGCGGCCCGGCAGCCCGAGCGCCTGTCGAAGCTCACCCGCGACCTCTCTCGGCACCTGGTCATGTTGCTGGCGCCGGTCATCGCCGTCCTCGTCGTCGGCGCACCGGTCCTGCTCCGGGTGTTCGGGTCGGCCTACTCGGCCCATTCCGTCGGGCTCCTGCGCTTGCTGGCGCTGGCGGTGGTGCCCCGGATCGCCATCACCATGTGGATGAGCATCAACCGGGTGCGGATGCGGGTGGCCCGGGTGTTCGCCGTGCAGGCCACCCTCACCACCCTGCTCATCGCGGCATGTGCGGTGGCGCTCGACATCCGTCCGAGCATCAACGTCATCGGCCTCACCTATCTCGTGTGCCAGTGCCTCGTGGCCCTCATCATCGTGCCGGGCCTGCTCCCGCACCTGCGGTCCCAACCGGTCCTCGCCGATGTCGTCCCCTTCGCCGGTGGCGATCCCGGGTCGTCGACGCCGTGACCACGCACCCCATCCCGCCGAGTCGAGCCGGCTCACCAGGCAAGGAGAGCGAATGAAGGCCATCATCCTCGCCGCAGGTCTGGGGCGGCGCATGCAGCCGCTGACCGACCAGACCCATAAGACCTTGTTGCCGATCGCCGGCACCACCATTCTCAACCGCCTGCTCGGAAGCCTGCGCGACTGCGACGTGCGCGACATCTGCATCGTCACCGGGTATCGGAGCCAGGACCTTGTCCACGCCGTGAAGGGCGAGTTCTCGGACATGCAGGTGGAGTTCGTGCACAATCCCCAGTACGAAGTGACGAACAACGTGTTCTCCATGGCACTGGCGCTCGAGAACACGACGGTCGACGACGACGTCCTGCTCATCGAGTCCGACCTCATCGTCGACCCCCGGGTCATGCAGCAGATCGTCCATACACGCCACGGCAACGCCGCCCTGGTCGACCGGTACCACCCCGGGCTCGACGGCACGGTGGTGAGCATCGACCGCGACGACGCCATCAGGCAGGTGTACCCCTCGCACCTCCAAGACGAGATGTTCGACTTCTCCGACAAGTACAAGACCCTCAACATCTACAAATTCGACAAGGACTTCACCCGCTCGACGTTCCGCCAGCTGCTGTCGTTCTACTCGCGGTCGATCGATGCCAACTGCTACTACGAGCTCCTGCTCGGTGTCCTCATCTACATGCGGGCCGCCACCGTCTACGCCGAGCGCGTCCAACACCCGTGGGCGGAGGTGGACGACCCCAACGACCTGATGGTCGCCGAGTTCGCCTTCAATGCCCCCTCGCGGCGCGCCACGCTCGAGGACGCCTGGGGTGGCTACTGGAACATGCCCCACCTCGATTTCGCGTTCATCCGCAACACCTATTTCCCCACACCGGCGGTCACCGCCGAGCTGCGGGGCCATCTCGGGGTGCTGATGTCGAACTACGGCTCCTCCCAGGCCATCCTCAACCGGAAGTTGTCGTATTTCGAGCGTTGTGACGAATCGAACATCTTCCTGCTCAACGGGGCTTCGCAGGCCTATCCGATCCTGCAGAGGGTCTTCGAGGGCGCCCGGGCCCTCATCCCGACCCCCACCTTCGGGGAGTACTCCCGGATCTTCCCCGACGCCGCCACCTACGCGGACACCGGCGCGGTGGACATCGAGAACCTGCGCCGGGCCACGGTCGACGCCGAGGTCGTCGTGATCGTGAACCCGAACAACCCCACGGGAACCACCGTCGCGTCCGACGACGTCGTCGACATGGCCACCTCGCACCCCGATCGGGTTTTCATCGTCGACGAGTCGTTCATCGACTTCTCGGACCAACCCTCGATCTTGCCCGCCGTCGAGCAGGCCGGCCTCGAGAACGTCATCCTCTTGAAGAGCATGAGCAAGACGCTCGGCGTGCCGGGTCTCCGGCTCGGATTCGTCTACACCATGCACCCCGCCGTCCGCAGCGCCTTGTGGTCGGAGACGCCCATCTGGAACGTCAACTCCTTGGCGGAGAACTTCCTGGAGATCATCCTCAAGCACCGCAACGACCTGGCCGAGTCGTTTCGTCGTGTGGCCGCGGACCGAGCCGCCTTCACGGTCCAGCTCGAGGACCTCGACTGCGTGGAACGGGTCTTCGCCAGTGGCGGCAACTTCCTTCTGGTCAAGCTGCACGCCAGACGTCGCGCCACCGAGGCCCTCGTCGACCGTCTCATGGAGGAGCACTCCGTGCACGTGAAGGATGCGTCGCAGCGTTTCGAGGACGGGCACGGATATCTCCGCCTGGCGGTGCGGAGCCCCGAGGACAACGAGAGGCTGTGCGGGTTGCTGCGCCGCCTGGCACCGATCTCACCCGACCCGGACACCCCCGGGTAGGCCCTATCGAACGCTGCCCGTCACTGAGCACTTGCATTTTCATTGAGCTCTGCACTTCATCGACACTGAGCCCGGCACAGCCCTCGTCGAGCGATGGTGTCACCCAGGGGTCGGTGCCCGAGCGGTCAAAGGGAGCAGACCGTAAATCTGCTGGCATTTATGCCTACGAAGGTTCGAATCCTCTCCCGACCCACCAGTTGAAGAGACGCCGCCACCGGCGGCGCCGCCGGGAGCGGTCGGGCGCCGTCAGTCCTCGGCTTCGGCGGCCACCCGGGAGGCGAGCTGTCGCGAGATGCCGAGCATCCGCCCCGCCTCACTGATGCTCGTGCCCTGCTCTTGCGCCAGGGTCAGGAAGGTGACCCGCACCTGGTGACGAAGCGTCTCGAAATCCTCGAGCGCCTCGTTCAGCTCCCGCCGCCACCCCGGCCCCCGCGTCCCCCTGAGCTCGGCGAGGGTGATGTCGCGCTCTTCCATGAGCGAGGAGACCCTGGCAATGCTCTTCTTGAAGTGCAGGAGCACGGTTCGCAGCCGGTCGGTGCATTCCATGAGCTCCGACATCTCCCGCACCAACTGCTTGCTCTTCTTCGACATGCGATCAGTCGCCGTTCACCTGGGGGAAGTGTCGCGAACCCCTACGACAGTACTGCGTCGCTCGACCTCGAGCCCCCGGACGCGAAACACCCCCTCGTTGGGAGGGGGCGTTTCGACCGGTCCTGCGTCGCCTGAGAGGCGCCATGTGGGGGGCACGTGGGAGGCCTCTCGACGACCAGCTTGCCCGGGGTGCGGTGCTGTGTCAACCCCCCTGGACAAACCGACGAGGCCGACCCGGCCCGGGAAGGCCGGGTCGACGCCGCCACGCGCCTTCGGCACCGACTCGGCCCGAAAGGCCCGTCCGGGGCCCGACCCGGCCCCGGCCCCAGGCGTGGGAATCGGCGGGTTGCACAACGTCGCCACAACGATCCCTGGTAATCCCCAAGCCGTCGTTACGATTTTTTGCAGTGGGAACAGCCGGCCGCATCGCTCGGCCGTCGTCGGTCTCGGCGGGAACGCTCCCGATTTCAACCGACCTCGGACCGCCCGAGACGTCGCACGTCGTCGCGCCCCCGGTGTCGTCCCCCGTGTCGTCGCCGGTGTCGTCTCCCGTGTCGCACCTCGGGAAGGCCGATGAGACCGTGGGAGTCGAGCGACCGTTGGGAGCCCTCGACGAAGTGCGGCTGCAGTCGGTGCGCATCGGCATGGCGTCGACGGTGGCGGTGCTCCTGGTGCTGTTTCTCTATGCGCTGCTTCCCGGGCACTACCCGATCTCGCGGGCGCCGTTCTTCGTGCTCCTCGGGATCGCGGTGGCGGGGTCTGTCCCCATCGCCCTGCTGCCCTGGAACACCCTCACCCAACGCGGCCTGGTGCTGCCCGCGTTGTTCACGTGGTCGATGTTCGACATCGCCCTCGTGTCGCTCGGCATCGACCTGACAGGCGGGACCCACTCCGACCTCTATCTCGTCTACCTCCTGCAGTGCGTGTTCATGGCGAACGTCTCGTACCCGCGCCTGGGTCGCATCACCCTGACGGTCATGACCGTCGGCGCCTACCTCGCCGCCCTGGCCGGCGCCGGATGGGACATCGGCACCGCCACCCTGGTCCTGCGGGTGGGCATGATCCTGGCCACCGCCGGGGCGGCGGATCTGATCTCGGTGCAGCTCACCCGACAGCTCGTCTTCCGGGAGCGGGCCACGGCCGAGCTCGAACAACGGGCCGGGTTGTGGAGCCGGGTGGCGGGCCTCGGTCGCCAGCTCGACTCCCTCGACGAGGACGGCATCCTCATCTGGGCCGTCGACGCCGTCATGGAGCTCGGGTTCGAAGCCGCCAACGTGTGCGAGCTCCTCGAGGACGGCCGGACCTTCCGGGTCGTCCACGCCCGGGGGCTCCCCGACTCCTACGTGGACGCCGTGCACCGCTCCGATCAGGGCATGGTGGCGCTGGTGCAGGCCGAGCGCCGGACCGTCGTCGTCGACGACTACCGGGCCCAGAGCATCGGGGTCCCCGCACTGCGGGCCGACGGTTTCCGCACCGTCATCGCCACCCCGGTGTGGGTGGAGGGGGAGCTCGCCGCCACCCTGGTGGGCGGGACCCGGGTGCAGCGGCGCGTCGAGGACCACGACGTCGCCGCCTTCGAGTTGCTGGCCGCCCACGCCGGCCACGGGCTCGAGAGCGCCCGGCGCCTCGAGCACCAGCGCCGGGACGCCGCGCACTTCCGGTCGCTCATCGAGTCCGCCCCCGACGCCATGATCGTGATGAGCACCGAGGGGATCATCCTCGAAGCCAACAACCAAGTCGGCCGTCTCTTCGGGTACGAGCCCGACGAGCTGACGGGGCAGAGCGTCGAGCGGCTCACCACCCCCCGGGTCCAGAGCGCGCTGCGCAGCTACTACGAGGACTTCATGCGCAACCCCCGCACCCTCGTGATCGGCGACGTGGCCGACGTCTCGGGGGTGCGCAAGGACGGGATGGAGTTCCCCATGGAGATCGTCCTCGGGCCCATCGAGACGCCCGAGGGCCTCGTCATCACCGCCACCGCCCGCAACGTGGCCGAGCGGCGGGAGTTCGAGCGCCGGTTGGAGCACCAGGCCACCCACGATCACCTCACCGGACTGCCGAACCGGTCGCTGTTCCTCGAGCAATTGGACACCACCTTGGGCCGCGCCCAGCTCCCGGGACCGCCGGTGGCGGTGTGCTTCCTCGATGTCGACCATTTCAAGTACGTCAACGACAGCCGGGGCCACAACACCGGTGACGAGCTCGTGGTCGAGGTGGCCCGGCGCATCGCGTCCACGGCGCGCTCGGGTGATGTCGTGGCCCGGTTCGGCGGGGACGAATTCGCCGTGCTGGTCGAGGGCGTGAGCGATCGCAAGGGGGCCGTCACCTACGCCTGGCGGCTCCTCACCGCCTTCGACAGACCTTTCGTCCTCGACGGGGTGGAGTGCTTCGTCTCCGCCAGTGTCGGCGTGGCCTTCGGGTTGCGCGGCGACGATCCCAACGACGTCCTGCGCCAAGCCGACGCGGCCATGTACCACGCCAAGCAGAACGGCCGGGGACGGGTGGAGGTGTTCGACGAAGCCCTCACGGCCCGAGCGGCCGAGCGCATCGAGATCGAGTCGTCGCTGCACCAGGCGCTGCTCGGCGACCAGCTCGAAGTGGCCTACCAACCGGTGGTGGCGATCGGCACCGGCCAGACGGTGGGGGTCGAGGCGCTGGTGCGGTGGCAGCATCCCGAACGGGGCACGGTGCCCCCGCTGGAATTCATCCCCATCGCCGAGGAGTCGGGCCTCATCTTGCAGATCGGACGGTGGGTATTGGCCCGCGCCTGCATGCAGGCCGCGCAGTGGGTCAACGCCATCGGGGATTCATCGGGCTTCTCGGTGAGCGTGAACGTCTCGAGCCGCCAACTCGAGCACGACCGGATGATCGCCGAGGTGGCCGCCGCGCTCGACGAGAGCGGTCTGCCCCCCCACTGCCTGGTGCTCGAGATCACCGAGAGCTTCTTCATCCGCGATCTCCAGGCCGCCGTGCGCCGCCTCCAGGCCCTTCGTCGCCTGGGGCTGCGCGTGGCCATCGACGACTTCGGCACGGGGTTCTCGTCGCTCAACTCCCTGGCCCGGCTCCCCATCGACGTGGTCAAGATCGACAAGTCCTTCATCGACGCCCTCGGCACCCGCTACGACGCCGTCATCGGCGCGGTGGTGGACGTGGCCGGGGCCTTCGACCTGACGGTGGTGGCCGAGGGCATCGAGCGCGAGGAGCAGCGCGACCGGCTCATCGACCTGGGATGCACCTTCGCCCAGGGCTATCTGTTCGGCAAGCCGGCCCGGCCCGAGGAGCTCGCCCACCTCTTCGTCCCCCTCGCCGCCGGCTCGGGCGCCCCGGCCCCCGGGGCGGGAGCGGGCTGAGCCTCAGCGCGGGGTGATGCCCCAGCGACCGGCCCACGAGGCGCCGGGCTCGAGCCGGACCACGTCGACCCCGGTGGCCAAGGCGTTGGGGGGACACGACATCGGCTCCACCGCGATGGCGCTGCGGCGCGCCGTGGCGGGCTCGAGGGTGTCGCCGGTGAACACCATGACGTAGCCGAAGTGCTCGTCCATCCACACCGTGACGCCCCGTCCCCCCGCCGTGTCGTCGAGCTCGACCCGTGCCATGGAGTCGGCGTCGCGGCGCAGGTCCGTGAAGGCGGTGTCGAGGACGGTGTCCCCGATCCACCGGCGCGCCGTGAAGTCGAGCTCGGACCCCGTCACCGACACCGTCGAGGTGGGCAGGCCCCGCTCGTCGCTCACCAGCCGGCGCCGGGCGGGGATGGCCAGCGACGTGGAGTCGATCGGCGTGGACAGGGTCAGGTAGGGATGGAATCCGATGCCGAAGGGCGCCGGGGCGGAGTCGAGATTGGTGACCCGGGTGGCGACGCTCAGCCCGTCGCGGCCCAGGCGGTACTCGATGGTGAGCCCCAGTCGCCAGGGATACCCGGGTTGGGGGTGGAGGGTGCAGCCCAGGCACAAGACGTTCTGGGCGCGCGACACCAGGTCCCAGGGCAGCCAGCGCACCAGCCCGTGGATGGCGTTGTGGCGGGCGGGCTCGTCGAGCGCAGCCTGGGCGGCGCGGCCCTCGTAGGTGTAGCGGCCGTCACCCAGACGATTGGGCCAGGGCGCCAACACCTGGCCTCTCCCCGAATCGCAGATCTCGGCCACGGGGAACCCGTCGAGCACGGCCGCGCCCCCCACGGTGTAGGAGCGGATGGTGGCGCCCACTTCGGTGACGACCACTTGATGGCGTCCGTGCCCGATGTCGTACTGCACCCCCGAGGGTGCCGGCGTTCCGGTGGCGTTGACAGGCAAGTGGGTGGCTCGTGTCCGGTCGTCGGCGGCGGGCGGGGGGCGGGCGGAGTCGTATGGTAGACGGCGAGGATCTCGTGCGGATACTGGTCACCAACGACGACGGCGTACGTGCTCCGGGTATCGCCGCGCTGGCCCGGATGGCCTCCACCACGGGACATGACGTCGTGGTCGTGGCGCCCATGATCGACTACAGCGGGTCCGGGGCCGCCGTCGGGCCGGTGCACTCCCGAGACGGCGTGGACTACGAGGCCCACGCCATCGAGGGTCTCGGCGACATGCCCACCTACGGCATCGACGGGCCGCCGGCGCTGGCGGTGATCCTGGCCTGTGTGGGCGGCTTCGGGCCCCGCCCCGACATCGTCCTCTCGGGGATCAACCACGGCATCAACGTCGGGCGCTCGGCCATGCACTCGGGCACGGTGGGAGCGGCCCTGACCGGCGCCCACTTCGGGCTGCGGTGCCTGGCCGTGTCCATCCGCTGGGGCGACGACCCCGTGCCGTGGGAGACGCCCGCGGCCATGGCGGCCGCGCTCGTGCCCGTCCTGGAGCAGGCCCCGGCGGGAACGACGCTCAACCTCAACGTCCCCGCCGTCGCCCTGGGCGAGCTGCGGGGCCTGCGCCACGGGCGCCTGGGCCGGGGGGGCACCATCCGGTCCGCCGTCCACATGGCCGGCGACGGCAGCTCCCCGCTTCCGCATGTGGCCCTCCCCCCCGGACAGACCGGCACCCTGCGCCTCGACCTCACCGCCCCCGGCAGCAGCACGCGGGTGCAACCCGACACCGACGCCGGCCTCCTGGCCCGGGGCTACGCATCGCTGACGGCCCTGGTAGGGGTGCGAGAGGCCGGTGCCGAGGCCGACGACGTGGTCGACGGTGCGCTCGAGGCCCTCTACGCCCTCTCCGGGGTCACGCCCGGACAGGACCCCGACGACGGGGCGCTCGACGACGGGGCGCTCGACGGGGCCGGCGGTCCCCGGGAGGAGTCGGCGTCGGCCTGACAGGCGGGCCGTGACCGAGAACCCCCGAGGAGTCCGGGGCGTCAGTAGGGCCCGTCGCAGCAGCTGTCGCGCCACCCGCAACTCGGGCACCGGTAGTGGGCGTGCTCGGGTCGCATGGGGGCCCCACAGGCCATGCAGGCCGTCGAGAGGTCGGCTCGGTGCTCCGGGTCGGTCACAGAGGGTCTCGACGGCGCGCTGGGGGTGGGGGCGGTCATGGGTCCGACGCTACCGGCGGGGCTCCCAGGGGCCGCGGACCGGGGGTTTTCGGGCCGATATCTGACCAGGCGTCAAGATTCTCACCGCCGGTGCGCACCGCCACGGATCTGCTGGTCAACGACCCTTTCGGGTGACGGGGACGGGGCTCGGGGCGGCCTCCGGGGGGGTCGTCGGGCCCCGATACGCTTGTGCGCCGACGCGCAAGCGCTTACATTCGTTACCACTCAAGCCATCGGCAGAGTCCATGCGACAGCAGCGGAGGCTGTCGCCCGGGCCCCAGAGGCCCTGCTCATGTGGACCGCCCCGGACCGTGTGCACCCCTGGCGCCGCCGCGCGCCTGGGGCCCCGGTCGTCGCGCCGTCAGCGCCCCCACACACACAACCCATGCTCGCCACCCGTCGCCACCCACACCGAGGAGGAAGTGCCTAACGCCAGAACCCCGGGTCGCTCCGTCAGCACCTCGTATGGACAGCCAGTCAGTCCAGGGCCGCCCGCCCTTCCCGGCGCCGGCTCCGCGAGACGAATGCACCAGACGACGGGCACCCGCATTCCCAAGCCCACCTGGAGCCCTACGGGGATCCCGTGAACTTCAAGGAGGCACAAGATGCGGAATCACCGACTCTTTGGCGTCGTCATCGCCGTGCTCCTCGGCACGAGCTTTCTGCACAAGCCGAGTGCTCCTCAACTTCATCACCATCAGCACCACAACCAGAACAACCAGAACAACCAGCAGAACCAGAACAGCCCGGTCGCCGGGAGCCGCCTCGGCGGTGCGCGCATCGAGCTGGCGTCGTCGACGTCGTCGGCGCTCGCCCGAATGGCGCCCGACGCCCCCATCCCGGCCGGCGAGGTGTCGCGGTCCGACGTGTTGAACCCGGCCCGGGCGCGGTACATGGAGGCGGTGTGGTCGTGGGTGACCACGGTCGCGGCCAACACTCCCCCCCCGCCGGCGCCGACGGTCGTCCCCGTGCCGAAGGTGGCGCCCACACCCAAGGCGGCGCCCGCACCCAAGCCGGCGCCCGCACCCAAGGTGGTCACCGCCCCGGTGGCGCCCGCCACCTCGGCCGCGTCCGGCGGCGTCTGGGCCAGCCTGCGGCGGTGCGAGTCGGGGGGGAACTACGCCGACAACACCGGGAACGGCTACTACGGCGCCTACCAATTCAGTTTGGCGACGTGGCGGGGACTGGGCTTCACCGGCCTGCCCTCGGCCGCCGCGCCCGCCGTGCAGGACCGGGCCGCCCAGGAGCTCCAGGCCCGCAGCGGCTGGGGCCAGTGGCCGAGCTGCTCGCGCCAACTCCGGCTCACCTAGCGAGGACGATCACCTGAGGACAAAGGGTGCGGAGCGTCGGGGCGCACGGGTATCGTCGACGGGGTGGCGTCGGTGGGGGCCGGGCTCGGCACTTCGAATTCTGCCCGGTCCGGGCCCGGGCGGTCCCCGGGGGACGACGGGGAGATCGCCGAGCCCGGATCCGGGCCCGAGGCGCCGAGCGAGCCCGGGGGCCTCATGACCCTGGCGCCGGTCAGCTTTGTGACCAGGCTCTTCGAGCGGCGGCCCTTCGAGGAGGGCACCTTCGAGGTCGAGGGGCTGCGCCTGCAGTACGAGCGCCACGGGGAGGGGTCCCGGGTCCTCGTGTTCCTCCACGGCCTGCTCCTCGACAACCAGCTCAGCCGCCGCCTGGCCGCTGATCTCGCCGATCGGGGCTTCCAGGTCGTGCTCCTCGACCTGCCCGGCCACGGGGGGTCGGACAAACCCCGGCACGCCTCGGCGCATCGGATGGACTCCTATGCGCGCTACGTGGTGGCGCTCCTCGACGAGCTCGGCATCGACAAGGCCGTCGTGGGCGGGGTGTCGCTCGGGGCCAACGTGAGCCTGCAGGTGGCGGTGCAGGCCCCCGAGCGGGTCCAGGGACTCCTCATCGAGATGCCCGTGCTCGAATGGGCCGTCCCGGGGGCCGCGGTGGTGTTCCTGCCCATGCTCCTCGGCGTCCACTACGCCGCGCCGGTGGTCCGCCTGGTGGCGTCGTTGGCCCGGCGACTGCCGCGCACCACCGTCGCCCCCCTCGACAGCGTGGTCACGATGATCACGGCCGAGCCCGAAGAGATCGCCGCGGTGCTCCACGGGATGCTCGTGGGGCCGATCACCCCGACCTACGAAGCGCGCCACGCCATCACCGCGCCCGCGCTGGTCATCGGGCACCGCATCGACTTCATCCACCCCTTCACCGACGCCGACCACCTCACCCGCCAGCTCCAGCACGCCCGGCTCGTCGAGGCCCGGTCGATCTTCGAGCTGCGGGTGGCGCCGGACCGGCTCACCGCCGAGATCGCCGAGTTCCTCGACGACACCTGGGGCGAGGGCACCGGGCCCCACGCCCTCGACCCGGCCCCCCGGGCCAAGTCGGCCTGATCCCCCTCAGCGGCGGGGTTCCCAGGCGTCGGGGTCCTCGGTCAGCCTGGCCACGGCGCGCGGCAGGTGGCCGGCCACCACGTCTTCGAGGTTGACCCGCTCGAGCACGTTGCGGAGGCTGGCCCGCACCGCCACCCAGACGTCTTGGAGGTGCTCCGCGGCGCCGTCGTAGTGGGCCGCCTCGGGGCGCAGCCCCCGCACCTCGGCCAGGGGGCCGTCGAGGGCCCGCATGACGTCGGCCACGCTGATCTCCTTGGCCGGCCGGGCCAGGCGGTAGCCGCCCTCCGAACCGCGCTGGCTCGACACGATGCCCGCCCGGCGCAGCTCGATGAGGATGGCGCCGAGAAACCGGGCCGGGAGGCGCTGGGCGTCGGCGAGGGACTCGGCGGTGGCCGGCTCCCCCCGCTCGGCCAGGGCCAGCAGGGCCCGCATCCCGTAGTCGACCTTGGCCGGAATATGCACGGACCGGATTCTGCCTGCTCGGCGGGGTCCACGCCCAGACCCCACCCCGTTCGACGCCTGGGAGGCCCGGCCCGGGGCACCCGGGCTGGACGACTCCGGTCGATTACATCTAGTATTTCTATGAAATCAATGTATTAAGTTAGATGGGGTGTGCGGGGGGACTTTTCCACGGTTCTGTCCGCGCCAGGGAGAGGAGAGCCCGTGCACCGAGGCCCGGTTTCAGGTCGAGCCCAGGACCGTCGTCATCACCTGGGGGGCGTCCGCGTCCCCCGGGGGTCGACCCTGATCGTCTCGTTGGTGGCGGTGGCGGTGGTGGCCGGGGCGTGCGGCTCGTCGACGCCGAGCGCGGCCAAGAAGAAGGCGACCAAGACAGAGACCTCCACGAGCACGACGGCGACCACCGCGCCGAGCACCGCCGGCGCCGCCACCTCCACCACCGCGGCGACGACGGCGACGACGGCGGTCCCGGCGGCGCACACGGCCCCGACCAGTCCGCCCGCCTCGAGCACGGCGTGCTCGACGACCGGGGGGGCGCTCAGCGCGACGTGTGACACCCAGTCGCCGTCGTTCAAGCTCTCCGGGGCGGGGGCGAACTCGATCCAGCCCTTCTTCACGCGCGTCTTCTACTACTACAGCCAGGCCGACAAGGCCGTGAGCGTCAATTACTCCCCGGCGGGCAGCAGCGTGGGGGTCACCGACATCCAGCAGAACACGGTGAACTTCGGCGACTCGGAGATCCCCATCCCCACCCCGGCCTCGGGCACGGGGGGGAACATCCTCCAGGTCCCCGTCGACCTCGGCGGCGTGGCCCTCAGCTACAACCTCCCGGGCGTGTCGGGCGGCCTGAAGCTCGACGGGCCCACCTTGGCGGGGATCTTCCTCGGCACCATCAAGACGTGGAACGACTCGGCCATCGCCGCGCTCAATCCCGGGGTGAACCTCCCGTCGACGGCCATCGTGCCCGTGCACCGGGCCGACTCGTCGGGGCCGGGGTATGACCTCGACCAGTACCTCATCGACACGGGCGGCTCGGCGTGGACGGGCTCGGCGGCGGGGACGACGCCGTCGACCAAGTGGCCACTGCCCAAGGTGGGCGTGGGCGAGCAGCTCAACACCGGAGTGGCCGGGTTCATCCAGCAGACCCCGGGTGCCATCGGGTACGTCGAGTACGCCTACTCGCTGCAGGCGGGGTTCACCAACGCCGCTCTCAAGAACTCGGCGGGGAGTTACGTGAAGCCCAGCCAGACGAGCATCGCCGCGGCCGGCGCGGCGTCCTCGGGCCTGAGCGCGTCCAACTTCAACATCGTGAACGGCGCCGGGGCGGGGACCTACCCCCTCGCCAACTTCAGCTGGACGCTCATCTACCAGAAGCAGTCCAACACCACCCTCGGGGTGGTGCTCGGCAAGCTCTTCGACTGGGTCACCACCACCGGGCAACAGCAGGCCGCGGCGCTGGGGTACTCGCCCCTGCCCGCCAACGTGGCGGCCCTGGCGCACTCGACGCTGTTGACGCTCGAGAACTCGGCGGGCAAGCCCCTGTTCTCCTGACCCCTTCTGCTGCCCCTCGGGCCGACACCGCCTAGGGTCGCGCCACCGTATGAGTCCCACGCTGCTCGAGGAGATCCCGCCTCCGAGGCTGACCCCCATCGGGGGTGTGCGGGAGGCGCTGCAACGACGGTGGGCCCGGCCCGGGGGCCGGGCCTACGCCGTGCTGCGGTGGAGCGGCGCCACCATCTTCGCCGCCATCGTCCTCGGCCTCGTGGTCAGCCTCCTGGCCACCGCCAGCCAGGCCTTCGGCCACTCCGGGGTGAGCTTTCTGTGGTCGGGGACCTACAACGCCACCAAGGACATCTATCCCACCGGGATCTTCATCGTGGGCACGCTGATCACCACGGCGGTGGCCATCATCGTGGCCGTGCCGATCGGGGTGGGGACCGCGGCGTTCCTCTCCGAGCTCGCCCCCAAGTGGCTGTCCTCGCCGTTGTCGGTCCTCATCGACCTCATCGCGGCGGTCCCGAGCATCGTGGTGGGGCTGTGGGGCCTGCTCGTGCTGTCGCCGGTCTTCGCCCACCACGTGGAGCCCTTCTTCAAGGCCGTCCCGCTCCTGGAGTGGTTCTTCCACGGCCCCGCCTACGGGCCCAGCATGGTGCTGGCCGGCACGGTCCTGGCCGTCATGATCCTGCCCACCATCGTGGCGCTGTCGCGCAGCGCCCTCACCAGCGTGGCCCGGGAGGACCGGGAGGCGGCCCGGGCCCTGGGGGCCACGCGGTGGCAGGTGGTGCGGACCGCGGTGGTGCCCGGGGCGCGCACCGGGATCGAAGCGGCCGTGATCCTGGCCATGGGCCGGGCCCTGGGGGAGACCATCGCCGTGGCCATGGTCATCGGCAACAACTACTCCCTCCCCCACTCCCTGCTGTCGCCGGGCGCCACCCTCGGGTCCGCCATCATCAACAACTTCGGGGAGGCCAATCCCGGGCTCGACCGGAGTTCTGTCGTCGGGTTGGTGGTGGTGTTGCTCGGCATCACGGTGCTCGTCAACGTCGGCGGGCAGCTCCTGTTGCGGTCGAGGTTGCGAACACAGCGGGCCGCGCCATGAGCGGGACCGTCTTCCCCGTCGATCCCGGCTCGGTTCCCGACGCCATCGGCGCCCGGCGCGAGCTCGTGCGTCGGTCGGCCCGACGCTCCCTGCGGCGGCGGCGGATCATGGGACGGACCGCCATCGTGTCGTGCACGGTGGCGGTGGCCGTGTCGCTGGCCCCGCTCGTCGCCCTCGTCGCCTACACCACCAGTCGGGGTGTCCACGCCTTGTCGTGGGCATTCCTCACCCACGTCCCCACCCCGCCCGGCATCCCCGGCGGGGGGATCTCGAGCGCCATCGTGGGATCGGTCATCATCGTCGGGTTGGGGGCGGCCATGGCCGTGCCGGTGGGCACGATGGCGGCGCTGTTCCTGGTGGAGCGACGGGGTCGGCTGGCCGGGGCCCTGCGGTTCGGCGCCGACGTCATGACCGGGGTGCCGTCCATCGCCCTCGGCATCTTCGCCTACGCCGTGCTCGTGGGGCCGGGCTCGCCCATCGGCCACTTCTCGGGCTTGGCGGGGAGCTTCGCGCTGGCGGTGCTCATGCTCCCCATCGTGATCCGGGCCAGCGAGGCGTCGATGCGGGCCGTGCCGCGCGACCTGTGGGAGGCGGGGTTGGCCCTCGGGGTGCGGCGGTCGCGGGTGGTGCGGTCGGTGGTGCTGCGGGGCGCCCTCCCCGGGCTCGTCACCGGGAACCTCCTGGCCGTGGCTCGCGCCGTGGGCGAGACCGCCCCCCTGCTCTTCACGGTCCTCGGGGCCTCGCTCGTCGTCACGAACCCGCTGCAGCCCATGGGGGCCCTGTCGCTCACGATCTACAGCGACGGGACCCAGGCCTATCCCGCCGCCCAGCAGATCGCCTGGGGGACGGCCTTCGTCCTCCTCACCCTGGTGCTCGTGCTCAGCGTCGTGGCCCGGGTGGCGTCGGCCCGGTTGAACCGCCAGGCCCGGTGACCGGTCCCCCGAAGGAGAGCCGGGGCGTCGGGCCCGCCGGCGCACCGGGGTGGCCGCCTAAGATGATCGGGCCCATCGGAGCACGGAGATGACCATCGACATCACCACGACCGCCGGCATCTCGCCGGAGCCGGGCCCGTCGTCGGGGTCGACCGCGGCCGTGGCGCTGCGCGACGTCAACGTCTCGTTCGGCAAGCACCGGGTCGTGCGCGACGTCACCCTCGACCTCCTCCCCAACCGGGTCACCGCCCTCGTGGGACCCTCGGGATGCGGCAAGACCACCATCCTCCGGGCCATCAACCGGCTGCACGACGACACCGGGGGAACCGTGACGGGCCAGGTCCTGGTGGGAGACCTCGACGTCTACGCCCGCGACACCCAGGCCGAGCTGGTGCGGAGTCGGGTCGGCATGGTCTTCCAGCGGCCCAACCCCTTCCCCACCATGAGCATCTTCGACAACGTGGTCGCCGGCCTCCGGCTCAACGGCGTGCGGTCCAAGGCGGTCCTCCGAGAAGCCGCCGAGGCCGCCCTGCACCACGCCGCGCTGTGGGACCTCGTGAAGGACCGGCTCCATTCGCCGGCGGTGCGGTTGTCAGGTGGTCAACAGCAACGGCTCTGCATCGCCCGCGCCCTGGCGGTGGAGCCCGAGGTGCTGCTCATGGACGAGCCCTGTTCGTCGCTCGACCCCATCGCCACCGCCAAGATCGAGGAGCTCATCACGCACCTCGCCACCGACGTCACCATCGGTCTGGTCACCCACAACATGTTCCAGGCCACCCGGGTGTCGGACTACACCGCCTTCTTCTTGTTGGGCGAGGACCGGGCCACCGGGGAGCTGGTGGAGTACGGCCCCACCGAGAAGATCTTCAACTCGCCGAGCGACCCCCGCACGAGGGCGTACGTGTCGGGCGAGGTGGGCTGAACCCGAGAGATTCAGGGCGTGACGGCCAGGCCCACCACCGAGACCGCGGCGGTGGGGGTCACCCCGCCGGTGGCGAGCTCGGCGGGGAGGGAGCCGAGGTAGCCGGCGTCGCCGAAGGTGAAGACGCCGCCGTCGGCGCCCACGAGCCAGTAGCCCTTGCCGGTGGGGGTGGCGGTGATGCCCACCACCGGGGCGGTGG
Source organism: Acidimicrobiales bacterium (assembly GCA_050011815.1). Taxonomy (GTDB): domain Bacteria; phylum Actinomycetota; class Acidimicrobiia; order Acidimicrobiales; family UBA8190; genus Chersky-840. The sequence continues at coordinate 58,879 of JBEKIJ010000017.1, read as the reverse complement.
GCACGACACCGGTGGTCAGCGTGGACCCGTAGAAGCCGGCGTCACCGAAGCGCGACACCGCCCCGTCGTTCTGGACGACCCAGTAGCCCCCGCCGTCATTGGTGGCGGCGATGCCGACGATGGGTGAGGGGGCGGGCGCCCCCAAGAGGGCGGGGACGTTCCCGAAGTAGCCGGCGTCGCCGAAGCTGAAGACGCCGCCGTCGGCCCCCACGAGCCAGTAGCCCTTGCCGGTGGGGGTCGCCGCGATGCCCACGATGGGAGAGGCCGGCTTCAGGTGCAGCGCCGGCAGGGAGCCCTCGTAGCCGGCGTCACCGAAGGCGAAGACGCCGCCGTCCCCGGCCACGAGCCAGTAGCCCTTGCCGGTGGGGGTGGCCGCCGCGGCCACGATGGGGGACACCAGCTTCTTGGTGGTCACACCGGGGACGGCCCCGAAATAGCCGGCGTCGCCGTAGGTGAAGACACCGCCGTCGGCCCCCACGAGCCAGTAGCCCTTGCCGGTGGGGGTCCCCACCACGGCCACGATGGACGAGCTCAAGGTGAGCTGGGAGGCGGCCGGGGATCCGTCGAGGGCGGCCCCGCCGAAGGCGAAGACCCCCCCGGTGGCGGTGGCCTCGTAGTAGCCGGTCGGCGTGGGCGTGGCCGCCGACGCCGGCAGGGCCGTGGCACCCGACAGCGCGGCCGACGCCGCCATGACGGCCACTCCCGACAACAACCACCACCGTGTCGACCTCGTCGGGGAACGATGTCCCTTGCGTGGCACCCCAGCACCGTTCTGCGACACCGGTTGCTCCTCTCGCGTCGTCGGGGCGCCTGTCGGCGACAGGGCCCTCCGCCGTACCCTAGCGATCAAATCGCTTGTATTTCTAGATTTACTGGGAAACAGCTGTCAAGGGGGTCACTCGGGCTGATCCATCGGGGTGATGAATTAGGCGTGGGGCCCACAAAAGGCCTTGCACATCCGCCCCAGCGGTAACAAGGTGAGGGGAGAAGGCGATCGCGGCCCAGCCCGGACCTGTCCCGGCCCAGGCGAACTCGGGAAGGGGGTTTCCGGGCCCATGACACTGGCGGAGAGACACCGGGGCGCGGTCGAGGCCCACTTCACCGAGGGTGAGCTCGATCTGGAGCCGCCCGAGGAGATGGCCGTCGGGGAATGGGACGACCAGGCCATCCTCGAGGAGGAGCTCGACAACGAGGACCTCTTGGAGCAGGACGTCGAAGAGGACACCCTCGAGGCGTCTCTCGAAGACCTCGTCCACGGGGGTGACGACGACGAGACCGACGCCGATGTGACCCGCGGCGAGGTCATCGTCGATGCCGAGGCCGACGCCGACGCCGACGCCGACGCCGACGAGGATGCCGGCGACCTGGACCTCGAGGAGAGCCTCGACCTGGTCCTGCTCGAGCGGATGGCCCTCCTCGATGACGACGGCGGCGAGGGGGGCGACGACGAGGACCCGCCCGCCGAGCACGGGATCCTGGTGCAGATACAGACCGACGCCATCGGGTTCGTGGACGTGGCCCCGTGTGGAACCGACGAATTCGTGTGCCGGTCGTGCTTCTTGGTGCGCAAGCGGGTGCAGCTGGCGGACCCGGTCACCATGGCCTGCCACGACTGCTCGACCTGATCGGGCCCGGGGCCCGGCGCCCAGGAGAGGCGCCACCGGCCGGGGTCGAGTACAACGTGGCGCCATGAGCACCACGTCGCGCCCTGATCTCGCTCCCGTCTCGCGCCATACCCGCACCATCGCCGTCACCGGGTCGGCATCGGGGATCGGCGCCGCGGTCAGCCGGCGGTTCGAGCGCAGCGGCGCCCGGGTCATCGGGGTCGACCTGCACGACGCCCCGGTCGTCGCCGATCTGTCGGGCCCCGATGGCCGGGCCCGGGCCGTCGCCGGGCTCACCGAGCTGGCGGGCTCGCGACTGGACGGACTGGTGGTGTGCGCCGGCCTCGGGCCCCAGACCCGCCCCACCGACAGGATCACGAGCGTGAACTTCTTCGGCGCCCTGGCCGTGCTCGACGGCATGCTGCCCCTCCTGGCCGAGGGCGAGGCGCCCGCCGCGGTGGTCGTGTCGTCGAACTCCGCCGGTCTCACCCCGGCGCACGACGAGCTCCTGGCGTTGCTGGCCGAGGGCACCGAGGCCGAGGTGTCGGCCTGCGCGGCGCCGCTCGACGGCGCCACCGTCTACGGCATGAGCAAGCTGGCGCTCACGCGCGCCATGCGCCGACGGGTCAGTGCCTGGGGACGGGCCGGGGTGCGGCTCAACGCCGTGGCGCCCGGTCCGGTCGACACCCCGCTCCTGACGGGCGGGCTCGAGGACCCCGTGCTGGGCCCCTTGATCGAGGCCCTCCCCGTGCCCATGGGGCGCCGGGCGAACCCGGCCGAGATCGCGGCGGCCATCGGGTTCCTCCTCGACCCCGCCAACGGCTACATCCACGGCTCGGTGCTCTTCGTCGACGGGGGCAGCGACGCGCTGTTTCGCCCCGACAGTCTCTAGCGCGCCCATCCTCTCGGGCGCTCGGGCGAATCCTCTCGGGCCCTACTCGTCGTCGGCGGTCGGCCGGGCCCGGTCGCGTTTGCGCAACGATCGGCGCCGCTTGTCGGTGAGGCGCCGGGCCCGGGCCGACGCCGAGGGGGTGGTGGCGACGCGGGGCCTCTCGACGTGGAGCCCGTCGGCCAGTCGGGTGCGGAGCCTCTCGAGCGCCAACTCCCGGTTGCGGAGCTGGGAACGTTCGTCCCCGGCGCCGGCGCGCACCGTCGGCCCGAGCCGTTCGAGCAGGCGGGCCCGCTGGCGCGGTCCCAGGGCCTTGCTCGCCGCCACGTCGAAGGACACCTCGGCCCGGGTGCTCGACTTGTTGGCGTGCTGCCCGCCGGGACCGCCGCTGGTCGTGAAGCGCCACTCCAGCTCCTCGGCGGGGATGACGACGCTGCGCGTGACGCGCAGGGAGCCGACGTGGTCGGGCGCTCGGTCAGGCGGTGGGCTCGACGACAACGTGGTTCTCCAGTGTCCCGACCCTCTCGACCTCGATGCGCACCACGTCGCCCTCGACGAGCCAGCGGGGAGGGTCGAATCCCATCCCGACCCCGGCCGGGGTCCCCGTCGAGATGATGTCGCCGGGCTCGAGGGTGAAGACGGTGGAGAGGTAGGCGATCTGCTCCCAGCACGAGAAGATCATGTCGTCGGTGGATGCGTCTTGGCGCAGGTCCCCGTTCACCCAGGTGCGCAGGCGGAGGCGATGGGGGTCACCCACCTCGTCCCCGGTGACGATCCACGGGCCGATGGGCCCGTGGGTGTCGAAGGACTTCCCCAAGGTCCACGTCGGGGTCCGCCACTGCCAGTCGCGTACCGTCACGTCGTTGCACACCGTGAAGCCGGCCACCACCGAGGGGGCGTCGGCGAGCGCCACGTGCCGGGCGCGGCGGCCGACCACCATGGCCAGCTCGCCCTCGTAGTCGACCTGGGGCGACACCCGGGGGATCTCGATGGCCTCGCCCGGGCCGATCACGCAGGTGCGCTGCTTGTTGAACCACACCTGGTACTCCGGTGGCGTGGCGCCCGTCTCGGCCACGTGGGCCCCGTAGTTGAGCCCGATGCCGAGGACCTTGACGGGGTGGGGAACCGGGGGGCGCAGACGCACCCCGGCGAGCGCCAGGCGCCGGGCACCTGACCCCACCGCCGCGTCGGCCCGCTCCAGGGCGGCCGGTCCGGCCACGAGGAAGTCGGTCATGTCGCCGGGGAGGGCCACCGACGGGTCGGTGAGGTCCACGACCTCGTCACCCACCACCACCCCGGTGCGCACGCCGGCCGGTTCGTCGGGATCCACGAAGCTCACGAGCCGCATGGCGCCACCGTACCGACAACCTGGTAAGAGAACAGGAACGGCATCGAGCAGGGCGAGGCCGCACCGACGACGAAGGAGAAGCCACCGATGCCGCTCAGCCTGAAGGGCAAGGTCGCCCTCGTCACCGGGTCCTCGAGCGGCATCGGGGCGGCGACGGCCCGGGCCCTCGCCGGCGAGGGCGCCGCCGTCGTGGTGAACTCGGCCTCGTCGGTCGAGGCGGGGCGGGCGCTCGCCGACGAGCTCCCCGGGGCCAGCTATGTCCAGGCCGACATCGCCGACGCCGGGCAGGCCGCCGCGCTGGTGGCGCAGGCGGTGGAGAACCACGGGCGCCTCGACATCCTCGTCAACAACGCCGGGACCACCCGGGTCATCGCCCATCCCGACCTCGAGGCCGCCACCCCCGAGGTGTGGCGGCGCATCTTCGACGTGAACGTCATCGGCACGTGGCAGGTGTCGGTGGCCGCCGTTCCCCACCTGCGCGCCGGCGGCGACGGCGTGATCGTCAACGTGTCCTCGCTGGCCGGCCACACCACCCGGGGAAGCTCGATCCCCTACGCCGCCTCCAAGGCGGCGGTGAGCCACATGACCAAGCTCCTCGCCAACGTGGTCGGCCCCGAGATCAGGGTCAACGCCGTGGCACCCGGGCTCGTGGACACGCCGTGGACCGCGGACTGGGACGTCGTGCGGGAGTTCGTGCGGGCCCAGGCGCCGTTGCAGCGCTCGGCGGTGCCCGAGGACGTGGCCCACGTCATCCTCGGCCTGGTGGGTGCCCGCTACGTCACGGGGGAGATCGTGCTCGTCGACGGCGGGCTGCACATGCGCTGAGGGGCCCGACGAGGTGGCCCGCGTCGGCGGGCCTTGTCATGATGGCGCCATGCCCCACTACCGCAAGCCGACATCGGCCGACAAGATCTTCAACGCCGCCGTGGGCAGGCTCACCCGGCTGGGCGTGAGCGTGTGGGGTTCGCGGGTGCTGCGGGTACGGGGCAGGAAGTCGGGCCTGTGGCGCAGCACGCCGGTGAACGTCCTGACCCTCGACGACCGGCGCTACCTCGTGGCCCCGCGCGGCGAGACCGAATGGGTGCGCAACATCCGCGTGGCGCACCAAGGTGAGCTCGTGGTGGGTCGGCGCGTCGAGCCGTTCAGCGCCGAGGAGGTCGGTGACGACGACAAGGTCGAGGTGCTCCGGGCCTACCTCCGGCGGTGGAAGTTCGAGGTGGGCCGGTTCTTCGACGGCGTGTCGGCGGGCTCCTCGGTCGAGGAACTGCGGCGCATCGCCCCCGAACACCCCGTGTTCCGGATCACCTCGACACCGACGCCCTAGGAGCGAGATGGACTTCGACATCTGGTTGCCGACCGCCAACCCCTTCGCCACGCCGGAGTTCCTCGCCGCCGTGGCCCGCGAAGCCGAGGCGCGCCACATTCACGGGATCTGGGTCGGAGAGCACGTGGTCACCTTCGAGCACTACGCCTCGAAGTATCCCTACGCCGAGGACGGGCAGGCGCCCATCCCCCCCGGATCGGGTCTGCTCGAACCGTTCACGACCTTGGCCTTCCTGGCCGGGATCACGACCACGGTGCGGCTGGGGACGGCCATGTGCCTGGTACCGCAGCGCAACCCCGTCTACACCGCCAAGGAGGTCGCCACGGTGGACTGGCTGTCATCGGGGCGCGTCGACCTCGGCGTCGGCGTGGGATGGCTGCGCGAGGAGTTCGAGGCCGTCGACGTGGCCTGGGAACGACGCGGGGCGCGCACCGACGAGTACCTCGAGGTCATGCGGACCCTGTGGTGCGACGACCCGTCGTCGTTCTCGGGCACGCACTACACGCTGCCTCCGTGCAACCTCCACCCCAAACCACTCCAGGATCCCCACCCGCCCATCCACATCGGGGGCGAGAGCGAGCCCGCCCTGCGCCGGGTGGCGCGGGTGGGACAGGGTTGGCACACCTTCAACCGCGCCCCCGAGGATCTCCCCGAGGCGCTGACCCGTCTCGAGGCGGTGCTCGCCGAGCACGGGCGCAGCCGCCACGACGTCACGGTGACGGTGTGTCCCTATTTCAAGCCTCTCGACGCGGCGATCACCGAGCGGTACGCCGAAGCCGGCGCCGACGCGGTCTCGGCGCTGTTCTTCGCCATGTCCGCCGAGGAGGTCCCCGCCATGTTCGAGGCGCTCGACCCCTGCATCGAACGGGCTCGGGCCTCCTGATCCGTCCTCCCGACGAGGGGTGCGCCCTCGAGCGCGGCCCCGCGGCGCAGCTGCCTCACCAGGATCGTTCGGCTCCAGGGTCCGGGGCTCGCAAGTCACAGTAATGTAGTTTTGCGTTCACTGCTGGTGGCGACTAGACGGGGAGTTGACATGCCGGATCTGGGTGACGATCCACGGGTCGGGCGGAGAAGGCTGTCGGCCATCCAGGGTGAACGAGGAACTCCCAGCGTGAGCACTGAGGACGCATCGGTCGTCTCCGCCCAACGGCTGCTCAAGGTGGCCACCGCCCTGTCGGACGGCGCCACCAGGTTGCACGCGCAGCTCCGTCACCTCGAGCCCGCCCAACGCGACGCCATCTTGGACCTGGTGACCGAGCAGGTCACCGAGATCGTCACCTTGTGGGCCGACCTCGTGCGCGGGGTCGTCTCCACCGACGACGCCCCCGCGGGCGGATCCCCCGGTCGGGCCGAGACGACCGGGGCTCGGGCCCCGTCGCCCTTCGAGGAGCACCGACACAATCGGGGAGCCGGAGATCATCCCGCCCGGCTGACATCGACGTTGCCCGCGCCCGGGCTGGACAGCGCGCCCGCCGCCGCCCCGCCCGCCGAGCCCGGACCGCAACCGGCCCCTCACCCCCCGGAGCCGGCGTCGGTGCCGGCCTTGCGCCACGTGCCCTTGGAGATGGCGCGCGACTCCGACCGGCTCACCCGCGACGAGTTGACAGGAGTCCTCAACCGGCAGGCGGGGTTCGCCGCCCTCGAACGCGAGATCGATCGGTGCCGGCGCAGCGGCGAGCGCTTCGTGCTCGGGTACCTGAACGTCGACCGGATGAAGGCGGTCAACGACGATCGGGGTTCGCGCGCCGGGGACGAGATCCTGCGCAAGGTCACGGCCGCGCTGCGGGCCACGTTGCGTTCCTACGACGTGATCGCCCGGCTCGGGGGCGACGAGTTCTTGTTCTCGCTGCCGGGTTCGGACATGTCGACGGCCGAGCTGCGCTTCAAGGAGTTCGCCGTCATCCTGTCCGAGGAGGCGCCGGGCTCGACGGCCAGCGTGGGGTTCGCGGATCTCCATCAACATGACACGCTCGACGATCTCATCGCGGCGGCCGAGACCGCCATGCTCAAGGGTCGCCGGTCCCGTCGGCGCGGTCGTGGGTAGTCCCGACAAGCTTTGACGCCGCGCCGATCTCGGGAGCAACCCGCGCCGGCGTCCGGGGCGCGTCCCGGCGCCGATCCCGGGGAAGGCCGGGACGTCTCGGTCCACCACGACGGGGACGTCGCCGTGGTCACCTTGCACCGACCGCCGCACAATCTGCTGACCGAGCCCGTGCTGCGCGCCCTGGCCGATGCCGTCACCGGGCTCGGACCCCCCACGCGCGCCGCGGTGGTGTGCTCGGAAGGTCGATCGTTCTGCGCCGGGGCCGACTTCCGCTCCGGAGAGGCGCCCGACCCCACCGACCAGAGCGGGTTCGGAGCCCGGACGGCGGCCTTCTACCGGCAGGCGGTGCGGGTGTTCGACTCCCCGGTCCCGCTGGTCGCCGCGGTCCAGGGGGCGGCCATCGGCGCCGGGTTCGGGTTGGCGCTGGCCTGTGACCTGTGCGTGGTCGGGGAGCAGGGCTGGTTCCAGGCCAACTTCGTCCGACTCGGCATCCACCCCGGGTTCGCGCTGAGCACCACGCTGCCGCGCGCCGTGGGGCCGGGACGGGCCTCGGAGCTGCTGCTCACCGGACGCCGCGTGGACGGCGCCGAGGCGCTGCGCATCGGCATCGCCCAGCGGGTGGTCCCGAGTGGAGACGAACGATCGGGCGCGCTCGAGCTGGCCAGGAGCATCGCCGGGGGCGCCCCGCTGGCGGTGTCGTCGACGAGGGCGACGCTGCGGCGCGGCCTCACCGATGCGGCGCGCCAGGCCATGCACCACGAGCTGGCCGAGCAGTCCGCCCTGGCGGGCACGACGGACGCCGTCGAGGGCGTGCGCGCCATGCTCGAAGGCCGTGACCCGCGTTTCGAAGGTCGTTAAGCGCCGAGCTCGGCCATGATCGCGGTGGCGAACTCCTCCACCCTGGCCTTGCCTTCGTCGGGCCACCCGCACACGAGGTAGTCGATACCGACGTCGCGCAGGGCCTCGGCTTCACGCCGTACCGCGTCCCAGGGTGCCGACAACGAGAGCGACGAGGCGCGCATGATCGACGCCGGGTCGCGCCCGGCCGCCTCGGCCAGACGGTCCACCTCCGCCGACATGGCGGCGAGCTGCTCGGGGGCGCCGTAGGTGTGCCAGACGTCGGCCCACTTGGCCACGAGCGGGAGCGTCCGCCGCCGACCCGAGCCCCCGATCCAGATGGGCGGATGGGGGCGCTGCACGGGGATTGGTCGCATCTGGGCGTTGTCCAGGCTGAACTGCGAGCCCTGGTACGACACCACCTCTCCGGTGAACAATCGGGTGAGCATCTCGAGGGCGTCTTCCAAGCGGTCGAAGCGGCGCCCCGTGGACGGGAACTCCAACCCCAGCTGGCGGTGCTCGGCGTCGTACCACGCCGCGCCGATGGCCAGCTCGAGGCGTCCGGCGCTGGCGTGGTCCACGGTGACGGCCTGGGCGGCGAGGACCGAGGGGTGCCGGTAGGTGACGCCCGTCACGAGCAGGCCGAGACGGATGGTGGTCGTCGCCGACGCCAGCGCCGCCAAGGTCGTCATTCCCTCGAAGCAGTTGCCCGGACCCTCGCCGTACATCGGGACGAAATGGTCGAACCCCCACGCCCCGTCGAATCCGAGGCTCTCTCCGAATCGCACCCGTTCGACGATCTCGGCGAACTCCATGCGTTGCTGGGCCACGTCGATTCCGAATCTCATGGCGCGACCCTATCGGCGCCGCCCCCTTCGCCCTCGCCGGCACCGTCGGGTCGGAGGTACCCGGGGTTCGCCACCGCCAACTTGTCCGCCACCGCATCTCGCACCGCGGCGCGCACCTCGGCGGCCCTGTCGTCGAGCGCGCCGGCCCGGATGGCGGCGGCCAGCTCGGCGTCGTTGCGCACGCCCAGCTCGTGCAGCCGCGCCGCGTGGGCGGCCGACTGCCCGGGCCCGAGCACGATCTCCCGAGCCACCAGGGCGACCACGTTGGCCGCCACCCGGACGTGGAAACGCACCCTGCCCGCGGTGGCCGGGAGCACCTCGGATTCGAGGAACTCCGCCACGGCCTCGAGCAGCGCGGCCGCCGAGGGCACGTCGTGGGGGGCCCACCCGCGCCCCTCGGGCCCGGCCTCGGGGTCGGTCGGAACCCCCGGTCCCGACGGCGGCTCGGGCAACCCTCCCCCGCTCACGGCAGGAGCTCCAGGAGGTCCCACTCGACTTCGCACACGCGCCGGCCGATGGCGGCCAGCTCGACGGAACGGACCGCGCCGGTGGTGTGGGTGAGCGCCTGCACGATGCAGATGATCCCCCACCGGAGGGTGCCCAGCACCTGCCACCAATGCAGGGAGCCGGCGTCGACGGCGATCCCCCCTGCACCCTGGTACGCCGTCACGAGCTGCTCGACGGTGCCGAACCCGCCCACGGGCAGGGGCGAGCCGAACCGCCACGCCTTGACACACAGCCACCCGAGGTCCTCGAGGGGATCCCCCAGGTGGGCGAGCTCCCAGTCGATCACGGCCCGGATGCCGTCGGGCCCGATGATCAGGTTGCCGTTGCGGAAGTCGCCGTGCACCACCACCTCGGCCGAACGCGCCGGACGCGTCTCGGCCAGCCAGCGCAGCCCCAGTTCGAAGGCGGGGTGCGGCTGTCCCAGACGGTCGAGCAACCCCCGCAGTTGCTCCACGGGGTCACCGCCGGCCAGGCCGGGGACCTCCGAGGGCGCAATGCGGTGGACGGCGGCGAGCGCCGCGCCGCACTGCTCGGCCAGCACGGGCCGGACCCGGGCCAGATGCTCGTCGCGCAGGATCCGGCGCGGGATCGTCTCCCCCTCGACGAAGTCCATGATCATGAAATTGGCGCCGAGCCCGTCGGAGGCCTCCCCGGCCACGACGACGCCCGGCACCGGGACCCCGGCGCGCGCCGCGGCCCGGAGGAGATCGGCCTCGAGGCGCAGCCCCGACACCGGCGCCCGGGGTGGGTCGCGGCGCAGCACGAGCCTGGTGGCCACGCCGTCGGGGCCACGAGCCGAGAAGCTCCACGTCTCGCGCGAGGCGCCACCGGGCAACCGGGTCACGTCCTCGATCTCCACCGGTTTCCCCGTCACGGCGCCGACGACGGCGGCCAGTTGCCGGGCGAGCGCCGCGCCATCCATGCGTCGGGACACTAACGACCGGCCCGCCGCCGCGCCCACGTAGGGTGGGCGCATCGGCGTCCGCCTCGACCCCCAAGACGAGTACATGCACGAGTTGGGCCCCGAGCCCAACTTCAACGAGTCCATGTACTTCAACGTCTATGACCCCCGCGCCGACCTGGGCGGGTTCTTCCGGCTGGGCAACAGGGCGAACGAAGGCAGCGGCGAGATGACCGTGTGCCTCTATCTTCCCGACGGCCGGGTGGCCTTCATGTTCCGCCGTCCCCGCATCACGAGCAATGCTGCCTTCGACGCCGCGGGGATGACCTTCGACGTGGTGGAGCCCTTCGTCGAGCTCTCGGTCTCCTATCGCGGCTCGGCCGTGCTCCTGGAGGATCCGTTGCAGATGGCCGATCCCCGCCGGGCCTTCGTGTCGAATCCACACACCGAGTGCGTGGTGGGGCTCGTGTACCGGGGGTGTTCGGCCATGTTCGGTGGCGAGCCCGATCAACCGGTCGAGCGCCCCGACGAGGAGTTCGCCCGCGGCCACTACGAGCAGTTGGTGGAGGCGTCGGGCACGGTGGAGCTGGGCGACGAACGCTGGGAGGTGCACGGCTTCGGGTTGCGCGACCACAGCTGGGGTCCTCGGTACTGGCAGGCGCCGTGGTACTACCGCTGGCTCACCGGCAATGTCGGGAAGGACTTCGGCTTCATGGGATCACGCATCGCCCGGCGCGACGGTCCCGGCACCCGGGGCGGCTTCGTGTGGACCGACGGTGCGCTCCAGGTGTGTCGTGACTTCCGCATCCGCTCCACGTGGGAGGGTGATGCCCGGTATCACGCCACGGTCGAAGCCGAGCTCGTCACCGACGAGCGGACGTGGGTGGTGCGGGGGTCGGTGTTGAGGCTCATCCCGTTGCGCAATCGCCGCGCCGATCAGAACGGCGACGAGCTCGTCACGCGCATCTCCGAAGGTCTCACGCGCTGGACCCTCGAGGATGGGCGCACCGGATACGGGCTGTCGGAGTACCTCGACCAGATCGTGGACGGGTCACCGGTCGGCCTGGACGAGTAGGACGGGCAGGGCGAGCAGGGCGGCGCGTTTCGAGACCTCGGAGCGGCGCGGGCACAATGACGGGGATGGACCGGGCCACCGTCGACCTCTACGAGACTCGAGGTGGCGAGTGGGTGGCGCATCACCCGCCCGTCCAATCCTCCCAGGCACGGACCTTTGCCCGGGGCCTCCCCACCGGCGTGCTGCGCATCGACCTCGGCTGTGGAGCAGGGCGCTACACCTCGGACCTGGGGAATCCGGTGATCGGCTTCGATGCGGCCCGGGTGATGCTCGACGGATGCGCGCACGCCGATCCCGGTGCGCTGCTGGTCCAGGGCGACCTCGAGGCACTCCCCTTCGGGACCAAGACGCTGCACGGGGGTTGGGCGCACATGAGCTACCTCCATGTGCCGAGCGTCCGGTTGCCGGGCGCGTTGGCCGATCTCCATCGCACCTTGGTGGTGGGCGCGCCGCTCGAGATCCAGGTGCTGGCGGGCGACTACGAAGGTCGCGCCCTGCCTGCGGACCGCATCGGGGGTCGGTTCTTCGCAGCGTGGACTCCCGAGAGGCTCCGCGACGTTCTCATGGGCGCCGGCTTCGACGTGGGGGAGCCCGAGATCGACGGGGACTTCGTCCGGGCCCCGGCCGTGCGCGCCCGCACGCTGCCCGACGTCGTGGGACCCGGGATGCGCCTGCTCGTCGTCGGGCTGAACCCGAGCATCTATTCCGCCGACATCGGTGTCGGCTATGGCCGACCCGGCAACCGGTTCTGGCCCGCGGCGCTCGATTGCGGCCTGGTCACGCGCGACCGCGACCCCTTCCATGCGTTGCGCGTCCATGGCGTGGGCATGACCGACCTCGTCAAGCGGGCGACGTCGAACGCGTCCACCGTGACGTCGGCGGAGTACCGGACGGGCATGGCCCGGGTGCAACGCCTGGTGCGGTGGCTCGCGCCCGGCGCGGTGTGCTTCGTCGGCTTGACCGGATGGCGAGAGGCCGTCGACCGGCGCGCCAAGGCCGGACCCCAACAGGAACAGATCGGCGGTCGACCGGTGTACGTCATGCCGTCGACGAGCGGAGCCAACGCGCACGAACGTCTCGAGTCTCTCCGCGCCCATCTCGGAGCGGCGCGCTCACTGGCGGCGGAATCCTGACAACTCTCTGCACCTGAGGATGCTGAGAGCCGCGGCCGGACCCTCGTTTCGTCATCACACTCGGTGCTTCGGCACTCTCGGCACGTCATGCAGATGACACCGGTCCACCAATTTCCATGACTTGCTTAGTAACGTCGTGCTCAGTGGTGACCGGCCGCGACTCACATGCCGGCGGGCCCGAGGGGGACATGACCATCAGCGTCTCTCCCCCACCGCCACGCCCGAACGACACGCGACGCTCGTCGTCGCCGCCGGCCGCGCTCGCCACGCGGCCACTGCACCGACCCGGCTCGTATGACGACGAGACGTCCACGTCGGTGTATGCGCAACACTTCGATCCCGTCTTCGGTCGTCGGTTCGCGGAGCGGTCGCTCGACTCTCTCGTCGTGGTGCGGGGCGCTCGGGTGCTCGACGTCGCCTGCGGCACCGGCATCTTCGCCCGCATGGCCGCGCATGTCGTGGGTCCGGGCGGCAAGGTCGTGGGCATCGACCCGTCCCGGGCCGCGGTGGAGACAGCCCGGCGCATCGACATCACGAGCATCGTCGAGTGGCAGAACTGGGAAGGCTCGCAACTCCCCTTCGACGACCAGAGCTTCGACGTGGTGGCATGCCAGCATGCGCTGCATCGCTTCAACGACCCGATGGCGGTGCTGGAGGACATTCGGCGCGTGCTCGCCCCCGGTGGTCGGCTGGGCATCATGACGTGGGGCCCGATCGAGGAGAACCCGGCCTTCGCCGCCGAGCTCGATGCCATCGTCAAGTCCGGGCTCGATCAGTCCGGTGTCGTCGAGGTCCTCCTGGACGCCTTCGCGTATCACCGCATCGACGATCTGCGCGAGCTGGTCCGCAGCGCAGGCTTCACCGACGTGTCGTGCCGCACCGTTCGGATGTTGGCGGCGCTGCCCGGCGTGGCCCAGTGGGTGCGCGTGTACCCGTCGCTGCCCCCGTTGTCCTGGGCGTGGCGCGATTGCAGCCAGCAGGCCCGCATCCAGTTCCTGGCCCGGGCCACTGAGCTGTTGCGGCCCTTCGAGCACGAGGGCGTGCTGCGTGTGCAGGCCTCGTCACGCCTCGTCGTGGCCCGGGCACCCCATGGTTGAGCCCCCCGCCGCACCGGAACCCGGGTAGGCGGGGCGTAGTCTGACCGCGTGGCCGACGACACGAACGGACTTCCTGACGAGGAGGCGCCCGCCGCGGGGCCCGACGACTTGAGCCCTCCTCCCCAGGACCCGCCGCCACCACCCCCCGCCTCTGCGCAGGCGTCCGGACCGGCGCCCGCACCGCCCCGGCCGGGAGGTTCTGTGCCGGTCGCGTACCCGCCACCACCGGGGGGATACCCGCCCCCGCCTCCGGGGTACCCGCCCCCGCCCTACGGCGGCGCACCGGGATACCCGCCTCCACCTCCGGGGTACCCGTCCCCGCCGCCCTACGACGGCGCACCGGGATACCCGCCCCCGCCTCCGGGGTACACCGGCGGTCCGGGGGTGGCGCCCTCGGGGTGGAACGCGCCGCCGCATCCCGGGTTTGCCTCCCCCGGCCAGGCACCGCCGGCCACCGGAGGGACGTCGGGGACGTCGGCACCGGCCGGGACGTCTGACGCCCCGGCCGGCCCACGCCCGCGACGGACGAGACGGATCGCCGTGGCGGTAGGACTGGCCGTGGTCGTCCTGCTCGGCGTCGGCCTGACGTTGATCGCCACCTCCGGCTCCAATGCGGCCAAGCCGATCAACCCTGCGGCGCGGCGTATGACGCGGGCCGCCTTGCGCGCCACGATCGAGCGGGGCTCGTTCCACTACGTGTCGCAGTTCACCTCGATGGGCCAGCTCCAGACCACCGTCGGCGATGCCGGAGTCTCTTCGGGAAAGCAGGTCATCACGATCGGGTCGACCACCTTCACCGTCATCGTGATCGGGAAGTCCTGTTACTTCCAGGGCGGAGAGCGACAGATGGTGGACCAACTGGGCCTTCCTGTCTCGATCGCCTCGGCACACGCCGGGCAGTGGATCTCACTGGCCCCGGGCGATCTCCCCTACCAGTCCGTCTACGTGGCGGTGACGACGCAGTCGGCGCTGACATCGAACATCGCCTTCGCACCGCACCAGCTGTCGGGGACCGAGAGACGGGCCGGGTACCGGGTCCTCGGGATCTCGGGGCCGATGACCAATCAGAGGGTGAACGGACAACTGCAACGGGTCAAGGGCACGGCCCATCTCTACGTCACCGCGTCGCTCCCGCGTCTCCCCGTGGAGTACACCGAGAACGGCAAGATCGACAAGGTGGCCAGCAAGCTGGTGATCACCTTCAGCCGATGGGGTGAGCCCATCGCGTTGACCGCTCCCCGGGGAGCGGTCACCTACGCGTCGTTGGGTGCCGGGAACGGGACCACGCCCACCACGGGACCGCCGGTGCTGACCGCGGCACCGTCCTGAGCGTTCTCCCCGTCGGCGCCGATCACGTTTTGCGGTAGCGCCACACCGCCAGCGGGGCCAACACAACCAGGAAGCCGACGCACCACGCCAGCGCCACCAAGACGTGTCCGGCGGTGCTCCCCGGGACATGAGCCCCGCCCAGCATCAGCGACCGCTCCGCCGTGATCACGGCGCCGAGGGGCTGGTTGGTGGCAAACCACCGCAACCAGTTGGGCATCGACGAGAGCGGGACGAACGCCGGCGACGCGAAGATGAGGGGGAAAAGGATCGGGAACGCCATGACCTGGGCAGTCTCGCTGTTGGGCGCGGTGAGCCCGATGACGGCGAACCCCCACAGCAACGCGTAGGCGAAGAGCAGGACCAGGGCGCAGGCGGCGATGAAGCCCAAGGCGCCGTTGGGGAAGCTGAACCCGACCAGCGCTCCCACTCCGGTCATGAGCAGGAGCACGAACACGTTGCGCACGAGATCGGCGGTGGTCCGGCCGGCGAGAACAGCCGACCGCGCCATCGGGAGCGTGCGGAACCGCTCGATGAGCCCCTTCTGGAGGTCGTCGGCGAGACCCACCGCCGTGCCGATGCCGCCGAAACCCACGCTCTGGACGAAGATCCCCGCCATCAGGAAGTCGATGTAGCTGAGACCGTCGCCGGGGTGGATGGCACCCCCGAAGACGTACCGGAAGAGCAGCACGAACATGATGGGCTGCAGCGTCGAGAAGAACAGCGCCTCGGGGATGCGCGTATAGGCGATCAGGTTCCTCTTCGTCACCGTCAAGGCGTCGGCCACGGCCCATCGCAATCGGCCCACCCCTCCGGGCATCGCCGGGTCGGCGCCAGGGGCGAGCCCCGCGCCCGGGGCGATCACGGTGGTGATGCTCATGGGGTTCCTCCGTCACTCGTGGCGGCCGCCACCGGGGTGTGGCGCCGCCGTCGTTGGCCGTCGTTCGAATTTCCCGTCGGTTCGTCTCCGTCGGTCTCGGTCCGCTTGCCGGTGAGGACCAGGAACACGTCATCGAGGCTGGGCTCGCGGATCCGGAACGTGGTGGGAACCAGGGAGTGCTGGTCGAGGAGGCGCAGGACCTCCATGGCCACCCGGGGTCCGTCGTCCACGGGCAACTCGACCATGGTCCCCACCACGGTGGGGCTCTTGGCGCCCACGGCGCCCAGGACCCCCGCACCCTGGGTCGCCAGGCTGACGTCGGCGAAACCGACATCGAGCACGGTGGCGCCGAGGTCTGCCTTCAGTTGGGTGGGCGTCCCTTCGGCGATCACCCGGCCGTGGTCGACGACGCCGATGCGTTGCGCCAGGGTGTCGGCCTCCTCGAGATACTGCGTGGTGAGCAAGACGCTCGTGCCCTCCCCGACGAGCTCGCGGATCATCTCCCACACGTCGGCCCGGCTCTGGGGATCGAGTCCGGTGGTGGGCTCGTCGAGGAACAACACCTTGGGCCGCGCCACGAGCGCGGCGGCGACGTCGAGCCGACGGCGCATGCCACCGGAGTAGGTCTTGAGAGGCCGGTCGCCGGCGTCGGAGAGCCCGAACTGGGCGAGCAGCTCGTTGGCCCGCGTCGCCACCACGTCGCGAGCCATGTGGTTGAGGCGTCCCACCATGGTGAGGTTCTCGCGCCCGGTGAGGTTCTCGTCCACCGCCGCGTACTGGCCCGCCAGACCGATGAGGGTCCGGACGCGGTTGGCCTCGGTGACGACGTCGTGGCCCAGGACGAAGCCCGCGCCGGCGTCGGGGCTCAGGATGGTGGTGAGAATGCGCACCGCCGTCGTCTTGCCGGCCCCGTTGGGGCCGAGCAGTCCGAAGACCGTCCCCTCCTCGACGGCGAAGCTCACGCCGTCGAGGGCGCGCACCTCCCGGCCGAAGGTCTTGCGCAGATCGCGTGCTTCGATGGCAAGGGTCACGTCGAACTTCCTCTCTCCGAACCGATGGCGTGGAAGCCCTTCCAGAGCTCGATACCCTCGAACGACTCCGACTTCACCTCACCGATGAGCTTGCGGGACCATTCGAGCTCGGCCTCGACCAGGGCCGTCATGTACTCGAACTCCACGGTGAACAGCCGGGGCACACCCTGTTCGGCGATCATCCCTCCCACCGTGCGACGCTGGGCCAGATCGACCTCGAGCGTCTGGCAACGGATCTCGAGCAGCTCGACGGCCTGCGAGGGGGACAACACCGGGAGGAGGGACAACCCCGCTTCGAACCGCAGGTACTCCTTGGCCGGGACGCTGATGAGCTCGCTCAGCCAGTCCAGCAACTCGGCCGATCCCGCCGCGGTGATCCGGTAGACGGTGCGTTCGGGGCGCTTGCCTTCACGCTCGGTCTCCTGCGCCTCGATGAGCCCGTGGCGCTGCAGCGCTTCGACCACCGTGTACAGCGACCCGAAGTTGAGCTTGATGCTCTGGTCCTTGTGGCGGGCCCGCATGGTGGTCGCCATCTCGTAGGGATGCATGGCCCGTTCCTCGAGGCCCGCCAGCACGGCCAGCGCCAAGGGGTTGGCGACCTTTCGCCGGGTCATCGTGGCGGCCCACGCCGGTCGATCGGTCCATTCATATCCGGTTCCGTATATTATGGATTCGGATATCAGGAGTCAAGCGACGGCGACACAACCCGGCCCCCACTCCCCCGGTTCGCAGCCACCCGGTTCGCAGCCTCCCGGGGCGGCAGCTCCACGGTGACCACTACATCGTGACGACCACGGCCTCGGCGGCACTGCGTCGGGCCGCCTCGAGGACTTCGAGCGTATCCAGTGCGTCCTCGGGGTCGACCGGGGGCGGCTCCCCGTGGCGCAGCGACCGCACCACCGCCCCGTAGAACGCCGCCCATCGCCCCGGCTCGCTGCGCACCGGCTCCTCCTCGTCGCCCCGCACCAGCCGACCCCAGCGCCCGGGCGGTACCTCGCCGAACCCCGCCTCGTCGGGACGCCGGCCGGCACGCAAGGCGTCCTCCTGGCCGTCGAGATGTTCGACGACGAACGCCGCCGCGCTGCCGAGCACCCGCAGGCGGGGGCCGGGCGCGGCGGCCACCGCGCTGGCCCACAGATGTGAGCGCGCCCCCGGTCCGTGGTCCATGGCCACGAACACGTCGTCGTCTGATCCACCCCGGCGCGACGCCACCTCGCCGTAGACATGGGTCACGGGTCCGAGCAACGACCGCGCCTGGTCGACGAGGTGCACCCCCAGGTCGAGCAGGACGCCTCCCCCTTCGTCGGCGGAGAGCTCTTCGCGCCATGCGCCCGGAGCTCGCTGCGGGCGCCAGCGCTCGAAACGCGACTCGAAGCGAGCCACGTCACCGAGCGCACCCTCGGCGACGAGTCGGCGGAGGGTCAGGTACTCGGCGTCCCACCGTCGGTTGTGGAAGACGGTGAGCATGACCTGAGCGGCACGGGCCCGGTCGACGAGGGCGCGGGCCGACGACACCGACGGCGCCAGCGGCTTCTCGACCACCACGGCGAGACCGTGCTCGACGGCGAGCGTCGCCAGGGCGGCGTGGGACGGTGTGGCGGTGGCCACGACGACGAGGTCGTGCTCGTCGGACCGGGCCCACACCTCATCGGCGCTCGGGACGATCCGGGCCCGGGGGAAGGCGCGCCCGGCCCGTTCCTGGCGGGTGGCGTCGGCGGTCACGATCGTCGTGATCTCGAGGCCCGGGGTGGCGTCGATCAACGGGCCGTGGAAGATCGAGCCCGCCAATCCGTAGCCGAGCAAGCCGACCCGAAACGGTGCCACCTACTCGCCGAGACTCGGGTTTGCGGGGTCCGTCGACCCCGTGGGGGCCGGCCGCATCAGGCGACACCGGTTCTCAGCGCCGACGATGGCATTCAGAAAGCACATGCCGAGATACCGACCCCGACGTCGAAGGGTCAGCGCAACCCCTCAGACGCTGCCGGCGCCACCGGCCCGCCGCGAGACGGCATCGATGGTCACCGCCCCGAGGAGCACTCCGCCGGTCACGATGAACTCCCATTGCACCGCCAGCCCGAGGAGGTACATGCCGTTGTAGATGCCGCCGATCACTAGTCCACCCAGGACCCCGTGGACCGCCTTGCCCTTGCCTCCGAACAACGAGGTGCCGCCGATGACAGCAGCCGCCACGGCGTAGAGGACGAGCTGACCGCCGTTCACGTTGTTGGACATGCCACCCAGGTACGAGGCGTAGAGCAACCCGGCGATCCCGGCGGTGAACGAGCACAGGACGAAGGCCCACGTGCGGATGGCGGTCACCTTGATGCCGGCGCGTCGGGCCGCTTCGGGGTTGCCGCCGATGGCGTACATGTAGCGCCCGAAGCGCATGCGCTGGAGGAGAAACGTCCACGCACCGAGCACCCCCAGCACGATGAAGATCGCCCACGGGACCCCCTCGAGGGTCCCCACGGCCGCACGGTTGACGTTGCACACGGCCACCACGGCGATGCCCACCACCGCCATGAGGACGATCTTCGCCACCGTGAGGCCGACCGGGGGGGCCACCAGGCCACTGCGCCGGCGACGAGTGTCGCGAAGAGACAGGCTCAGGCCCAGCACGCCGACGATGACGGCCAAGGTGATCCAACCCTCAGCGGGGCTGATGTGACCCCACATGAGGTTGTAGAGGGCGCGCAGGTTGGGCTGCGGGCCCGTCAGGGTGGGATATCCGGAGAACGGACCGAAGGCGAGCACGATGAGCAGGACACCGTTGAAGATGAGCAGGCCGGCCAGGCTCACGATGAAGGAGGGAATCCGGAGCCGGCTGATCAACGTGCCCTGCACCGCGCCGATCAGCGCGCACGCCAGGAGAGCGACGGTGATCGCCGCCCACCACGGCCAGTTGGTCGTCGTCGGCTGCACGAGTTGGACGGCGATGACCGCCCCGACGGGGCCGACGTAGCCGATCGAGAGGTCGATCTCGCCGAGCAGCAGGGCGAAGGTTTCGGCCATCGCCAACACCATGAACACCGCACTCTGCTGGAAGAGATTCACGATGTTTCCGGCCGAGAGGAAGATGTGATGGGGGCTGATGGACTGGAAAACGATGACCATGATGACCAGCCCCAAGATGACCGGGAGCATCCCGCTCTCTCCGCCCCTGATGCGCAGGAATTGGCCGTGGACGTACTCCCGCATCGTCTGGGCGACGATCTCGGGCGGAACGAGGGCGGCGCCGGCACCCGGCGCCGCGGTCAGGTCGACGGGGGCTTCATCGGGATGCTCGACGCCCGACGACGAAGGGGCCAGGCCCGATCCGGGGTCAGTCGGCGCCATGTTCGACACCTCCTGCTTGGGAGTTCGGGGCTTTGGCCTTCACACCCAGACCTCCCGTGGTCATGTACTCGACGACGCTCTGTCGGTCGAAGGCCGTGACGTTGTCCTCCGCCACCATTTTCCCGAGATACAGCACGGCGATGCGGTTGGCGACGGCGAAGACGTCGTTGAGGTTGTGCGAGATCATCAGTACTGCCAGTCCTTGGTCCCTCAAGCGTCGTACGAGGTCGAGGACCATCGCTGTCTGGGACACCCCCAGGGCTGCGGTCGGCTCGTCCAAGATGACCAGCTTGGAGTTCCACATCACCGCCTTGGCCACCGCCACCGACTGTCGCTGTCCACCCGACAACGACCCCACGGGTTGGCGGATCGACCGCACCGTCGTCACCCGCAGACCGGCCAAGGTCTCGGCCGCGGCACGCTCCATATCGTCCTCGTCGAGCATCCCGTGCCGAAGGCGCTCTCGTCCCAGGAACATGTTCTGGACGATGTCGAGGTTGTCAGCCAGAGCGAGGTCCTGGTACACGGTCTCGATGCCCAACGAGGCAGAATCGTGCGCATTGCGGATCCGGACCGGTCGCCCTTCCCAGGAGATGTGGCCCTGGTCGGGTTCGTAGATACCCGAGATGCACTTGATGAGGACGGACTTGCCGGCGCCGTTGTCGCCCGACAGCGACGTCACCTCTCCGGCCGGCACATCGAGGTTCACGTCGGTGAGCGCCTGGACGGCGCCGAAGTTCTTGGAGAGGCCCCGCACTTTTAGAAGGGGCTCGTCCACCCTCGCCTCGATCCTCTCGCTCCGCTCGTCGCGACACAGACTACGTCATCATCGGGTCAGACGCGGGACCGTCGCCGCACGAGGCGGCGACGGTCCCACACCCTACGTCTGAACCACGCGGGTTACGGAGTGATGCTGGCGGCGCTACACACGCTGGCGCCCACGGCGCTGCACAGCGTCGTCGCCGAGATGAACTTGTCCTTGATCACCGTCGCCGCCATGTTGGTGGCATCCACCCACACGGGGGTCAGCAGCGATGCCGGCTGTGCCGACCCTGTCACGCCCTTGGGAGGCGTGGTGGTCGAGTTCACCAGGGCTGCGGGCGGCGTCTGTCCGTCACGCAGGATCGTGGCCAGCGCCACGGCGTCCTGCGCCTCCTGGTAGACGGCCTTGTAGACCGATCCGCACTGGTAGCCCTGGAGGATGTTCTCCATCCCCTGAAGCGTGGCGTCCTGACCGGTGGTCGGGATCTTCTTGGGGCCGACACCCTTGTTCTTCAGGTCGGTGACCACTGCTTCAGCCAGCCCGTCGTTGGCCTCGACCGTGGCGTTGATCGTCGGGTGGGCCGTGAACTGCTGCGTGAAGATCGTCGCACCGGTGGCGTTCACCCAACCGGGGGTGATCTGGTCGCCGATCAAGGTGTAGCCCTTGCTGTTGGTCAGGCCCGCCGTCAGGGGTGTCGTCGTGGAGTTCCAGATCACCGAGTTGTAACCCTGGGCGAACGACACTGCGTTGGGGTCGGTGTCCTCACCGCCGTCGAGCTCGAAGACCTTGGGACTCGAAACACCCCAGGAAGCCACGCACGCCTCGAAACCCTGACCGATGAGCTTGCCCACCAGGTTGTTGTCGAAGCTGACGTAGTAGGTGTTGGTGCCCGTGAAGGTGGCTCGGTCGTAGCTGATCACGGCGACGCCGTGCGACGCCGCATAGGACTGCACCTGGGCCCCGACCGTACTGTCGATCGGGTCGAAGACAAGGACCTTGGCGCCGAGGGCCACGTCGGCCTGGGCGTCAGCGAGCTCGGTCGCGTCCACGCCTTGGGCGTTGTCGATCTTGAAGTCAGACGAGCTGTACCCGGCCATCTGGAATGCCTGCTTCAGGTACGGCGCGTCGAAGTCGACGTAGCGCGTCGATGACGTGGTGTCGGGAAGGATGACGCCTACCAGGCCTTTGCCCGCTTGGGTCAACGGCTTCAGCTTCGGCATCTCCGTGAAATTCACGTTGAACGACTTGACGCTGAGGTCAGCCGGCACGGTGGCCGACGACTTCGCCGTGGTCGTCGTGGTCGAAGCCTTTGGAGTGCTGCTACACGCCGTGAAGACCATGCCCACGACCAGTGCCAGCGAGATCCCCGCCAGACGACTCAACCCACGGATTCTCATATTCGCTCTCCTGCTTTCTTGTAATCGAGCCCTCTTGATGAATCGCTCACCCGAGAAGCATCTTCACAAACGACGAACGACAACAGGGCCGAACGTCCCTGACTTCCGTTCACTTCTTGTGCCCCGGCCTATGTTGCGTGCCCCCAATCGACAAACTGCGCGCCAGAAGCTGCCAGAAACATAGCCGTCTGATTCGTCACGCGCTTGCAATACTCTTGTTCAGTCGATCACAAGCACGGCCCGAACGGGTAGATGGTCGGATCCGGTGACGGGTAGGACCTCTCCGGAGTCGACGTGAGCGGGTCCCCTGACGAGGATGTGGTCGGGCTGCGCCACCGGCCTCGACAGCCATGTGGGCCAGGTGCGACCTCGCACGGCGCGTGACCAACCTGGAAAGAGGAGTACGAGCGGTGGTCCCCACAGGTTCATGTCGCCCGCCAACACGCTAGGAACCGGCGTCAACGCGTGCAGTGCTCTCCGCAACCTGGCGATGTGGCGCGGCGAGCCCTGGCTGAGGTGGGCGAGGTGGGTTCCCGCCACGCGTAGGGGCGAGGCGGCGCCTTGAAGATCCACGTCCACGACGATCGCCCCCCGTCGGGCCGGATCGGTGGGAAGCTTGCCCAGGTCGATGGTCTGGGAGCTCGTTACCGGGAACTTCGACAATACAGAGATCGACCAGGTACCCCGCGGGGCCACGCGGAGGCCGGCTGGCGAGCGTGCCGCTCTGCGGTCGCTCGAGGCGGCGCGTCGCCCTTCGAGCCGTATGCCGCAGGTGCTCCGATTCCACAACCGAGGGCTCCAGCGGTCCGTGGCGTCATCGGGAGGGGGGACGATGCGCCCTCGGGCGAAGGGCAGCTCGACGGCGCCGTATCCAAGCTCGCTCGCCACGCGATCGGTCAACGACACCTCGTCGTCGGGCGACCAACATTCCTGGAGCATCAAGATGTCAGCGCCGATACGCCGGCACGCGTCCACGACGTCATAGGGGCGGCCCCACCCGTCTACGCCGCCGTGCACGTTGAAGCTGGCGACGACCACGCGCGGCATTGCACGAGCAGGCTACCGATCCACCTCTGCCCCATGGGCGACCCGGCCGCTCCCGCCTGGGGGAGGCGGGCCCGGATCGGGGAGCCTCCGGGGCGTCGTGACGCAGTCGACGTCGAACGCTCCCTGCGGTCGCTCCACGATCCCCGTGCCCGAAGAATCCGCTCCCCAGGCACGCTCAGTGAGCTGACTCAACCCCTGCCGGGAGGTGCCGATAGCAATTGAGATGACGTTGTTCCCGAGCGCTCTCCGCAGCGGCCGCCCTACGGCGATGGGCGATCTGCCTCGTCCGCTCCACAGCCTCTGGAACCTCATGACGCGGGTGCTCGCCTCCCGCGCCCGGGACCACACCCCCAACCTCTCCGTCGTGGCGACGCCCGTCGACGCCGTGCGTCAGGGGAGGCCCGAGCCGCGACTCAGGTGGGCCGATGCACACACTGCGCCGGGCGGCGATTTCGCAGCAGCGGCGATCCCCAACGCCGACCTCGACACCAGCGCCGTTCCTCGACGGGGAGAGTCCTGGGACGCGGTGTCGGACTTCGCCCTTTCCTATGACGGATACGGCTACTGGGACAACCTTCCCTCCCTGGCCGGACGTGTCCTCCAGCGCTGGACCCGACGTCGTTCGCTGCCCGCCACCCTCGACGAGCTGCGCGGCTGCCTCTTCTACGAACAGCGACGGTGGCATCACTTCGGCGAGGAGCCCACCGGCCGGTCGGCCGAGTACATGTGGGCCGTCATCGACGCCATCGCCGCGCTGACCGCCCCCGTCGCGTCGACGGTGAACCGTCTTCCCGACCCCCGCCGAGCCATCGCCAGCGAAACGCACGTGAAACTCGTCGTCACCCGGGCCGTGGGGCTCCGACCCCTTCCCACCTCGACGCCGACGGTGCGACCGAAGCCCGCCCGCCAGGGTCGCTTGGTGCCGGTGCCGGCCGCCGAGGCCCACGTGCGACTGGTGTCGGCCATCGAAGACGAAGCGAATTCGGTGTCGAGGCACCCCGCCGGGCACGCGTCGAGGCGATCCTCGGGACGCCCGGCGGGCAACCCGGCGCAGCACCCGTCGATGACCGGCGCGACCCGAGATCTCCTGCCCATGCCCTCGGCCGACCCTTTGCCCAAGCCCCCCGTCATCGAGAGGCGCTCCCGTCGCACCGGCTCGGGTCCGAAGAACCGCCCCGGTGGCGCTGTCAACGCCATCCGGACGCCGGGTGATACCCGGCCGTCCAACCGGTCGGGGTGGGGCCTCGACGACGGCCCCGGCGACCACACCCCGGGGGCAGCTCCCGCCAAGATCACACCGCTGTGCCGGGAGTTCCACGCCGAGGACCCTGCCTACCGGAAATGGGTCGACACCCATCCCGACGGCTTCGTGCTGCACCAACGGGGTGCGGCGACCCCCAAGACCCCGACCCTGCATCGTGTCGGGTGCGCCGCCATCGCCCCTCGCCCCGGAACCGACACGGCGAGCTCGGGCGCGCTCCGGGTGTGCGGCCCCAACGCCACCGCTCTCGAAGCATGGAGCGCGGCGCAAGGGACGGGCCGGCCCGGCACCTGTCGGCGCTGCTGTCCCTAACCGGGCGCGCCACCTTCGCCCCTGTGTCTCCGGCTGTATCTCCGGCGCCTCACCCCGGGCGCCCGGCCCGCGCCCCGGGGCGGAAGACCGCCGTACAGTGAGGCGATGCTCCTCGTGGCGGCCTCCCCCGATCTCGACCACCACGACGTGGGGCCCCGACACCCCGAGCGCCCCGCCCGCGTCCGGGCCGCCTTGGCGGGAATCGACGAAGCGGGACTGCGCGACGCCGTCGTGTCGGTCGAGCCCCGTCGGGCCACCGAGGAGGAGCTGAGCCTCGTCCACCCGGTGTCGTACCTCGAGGCGTTGCGCAACTTCTGCGAGGCCGGCGGGGGTGCCATCGACCCCGACACCATGGCCGCACCGGGGTCGTGGGACACGGCTCTGCTCGCCGCCGGTGCCGCCCTCGAGGTGGTCGACGCCCTGGGGCGCGGGGAGGGCGATGTCGCCTTCGTGGCGGCCCGACCGCCCGGGCACCACGCCCTGGCGACCGAGCCCATGGGGTTCTGCCTGCTCAACAACATCGCCGTGGCGGCCGCCACGCTGGCGCAGCGAGGAGAGCGGGTCCTCATCGTGGACTGGGACGTCCACCACGGGAACGGGACCCAGGCCATCTTCTGGGACGACCCTCGGGTGCTCTACGTCTCCACACACCAGTGGCCGCTGTACCCGGGCACGGGGCGCGTCTCGGAGACCGGTGGCCCGGGCGCGCCCGGTCTCACCGTCAACGTGCCCCTGCCGCCGCGCGCCACCGGCGACGTCGTCCTGGCGGCACTCGACGAAGTGGCGGCGCCGATCGTCGAGCGGTTCGCGCCCACCTGGGTGCTCGTGTCGGCGGGCTACGACGCCCACCGGGCCGACCCCATGGCCGGGCTCGGTCTCACCGCCGGCGACTTCGCCGACATCGCCAACCGGGTGAAGGCCTTCGCACCCGGGCCGGGCCGCCTGGCTCTGCTCCTCGAGGGCGGCTACGACCTCGACGCGTTGCGCGTGTCGGTCGGCTCGAGCCTGGCGGCCCTGCTCGGCGTGGAGTTCCGCCCTGAGCACGCCTCGAGCAACGGACCCGGCGACGATGCCGTCGACGCGGCGCGCCGCGCCCACGCCGCACCATGACCTCGACGAACCGGGACGTTCTCGACGCCCGCGAGCTCCCGCCGCCGCGGGTGGAGACGGTGGCCGAGCGCGTCTACGCCTACATCCAGCCCGACGGGGGATGGTGGATCAACAACACGGGATTCGTCCTGGGCGAGGACAGGGTCCTGTGCATCGACACCTGCGCCACCGAGCGGCGCACCCGGGCCTTTCTGGATGCGGTCGACGGTGTGCAGCGCGAGCAGGGACTCGACGGCGCACGGGGGGCGCGCCTGGTGGTGAGCACGCATCAGCACGGCGACCACACCAACGGCAACTGCCTCCTTCCCGACGCCACCATCATCGGCCACCCCCGCTGCCGTGACGCCATCCGGGCCATGGGGATCCTCCGACCCGACGGCCTGTGGGAGCCCGTGGACTGGGGCGCGCTCGAACCGGCGCCTCCCTTCGTCACCTTCGAGCATCGACTCGATGTCTACGTGGACGACCTGCTGGTGGAGTTGCACCACTTCGGCACGGCCGCGCACACCACCAACGACGTGGTGGCCTGGATACCGCAACACCGGGTCCTGTTCACCGGTGACCTCGTGTTCAACGGAGGCACCCCCTTCGTGCTCATGGGATCGGTGGCCGGGTCCTTGGTGGCGCTCGACTGTGTCATGGAGCTCGAGCCCGACATCATCGTCCCCGGGCACGGCGAGGTGTGCGGCCCCGAGGTCGTCGACATCGCCGGGGAGTACCTCCGCTTCTTGCAGCAGACCGCGGCGCAGGCCAAAGAGGCCGGTCTCACCCCCCTCGACGCGGCGCGCCAGGCGGACCTCGGTTCACTGGCGGCCCTCACCCATCCCGAGCGCCTGGCCGGCAACCTCCACCGCGCCTTCGCCGAGTGCGAAGGGGCTCGGCCCGGGGACCCCATCGACATCGCCGCCGCGCTCGGCGACATGATCACCCTCAACGGCGGCAGACCGCTGACCTGCCTGGCCTGAGCGCCCCCGGTTGGCCGATTGTTGAGGCTGGATAGAGGATCCGGTGAGCCGGGCCTGCGAGGGTTGAGCCCAAGAAGGCGGCCGGACAGGGAGCCGCGTCATTGCCGGGGGGCCCATGTCCATCGTCGACGACCGAATGCACGTCGGAGGAGAGCAGGCGCGCCATGAACGACTCTGGCAGACCACAGACCCGACGCCGGTCGTGACGTCGTCGGCCATGCGCGCACCGAGAAGCGCGACGCCCGACGTCTTTGCCCACGCCGGCGCCGGGGACCAGTTGTGGCAGGCCCGGATCGATCTCGTAGTGTCGTCGGGCCTCTCTGGGGACGCGGCCCGCAAGTCGCGTCAAGACGGCGACCGGGCCCGGGCCGAAGACTCGTTCGAGGCTCTGTGCCTGTTGTGCCAGGAGGAGCTCCGACCGGTGCTCGAGTGCAGCACCGAGATGTTGGGCGAATGGGGCCTCACGGCACGCGTCACCGAGGTGCTCCGAGACGAACCGGCTCGAGTCCCGCGCAGCTTCGACCTCACCTTGTGGATCGACCGCTTCGGGGACCGGGGCCCGGGCAGGCTGACCATCACGGCCACAGAAGGTTGCGACTTCGTCCGGATCAAGCTGGCCGTCGGCCCGTCGAAGCTGTTCGGTGACGTGAGCGAGCACGTGGGAACGACGATCGCCGGCGATCTCTCCGATGCCCTTGTCGGAGGCCTGGTGGCGACCCTCGTGGAGCAGATCTTCAGTTCGTGACCGCCACCGACAGCCGCTCGGCCAGGAAGGCGAGCGACAGCGGGTAACGCCAGCCGATGCCGCCGTGGGTGGCGTCGAAGAGCTCGAAGCGAACCTCTGTCACACCGATCTGCGCCAACGCGTCCCGAAAGGCGACCGCACCGAGATCCAGGTACCACTCGTCACGCGTGCCGCCGTCGATCCACACGGCTCGTAACGACCGCAGCGCGTCGGCGTAGCGGGGCACCATCCGCACCGGGTCCCAGGCCAGCCAGCGCGCCCATACCTCGTCGCGTATCTGGCCGGTGGCGGGATCGAAGGGGAGCACCGGGGTGCCGTCGTCCTGGGCGGAGAAGCAGGCCGACACCCCGAGCAGCATGAGGAGCAGGTGATCCTCCTGGCGGGTGAAGGCCGTCCTCGACTTGAAGTCCTCCCACCAGGCGCCGATGTCGCCGTCCCAGGACCGCAGGGCCCGCACGGCCTTGGGGAACTCGGGGATGTAACAGCATTCGTACAGGGCGTCCCCGGCGTGGGTGGCCAGCCCGCCGAACAGGTCGGGACGCAGCATGGGGGTGATCATGGCCCCGAAGCCGCCACTGGACTTCCCCTGGATGCCGCGGTGCGCGGGGGCGTCGAGCGTTCGGTACCGCTCGTCCACGAAGGGCACGACGTCGTCGCACAGATAGGAGTGGTACCGACCCGTCCCCGGTGAGTCCACGAACTGCGAGCCTCCGTACGCCGTCCAGGCGTCGACCCACACCACGATGCACGGAGGGGCTTGGCCCGAGGCGAAGAGGGCATCGGCGGTCTCGGGGAAGGGTTGGTGGTACGCCTCGCGGTTGGCCCACATCGTCACGTACCCGGTGTAGCCCTGGATGACGTAGATCGACGGCAACCGATTCTCACCGTCGTCGTAGCCCGGCGGGACGTAGACCCACAGGGGACGCTCGACGGGATCGCCGAGCGGGTTTCCCCTGAGCGCGGCCGAGGTGACCACATGCTCGTCGATCCGGCCGGCGAGCGCTCCACTCCACGGCAGCGGCACGGGACACCTCCCCTGGCGGGCGCCTGGTCGGGCGGCGGTCGCCCGCCGCCCAGGATGACATGCCGTCAGGTGTGGCGCGGGCCACGGACCGGCCGGGGCGCGCCGGGGCGCGCCGGGCACCGCTGTGTCAGCAGCGGGGTGTGCTCAGAGCGCTTTGGTCGTCAGCTGGGGAGCGGCCAGCAACCAGCCCCGCAGCTGTTCGGCGGGCATGGGCCTCGCCAGCAGGTAGCCCTGGGCCAGGTCGCATCCGGCCTCGCGCAATGCCGTGAATACGTCGTCGGTCTCGACACCCTCACCGACGACCCGCAATTTGAGGTTGTGGCCGAGGTCCACGATGGACCGCACGATGGCGGCGTGCGCCGGGTTGGCCAGCATGTCCATCACGAAGCTCTTGTCGATCTTGAGCTCGTGGACGGGCAGCGACGACAGGTACCCGAGAGAGGTCTGCCCGATCCCGAAGTCGTCGAGGCTCACCCGCACGCCGATGGCGTCGAGCTGGGCCAGGACGGCTGCGGCGCGAGGGGGGTCGGTCAGCAGCGCCGTCTCGGTGATCTCGATGATCAACCGCTCGGGGGGCACGTCGAGCTCGGCCAGCACGGCGATGACCTGATCGGCGAACCGGCCCCGGCCGAGGGTCCGGGCCGACACGTTGATCGACACCGCCACGTCACCGAGGTCGCGGATGTCGGTCAGCGCTCTGCGCATCACCCACGTCGTGAGCCTGTCGATCAGGTCGGTCTGCTCGCACAGGGGGATGAACCGGTCGGGGTACAGCAGGCCGAGGGTGGGATGCTGCCAGCGCACCAGGGCCTCGACCGCCTCCACGTGCCTGTCCTCCAGGGCCGCCTTGGGCTGGTAGTGCATGACCAGCTCGCCGGCGTCGATGGCTCGGCGCAGCTCGGCGATGAGCCCGAGGTTGGCGGCGTCGTAGTGGTCGTGGGCGGCGTCGTAGCGGACCACGCCCACGTGCTGCGCCTTGGCCACGTACATGGCCACATCGGCGTGCTGGAGGAGGTCGTCCGCGTCGATCCCGTCGTCGGGAGCGATGACGAACCCGATGCTCGACTCGACCGACAGGGGCAGCCCGCTCACCTCGACCTCGTGCTCGATGATGTCGCGCAGGCGCCGCAGCACCTCCTCGGCGTCCCCGACCTCGGACAGGATGACGCCGAACTCGTCCCCGCCCAGGCGCGCCACGGCGTCTTGGGGCCGGGTGTGATCGGCGAGACGCTGCGCCAGGAGGGTGAGGAGCTGGTCACCGCTGTCGTGGCCCAGGGTGTCGTTGACCTCTTTGAACCGGTCCAGGTCGACGATGGCGATGGCGGTTTGGGAGTCGCTCCGCACCGCCTGCATGACGGCTTCCTGGGCGCGCTGGTGGAACAGCGACCGGTTGGGCAGCTCGGTGAGCGAATCGTGCTCGGCCAGGAACTTGTTCTCCTTGACCTGCTGGCGCAGACGACGGCTGACCGACACCGAGATGATGAAGAGGACGACGTACAGCGCCCCCAGCCCGAGGAGGAGGTCGAGGTACAGCGCGTGCAAGCCGGCGTCGACGTCCTTGGCGATGGGCGCGTAGGGCAGGTAGACCTCGAACACCCCCACGACGTGCTCGGGCCTCCCGGCGGTGAGCGGCAAGTAGACCTCGACGGCCTGGGGGCCGAGCGGCCCGGAGTCGTCGTCGTCCGCGTTCAGGTGCGTGAGATCGGCGGTGATCTCGCCCTGGCCGGCTTCGACGGCCTCGTCGTCGGCCTTCGTGGAGAACCCCGACCCGTCGTCGGAGAACACGACGTGACCCGAGAGGTCCTGGAGTCGCATGCGCAGGACGTTGTGGTCCCCCACGGCCCGTGTCACCAGGAGGCGCATGGCCGCGGTCTCGCCCGGGCTGAGGCCCTGGCTGATGGGACGGCCGTCGAGGATCGGCTCCACCGCCGTCTCGGCCACGAGGCGCGCCTCGGACAGCCCTTCGGCGACGCCGCGCTGGGTGGCCTCGGACCGGTAGCTCGCCGCCAGCGTCAGGCCCAGGAGGAGGACGGGAATGGCCGTGATCGCCGCGTAGGTGATGAACAGTCGCGCCAAAGAGCGCGCCCGAGGCGCTGGGGACGTCACGGGGGGAATTTCGGTAATTCGGGACCGAAACTTGACCGTACCCGTCAGACCAGGACTTTCGTCCCTTTTCCTCGGCGGGATCTCGACGCCGTCGCCGGCCCGGGGCCGCCGTGCTCAACGCCGGGGCGCAATGGGTCGATAACGGCGGCATGCGCAGTGGCGGCCGACTCGACCCCAGGATCGTCGACGCCGCTCTGTCGTGCCTTTTCGACCAACACGCCGAGGCCCAGGCCTGTGCCATCGGGCCCGACGGCCTCATGGTGGAGATGCCGGGGTCGGTCCCGCTCGAGGGCCATCGCGTCGTCCGGGCCCGGTCGGCGCTCAATGTCGTCGTCGTCGCCGACCGGGTGGTGCTCATCAACGCCTGGGAGAAGGCCCGCACCGTGGGGGCCTCCCGGGCGCCGGTCCGCCTCACCTCGGACCCCGGGCGACCGGTGGTCGTGCACTTCCTCGACGCCCGACGGTCCTACGGCGTCTACCTGGGCGTGGTCGTCGGTGCCGTGGGAGCCGATGCCGTCGTCTTCGATCCCGAGACACCGGCGATCGCTCCCCGGTTCGCCCGCGCCGGCAGGGACGTCCTCGAGGCCGCCGCAGACGTTCTCCGGGCCCGCGAGCACCTGCAGGCGCGCCTGCTCGAGACGATCCCCATGGGCGTGCTCCACATCGACTCCCTCGGGCGGGTCCTCGACACCAACGACCGCCTCCACGACATGCTCGGCTGCCCCCGCGCCGCCACGTTCGACGAGCAACTGGCCACGCTCGTGGACGACGATCGAGGGCGCGCCGACGCGGCGGTGGACGGTGTGCTGCGCGACGGGGTCGACGACGAGCTCGAGGTCGCCGTTCGAGCACCGGTGCGCGACGGGGCCCACTCGACCGAGGACGGCGACGGCACCGGGGGTGGCGCCGATGTCGAGGTCCGCTCCTGCCGGCTGGCCCTGCGAGCCCTCACCAACCACGACGGAGATGTCACCGGGGCCCTGGTGTGTGTGTCGGAGATCAGAGACTTCGGCGCCGGCACCCGCGACGGGCCGCACCTGCGCGCCACCTTCGACGTGCTCACCCGGTGCCACAACCGGGCTTCGACCATGGCCGCGCTCGAGGCCATCGTGGCCGGGGCGGGCGACGGATCGAGTCCCGCCGCCATCTACGTCGACCTCGACCACTTCAAGGAGCTCAACGACGGCCGGGGTCACGACGCCGGTGACGAATTCCTGGGCGTGGTGGCCCGACGGCTCCACGGCGCGGTGCGCGAGGACGACATCGTGGGCCGGGTGGGCGGGGACGAGTTCCTCGTCGTCTGCCCCGGGATCGCCACCGCGGCCGAGGCGGTGCGGACCGCCATCAGGGTGGCCGAAGCCCTCTCCCACGAGATCCAGCTCAAAGACATCAAGATCGGATCCCGAGCCAGCATCGGGGTGGCGTGGTCGAGCGGGTCGGTGGTCGATGCCGACGCGCTGGTCGATCAGGCCGAGCTCGCCATGCGCGAATCGAAGCGCCGTGGTGCGGGACGACCGGTGCTGTTCACTCCCTCCCTGCTCCCCCCACCTCCCCCAGGGGGCTGAGGGTCCCGGGGTCAGTCGATCTCGGCGACGGGGTCCCCCACCTGGTAGGTCTCCCCCTCGAGTGCGACCCGTCGCAGTCGGCCCGGGGCCGGGGACTCGATCTCGTTGGTGACCTTGTCGGTCTCCATCTCGTAGAGCGGCTGACCCTTGGCCACCGTGGCGCCGTCGTCGACCAGCCACCGGGCCAGGACGGCCTCGGTCATCTCCATGCCGATCTTGGGAAGCCGGAGCAACACCGGGGGCTCAGGTCTCGTAGGCCATGACCCACTCGAGGGCCTCGAGCAGTCGTTCGGGACCGGGGAGGGCAAGGCGTTCGAGGTTGCGGGCGTAGGGCAACGGGGCCGGCAAGGCGCCCACCCGCAGGACGGGCGCCACCAAAAGCCCGAAGAGCGCCTCGGAGATACCCGCCGCCAGCTCGGCACCGAACCCGCCGGTCACCACGGCCTCGTGCAGGACGACGGCCCGGCGGGTGCGACCCACGGACTCGAGCACGGCCGCCTCGTCCAGGGGGACGAGCGTGCGCAGGTCGAGCACCTCGACCTCCACCCCGCGCGACGCCATGGTGTCGGCCACGGCGATGGCCTCGTGCACCTGTCGCCCGTAGGTGACCACGGTCACGTCCGCGCCGGCGCGCTTGACGTCGGCCACGCCCAGCGGCACGGGCTCGTCGCCGACCACACCCTTGCGAGAGAGCAGGAGCACCTGTTCGATGAAGACGCAGGGATCGTCGTCGGCGATGCACGACGCCAGCAGTCCCCGGGCGTCCGAGGGCGTGCTCGGGACGACCACCTTGAGCCCCGGCACGTGGGTGAGCCACGCCTCGAGCATCTGCGAGTGCTGGGCTCCCACCTGCAGCCCGCCCCCCACCGCGGTGCGCAGCACCATGGGCACGGGGGTGAGCCCGCCCGACATGTACCGCAGCTTGGCGCCGTGGTTGGCCAGCTGGTCCAGGCACAGGCCGAGGAAGTCCATGAACATGACCTCGGCCACGGGCCGTAGCCCGCCGAGAGCGGCCCCGATGGCGGCCCCCACGATGGCCTGCTCCGAGATGGGCGTGTCGCGTACCCGGTCGGCCCCGTGCTTGGCGGCCAGCCCCTTGGTCACGCCGAACACCCCGTTGTCGGAGATGTCCTCCCCGAGCAGCACCACCCGGTCGTCGGAGGCCAGGGCGTCGTCGAGGGCCAGGGTGATGGCCGACCGCACGCTCATCTCGGGGTGCCCGCCCGACAGCGCCGCCGAGGACACCACCGGAGGTGAGACGACGTCGGTGAGCACCTCGTCGACGTCGGGCTCGGGCAGCTCGAGCACCTCGGCCAGGGTCTCCCCGGCCGTGGCGCCGGCGCGCCCCTGCACCGCGTCGGCCTCCTCCTCTGTCAACAGACCCCGCTCGACCAGGGCGCGCCGGAACCGGTCCACGGGCTCGTGCTTCCAGGCCTCTTCGAGCTCGCCGGGGTCGACGTAGGTCATGCGGTCCCCGAACACGTGCCCGAAGAGCCGGTAGGTCACCGCTTCGACGAGTGTCGGCCCCTCCCCCGCCCGGGCCCGTCGTGCCGCGGCCGACACCGCGCCGTGCACGGCCACCGGGTCGTTGCCGTCCACGGTCACCCCGGGCATGCCGTAGGCCGCGGCGCGCTGGGCCACGTGCTCGACGCGCAGGTGGTCGGCGAAGGCGGTGTGCTCGCCGTACCCGTTGTTCTGGCACAGGAAGACCACCGGGAGCCCCCACACCGCGGCCAGGTTGGCGGCCTCGTGGAAGGCCCCGATGTTGGTGGCCCCGTCGCCGAAGGAGACGACGGTCACGCGACCCTCGCCCTGGCGCGACGCGGCCCAGGCGAGGCCCGCCCCGATGGGGAGTCCCGAGCCCACCACTCCCGTGGTCAGCATGAGACCCACCTCGGGCCACACCACGTGCATGGGCCCGCCCTTCCCCTTGCCGGTGCCCTGCGCCCGGCCCAGCATCTCGGCCAGCAGCGCCCGGAGGGGAACGCCCTTGGCGATCTGGTCGTGGAGCCCCCGGTAGGTGGTGACGAGGTAGTCGTCGGGACGAAGCGCGGCGGCGAAGCCCGCCGCCACCGCCTCCTGGCCCCGGGGCGAGTAGTAGGCCAGGGTGGCGCTCCCCGCCGAGATGGCGCCGCGCAGGGCCTCATCGGTCGCGGCGATGAGCGCCATGGTCTCGAACATGGCGAGAAGGGTGGCGTCGTCGAGGGTCGTCTCTGTCTCGGTGGTCATCGGCCCCACCGTATGCCGTCTCCGGCCGCCACCGGCACTGTCGGGACGGCGTCAGCGGGCGCCGCGCACGAGCGCGCCGGGACGCGCCCCGGTGTCGCGCCCGTTGTCGAAGGTGGTCTCCCCCGACTTGATCGTGGCCAGATAGCCGACCGCGTCCTGCATGAGCCGTCGTCCCCCCGCCGGCAGGTCCCTGACCACCGTGGGCGTCCCCAGCTGCAGGTGCTCGTAGTCGACGACGTTCAGATCGGCGATCATGCCGGGCTCGAGCGTGCCCCGGTCGCCCAGGCCGTAGAGGCGGGCGGTGTCCGAGGTCTGCTTCTTCACCACCCACTCCAGGGGCAGCACCTCGCCCCGGGTGCGGTCACGCGTCCAGTGCGACAGCATGAACGTCGGCTGGGGCGAGTCGCAGATGACGCCGCAGTGCGCCCCGCCGTCGCCCAGACCGGCCACGGCCCGGGGGTGCAGGAGCATCTCCCGCACCGGCTCGAGGCTCATCGAGGCGTAGTTGAGGATCGGGAAGTAGAGGAGCCCGTGCCCGCCGGCCTCGAGCATGACCTCGTAGGCGACCTCGAGCGGATGGCGTCCGGCCGCGGCCGCGATCGACGCCAGCGAGCGCTCGGGGCCCGGCTCGTAGTCGGGCGGGGTGCCGAGGACGAAGTTGACCGCGTAGGCGCGGTCGAGGGCGGCGCGGTGCTCGGGCTCGGGCTCAAACGACACGATGGCGTCGTGCACCGCCGGGTCGCACAGCGCCCGGACCAGGGCCTCGTCGCTGAGGTTGCGCGCCTTGACGGCCTGGTAGGCGGGGATGGAGTCGAAGAGGCAGTACGAGGTGTGCAGACCGGTCAGCAGCCCGGTGGCGCGCGCCGCCACCTGGGGCCACAGTTGGGCGCCCTCGTCGGCGGCCCGCAAGGACTCCGCCATGAGCTCGCGCCACAGGTCCGGGGCGTCGGAGATCTGGAGGAGGGCGAAGGTGACCGGGCGCCCGATGGAGAGCGACAGGCGCCGCATCCAGTCCACCTCCCTGGCCGGTGCGATGACGTCCTCGCCGGCCACCCCGGCCGGCGCCAGCTCGAAGATCCCCGCGCCCAGCTCGCCGAGGGCGGTGCCGATCCCGAACAGCTCGTCCTCGGCCGCGAAGGTCCCGGGGACGGGCTCGCCGTCGATGGCCCGGTGGGCGATGGTGCGCGAGGTGGAGAACCCCAGCGCCCCGGCGACGACGGCCTCTTTCACGATGGCCCGCATGGCGGCGATGTCGTCGCCGTCGGCCACCTCGTTGCGCGCTCCCCGCTCACCCATGACATAGGCCCGCACGGCGCCGTGGGCGATCTGCGTGCCGACGTCCACCGTGAACCGGCGGCGGTCGAGGGCGTCGAGATAGTCGGGGAAGCTCTCCCAGTCCCACGCCATCCCTTCGGCCAGGGCGGTGCCGGGGATGTCCTCGACACCCTCCATGAGGCCGATGAGCCAGTCGTGCTGGTCGGGACGAGCCGGCGCGAAGCCGACGCCGCAGTTGCCGGTGACGATGGTCGTCACCCCGTGCCATGCGCTCGGAGCCAGGACCTCGTCCCAGGTCGCCTGTCCGTCGTAGTGGGTGTGGATGTCCACCCACCCCGGGGTGACGAGGGCGCCATCAGCGTCGATCGTCTGTCGGGCGGCCACCCCGGCGAGGTCGCCCACGGCGGTGATCCGCCCGGCGTCCACCGCCACATCGGCGGTGCGGGCCGGGGCTCCCGTGCCGTCCACGACGGTTCCGGCTCGAACGACCAGGTCGTGCACGGGCTGCCTCCTGCCTAGGCCTTCCATGGTGGCATCGGCCCGATCGCCCGCACAAGCCTCCGAGCCGGGGCCCGATGGCCTCTCTCAGGTCTTGGCTCCGGGGGCGAGCGAGGTGGGGATGGACTGGGCGAAGTGGAACACGTCGTCGGGGTCGTAGGCGGCCTTCACCGCCACCAGCCGACCGAGATTCGGCCCGTAGTAGGCCTGCTGCCAATCGACGAGGGTGGGGTCGATGTAGTTCTGGTAGGCCGACCCGTCGACATAGCCCGCCGCCGCGCCGGCGAAGTGCGCCAACCATGACCGCCCCTGGCTCACCGCCGACGGGCTCGCCCCGGTGGCCACGCTCGCCTCGATCCCGCACACGGCGTTGCGGTGGACGAAGGCGGTGTCGCCGGGCTCGACGGCGTTGATGGCGCCTCCCAGGGCGTCGAAGACGAGCCCGCCCCCGAGCCCGGGAAGGGTTTGGGAGAGATCGACCACGGTCGAGACGAACGCGTCGATGCCCGCCGCGGGCGGGAGAGCCGACACGTAGGCGGACGAGGCCACCGACCCGGCCCGGTCGAGGGTCCCCGCCGGGTTCTGCGTGGTGAGATGGCACTGGGCCACATCGAGGCTCTCGCACCCGGCCTCGACCAGCATGGCGTGGAGATACTCCTCGGGTCCCACGAACCGGTACGAGGGTGCGCTCCCCACGCCTTGGACGAGCGCGTCGACGAGCGACCCGAGCGAGGACGGCGAGCCCACCAACATCCCCGCCGTGCGCACCGTGGTGGCGGTCCCGGTGGACAGGAGCTGACAGTTCGACCACAGCTCGTCGGGCCCGCCGTGCTGCCACTCGAACCATGACCCGAGGACCTCGGCGGCGGCGGCCCACGGCCAGTCCAAGGTGAACAGCGCCAACTCGGGGATGGGTGCGGCCCGGAACGTGAAGGAGGTGACCACGCCGAAGTTCCCTCCGCCCCCACCCCGACAGGCCCAGTACAGGTCGTCGTGGGTCGAGGCGTCACAGCGCAGGAGGCGGCCGTCGGCGGTGACGATGTCCACCGACAAGATGGCGTCACAGGTGAGCCCGTACTTCCGACCGACGACGCCGACCCCTCCCCCCAGGGCCAGCCCCGAGATCCCCACCGTCGGGC
Source organism: Acidimicrobiales bacterium (assembly GCA_050011815.1). Taxonomy (GTDB): domain Bacteria; phylum Actinomycetota; class Acidimicrobiia; order Acidimicrobiales; family UBA8190; genus Chersky-840. Next base: position 21,263 of record JBEKIJ010000017.1, on the reverse strand, counting down.
ACGACCCCCCCGGGACGAGCACCCCCGCCCGGGCCAATTGGTCGTAGAGATCAACCAGGAGCGTCCCCGCCCCCACCACGGCGTCGGTCCGCGGTGCGCCCGCGGCGCGCGTCACGGTCACCGTGTCCATGGGCGTGACGTCGACGACGAGCCCGGGCCCGCTCGAGTAGCCGCCGTAGCTGTGGCCCCCGCACCGGGGGATGGGGTCGATACCGTGCGCCCGGGCGAACGACACGCACCGCTGGACGTCCGAGGGCGACGCGCAATAGGCCACCGCGGCGGGATTGAGGTCGTCGAAGCGGGGGTCGTAGAGGAGGCGGTCTGTGGCATAGCTCGGGCTCGAGGGGAGCACCAGACGCCCCGACAACGACGTGGCCAGCGCCGACCACGCCGCCGCGTCGAGGGCGAGCGTCGTGGAGGTCGTCGAAGCCGACGGCGACGCCGTCGGGGAGGGGCCCCGGTGCGACGTGCCGCTCTGGTCGTCACCGCATCCCCACAGCGAGGCCGACGCCGCGCCCGCCACCACCAGCCCGCCCCCCCGCAGGAACCGGCGTCGGTCGTAGCGCTCCATGCCCGGACCCTACGGACCGGCGACGAGCGCGTCCCGGACCACGTGCTTCTGGACCTTGCCCGATGCCGTGCGGGGCAGCTCCTCGACGAACGCCCAGCGACGGGGAACCTTGAACGCCGCCATCCGATCGCGCAGGAACGCCTCGAGGTCGGGCGGGTCCGGCGTCCGCGCCGCGGCGGGGACGATGACCGCCACCGCCGCCTCGCCCCACCGTTGGTCGGGGACGCCCACCACCGCGGCCTGTGCGACGTCGGGATGCTCGAGGAGGACGGCCTCGATCTCCACCGGGAAGATGTTCTCGCCCCCCGAGACGATCATCTCCTTGAGCCGCCCCGTCATGCGCAGGTACCCACGGTCGTCCATGGTCACCAGGTCACCGGTGCGCAGCCAGCCCCCCGGCCCGATGGCCGCCGCGGTCTCCTCGGGGAGCTCGTGGTAGCCGGCCATGACGTTGGGACCGCGGACCTCGAGCTCTCCCACCTCGCCCCGCCCCACCACCACACCGCGGTCGGGGTCCACCACCCGGGCCCCCACGCCGGGAAGGGGGCTCCCCAAGGTGGCCCCCTTGTCCTCGTCGCTGTCGTCGAGCCGGGTCTGGGAGATGAACCCGCACGCTTCGGTCTGGCCGAACACCACGGCGAATTGGACCCCGAGGGCGCGCTCGATGTGCGCCACGAGCTCGGCGGGAACGACCGCGCCTCCCCCGCTCACCGACCGCAACGACGAGAGGTCCCGGCGAGAGAAGTCGGGGTGGTCGACGAGGGCCAGCAGCATGGTGGGCACCCCACAGGTGAGCGTGGCCGCCTCGGTCTCGACGAGCTCGAGGACGAGGCCCGGGTCGAACGCCGGGACCAACACCGCCGTGGCCGAGAGCTGGCACAGCTGGAACGACACCACCTGGCCGCCCACGTGGAAGAGGGGCATGGTCTGGACGTAGACGTCACCGGGCCGCATCCCGAACCGCATGGCCCCGAAGCGCGCCGCGTTGGTCATGCCCCCATGGGTGAGCAGGGCTCCCTTGGGCGACCCCGTGGTCCCCGAGGTGTAGACGAGTTGGGCGACGTCATCGGGGGTGACCACCCGGGCCTGCGAGTCGTTGTCGGAGCCCGGGGGCGGCGCCGATGCGCACCACGACTCCCACTCGTCGAAGACCACGACCTCCCGCAGCGCGGGCAGGTCGGGACCGAGCCCGGCGATCGTGGCGGCCAGGTCGTGCCCGCGGTGCTCGGGGACGAGGAAGACACCCGCGCACCCCGATTGCCCGAGCACGTGCCGGAGCTCGTCGGCCCGCAGGGCGGGGTTGACCGGCACGAGCACCAGCCCCGCCAGCGCGGCCCCGTAGGTGAGGACGAGGGACTCGGGGATGCTCGTGGCCAGCACCGCCACTCGCTCGCCGGGCCCGAACCGGCTCGCCAGCGCGGAGGCCACGCGCTCGGCCTCGGCGAGGAGCTCGGCGTAGGTCCACCGCCGCCGCCGGACCGGATCCGCGCCACCGGCCACGAGGGCCGTGGTGTGGGGGCTCCGGCGCGCCGCGGCGCGCAGGATCGACCCCACCGTGGTGTCGAGCACGGGCTCGCTGTCGTCCGCGTCCCACACCGATTCGGTCACGTGCGAGGAACGGGGCACGGTCACTCCCCCAGGTACTCGCCGAGGGTGGCGTGGAAGTGCCGGATGCGGCTCTCCTGGTAGCGGGCCAGGGTCACCTCGGGCCCCGCGGCGCCCTGCAGGCCGCGCTGGACCCGCCCCAGGGTGGCGGTGTCCTGGTCGAGGATGCGGCCGAGGTATCCGAGCTCCGGAGCATCCGCCCACCGCTCGCCGGCCTCGAGGTGACGGGTCGGCGCCGCCGGTGGTCTCGGGCCCGACACCGGCACCGGCTCGAGCAGCATGACGTCCATGACCGCCGCGGTGTGGTCGTCACCGTGGGGTCGGAACCGGTAGACGAGCGGCGTCGTATACCCCGCCCAGGGCACGAAGTTGGGGAACACGAAGTACTCGATGGCGTCGAGGGCCTCGCAGTCGGTGATCTGGGAGTAGTCGCCTCCGGTGCGCTGGGCCAGCTGCCGACGGGTGCGCTCGGCCAGGACCTGGCGGGCGCTGCCCCCGTCGGGGACCACGGCGTCCTCGTCGTCCTTGGTGAGGAACATGGCGTCGAGGATGTCCTGCTCCCCCACGTCGTGCTCGACGTGCCCGCTGGCGATCCCGACCGGGGTGATCATGCGGTTCACGTGTCGGACCCCTTCGTACACGTCGTACTGGGTCTGGGTGTCCCCGCTCGTCTTGAGCAGCTGGGGATGGACCGCCACGGTGTGGTAGCTCTCGATGAAGGCCTCGAGGGCGACCTTCCAATTGCACGGGACGACCCGCACGACGTGCGCGCTGAGATAGCGGTCCCCGAGGTCCCACGCCGCGAAGTGCCCGGGAAGGATCTCGAGGTACTCCTCGAGGCTCTCGGTTTCGGGGTCGGTCGACACGAACACGAACCCACCCCACCGCCCCAGGGGTGGCGGTGTCGACGTGGGGGAAGTCCCACGGGCAGGGCATCCCCGCGAACGTCCCGTCGAGGTTCCAGGTGAACCCGTGGAAGGGGCACCGCAGCTCGCCGATACGACCGGGCTGGGTCCTGAGCTGTGTCCCCCGGTGCAGACAGGAATTGTGAAAGGCGCGGATCTCCCCGGGCCCGGTGCGCACGATCACGAGCGATATCCCCGGGGCGCTGTAGACGACGCAGTCACCGACGTCGGGGATCTGTTCCTCCCGGCACGCCATCTGCCACACCCGCCGCCACACCCTGTCGACCTCGAGCTCGTGCACGGCCCGGCTCGTGTAGCGCAGGCGCGACACGGTGGTCGTTCCCGGCGAGGCGTCGCCGACCGACCGCAACACCGCGGGCACCGGGCGGGTGTCGTGGTCGAGCAACGCCTGCATGAGCCGTGCTCCATGGGGAAGCCCGCTCGCCGGTCCGCTCACGGGGCCGCTCGCCGGTCCGCTCACCGGGCCGCTCGCCGGGCCGCTCACGGGTCACCCGCCGCGGCTTCGCCGGCCCGGAAGCCGAAGACGAGGGCGGGCCCGAGGGTGGCGCCGCCCGCGGCGGTGGCGGGGCCGAAGGGGCTCGCCGCGGCGTTGCCGGCCGCGTAGAGCCCGTCGATGGGGACCCGGCGCGACGACAGGACGCGACCGGACGCGTCGGTGCGCGGCCCACCTTTGGTCCCCATGCAGCCGAGGTGGACCTCGAGGGCATAGAAGGGGGCCTCGCCCAGTGGTGCCAACGTGGGGTGGGGGGCGCTCGGGTCCCCGATCCAACGGTCGTAGGGAAACGACCCCCGCCCGAACTCCGGGTCCTCGCCGACCGCGGCGCCAGCGTTGAACCGTGTCACGGTGTCTTGCAGTGGGCCCGACGCCATGCCCAGGGCCCGGGCCAGTCCGTCGAGGTCGTCGGCACGGACGAGCCAATCGGGGTCGGGCCCACCGGGCTCGACCGGCCCCACGGGGTAACGCCGACGGTAGGCGCCGTCGAACACCAACCAGCACGGGGCGGCCGGGAATCGGAGGTCACCTCGGTCCGCACCGGCCCGCTGCATGGCTCTGCCGACGTCGCCGTAGTTCTGCGCCTCGTCGACGAAGCGACGCCCCCTCCGGTCGACCATGATCGCCCCCGGTTGAGCCCGCTCACCGTGCAGGGGGCGAAAGTGCGCCACGCCCTCGACCTCTTCGCCGGGTACGTGCATGGCCGGCATCCACCAGCCCCGGGCGGTGTTGCCGAGCGTGGCGTCGACCTCCCGGGCCATGCGCAGGCCGTCGCCGTCACATCCCGCGCTGCCCATGGGGGCGATGGGGGGTCCGGCCAGGAACTCACCCACGAGCGCACTGTCGTGCTGAAAGCCCCCCGACGCCAGCACCACCCGCCCGGCTTCGAGCTGCCCGTCGACCATGACCCCGGTCACGCGCCCGTCCTCGACAACGAGATCGGTGGCGCGCGCCCCGGTCCGGATGTCCGCGCCGGCGTCGATCAGCGCGCTGAGCAACCCCCCCACCAGTGCCCGGCCCCGGACGTGCCCTCTGAGGACCACCCCGTCGTTGGCGGGAGCGGCCGGGTCCGCCGACGGGGCGGACGGGCTTGTCGACGGGGCGGACGGCTGGTCGAAGGCAGCCTGCACGCGCCCCTCGACCTCCGCCGACAGGCACAGCGACCGGGGCCACAGCGACCGGCCCCCCGCCCTGGCGCCGGGGAGCTCGCCGCGGTAGTCGGGCCAGTGGTCGAGCACCTCCCACACGAGGGGCGTGCGCCGTTCGATCTCGTCGGCGACGCGCCGGGCGTCGGACACGAACGCCTCGACCAGCGCCACGTCGACATCCCCCTCGGCCGCCGCCTCCAGGTAGGCGCAAGCGTCCTCAGGACTGTCCTCGACAGGGCCGGCGGGTCCGTGGCGCCCGTTGGCCGGCATCCACACCACCCCGCCCGACATGGCCGTGGTGCCCCCGACGGCGTGGGCGCGCTCGAGCACCACGACGTCGGCCCCGGCGCCGGACGCGGCCAGGGCGGCCGCCAAACCGGCGGCCCCGGACCCCACGACGACGACCGACCGGGTGTCGGGCACGGGCCCAGGGTACGTCCCCGTCCCCGGGTCATGAGGATGACGGCTATCGCCACAGCGGGCTGGCTCCTACCATCGGGCCATGGCACTGCCTCCCCCGTCACCGACGACCACCGCCCTCGTCACCGGCGCCTCATCGGGCATCGGCGCCGATCTGGCACGGGAGCTGGCCAAGCGGGGCCACGGCCTCTCGTTGCTGGCCCGTCGCCGGGAAAGGCTTCTCGAGCTCGCCACCGAGCTCGAGAAGGGATACGGGGTCCGGTGCGAGGTCATCGCGCTCGACCTCACCGACCCCACGGCACGCGCCGGCATCCTCGGGACCCTGACCGACCGCGGCCTCACCGTCGACGTGCTCGTCAACAACGCCGGGTTCAGCACCACGGGCCCGGTGTACCGCAGTGACCGCGAACGCGAGATGGCGATGATCCGCACCGACGTCGAGGCCGTCATCGACCTGTGCAGCATCTTCCTCCCGGGGATGGTGGAGCGTCGGCGCGGTGCGGTGCTGAACGTGGCCTCGACCGCCGCGTTCCAACCGCTCCCCGGCCAGGCCGGCTACGGGGCGTCCAAGGCGTTCGTCTTGTCCTACAGCCGGGCCGTGCGGGCCGAGCTGCGCGGGACCGGCGTCAGCCTCACCGCGCTGTGCCCGGGCCCGGTGAAGACCGAGTTCGCCGAGTCCGCCGGGTTGACGAAGGAGGAGTCCGAGGGCTCGCTCCCCAAGTTCATGTGGTTACCGGCCGCGGACGTCGCCCGCATGGCCGTGAGCGGCCTCGAACAGGGCAAGGGCGTGGTCATCCCCGGTTTCGCCAACCAGGTGGGCGCCCGGTTCGCGCGCAATGCCCCACCCCAGGCTCTCGCCGCCTTCCTCGCCCGCCAGCACCCCGCCCTCAAGTAGCCGCCGCGTCCGCAACCGTCGGCAGCCGGGGCTCGCCCCGACCCGTTACCGTGTCCCTGTGAGCAGCTCGCGAGTACCCGGTGGGGTGGTCCACAAGCTTCCGGGAGACCTGCGCCAGGCGCTGGTCGGCAACCCCACGGCGCTCGATGCCTGGACGGACATCACGCCCCTGGCCCGCAACGAGTTCATCTGCTGGGTCGAGGATGCCAAGCAGGAGAAGACCCGGGAACGCCGCATTCGCCGGACCCAGGAGGAACTGGAGGAGGGCATGCGCCGGCCCTGCTGTTGGCCGGGATGCACGCACCGCGAGCGCAACGGCAGATGATCACCGCCGGGGTGGCGCGTTCAAAAGACGAAGGGGATCAGCATCTTGGTCGAGCTCTTGTCGGCGGGGTAGGTCTCGGGAAACAGACGCTCCATGTTGTGTTCCTCGACGGTGGCGCTGTAGAGGAAGTACGCACCGAGCAACACCGCGGCCACGAGCCAGTAGAGACTGATGGCCACGGTCGTCCCGACCATTCCCAGGTCAACTATCTGCTCACCCAACTCGAAATCCTTCGCGTGAGGACCGAGACATCCGTGAAGAGTTGGACCAACGAGCTTCTGATCTTGTGGCGACCATCAAGACCCTCGGTGACCAACTCGCCGCCGGGCGCACGCGGGCGGGAGAGATCGACGCTGACGGCGTATGGCTGATCGGTTTTGTCATCGGCCTGACCGGCTCCTCCAGCGGACTTGCCGCTGTCGGGTGGATCGGTTGCCATGCAGTGGTCATTGCGGGTCTGGTGACATGCATGTCATTCGGCGAACGGTTCACCGGCAGAAATGAGTCCTCGGCCCGATTCAAAGTTGATCAAGCTTTCCGAGCCGGTAGAGGCTCAGAGGATTTAGACCCTGTTGCCGACCGGCTCGGCGTCGCATCATTGAGGTAGGCGGTGAGGTGAGCAGGTGGTCACCGAGATCCCTCGGAGTCCTGCGGCCCTTACCGCCTCTCTCGTTGGGGTGTGTGATCACGCCGTGACAGAGATACCGGGTCTGGTCGGACCTAATCGACGTCGTGCGGGTCAGCCTCCCAAGGGCCGTCCGCAATCCATTCGATCACGGCGTGATGAAGTGTGTCGCCGTGGCCCTCGTCGTGCGAGTGTGCGAACGCCACGGCCTCACTGGGTTTCCACGTGCTGAGTTCAAGCAGCCCGTGGTCAGGGCAGGTGATGCGGACTGGTTGGGGGGTCTCTCCTGTCGCTCGGTTCGTCATTCCGTCTACGAGATTACGTGTCCGTCGTCGTAACGGCTCACCTTTGGGCAAGGTGGGTCGTTGGGCATGCCGGCCTCTCGTAATGCGTCGATCAATTGGGCCTCGCGTAACTGGCCCGGTGAGTAGTACCGGTAGCCCGGCTCGAGCGTCGCCATCACCTCTCGCCATGACCGGGCCGCGGTCGTCAGGAATAGTTGTCCCACACCGTCCAGCCCGAGGGCATTCGACTCTCGAAGAGGTCCATCACCGAGACGGCGGCACCGTCCCGGGCCGCGAGCATCTTCGGGAATACCACGTGGACGACGTAGGTCCGCTTGCCGATAGTGGTCCCACACCAGCTGTAGGCCAGCATCGACACCTTGAACCGCTGGACGTAGTCGGGTGTGGTCCGGGCGATCTCGGGGAGCGCCGGCGCGTCCGAGGTCACCAGGTAGCCCGCCACGTCGTAGCCAGGTGATCGACCGACCTTGGTCGTGACGAAGGTGCGGGCGGCTGCGGCCGCGCTCTCGGCGGCCCCCGGCCCGGGCGTCACGGCCGCCATCGGACATTGGGGACCGGGTCGAACACCAGCCGTCGAGACCGTGTCTACTGTGCGTGTCTCGCTTCTCGTCGCCGAGCCATGAGATGTCGAGCAACCCGATGCCACAAGCGCCAAGCCACCGAGACCGAAACCGAGGCGTACCAGGATCTCGCGTCGGGCTCTCCCCACGTTCCCCGATGGTACGCCCGGGACACTGGTCGGGACAGGGGCGATGGTCGATGCTGGCGGTGTCCGACGAACTGGCGGTGTCCGACGAACTGGCGGTGTCCCACGAACTGGCGGTGTCCGACGAAAAGGAGAAGCCATGGAAATCTTGCCCAAGCAGCCTTCCGCAAAGGGGCCTGCCGACTGGTTCACCGGAGACGTCTGGATAGACGCCATCGCCAGGGGGGAGGAGCCGTCGCGGCTCAGCGTCAGCATCGTCCGGTTCGCGCCGTCGGCCCGGACGGCCTGGCACTCCCACACCCTCGGCCAGACCCTGTACGTGACCGAGGGATCAGGGGTCGCGCAGTCCCGGGGCGAGGAGACCGTGAGGATCCGCCCCGGCGACGTCATCCACACCCCGTCGGGCGAAGAGCACTGGCACGGCGCCGCCCCTGACAACTTCATGACCCACCTCTCCATGACCGAAGGCGCGGCGGCGTGGGGCCCACATGTCACCGACGCCGAATACCTCGGCCGGTCCTAGGATCGGCTCGGGGCCGCCGCGGCGGCGGTCGCCACTGCGAGCCCCTCGGGCTCAGGTCCGAGCCGGCACGCCCTGGAAGTGATAGGTGCCGGCGCCGACGTGCAGGACCGCCGCGCCTCTGACCGAAGGTGCCACCACCACACCGCCGGCCTTCGCCGCGGCGACACCGCTCTCGGTCACCGTGCTCGGGTGGGTGCCGGCCAGCGAGATCGTGGCGGTGGCGTTGGGGGGAACGGTCAGGTCGAGGTTCGTCGCCGGTCCTCCCGTGGCGGGACGGCGCCACCCCACCTCCACGGTGCCGCGCGGGGTGGGCACGGTGCCTTCGACCCACGTCGGACCCGCCGGCGGGGGGGCCACGTCGAACGTCGCATAGCCCGGGCCGGTGGGACGGACGCCGAGGAGCCATTGCTGGATCTCGACCAGGGCGTTGGAGCCCCAGCCGTGCGACATGCTGTCGCCGTTGGCGTCCGAGGGCTGCCACACCTCCCAGGTGAACGTCGCCCCCCGGGCCAGGATGTTCGCCCAGCCGTTGGTCGTGGGATCGGTGAGGCGGAGCAGGAACTCGTCGTAGTTGCCGACGGTCGCCAACGTGCGGAGGACCTCGGCCGCGGTCTGGGGCTCCGCGTGCATGCCCAACCCCGCCACGTGCGACGCCACCGCCGACAACCGGTGGGCGGGGACGACCCCGTAGGCGACCGCGCAGGCATTGACCTCCTGCGACGCCCTGGGGGCGAGGGTGTGGACCCCCACGAGACCGTCGGCGTAGATGCCGTCGGACCGGGTGAGGCGCTGGTTGAGCGCCGAAGTGAGCGCGCGCTGGCGCTGGCGCTGACGGGTCACTTCCGACGGGGGCCGGCCCAGAGCCTCGGCCACATCCGCGGTCCGGCGGAACACGTTGGCGCCGAGGATGTTGAGGCGGGTGGCCACGGCGTAGGGATAGGACGGCTCAGTCGACGGGAGGCCTTTCACGAGCCCGGTCTGCGGGTCGACGGCGTCGTGGACGTAGCCCGCCAACTTCACGAGCACCGGGTACACCTCGTCCAGCAGGATCCGGTCGCCGGTGTTGAGCCAGTACTGCCAGACCCACTCGGCGTAGATCTCTGAGTACTCGTCGATGTCCTCGGCACCGAGGCCGGTGGGGTAGATCTTGTTGATGGCACCGCTGCGCCAGTAACGGGCCTGGGACTGGGCGAACTCCTGCAGGGACTTGCGGGTCAGGTTCTGGTCGGCCAGGGCGGCCATGGCCGTCTGGGACTCGTTGAACCCGTCCCACAACCACGGGCCTTTCTCGCGCGTGGGCGTGTCGATGAACTGCTCCTGAGCTCCGAACAGGGCGGAGTGTCGGCTGAGCTCGAAGACGGCATCGACGCCGGGCTCCGACGAGGCGAAGGCGGCGGCGTGCTCATCGGGTACAGCACTATGGCGGGTGAGGGCGACGACATCGGAGGGTGCGAGTGTCTCGCCGGGGTTGTCGATCTGGAAGTACCGGAAGCCGAGGTAGTCGAAGGGCGCGAATTGCTCGACCCCTCCCCGCTGGATGTAGGAGTAGCGCATGTTCGTGTGCTGGGTCCCGTGCACGGTGGACACCTGGCCCGGTAGCCCTGTGAACGCCACGCCGTCCCCGGGCTCGTCGAGCACGTAGCCGGCCCGCATCGAGACGAGGCGCCCCGCCACCCCTTGGTGGAAGGTCACCGTCGGCACCGCCGCGTAGACCTTGCCGAAATCGGCCACCACCGCACCGGAAGGGAGCGTGGTCAGCGACACCGCCGGCACGGGCTCCTGGACGATCCTGGTCCGCACCGACACCAGATGGGTCCACGGCTTCACGCCGGCGGGGCCGAGGACCGCCGCCGCCGCCCATGTCGTGTCGTCAAAGCCCGGGCTCTCCCACCCCACGGGGATGTCGGGCCCGTCGATGTTCTCGGTGTAGCTGACCTTGTCGCCCTCGAGGTCGCGCTCGGTCCCCGGCAGCCATGCCCCTTGCCGTACCCGCCAGGTCCCGTCGGTGACGATCATCTCCGTGGACCCGTCACTGTGCAGTACCGACACCTGCACGATGCACCCGGGGTGCGCGGCGGGGTGGCCCTTGGTCGGACCCTGCCACCCGTACAACAGGCCCAGCGCGTTGGGCCCGCCCGCATTCAGGAGGTGGGTGACGTCGAGTGTCTCGTAGTATTGGGAGTCGGGGTAGCAATAGGCCTGGCCCTTCCCCGCCCGGGTTCCGTTCACGTAGAGCTCGTACTGCTGGTCTCCCGAGACATAGGCACGCGCCCGGACGATCGGTGCCGCACCGAGCGTGACCTCCTTGCGCGCGTAGGTGTACTGGTCCGGCGCCAGGCTGGTCCGGCGCCAGATCCAGTTCGCCTTCCAATCGCCGTCGCGCAGCCCCGTCTCGAACGTGGCGGCCGGCGCCAGGGGCCCGGGCCCACCCGACGGCGCCCAGGTCTGCACCGTCCAGCTGTGGACGGAGTCCGGGGACAGGGCGCGGCCCCCGTAGGCGATGAAGGCCTGCTCGGCCGAGCGCACACGGCCGGTGTCCCATACCTTGGCGGAGGCGCCCGCCTGGGCCCCGGCCACCGACAAGCGCGACACCACGATCCGGTACGCACTCTGCCGCGCGCCACGACGCCCGTCTCCGACCTGCCACGCGAATTGGATGTCGCCGGGGTCGAGCCCGATCGGAGAGACGAGCCCGTCGACCGTGAGCGAGAGGGGGCTCCCGGGCGGACCCGCGCCCCCCAGAGAAACAGCATCGGTACGCGTCCCCGGGGAACCCTCCCCACCGTGTCCGGAGCGCCCCGACAGCCCCGAACGCCCGGCAACTCCGGCGGTGACCACCCCCGCCGCCCCGACCAGACCGCCTTTGAGCACCTGGCGACGGCTCAACGACCCGGGGTGGGCCCCGGTGTCGCCGGCGTCGCCGGGCCCGCCCGTCACGCCGCCACCACCATCGTCACCCTCGTGCGCTTCGTCCGTCGTCATTGGCTCAGGTCCACGGGCGGCCCCTGCCCGTCATCGAAGTAGACCGAGACCAGGTTGGGCGCCACGTCGTCGAGCACCGGTCCGTAGCTGAGGGTGATCTGCGTCTTCGCCCCGGGGGCCAGTGACACCACGGAACGATCGTCGTGGTTCGCCGAGTCGCCGTCGACGGTCAACCCCTGCCCGAAGCTGATGGGGCACAGCGACGAGGGGAAGGTCGGGTCGACGCCGCAGTCCGACGAGTACCCCAATTGGGCGGCGTTGGCGGCACTCATCACGAATTGGACGTCGTCGGCAAGACCGCTCTCGAGATCGTCGAAGTCGGTCAGGCTCTCCGCCGTCTGTCCGGGTGGATTGGTGACTGTCAGCGTGTCGACGAGGAAGTCCTGGCCGGGCGCGGCACTCCACATGAAGGTGTCCACGGTGGCGTACGGCGGCAGGACCATGGGAGCGGCCTGCACGACGAACCTGGCACCGGTGCCATCGGACACCGCCACCGATGCCGTCATCGTGGTGGACGTCGACGGGCTCGGTGACGTCGGGGTCGACTGACCCGCGGCCGGAGCCGACGTGGAGGCGGGGCCCGCTTGCCCCCCGCATCCGGCCGCCATCACCGCAACGCTCACCATGCACGAGGCGAGCACGAAGGCGGTGCGGGGGGTCCGGCGCACGCACCGGCCCCGAGACGTCGACGGGCGCCAGCCGTGCGGGCTCATCGCCATGACCCTACGCCAACTCACCCGCGCGCTCCCGGCGATGCGCCGAACGCCGCGACCTCGGCGACCGCGCCTCGGGGAACAAACGATGCGCGCCCGATCGGTTCCCCGGTTACCCTGAACCCGATGGCCCCGCCGAGCGTCGCGCTCCCCCATCTCCTCGTGGTGAGCTCCCTCAACGGCGAGGGATGGCGCCAGATAGCCGAGCTCGGTTTGGCATTGCTGCTCTCCGCACTCATCGGCCTCGAGCGTGAGATCCGGCAGGAGAGTGCCGGCCTCCGAACCCATACGTTGGTCGGCGTCGGTGCCGCGCTGTTCATGCTCATCAGCAAATACGGGTTCAGCGACGTCCTCGAACCAGGTCGGGTCGTCCTCGACCCCTCGCGGGTGGCCGCCCAGATCGTGACCGGCGTCGGGTTCCTCGGCGCGGGGCTCATCTTCGTACGGCACGACTCGGTTCGTGGGCTCACGACGGCGGCCGCGGTGTGGGTCACCGCCGCCATCGGTGCCTGTGCGGGTGCCGGGCTCCCCGTCCTGGCGGTGGCGACCACGGCCATCTATTTCGTGGTGGCCTTGGGGTTCTCCGAGATCACCCGGCGTCTCCCGCAATCGTCGACCGCTGAATCGGTGATCCGCATCCGGTACCCCGACGGCCGGGGGATCCTCCGCCAGATCCTCCATGTGGCGACCACACGGGGGTTCGCCATCGATCGCGTCTCGACGGAGTCGATCGGCCACCTCCACCCCACGGGGCCCGACCCCGCAGAGGTGAGCCACGGGGTGGCCATGGTCGAGGTCACGCTGCGCGTCCACGGCCGGGCGTCGGTGAACGACCTCGCCGCCACATTGTCCGAGCTCGACGATGTCCATGCCGTCATTGCCCACGATGTCAACGCCGCCGACGAATAGGCGCCGGGGAGCCCGGGGGATGGTCGCTTCTAGAATGCCGGGATGTCTGACCGCAAGCCTCCTCGCCTGCACGGCGATGAACGACAGACCCTGCGGGCGTTGCTCCAGTATCAGCGGGACTCGATGGTCAGGAAGGTCGGGGGAGTCGACGAGGAGCAGGCACGCCAGGCGCCCGTCGAGAGCGGGACGACACTTCTCTGGTTGATCAAGCACCTGTCGCGGGCCGAGTCCCTGTGGGTCCTGCACCGCTTCGCCGGAGCCGATGTCGAACTTCCCGACGACACCGTGCACCCCGGCGACACCGTGGCAGAGGCCGTCGACACCTACCGTCGCACCTGGGATCGCGTCGACGCCGTCGTCACCGACGCCGCCCTCGACGACCTGTGCCGGAACGTGGGGGACGAGACACCGGTCAATCTCCGGTGGGTGCTGTCGCATCTCCTGGAGGAGACCGCTCGCCATGCCGGGCACGCCGACATCCTGCGCGAGCTCGTCGACGGGCACACCGGCCGGTAGCAGTCGCCCCTCGGGGCCCGGCGCAACGGGACGGCCGAGCGGCGCGGTAGTAGCGTTTTGAGATGGCACGAATTTCGTTTCCGGAGCGGGGCTACGGCGAGCACGTGGACTGGGCGCTGTTGCGCCCCCAGATGGCGGCGGGCATGGGGGCACTGTCCGAAGCGGTCTACAAGAACAGCAAGCTCCCGGTGCGCGAACGCGAGGCGGCCCGCTGGACCATCGCCCTCATCAACGACTGCGTGGTCTGTCAGGACACCCGGGCCCGAGATGGCCAGGCCGCCGGTATCGACGACGGCTTCTACAGCCAGGTCGCCGACTGGAGGGCGACCACGGCGCTGACCGAGCGCGAGCGCCTGGCCGCGGAGTTCGCCCAACACTTCGCCCTCGACCACCTGAACATGAACGATGAGCTGTGGGGACGGCTGCGGGCTGCCTTCTCCGACGACGAGCTCGCCGATCTCACCATGTGTTGCGGGATGTTCCTCGGCCTGGGGAGGGTGTTGGCCGTCGTGGGCGTGCGCGCCCCCGACGAGCGCATCCTGGTCTGACCGCGGGGGCCGCGACCGCGGCGCTCACACCTGGCGCAGTTTGAACACCGCCCCGGCCTGGTCCGTCACCGTCGCCAGGCGACCGTAAGGGGTGTCCTGCGGGTCCATCACCACCGTGCCGCCCAGGGCCTTGACCTTGCCGATCACGGCGTCGGCGTCGTCCACTTCCCAATAGACCGACCAGTGGGAGGGGACGCCCTCGGGAAGAAAGGTCGAGGCGTCCATGATCCCGGCCAGGTCCTCTCCCCCACCCGGGTCGCGCATCGTCGTGTAACGGAAGTCGTGGGTGTCACCGATGCTGTTGGTGTCCCAGTGGAACACGGACCGGTAGAAGGCCACGGCCTTGGCGTGGTCCCGGGTGTGCAGCTCGAACCAACTGGGGGCGCCGGTCTCGTTGATGACCGTGAACCCCGGGAACGTCCCGGGCTGCCACATGCCGAGGTGGGCGCCGGTCGGGTCGACGAAGACCGCCTGGATGCCGAGGTCGGCCACCGCCATGGCGGGGTTCACGATCTCGGCCCCTTCGGCTTCGGCCGCGGCGATCGTCTTGGTGATGTCGTCGGTCGTCAGGTAGATGGTCCACGCGTCGGTGGCGGGCATCTCGCCCATGGCTCCCATGGCGCCGGCCACGGGGACGCCATCGCGGGTGAACATGAAGTACCCGCCGAACTCCGGGCTCGGCTCCTGGGCCTCCCAGCCGAAGAGCTCGCTGTAGAAGGTGCGGCTGCCTTCGACGTCGGAGGTCCACAGATCGGCCCAGCAGGGCGATCCGACGGGGGCACTGTCTCGGGTGACCATGATCGTTCCTCTCGTGTCTCAGTAGTCTCGGCTCAGAAGTGCCCGAGGACCGGGTGGGGGACGTAGAGCTCCTCGAGGGATTTCATCTCCTCGGCGCTGAGGGTCAGCGTCTCTGCCGCCAGGGCATCGGCGAGATGGCCCGGCTTGGTCGATCCCACGATCGGCGCGGTCACGCCGGGACGGTGGAGCAACCACGCCAGGGCCACCTGGGCCGGCGGCACGGCCCGCTCGGCGGCCACCTTGGCGACGCGGTCCACGACGTCGAAGTCCGAGGGCTGGCTGTAGAGATAGTCGGTGAAGGGGTCGGTCCCCGACCGGGTCGTGCGGCGCTCACCGTCACGGGTGCGGTTGCCGGTCAGCACGCCGCGCGCCAGGGGGCTCCAGGGGATGACCCCGATGCCCTGGTCGATGCAGAGGGGGATCATCTCCCGCTCCTCCTCGCGGTAGATGAGGTTGTAGTGGGGCTGCATCGACACGAAGCGCGTCCAGCCGTTGCGGTCGGCCACGTGCTGGGCCTTGGCGAACTGCCACGAGAACATGCTGCTGGCACCGATGTAGCGGGCCTTGCCGGCGCGGACGACGTCGTGGAGGGCGCCCATCGTCTCTTCGATCGGCGTGCGGGGGTCCCAGCGGTGGATCTGGTAGAGGTCGACGTAGTCCATGCCCAGCCGGCCGAGCGAGGCGTCGATGGCCGAGAGGATGTGCTTGCGGGACAACCCTCCCCCGTTCTCCCCCGGGGTCATGGGCATGAAGACCTTGGTGGCGATGACCGCCTCGTCGCGGGTGAGCATCTTCCCCACGAGTCGACCCGTGGCCACCTCGCTGGCACCACCGGAGTAGGTGTCGGCCGTGTCGAAGAAGGTGACCCCGCCGTCGACCGCGGCCCGGACGATGGGCTCGGCCGCGTCCTCGTCGAGCGCCCACTCGCGGTCACTGCCGTTGCCGAAGCTCATCATTCCCATACAGATGCGCGAGACGCGCATGCCGGTGTTGCCCAGGTTCACGTACTCCATCGATCCCTCATCTCTGCGTGCGTCTCGTCCCGGTGCTTCGCGGGCCTCACCTTACGCTCGTCATCGCGGCGTCTCCGAGGCGGCGCCGGCGCCGGCCCACAGCCGGCGGGTGGCCAGGTCCGCCCCGGCGCGCAGGGCACGGAGCTTCTCCCACGCCACCGAGGGGGCGATGTCACCGATCCCCGCCGAGGTGTCGAAGCCGCAGTCGGTGCCGGCGATGACGCGTCGGGCGTCCCCGACCGCACCGGCCACCCGCACCAGGCGGTCGGCCACCACCTCGGGGTGCTCGACGTAGTTGGTGGTGGTGTCGATCACGCCCGCCACCAGGAGCTTGTCGTCGGGCAGGGGGTGGCGCTCGAAACAGCGGTACTCGTGGGCGTGGCGGGGATTGGCCATCGATATCACGAGCGCACCGACGTGCGCCTCGTAGAGGAGGGGGAGGATGTCGGCGAGGGGGACGTCGAGGTTGTGGGGGCCTTCGTAGTTCCCCCAGCAGACGTGGAGGCGCACGCGCCCGGGGTCGATGCCGGTCAGGGCGCCGTTGATGGCGTCGATGACCAGCTCGACCCAGGCCAGGAAGTCGGTGAGGGGGCGTTGGGCGAAGAGGGTGTGGCGCTCGAGGGCGAGATCGGGGGCGTCGATCTGGAGGAGCAGGCCGTGCTCGACGATGGCGCGGTACTCGACGGCCAGGGCAGCGGCCAGGGCCCCCACGTACTGGTCCATCGAGGGGTAGTGCCGGTTCTCCATGGCCGCCGCCACGATGCCCGGGGACGCGGCGGTCATGAAGGTCTCGGCGAAGGGGGCGCCGGCGACCAGCGCGCACTCGGCGTCGATCTCCGAGGTGTCGCGGTACTCGACGGCCGACTCCGCCGCGGGCGCCGCCATCAGGTTGACCTGGCGGCGGAGGTGGCGCGGCATGATGAGGTCCAAAAAGCTCGGATGTTCGAGCAGGTCCTGCATGAGCGGGCGCCGGCTCACGCCCCCGAACCCGGTCATCCGGTGCTGGACGTAGGTCATGAAGCTCTCGCGCGACTGCTCCCCGTCGTTGCCGACGTCGATCCCGACATCGACCTGGGCGGCGACGACCTCCGCGGTGGCGGCCTCCACCGCCCGCGCCAGCTCCGCCGCGTCGACCTCCTCGCCCCGGCTCCTCCGGCCGTGGAGCTCGGCCAGGGCGATCGGTCGGGGCAGGCTTCCGGCGTGGGTGGTGAGGATCCGGTCCTCGCTGCGAAGCACCGTGGCTCTATCCGGCTCCGGCGCCCGAGCCCGAGACAGCGCCGATGTCGACGAGCTCGATGCGCACCCCGTCGGGGTCGGACAACGACGCCATGGTCACGAAGCCCGTGGGTGCGGGCTGCTCGATGCGGCGGGCCGGGCCGAAGCCCAGCGCGTCGAGGCGGTGGAGGACGGCGTCGACGTCGACATAGAACGACAGCAAGAAGAAGCCCGGGCCCGCGGACGAGGCGCCCGGCGCTGCGGAGACGGGCGAGTTGTCCCCGCCGAAGACGACGAGCTCGACCACGCCGGCGTCGGGATGGCGGCGGTCACCGAGGAAGACCGATCGGAGGTGCGTCGAGGGGGCGTCGAAGAGACCGGGCCAGTCACCTTCGAAGACGTGGTCCATGAGGACCTCGAGGCCGATCCCGTCGCGATAGAAGGAGATGCTCGAGTCGAGGTCGTGCGCCACGATGGCCGAGTGGTGCAGGCGCGTGGCCATCACTTCCCCAGGCTCTCGGCCGGGTCGATCGGGCTCCAGAGCGAGACGCCGCCGTCGGCCGCCAGCACCTGCCCGGTCACCCAGTCCAGCTCCACCAGGGCGACGACGGCGCGGGCCACGCCGTCGGGAGTGCCCACCTCTCCCAGGGCGGAGCGCTCGGCCACCCGCTCGCGGTAGCCGGTCAGTCGTTTCGTCGAGGCGAACATGGGCGTGTCGGTCGTGCCCGGGGCCACGGCGTTGACGCGGATGCCGAAGGGCCCCAGCTCGCGCGCCGCCACGCGCACCAGCTCGGCCACGCCGGCCTTGGACACGCTGTAGTGGCCCATCATCCGGTCGGCGAGGAAGCCCGAGATCGAGCTCACGGCCACGATGGCTCCGCCCCGGCCTCCGCTCACCATGGCCTTGGCCACCTCGCGCAGACACAGGAAGGTCCCCCGGAGGTTGACCCCGAGCACCCGGTCCCACTCCGCGCTCGAGAGGTCGACGAGGGACGCGAAACCACCCACGCCGGCGTTGAGGACGGCGACGTCGAGTCCCCCGAAGGCGTCGTGAACCTGGCCGACGGCGGTCACCACGTCGTCCTCCACCGAGATGTCGCAGCGGATGTAGAGCTCGGCGGGCCCCGGGCCCTGGTGGAGGTCGAGCACCGCCACGTGCACGCCCGCGGCGTGGAGGAGCTCGACGGTGGCAGCGCCGATCCCGCTCGCCCCCCCGGTGACGAGGGCGGAGGTCCCCGCGAGTTCCACTGACGCTCCCCTCAGGCCGGTCCGACGAGGAAGCCTTGCACCTCGACGGCGACCTCGGGGCCGTCGAGCGCCAGACGGCGCCCCGCAATGGTGACGTCGGCGAATGGCGACCCGGGGATGGAGCTCACCGCCCGCCGGTGGGCGAGGTGGTCACCGAATCGACCTTCTCCCCGGCGTCGGCCGGGGTGGCACCCGCCTCGACACCGCGATCCACGGCGCCCCGGTCCTCGAGCACGGTGTCGTGGAGGGGGGCGTCTCTCAGGACGAGGGCGAAGAGCAGGGCCAGCCCCGCCAGGGGGATCCCCACCATGAAGACGACGTGGAGGGAACGGACGAAGGATTCGACGACCCCGGCGCGCACGGCGGGAGGCAGGCGGCGCAGGGCCGAGGGGGTGATGGTGAAGGACTGGGAGAGGGTGAGGCCGCTGTGGGCGGGGACGAGGCGGGGGAGCCAGAATCCGAGACGGCTCACGAGGACCGTGCCGAGCAGGGCCGTCCCGCAGGCGGCGCCGATGTTGCGGAAGAAGCTCACCGAAGAGGTGGAGCTGCCCAGATCGCGACGGGCTACGGCGTTCTGGACCGCCACCACGACGATCTGGAGGGTCATCCCCATGCCCACGCCGAAGACGATCATGTAGAGGCTGGCGGTCGACAGGGAGGTGTGGGCGCCCAGTCGGGTGAAGAGCCACATCCCCGCGGTCATGAGGGCCGTGCCGCAGACGGGATAGATCTTGTACCTCCCGTAGCGGGTCACCAGGCGGCCCGAGATGATCGAGGTCGTGAGCATGCCCGCCATGAGGGGGAGGAGGAGCACGCCCGAGCGGGTGGCGGAGACGCCGTCGACCAGTTGGAGGTAGACGGGGATGTAGATGATCGCCGCGAACATGGTGGCGGTCACGAAGAAGGTCATCCCCAGGGCGGCCCGGACGATGGGGTTGGCGAAGACGCGGGGCGGGAAGATCGGCGAGCGGGCCCGTCGCTCCCACCAGACCACGGCGGCGACCATGGCGAGTGCGACGGCCAGGAGGCCGGTGATGACGGGCGAGGTCCAGGGGAAGGTGCGGCCGCCCCACACCGTCACGAGGATCAGGGGGGTGACGGCCGCCACCGTGAGGGCCGCGCCGGTGTAGTCGATCGGTTCCAGGGCGCGGGTGGGCCGGGGGAGGCGGAGGACGGCGCTCGTGATGATCAGCGCCAGGATCCCGACGGGGATGTTGATGTAGAAGATCCAGCGCCAGGTGAGGTGGTCGGTGAGGAACCCGCCGGCGAGGGGACCGCCGATGCTGGCCAGCGCGAAGACCCCGCCGAAGTAGCCCTGGTAACGGCCCCGCTCGCGGGGGCTCACGATGTCGCCGACGATGGCCATGGCCAGTGCCATGAGGCCTCCCCCGCCGAGCCCCTGGAGGGCCCGGAAGGCGATGAGTTGGTCCATGTTGCGGCTGAGGCCCGAGAGGGCCGAACCGATCAGGAAGATGACGATGGCGATCTGGAAGATCTTCTTGCGGCCGTGGAGGTCGGAGATCTTCCCGTAGAGGGGGGTGGAGAGGGTGGTGGTGAGGAGATAGGCGGTGACCACCCAGGAGAGGTGGTTGAGCCCGTGGAGGTCGCCCACGATGGTCGGGAGGGCCGTGGCCACGATGGTCTGGTCCAGGGCGGCCAGGAGCATCCCCAACATGAGGCCGCTCAGGATGATCAGGACCTGGCGGTGCGTGAGCCCCCCGCTGGTCTGGTCCTCAGGGATGGCACTGCGGGGATCGGACATGACTCGGGCCGAGGCTAATGGGGAGGCGTATCGGGCGTGCTTTGGTGCGTATGGGGGGTGGTTTAGAGCAGTTGGGCACTATTCGGAGCCCGGGCTGGGATCGATGATTGGAGTTCGTGGACATCGAGATCGAGAGCATCGGCGGCCAGCTGGCCAAGGGTGACGACAGCCAGTTGACGTGGTTCGTCGTGTGCTACTCCGACGGGGACGAAGAGCACCGGGAGGGCACGCTGCTCGACGCCAGCGAGCTGGCCGCCTCCGCCGACCTGGTCATCGTCCCCACCCGGACGGGCTCGTTCCAGTGGGTCCGCAATCCGATTCGGAAACCTGAGGTCTGGAAGGCCTCTTCTGACACGCGGGCGTAATGGACAAGGGCGAGATCGCCAGCGTGGAGTGGCACGAGGTCGATCACCGCATCGAGGTGGCCTACGTCGAGGGTGGACCCGATTACCTCGAAGGCAGCGAGGTCGTCATCAGGGAGATGGTGGAGAACGAAGGGTTGCGGTCGGTGGCGGCTCCCGAGCACGTCCGGAGGTGGGAGCGACCTCCGAGGTCCTCCGATCCGAAGGGACCCGTCGTGGGGGACCTCGAGGGCGACCCCCAGGTCGGTGAGGGTGCCCACGTCGGCGGTGGGTGAGGGCAGAAAAACGGGGCGGACGCTGGGCTTTTCCTGTGAAGTGGCGTACGGTGGAGGAACGGCGTTCCGTGGGGTCAGACCCCCTTTGACCCCCTCGTTCTGGAGCGTCCGAGGGAACAGGGGGGACGCGGGCATCGTTCGTCTTTACGCTCCTTGTGCGGGGATCCCGCGTCCCACCCCCCTTGAGTAACAGGCACCTCATAGACCTCTTGTGTCACTCATGGTGTCCCAGGGGCACTGATACACCCCCATGACAGAGTGGCAGGGTGCTCGCCGACCTCCTCGACGCCCGCCGGCGCATCGTGGCCCACCTGGCCGAGGCCGATCCCGAGCGGGTCACCACGGCCCAGGCGGTGGAGGTCTTCGAGGTCTTCGCCGAG
>JBEKIJ010000016.1:0-73601 GCA_050011815.1 Acidimicrobiales bacterium | reverse complement strand
CTTCGCTCTTGCGGACGAAATCAAGGACCGTCTCGTCCAGCGATACAGCATTCCGAGGGGCCATGACAATCCTCCTTCCTGCAGGACCTACCTGCTCGATACCAGCGTAAGGAGCGACCCACGGGCTCAACAGAGTCCAAGGTCTCTATCCGCTCGGCGGGCAGGTCCGAGGCATGACTCTTGGAATCGGCGATCCCCATATCTGACGAGGAAAGGTGCATATTCCCAGCCGAATTGCATAACCAGTCCAGTCGACCATGGCTCTCGGGTTGCAGCGCGGAAATCGGTCTTGAGGCATCTGCGAACTGCAGGTCGTCTCCACTTCGACCTCCGGCGGTGGCTGGTGGCCAAAACGCAGGTCACCGGACTCCCTCCCGCCTTGCTGGCTCTTCCGAGCGCCGTTTTCACTCGTTCGGGACAAACGGCTCTGTTTCCCCGAGCCTCCCTGGCGCGACAAAGGAGAAAACGGGTGAGGTCCGCCATGACAGTGATCACAGGACGCACCGATAGCTACGGGGGCGTAGAGGCAGGAGCGCACGGCCATGGGCACGGATCGGGAGGCGTCCTCGCCCCCCTGATGGGGCCGCTCTCACACCGTATCGAGCACGAGCTCGGTGGACCGCTGTTCCAGCGGGACCCGGCGTTCATCGAGCGGCAACTGGCGCTCGTGGCCCGTTACACGAGCTTCTTCTCGCCCGAAGTGAAGGGCCTCGAGAACCTCCCGGCTACCGGTCCCGTGCTGGTCGTCGGCAACCACTCTTGCCTCATGTACATGCCCGACGCCTGGGTCGTCGGTCAGTCGCTCATCCAGCGTCGCGGTCTCGATCAGCCCGCGTACGCCCTTGCCTATGACCTCCTGTTCAGCGTGCCCGGCGTGGGCCCGTTCTTGCGGCGGATCGGCGCCATCCCGGCCGGGGGGCGCGAGGCCGAGCTCGCCCTGCAGCAGGGAGCGGCGGTGGTCGTCTACCCCGGCGGCGACACGGAGGCCTGCCGACCGTGGTGCCAGCGCGACCAGGTGGACCTGGCCGGGCACAAAGGGTTCGTCCGCCTGGCCCTGCATGCTGGGGTCCCCGTGGTGCCAGTAGTAACTCACGGATCTCACCACGCCGTTGTGGTGGTATCACGGGGCGACCGCTTGGCGACCGCTCTAGGCCTCAACCGGCTGCGGATCAACGTGTTCCCGATCCTCCTGGGCCCCTTCGGCCTGACGTCGATCCTGACCCCCCCGCTGCCCTTGCCGGCGGCCATCACCGTAGAGTTCCTGCCCGCTCTGAACTGGAGCGGGCGCGGCCCCGAAGCGGCGAATGACCCCGACTTCGTGGACGACTGTTACGCCGAGATCACGAGCACCATGCAATCCGCCCTCGATCGCTTGCGCGCCGAGCATCCCCACCCCGTGATGCGCGGGGTGGCAAACCTGGTCCGGCACGTTGGCGCCCGCGCCGGGGGCGCGACGCCATGACACACGTCCTCGACCCCGCTCTGCACGACGGCGAGGGGGTCGAGCCCCTCTTCGTCACGCTGCCCGTTGCGACCAGCCCCGGTAGTACTGCGCCGAAGCCCGGTGACGGTGTGCGTCGGGACTCGGGCGAGGGTGGCGGCTCGTTTGTGATCCCACGTACCCAGCCGGGGCCGTCGTTCGCCCACCGCCACCGGGTGGCCCTCATCGTCGCGACGGTGATCGTCACGGTGGTGGCCTCAGCTGCAGGGATCTTCGTCTATGAGTGGAACCACTCCGGGCCCCACCAGGTCTCGTTCGCTACCGCCTACCAGCGGTTCCGCTCGGGAGCCACGGGCGCCCTTGTCGATCCCGGGACGCTTCGTCCGCACGACGGGGTCTATTCCTACCGCGGCTCAGGGCACGAGCACATCTCGCTCCCTCCGAAATCACAGGTCGAAGGCCCCGGTATTCCGGGCACGGTGAAGTACCAGTCCGACGGTTGCTGGGTCTGGCGACTGGACTACAGCGACAGCCACTGGCAAAACGCCACGTTCTGTGCCCGCGCCGGCAACCTGGTCGAGGTGGCTCGGGCGGGCTGGTACCGATGGAACCTCGTGACGCTGTCCATCGCCGACACCGGCACGTACAATTGCTCGCCCGAGATCGCCATTCCGGCAGTGCTACATGTGGGGCAACGGTTCCCCTTTTCCTGCACGGGCACGAGCAGCCCTATCAAGACCGGGGTCGTCACCATGAGGGGCACAAACCGTTACGTGGGTCCGCAGACGTTGCGGATCGGGGGCACCGACGTGCCCACCCTCCACTTCCGGGAGGTGTCGACCTTCACGGGAGGGCAATGGGGAACCAACGTCTCCGATATCTGGTTCTCCACAGTCAACGGGCTACCGGTCAAGGGCACCTGGACCACCAAGGTGTCGAGCCCCACGTTCCTGGGAACCTCCACCTTGACCGGCGGTGCCAGCTTCACGCTGAAGTCGCTGACGCCTCGTTCGTAAGGGTTCAGCTGGCTTCGCTTTGATCACATGTCTCCGCCTTTGCTCTCCTCGATGGTCAGCGTGTCATCCATGGGAATATGCGGATCGACGGCTCAAACAAGACCCTCGTCGGCGACTGCGGTCCGATGCGTTCTCGGGTCAATCCGTACCCCGATTGCCGTCCCGACGTCGTCGGTCCACCCCCGGTCACGGCCGTCGGGTCGGAGATACCGCGCCCAGCTTGCGGTCCGAGCGTCCCCGATCGGCACCTCGGGGATACCTCTCGGCTCCTGATTGAATGGTCTCGTGACCCCCAACCGCAAGGTCCTGTTCGGTCTCGGGCTGGAGAACGGCGTCGACCAGGTGAGCCAGATGCTCGGACATGCCCGCCTAGCCGACGAGGCGGGTCTCGACATTGTCAGCGTCAACGACCACCCCTACTTCGCCGAGCGCCTCGACGCCTACGCCGCTCTGGCGTTCGTTCTGGGCGCAACTAACAACATCTCCGGAGTGGCGATCTGCACAAACCTGCTCAGCCGTCCCGCTCCCATTCTCGCCCGGACCATCACCGGGCTGTCTGCGATCTCCGGCGGTCGTGTCGTCCTCGGAATGGGTGCGGGCGGGGCGGAGGAGGAAATCGCCGCCCTCGGTGTCCCCCGTCTGTCGCCCGGCGCCCGCATACGAGCCCTGGAAGAGGCGATCGTGGTCGTGAGGGCGCTGTCCGGCGGCGGCGATCCCGCCACGTTCGACGGCGAGTTCTACCGGGTCACCGGACTTACACCGGCGGCCGCACCAACGCCACCGATCTGGATCGGAGCGGGTGGCCCGAAGGGGCTGGCGGTAACCGGCCGACACGCAGACGGATGGATACCAGGACACCTCGCCGACTGGCGGAGCACGCTGGTTGCCGAGGCGCGGCCCGTCATCGATGAAGCGGCTGCTTCGGTGGGGAGAGACCCCACCGATATCGACACCATCTACAACGTGTCAGGGCGCCTCACCCGGGATCCGATACCAGAAACCCGAGACGACGAGGGACGCTGGATCGGGGGCGCAGTGACGCAATGGGTGGAGGAACTGACGTTTGCCGTTCATGAACACGGGGCCGCTGCTTTCATCTACTTGGTTGCTCCCGGCGACAGCATCGACGAGACGACACTGAACCTCTGGGCCCACGAGGTTGTGCCCGCCGTCCGCCAAGCAATCGCCGATCGGTGACGCCTCGGAGAGGAAGTATCCCCTGCCCCGCGAGCCGGTTCGGTTGTCGTAACCTGCCGTCGGATTTGCGTTCAGCCCTTCTGTGAAGGTTGCAGCGGATGCCCCGCAAAGAAAGACCAGATGATGGCATCTGCATCAGGACCTTCGGGCTCGCCTCCGAACGGGCTCCCCGGCCAATCGTGGCCTCCACCCTCAATCGTGTAGAGCTGCACCGTCGCGTCGTCTCGGCAGGCTGTATAGGTCGAGACCATCGCCTTCTCTGGGGCGTGGGTCGTGTCAAAGATCTGTGGCGAGGCCCGACAGCCGTTGTGCGACGCCCAAAGGCTGGCCGCCTCCGGTACGGAGTACGTCCAGGTGGGCCCGTCAGAGCCCTCGTAGGGGAGCGTCGTGTCGTCGGTGCCATGAAAGCTAATGATGGGTACCGGACGAGTGCTCAGACACGGCATAGGGATACGAAGGCCACTGACCGGGGCGACTGCGCCGAAGATGGTCGGATCGTCGCAGGCCAGCACATCGGCCATCCTTGCACCAGAAGAGAGTCCGAGTGCATAAACCCGGCGCTCGTCGACGCAGTATTTCTCCTCGAGATGCGCCACCAATGCGGTCAAGAATCCGACATCGACGGGGGTCGTGGACGAACCGGGCTCTTCGGCAGGGGCGTTGTTCCCTGGCACGCTCCACACCCACCCGGTTTCATAGGGGATCGACCCATTCGGGTACACCACGAGGAACCCATTGTGGTTGGCAGTGGTGTCCAGACCGATGTACACCTCGAAAGCGCTGTCCGAGTCCCCTGCGTCGTGAAGTGCCAGGACCAGAGGAGAGGGTCGGCCCTCGGCGTAGGACTTCGGGACATGAACGACATAGCCTCGATCTTCGCCATTGGAGAGCCAGAGGTAACCCGTTGAACCCGGGGACTCCGGTGTTCCGCATCCCGGGGATGGAATCGCCGGTGGCCCCAGTATCGATACCGATGGCGACGGTGTGGTGCCAGAACCGCACGCTGCTGCAACCAAGCTGAGCAGCGTCGTGGCGATGACCCTCGATGCTCGACGCACGAGCGAGATGATCCCACAGGCAATCGCCAGCCCGCTCGGTCCTTGCTGGTTCTGTGCGTCCTGACAGCGCGAGCCCAATCACCGTGGGACCAAACGGCCGTGCCGTCGCCAGTATCGTCGGTTCGTGACCTCCGGACACCCCCTCCTCGACGCGGGCGTCAAGAGCGCCATTGAGAGCGCGGCCTCCCACCATCTAGGGCGGAGTTGGGCCAGCGACGCCTTCACCGACTTGAACGACCGGGCATCACATCCCTGTGGTGTGTTCCACGGCGAGCCCTTCTCGGTGTTCGCGAAACTCGGCCGCGGCGATGGTGCAGGAGAGAGGTTCCAGGCCGAACTGAGCGGACTGACCCTTCTGCGGGAGAGCGCAGGGATCATGACGCCCACCCCGATCGGGACCGGACTCGTCGCCCTCGACCACGGATTCCTCCTCCTGACCGAGGCGCTATCCGAACGCCCTCCCCAGGATCGGACACCCCGCGATTGGAGGTCCATCGGTCACGCCCTGGCCACCTTGCACCAAGTGCACGGCTCTCAATTCGGGCTCGAGCATCTCAACGGTTACTTCGGCTCTCTCCCCCAAGACAACAGCCCTGTCGCCTCGAATCGCTGGATCGACTTCTACACCGAACGGCGTGTTGCTCCGCTTCTCCGGTCCGCCGTTGACTCCGGACGCCTACCGATGAACCTTGCGGCTCATGTCGAGCACCTCGTGGAGCGACTACCTTCGCTCTGCGGTCCAGAGCCACAACCAACGCTTCTCCACGGAGACGCCCAACAGAACAACTTCGTCACCACCGACATAGGAGCCGTGGTTGTCGACGTCGCACCGTACTTCGGACACCCCGAGATAGATTTGGCCCTAGTCGACTACTTCCACCCCGTGCCCGACGTCGTATTTCACGCCTATCGCGACATCGCCCCTATCGGTGAGGGCTTTGCGAAACGCCGTGACCTCTGGCGCATCTTTGTCGACCTGGCGTGCGTTGCGGTCGGAGCCTCCCCTTTTGATGGCGACGCGCTGGTTCGCCTGACCGAGACAAGTCGCCGCTACCGGTAGACGCCTTTGTCGACGGCCGGTCCATCACCCCGCTCGAACAGAGGAAGGCGAGCTCGGCTACGTGGGCGATTCGAGCGGGCCCGAAGCTTCTGGGGCGTCGGGTCAGATCCGAGAGAGCTCAGCCGTCGCACGGCGCTCGACCACGAGGTAGCCGTGCGAAGCAGCCGCAGAGCGCGCCCGCTCCAGGTACGTGCGCGCCCGGTCGAGATCTCCCGCCCCTCCTCGAGCGGTGAGCATCCGTCCCCTTTCCAGCTGCGTGCGGGCCGCGAAGAACTTCATCCGACCGCGGGCGGCCAATTCGGCGGCCTCGGCAAAGTGGCCCTCGGCCTCGTCGTAGCGGCCGAGGACCGAAGCCAGGCCGCCGAGGGACAAGGCGACCGGAAAGAACCCGAGCGTCCCGATGAAGGGGATCTGCTCGTGATACGGGGCGAGCAGGTCATAGAGCTTCTGGGCCGGCCCCTTGGCGCGCAGCTCGACGGCAACGAGGGCGTGAAAGGTGACGCCCATGATCCAGACGAAATCGAGCGGCAGTGATGCGAACCCGTCGGTGGCAGCCGCCTCGAGCAGCCCCCGGGCGGTGCTCTCGTTGCCCGCTTCGAGATGTGCGGAGGCGAGGATCGGACGGAACGCCGGGATCCCGGGGTTCTCGGCGACCTCCCGTTCGATGAGCGACACCAGCTCCCCCAGGCGTCCCTGTTGATGGCGCACGTACATCAACTGGGATCCGTAGATCGCGAAGGCGTCCGGTTGACCGCTGTCGGTTCCCATCTCAAAGGCGACCGTGGCGAGCTGCTCGGCCCTCTCGGGGTCACCGGCCATGATGGCCTCGCCCGCCTCTTTGAAGGCCGTCATCCACATCAGTGTCGGCTGTCGGAGGCGGTCGCTCAGCGCCCGCAGGGTGTCCAGACAGCGGGTGGCCGACTCGAAGTCTCCGGCCTGCATCAAATTGACCTGGCTGTTGCTGCCTGCGTGGTAGAGGGTCTCGGGATCGCCCAGCACCTCGGCCAACGCCAGGGCCTCTGTTGTGTCGGCCATCCGTTCGTTCAGGGCGGAGGGAATCTGGAGTGGGTTGTTGAGCAGACACAGCACCCGGATGAGGGTGGCCGGGTCCCCCAGGCGTCCGGCCATGGCTTTGGCTTCGTCGGCCAGGACCCGACGCTGGTCGAGGGGTCCGAAGCTGAGTTCGGTGGACAAGGTTGCCAGCAACATCGCTCGTTCGGTGCTGTCGTCCTCCGCCAGGGCACTGAGGGCGGCCTCGAGCACTTCCACTTTGTCGGCGTCGATGACCCCGCTGGCACTGAACCAGCCGCGATTGTTCGCCAGAGCGGCCTGAACCAGCCGGTCGGTGGCGCCAACCTCACGGGCCCGCTGCGCGGCGTCGAGAAGGGTCTCCCTGAAGGCGGCGATCCCGGCTTGACGCTGAGCCTGGCCCAGCCCGAGACGAAGATCACAGCCCAGGAGGGGGTCACCGCCCCCGGCAAGCTCGACGAGCTCGAGCGCCTGGGAGAAGTAACCGACGGCGTGGTCGGGGGCGAGCGACGCCAGCGCCGCCTCCCCCGCCTGGCGGGCGTAGCCGATGGCTTTGGTGGTGTTGACGGGTTGGGTTGCGCTGAACCAGTGAAAGGCGAGTTCGCCCACTCTTGGACCGGGGTGGTCCCCGACGATGGCCTCGATCGCCTCGGCGACCTGACGATGGGCGCGGGCCAGGCGGGTCGCGCCCAGATCCTGGTACAGGGTGTGCTGGATGAGGGCATGGGCAAAGCAGTACCGCCCCGGGGCGTCGGTGACCTCGCGCACGAGAGCGGCGGCGGCGGCGGCGTCGAGGAGGTCGAGGAGCTCGTCCTCGGTGCGTCCGGTCACGCGGGCCAGCAGATCCAGGTCGAACTCCCGGCCGATGACAGAGGCGAGAGGCAGGACCTGGCTGACTGCCTGGCCCAGCCGGGCCACGCGGGAGCCGATGACCAGGCGCACGCTGTCGGGCATCGCCATCGCTTCGAGGTCTGCGGCGGCCATCCATCGACCGGTGTCATCCTGGTAGATGGCCCCGGTCTCGGAGAGGTGACGCAGGACTTCACCGACGAAGAACGGATTGCCGTCGGTCTCGCGATACAGGGCATGGGCCAGTCCCACCCCGTCGTCGTCGAGATCGTGACCGGCGGACGCCTCCATGAAAGCCAGCACCCCCGTGTCATCCAGGCCGGAAAGCCCGATGCGGCTCACTCCGGAGTCGCGCCGCAGGGCGGCCAAGACCTCGGTCAGCGGGTGGGGGCTTGAGAGCTCCGAGTGGCGGTAGGTACCGACGATGAGGAGGCGCAGGGGTGTCGTGTTGGCCACCACGTACCTCAGCAACTGGAGGCTGGGCTTGTCGGCCCATTGGAGGTCCTCCAGCACGAGCACGAGGGGCTCGTCGCCGGCCACCTGGCCGAGCAGCCCGACCACCGCTTTGTACAGGAGGTAACGCTCGGTGTCCGGGTCGGCGCTCTGAGGCTCGGGGAGCTCCCCCAGGCGCAGTCGGAGGGCGGGGACGATCTTGGCGAGCTCCGCCCCAAGGGACTGGACATGCCCTCGCAAGGCTTCTTCTGGGGCGTGGGTCACATAGTGGGACAGGGCCTCGACAAAGGGCCCGTAGGGGACACCGAGGTCTTCGTCGCATTGACCCAGCAGGACGATCGCGCCCGCCTCGAAGGCGGCGCGCGCCACCTGGCTGGCAAGCGTGGTCTTTCCGATGCCCGCCTCACCCGAGACCAAGACGATCTCGCGGCCCTCGCCCGCGGCGACCCGTTTGAAGGCGTCGGTCAACAACCCGGCCTCGGTGTCACGTCCGATGACCCCGATGGCAGGTCCGATCTCGAGGCGCGACGGTGGTGGCACTGCGCTCGCCGCCGCCTCGACATCTCCGAGCGGCTCCCAACCAACCTCGACGGTCGCGATGGGCTCGGGCAAACCCTTGAGCTCGATCTCTCCGCGCGGAGAGAACGTGTGGGGGCTGCGCCTACCTGCCATCGCCCGCACGAGATCCGCTGCCAGGATGTGGCCGCCCTCGGCCTTCGTGCAAAGACGGGCCGCCTCGATCACCGGGTCGCCGAAGTAGTCATCTGCCTCCCTGATCACCTCGCCGGCACTGAGCCCGATCCGCAGGCCCAACGGTCGCGTGGTGCCGGCGTTGTCCCGATCGACGGCCTGCTGCATGGCCACGGCGCACGCCAGGGCAGCGGAGGCTACGGGGAACACGACCATGAGCCCATCGCCCAGGCTCTTCACCTCGGTGCCCCCCGAAACGGCGATGGCCTGGCGAAGGGTGGAGAAGTGCCCTCGTCGCAGTTCGCCGCCGGCCTCCAGGGTGAGCGCAGAGGCCAGCTCGGTGGAACCGACCAGGTCGGTGAAGAGCACCGTGACGTTCTCGGTGGCGGTCACCGCCCCTCCTCGCACAAATTTCTATGGAAAGGGTAGGGCCGGAGCACGGAAATCGTCCACAGCCGCTGCCCCTGTCTCTGCATTGTGGACTCAAGGCGGTGGATATGTCGGTTCACGTCGTCCCACAGGACCAAGCGGTGCTTTTTCACCCTCCATGGGTGGGGATGAGACTGCCGAACAGCCGGCGACATCTGGGAACATCCGTACCGACAGGGCCTAACGTATCCGGGATGCGATTCTCCGTGACGTACCCGCTGATAGCGCATCCCTACAATCCCGAGTTCCTCTCGCGCCACGCCCTCGTCCGATTCTGCCAAGTGGCCGAAGCCAGTGGATTCGACGGGGTCGGGTTCACCGACCACCCGGCCCCCACGGCCAAGTGGCTGGGCAGTGGAGGCCACGACGCCCTCGATCCCTTTGTGGCACTGGCCTTCTGCGCGGCCGCGACCGAACGGCTCCGACTCATTCCCAACATCGTCGTGCTCCCCTATCGCCACCCCCTCATCGTGGCGAAGATGGTGGCGACGCTCGACGTGCTGTCGGAGGGACGATTCACCCTCGCGGTGGCGACCGGGTACCTCCGGGGGGAGTACCGAGCCCTCGGGATCGATTTCGAGCAGCGCAACGCGCTGTTCGACCAGGCGGTCGAGGTCATTCGCGGCGTGTGGTCCGATGACGACTTCACCTTTGAGGGCGACGGGATCTCCGCCGCCGGCCTGGCCGTCAACCCCAAGCCGACCACGCGGCCCCCTCTGTGGATCGGGGGGAACAGCCGGCGTTCTCGGCGCCGGGTGGCGCTCTATGGCGACGGCTGGACCCCGTTCCCCGCGCCCCGCAGCGTGTCGCAGACGACGAAGACGCCGTCACTCGAGACAGTGGCGGACCTGGCGAGGATGCTCGATGAGTTGTGGATCTTCGTCGACGAAGCCGGACGGGATCGCGCCGCCATCGACGTCGCCTTCGGGACACCCCAAGGGGGCCCGCCGGGCAGCCGCGCATTCGATCCCGATGCGCACCGAGCCGGCCTGGAGGAGCTCACCCGGCTCGGCGTGACCTGGGGTCACATCGGCGTGCCGGGCGACTCCCTGGCACACGCCCTCGAGACCCTTCAGCACTATGGCGAAACGGTCATCGCTCCCCAGAACGAATGACGATGGGCGAGGGCTCGCTCGCCTACGACGCCATGGTCTCCTCGGCTGCGTAGATGGCGGAATCCTTGCGGTTGGTCGCCGCACTTCCCCAGGTCGTGATCAGATGGTCCGAGTCGAAGATCGACAGACCGAAGGTGTCACCGGGCCACACGCTTCGACTCCCGAACAACTCGGAGATCCGACGGGGCCGGGCGAGCCATCCGCTGGTGATCGAGAAGGGGCGGACATAGAGGGAATAGCCCCGAGGGCTGTCGTCGGAGAGCCATCCCGCATAGGCCTGCCCGGGCCCGGCGCCGATGACCTCCATGATGTGCGGGTAGTTCTTCTTGTTCGAAGGGGCCTGGACGGGCCGCGACCACTGGGCCCCCCCGTCCTCGGAGTACGACAGCCACCCGGTGTCGATCCGTTCCCGGCTCGAGGTCTTTCCCTGGGTGTCCCAGGCCGCATAGAGATTGCCGGCGCTGTCGATCCCCAGACCGGGTTCGTTCCACCACTCCCCCAGGGACATCGTCCCCGCGTCGGGCCCGACGACCACGGGCGTCGACCAGGTCGCACCTCCGTTGTCCGACGACGTGAAGTAGTTCTGGGCCGGGCTCAGTGCCAGGGTCTTGGGGTTCGTCGGATACCGCTGGTACAGGACGTCCAGCTGACCCTCGGGACCCACGACGATCGGTCCGTTGTCAGCACCCCCCACCGGGTAGTCGGGGTTGACCGACACCATGGTGCTGAACGTCCTGCCGCTGTCGGTCGACTTCTGAATCACCACATTCAACTCACCGCTCGAGAACGAACAACTGCCGTTCTTCTTGCACCGAAGGATGACGGAATCGTTCGAGGGTCCGTAGGCCCAGGTGATGTACAGGGTGCCGTCGGGGCCGACGGCGAGGTTCGGGCTGTCGCCAAAGTTCTCGGGATCCGTGGGGATGATGGACGTGACCTGCGGGAACGAGGCGCCGTGGTTAAAAGAAGCATCGACGACGGGATAGCTTTGGTCTCCCACCGACACCATGAACGCGACGTACACGGTTCCCGTGGGGCCTACGGCCACACTCGGGTCATCGGAGGTACCGTCACTGCGGGGAAGCTGGACGGGCGTCGAGAAGCTGGCACCCCTGTTCGTCGAGTACGCAAATCCGATTCCCTGACAGCCCATCCATGCGTCGTACACGTCGCGGGCGCCCGCGGGATCGATGGCTTGTTCCACTTCCGCGTTCTGGCCCGTACACGGTTCGCTGATGTTCGTGATCGGGCCCACCGAGATGGGGTTCACGCTCGTCGACCATTCGGGGTTGGCGAAGGCCGAGGCGGACGTGGCGGACGTGGCGACCACGAGCACCGAGACAACCAATAGAGAACCAGTCAATACCGAGCGTGTACGGCGGCTCTTGGTACGCCGACTCAGTCGTGCTGGGCTCACTTCCCTCCACCCCCTGCAGGGCAGGACCACGAACGCCCTACCCGCTACGGCGACGCATCTTGGCTGAACTCCTGGACTATCAGATTGTCGCGCGAGCGAGCAACACAAATATTGATGACACCGTCGTCCTGTCCCACGCCCGAAAGCCCTCATGGGCGGACCTTCCGGGCACGACGCATCGCTGCGTCCCATCGATGACCAACCGTGAGGCGGTCTCGCCCGTCACCCGTGTGACCCCGATATCCCCTGCGACACCGATATCGCCGAGCGTCGGTGAGGAGGTGCGCTGTCGTGGTCACGCCGGGCGGACAACTGTGGCGGTTCCCTACCGGACACTGGAACACCGAGTCGTCCTCGCCCAGACCAACGCCTATGTTGGGCGGACGAAGGTGCCAAGTTCAAGGGAGGGACATGGCAGGCGGGGGCAGTGGACGACTGGGGCGATCATGGCGTCGGTTCCGCCGACGGTCTGGGACTGTGCAGATCGTCTCGTTGGTGGTGGTAGTCGTTCTCGTCATCGCCGTCGCCTTCGCGGTCGGGGCCGGTTCCCCCGCCAAGGGCAAGGGCTCAGCGACCCCCGACACCGTGGTGACCCCCGTGCATGCCAGCACCAGCGCCGCCGGGGTCACCGCGCAAAGCATCAGAGTCGTCTTCCCGGTGTCCAACCTTTCGTCGCTGGCCTCGAGCTTCGGTTTCGCAGGAGACATCGAGTACAGCGAGCAAGACAAGGGGATCAAGCTCTTCGTCAAATTGATCAACGACGCCGGTGGCATCGACGGCCGGAAGATCGATGCGGAGATCGTCAATTTCGACCCCACCAACGAAGCCCAGATGCGAGCGCTGTGCAAGGACTGGACCGACGGCGGCTCCCCTGCCTTCGCTGTGCTCGACGGCGTCGGGACCTGGACGGGCGACAACCAGCTCTGCATCACCCAGGAAGGCCACACACCCCTTCTCAGTCAGTGGACCACGGTGACCAATTGGACCCAGGAGGGCTCGCCCTACCTGTGGTGGACGGGTCCCGACGACGCCGCCATCCTGCAGGCCACCGTCGGCTGGGGACTGAGCGCCGGGCTCATCGGGAACAACATCAAGGTGGGGGTGATCGCCGGAGACCGGGCGAGCGATGAGATTGCCCTCAATCAGTATCTCCTGCCCGATCTCAGACGGGCGGGAATCGCCCCGATCGTCAAGACCATCGCCTCGGACCCATCCGACACGGCCTCCACCGACTCCCAGGCACCGCTCGTCGTCCAGCAGTTGCGTTCCGACGGCGTCACCTCGGTGATCCCTCTCATTCCGTTCAACGTCTTCTTCCCTGTGTTGGCGGCGGAGACCCAGCAGCAGTGGTTCCCCAAGTTGTTGTTGTCGGACTACGAAGACTCCATCGAATCAGCACTCGGGCTCCTCCCCTTCCCCTACGAGAAGGCCCTCGATGGCCAAGAAGGCCTGACCACTGAAACGCTGGGCGGTATCGACGACACTCGCCCTGAGTCAGAAGGGGGCTACGACCCCGGTGTGCGCAGCTGCTTCACGGCATGGCACAAGGCCTACCCACAGATCCCGCCGGGGAACCAGAGCTTCTTCCTCGAAGAACAGGGGCCGGTGCAAGGCTGGTGCCAGGAGATCCGTCTCTTCGCCGCCGCCGCCACAGCCGCCGGGCCGCATTTGGATCGACGGACGTTCGACGCGGCGATGGCAAAGATCTCCAACTTCTCCGGTGGGTACTCCCCGGTTCTGACCTACGGGCCGAACAAGTTCTACGGTCCGACCCAGTACCGGATCGTGAGGTTGCACACCAACTCTCCCCCGTCGAGCCAGTGCAAGTTCCCCATGAACCACATACCCCAGGGAGTGTGCTGGGTCGTCGTGAACGACTGGCAGCCGTTGCCGAGTACGGGATGACCGAGGTCGAGCCCGGCGCCGCCGGCCGCGTGGGCCCGTGGTGGAAGTCCGGCGTCCTCTACCAGATCTATCCGAGATCCTTCGCCGATTCGAATGCCGACGGGGTGGGAGACCTCGAAGGGATCATCAGTCGCCTCGACTATCTCGAGTGGTTGGGGGTCGACGGGATCTGGCTCAGCCCCATCACCGTCTCACCCAACGCGGACTGGGGATACGACGTTGCGGACTACCGGGCCGTGCAGCCCGATCTCGGGACGATGGCGACCTTCGACCGCCTCGTTGCCGCCGCCGGCGATCGGCACATACGCGTGCTCTTGGACATCGTCCCGAACCACACCAGTGCGCTGCATCCCTGGTTCGTCGACTCCCGCTCCTCTCTGACGTCGTCGCGACGCGATTGGTACGTGTGGGCGAATGCCAAAGCCGATGGCACGCTCCCCAACAACTGGGTGAGCAGCTTCGGGGGGCCGGCCTGGACGCTCGACCCGGCCACCGACCAGTTCTACCTACACAATCACCTTTCCGAGCAACCGGATCTCAACTGGTGGAACGAGGAGGTCCGGGCGGAATTCGACGCCATCTTCAGGTTCTGGTTCGACCGCGGCGTGGCGGGGTTTCGGATCGATGTGTGCAACATCATCGTGAAGGACGCCCAGCTGCGCGACAACCCACCCGCCACCGCCGAGGATGACCTCGATGTACAGCTCCTGGGCCAACGGCCTGTCTACAACGGCAACCGTCCGGAGGTCCACGATGTCATCCGACGCTGGAGACCGCTGGCCGAGTCCTATGACGACCCGCGCATCCTCATCGGGGAGACCCCGGCGAAGATCGACGAGTTGGTCAAGTACTACGGCGACGGCCGTGACGAACTCCACCTGGCGTTCAACTTCCCGTTCATCACGGCTCCGCTCGAGGCCGTAGCCATGCGGGGGATCGTCGAAGAGACCGAGGCCCTGCTGCCCCCCGGGGCGTGGCCGGCGTGGACGGGGTCGAACCACGACATGTCACGGTTCTCGTCGCGCTGGGCGGACGGCGATCGACGCAAGGCCCGACTCGCGCTGCTCCTGCTGCTCTGCCTGCGGGGGACGCCCGTCCTGTACCAGGGCGACGAGATCGGCCTCGAAGACTTTCCGGTGTCACAAGAGGATCTGCGCGACCCCCTCGGCGTGCTGTACTGGCCGGCATACGCGGGGCGCGACGCCATGCGCACACCCATGCCGTGGCGCGACGGACCGGGCGGTGGCTTCACCGTGCCCGGCGCCCGGCCCTGGCTTCCGCTGAGTCCGACCGCACGATGCAATGTCGAACAACAGCGGTCCGATCCCGCGTCCATGCTCACCTTGGCCCGCGACATCATCGCTCTTCGCAAGAGGACTCCTGACCTGCACGCAGGCGACTACGAAACCCTGACGGGCCCTGATGGCGTGTGGGCCTGGCGTCGAGGCGCTCGACACCGGGTGCTGCTCAATCTGAGCGATCGCGACACTCTGATCGAAGGGCTCGAGGGCCACATCTGCATCGGCACCGACCGCGGGCGCGACAACGAGCCCTTTCAGGGCCCACTGCACCTGCGGGGGTGGGAAGGACTCGTGGCCGAGACCTCATAGTGCCCTCGTCCCTACTCAATAATGGGGACGCGACCAGGACTTCGACTTCCGAGGCCTCGGCCGGGGCACGGGGGAAGGGATTTCGAAAAGACCCGAGCGCTCAGCGCCACCCCGGCCTACGATCACTGAGTCAAGTGTTCTGGATCGCTCGGAGCGGGGACCAGACCTGAAGGGGGACAGCGTGAGGCGACGGACGGCCATTCGGGGGGGGATCCTGTTCTCCTTCATGGTGGGCACGGTCGCCCTGTGCGGCTTCGGAGCGAGCTCGGCGGCGGTGCCTGGCGTAGCTGAATTCCACGCCCCCCGGATCCCCGGACCGACCCCCACGACACCCACGGTCACACCCACGTTCGGGTCCAACAGGGGCCACATGAACCTGGGGTGGACGTCGAGGAACTGGTCGGGGTATGCGGTCACGGGCTCAGCCATCACCAGCGTGGTCGGGCACTGGACGGTCCCCACCGTGCAGACCCCGGCCAAGAGGGGGCAACAGAGGAAGAACGCGTACTCGTCGACCTGGGTGGGCATCGATGGCGACACCAACAGCGACCTGATCCAAGCCGGCACCGAGCAGGACTGGCAGCGCCGCGTCCGGCGCCAGCCGGGCTCCACGTTCTACCAGGCGTGGTGGGAGATCCTGCCCGCCGCCGAGACGCCCATCGCGTCGATCACCGTCCATCCCGGGGACGCCATGACGGTGTCGATCACCAAGGGCGTGTCGAATCAATGGACCATCGTGGTGACCGACACCACGACGGGGCAGACCTTTTCGACCGTCCAGACCTACACCGGGTACGAAGACTCGGCGGAATGGATTCAAGAAGCGCCCACGATCGGACGGCGCGTGGCGACGCTCGCCGACGACAGCGACGCCATCTTCGACCACGGCACGGTCAACGGTGCCGGCCCCGGTCTGACGAGTTCCGACGGCGGGGCGATGTACAAGGGCTCATACTCGAACTGGATCTCCACCCCGTCGGCCCCGAACCCGAACGGGGACGGATTCGCCGTCGCCTACGGGAGCATCGCTCCCGCCGCGCCCTCGTCCTGAACGCCGGTCCAGTCCCCGGGCGGTGAGGCCAGGGGCGTCGCCGTCGGGGGTGGGGCAGCCTCCCTGGCGACGCGCGTCACCGGCCGCGGTGGACCTCGGGCAGGGCGCTCGGGCCCTATCCCCGAACGGGAAACCCTGCGGCGTTACATTTTTCGCATGAGCAGGGAGCGCATGTCCTCGAACGGGTCCTGGTTCGACTCTTCGCAGGTCTTCTCCGATACCCAGAGAGTCGACCTGTTCAACGATCCTCCTTGGGAGGCGGCGCCCGACCCTTCCCCGAGGCGGGCCAGTGTGGGGGGAGGCCGGGAGGAGTCCCGGTGGGCGCTGGCCAAGACGGTCGTCGTGAGCCTTCTCCCCAGCAAGCGCGGTCAGCACAGCCACAAGACCGCCTGACGCCGCACCGGGGATCAGGCCCCCAGGCTCACCCGATCAGGGCTTGGACCTTGGCCACAGAAGTGCTCAGGAAGGTGGCGCCGGTTTGGAGAGAGGCGACACCCTGGTCGAAGAGGTTGGGGGGAAGGGCCTCCGACGAGCCCAGGCAATCGCTCGACCCCTGGATCAGGTCGCTCAGTGCCGTGCTCCAATAACTCTGGATCAGCGCGTCCGGGATCGGTGGCAGCTGCATGGCACTTTGGGCATCGCTCAGGAGTTGCTGCCACGAGGGATCGACGCTCGAGTAGTCAGACACCTCGCTCGCCGGGAACGCAGCATTGACCTTGCTGATATCGGTCTGCAACGTGGCGAAGATGGCACCGTGGGCCTGGTCCCAGGCCCGGACCTGACTGCGTGACGCCACCGAGGTCGCCGCCGCCAGGCTCTCGATGGAGCTGACGGCAGAGTCCAACTGGGTGGTGCCCACCGTGACGAGCGACGAGCCCT
Organism: Acidimicrobiales bacterium; assembly: GCA_050011815.1. Lineage (GTDB taxonomy): Bacteria > Actinomycetota > Acidimicrobiia > Acidimicrobiales > UBA8190 > Chersky-840. The sequence goes on along the minus strand of JBEKIJ010000016.1, from coordinate 56,402 downwards.
TGTCGAAGGTGGCAGCGACGTACCCCGCGGTTCCGGGCGCGGCCGCGGTGGCGAGGATGCATTGCGATGCGCCTTGGTTCAAGTCGCTCAACGCGGTGGACCATTCGGACTGCGTGGCGCTGTCAGGGATCGGGGGGAGTGAGGCCGCGTAGTTGGCGTCGACGAAGAGATCCTGCCAGTAGGGATGCACATCCGAGTAGAAGTCCGGGCTGGTCGTCTGCAACGCTCTGTTGAGCTTCTCCACGTCAGTTTGCAAGGTGTTGAAGACCGACCCGTAGGCCAGGACCCAGGCCTGGTCGGCCTGGCTCACCAATGTCGTCATCGTCGTCACAGGGAGCGTCGTCGCCGGTACCACCGACGTCGGTGTGGGAGCGGCGCGCTTGGGAGGTTGGGTGGCGCGAACCGCGGCGCTGGTGACCACGGGGCTGCTACTTCCTGACCTTGCCGTCGCCGGCGCGGTGGCGGGGGGCGTCGTGGATTTGGGAAGTGCCGCCAGGGCCTGCTCGAGCGGCGTCAAGGCCGCCGTCGTGGGCGGGGCGGGCGGCGGTTTCTGAGGCGGGATCAACGGCGTGGTGGCGCGCGGGAGCTCAGGGAGCACGCGCACGATCGGGTTCTCGGTCGTTGTGGTCGTGCTGCCCGAACCTCCGGCTCCGCTTATCCCGAGGTACCCGACGACGCCACCACCGCCGATCAGGAGCGCCGCCAGCGCCAACATCGGCCTGGTGGGGTGCCTGATCTGCCCGTGCTTGTCAGGAGGCCCGCCAACAACCGCGGTCCCGGCGCGCACTGGATTCGATGCCGTCGCGTCGCGGTGACCGCCACCGGGCTCCGCTGTGGCCTCCCCGGTCACCGGGGGAGCATCGAGGGATCCGATACCGTCGTTGCGGACCACTGACGTCGGCTCGCCGTGCGCGAAGAGCCGCTCCTCGTGAATCCCGTACGGGTCGGGATGCCAGCCGTCCTCCATTGCCCCCCTGCCACATCGAAGGGCCGCAACCCCAACCGCGCCCCAACTTGGGTAAGAAATCTACCTTCTACCCCCAGCTTTTGGGAATCCCTCCGAGATCGGCGCGATCCTGAAGGTCGAGCTCTCAGGCACGAGCACAGCCTCTGTCCGAGACTGATCGCGATCCGGGCCGAGGACGAACCTCGAGGCGGGCCCGATCCTCATGATCAGCGCGGCGCGGCGGGGCGTCGAGCAGGGGACTTCGTCCCAGCAGGTTGCGACGTATGCCGGTCCGGGCCCGCAGAGAGCGGGCATACTGCGCAAGGCCGCCCCCCGCACCAGACGGATCCCCGAGGAGATTCACACATATGGGTGCTGTCGTGAGGCCGTGGACCAGCCGACACACCGGAGGGAACCTGCATTGATCGTCACGGCGCGCCGCGGGGTCATGTCGTCGGCGATACGCCGCACCGACAGCCCCCGATGGGCCGGCGCCATCGCCGGCATGGCCGGCGCGGTGGTGGCGGCAGCGAGAATCGTCGTTGCGGGACACAGGAACATCGCCTCGTTCATCGTCGTCGGGAGCGATCACGTTCGGGGCCGCATACCGACGGGGGTCCCGATCACGTCGGGCCAGGGATATGACGGCCAGTTCTACTACCGCATGGCCCTCGCTCCCTTGAACTTCGACCGCACCGCCCACGGGATCAGGATGGACACCCTCAGCCGATTCGAGCGCGTCGGCTACCCGGCATTCGCATGGTTGGTGGCGGCGGGCCGGAGCTCGCTCGTCCCATGGTCCTTGGTCATCGTGAACGTCCTCGGATTGGCCTGCTTGGGTGCGCTCGGTGCGATGATCGCCCGGGGGGCACGACACCACGCGTGGTGGGGTCTGGTGCTGCCGGGCTACTTCGGGTTCGTCTGGGTGCTGTCGCGCGACCTCGCCGAGATCGTGACCGCCACCTTCGTGGTGGCCGGCGTCGTGGCCCTTCGTCGTGACCGCTTCGTCCTGGCCGGAGCGGCCTTCAGCGTGGCCGTCCTGAGTCGGGAGACAGGCCTCCTCGTCATCGCGCTCTTGGCCCTCGAGCGACCCCTGGCTGCGACGCGCCGCCGGGTCGTGGACCGGCGGGCCCGGGCCGTCGCGCCCGGTGCCTCGACCGTCGACGCGACGGGGACCACTCCCCACATCTCGTGGATCCTCCCCGGCGCGGTCTTCACGGCGTGGCAGCTCGTCGCGAGACTGGCGACGGGCTCGTGGCCCCTGCTCACCTCCGGCCAGAAGAACCTGGACGTTCCCTTCGCCGGCTTCGTGCAGGGTTTCCGGCACTACCTGAGCCTGCTGCCGTCGAGGGCGGCCCTGCTGTGGTTCGGGGAGCTCTTCGTCCTGGTCGTGGTGGTGGTGGCCGCGGCGCTGGCCCTGCGGACGACCACGGCCCGCCTCTACGAACGGGCGGCCTGGGTCGCCTATGCAGTGGTGGCCGCCACCCTCGCCCCGGGCATCTGGCTCGGCGATGTGGGCTTTCGCAGCCTCGACGACCTCTACGTCTTCAGTTGCATCATCCTCTTGTCTTCGCCACGACGTTTGACGGTGCCGGCCGTGCTGGTGGCGGGCAGCTGGACCGTCGTGGCCGTGGAGTTGATCAGGTTCATCTGACGACGGTCGACGCGACGCCCTACGCCGCGCTCGTTCCCGCCGAAGCTCCGGTCCCGCCGAAGCCCGCACCGCCCCCTCGACCTCCGAACCCGCCACATCCGTTGGGTCCGGGAGGGCGGATGCTCACCGACGTGGCCGTCAACGTGCCACTGGCGGCTTTCGAGCCGAACACGGTGACGCAACGACCCACGACCACGGCGCTCCCGGTCGCCGACTCGGACTTGGTATAGGTGGTCGACGACGACGTCGAGACCTCGACCTTCACCGGCGTCGCGGAGGTTCCGGCACTCGAGGTCCCACTCGACCCGACCACACGACCGATGCCGTTCACCGTGAGGGAGGCACCCGAGATCGTCGTGACCTTGCCCGAGGCTGACGCCAGCGAGAAACTTCCCCCCCCGAACCCTCCCCCGGCGCCGCCTCCGCCGAATCCTCCGCCGCCGCCTCCGCCGCCACCGCCGAATCCTCCCCCGCCTCCGCCTCCGCCCCGCCTGCCACCGAAGGCTCCGGCCGCGGTGGCCGCCGGGCACGGGGTGGCGTCCCCGGAGATGGTGATGGTGCGCGCCACGATCGGTCCCGCCGCAGAGGCACTGGCGGGCGGCGTCCCGGTGACAGAGACACAACTGCCCGCGGTGACGTCTTGGGCGTCCGCCGTCACCGTCTGAGAGAAGGTGGTGGTCGGTGTCCAGGTCACCGAGGTCGCTCCCGCGAATTGGCTCGAGACGCTCATCGAGGACCCCGACACCGAGGCCACCGAGCCCGTCGCCAGGGGACGACCGCCCGGCACGGTCGTGGATGACCCCGCCGACGACGAGGCGCCCGAACTGGGCGAGCCGGCCGCGCTGCCACAGGCGGCGGCGAGCACGGCCAGGGTCCCGACGATGGCTGCCCCTCGCCAGGCACGACGACGCGACACCGGCCCCCCCGACAACGACAGTGGCTCTCTCATGGTTCCTCCGCTCTCACCCGCAGGGGCACTGCCATGGTCGACCTGACAGGCCCCACGGTCCTACGAGTACCGGATCTTGCTGTCGATTTCCTGAGAATCGACGGCCCCACCGGAGCGGGGCGGAGGTCGCCCGGCCGGGGGCGTTCGCCTCAGGCGCCGAGCGCCGACCGCCAGGGGGTCAGATCGAGGCGGGGGTACATGCGTCGGGTGGCGTCCAGGAGGGGCCCACTCCAGATGGGGTGTCCCGGAGGGGGGAACCCGAAGAGCGCCAACTCGGCCGGGGTCGAGCCCTCGACGAAGGCCACCCAATGCGGTGAGGTCGCCCGCGACTGCATGGTGTGATAGCCCACCCAGTCCTGGCCGGCGATCTTGTAGCTGGCGTTGAGGAGGAACCTGGCGCCGTGGGGCTCGGTGAGATCGACGGCCCGGTGAAAGACGTCGGATCGGTAGGCGAGATACGAGCCCCGCACCCCGGTGGCGCCGTGCTCCGCCGCGTAGAGGGCGCCGTCCTGCTCGGGCATCACGAGCGGAACCGTCGTACGCCGGGGAACCGAATCGAGCACCGACACCAGATGGGTCGGTGCCGTGGTGGGTCCGACGTCGGAGAGATAGAGGAACCCTTCGATGTGCCACCACGGCGCCTGCCCCACGGCGGGAAGCCAGGAGTGGTTCCGGTCGGTGTGCATGGGCTGCTCGTAGTTGGTGATGCCCGTGTACTTGGCCGACACCTGAGCCTGGTACAGACGGACGTCGGTGCTGTCGAGGGCACGAGCGGCGAAGTCGACGATCGAGGGATGGACGACGAGTCGGTTGAGCGCGCCGGTTCCCGGGAAGGGGAACAACCCCATCCAGCGGTGCTGGTCGTGTCGGAAGCCGGGGCCCTCGGGGGGCCAGGGGAACTCGTCGACCGGGGCCGGACGCCCCAGACGCCGCTCGGTCTCACCCTCGGGATCGGCGTGGTACTCCTCGGGGCGGGGGAAGAGCAGATGGAGGTCCTCGACGGCGGCGTCGATCTCTTTCACAGGGACGAGGCCCTCGAGGAGGACCCATCCGTGTTCGCGCCAGGCGGTCACTTCGTCGTCCCGGGCTCGACGTGGCCCCATCTCTCTCTCCCTGCCGGCGAGGCGCTGTCGCGCCGTGCCGGGACAGGATCGCTCGCGCCGGCCGGGCGCCGCAATCGCGACCTGGGCCGTACGGGGGCGGGAAGACCCGGTTCCCGGGTGGGTCGGCCCGGGACCGCCAGGAGGTCGACCCCCGGCCCCCGGGCGTCGTTGGGGAGGTGGGAGGGTTGCCGACTTCTCGCCGGGTGGCTCTGTGACCGAAGATACCGGGCACGATTCGCTCCCGACCGCTGCAGTTGGGGTCCCCATGTGACGATCTGGTCGAGAATGAACGCATCCCGAAGATGAAGAACCCCGAGACGGTCCAAGAGATGGTGCGGCGCCGGGTCCGGCGCCGCCGCCTGTGGCGCCGCGCCCGCGTCGCCATCCTGGTCGTGGGCGTGATCGTTGGCGCCGGCGGAGCGGCGTTCGGGATCGATCGAATGGTGGTGGCCCTTCGCAAGTACTACGCGTCGCCGCCCCACAGCGCCCGGGTCGTCGGTCCCTCCACCTCGTCGGTGCCGAAGGCGAACTCCCCGTCGGGTCCGCCCAACTGCGTGAGCGGTCAGCTGAGCGGCACCGTCACCGATTGGGAGGGCATCAGCGACACCACCTACGAAACGGTGTCGCTCACCAACATCTCGCTGTCGACGTGCTCGCTGTTCGGGTACCCCGGCCTGGCCGTGAACAGCGCCAACGGCACCGCCCTGCCCGCCGCCACCCAGGATGTGCCCACCATGGGCGCCAGCACGGGCATCGCCGCGGCGACGCCCACGGCCGTCGTCGTGGGCCCCGAGGAGCGGGCCTGGTTCGAGCTCTCGTATCCCGACGTGTGCGACATCATCCTCACCCCGGGCTCAGGCCCGACGGCCACCCCCAACGCGTGCTACGAGGGCAAGTGGCTCCAGATCACCCCCCCGAGGACCGCCAGCCCCCTGCTCGTCCCCGAGCCCCTGCGCTTCGCCTACGGGATCGCCGGCTTCGACGTGGGGCCCTTCGGCTCGGGCTCACCCCCTCCGTTGCCCAGAAGTTGACCGGGGGTTGGAGGGCAATTGATCCAACCGCCCGAGGATCTGCCCCGGGGGGCGGTCCGATGGGAACAAGCAAGGCAGCGTCGAGCAGCTACGAACAGGCCTGTCAGGCCGAGGACCTGGGCCAGGACGTGGTCGCACTGGCGGCGGTGGCGGAATCCGATCACCCCGCCTCGGTCCTGCGTCGGGTGAACGGCAAGCTCGTCCGACTCATCGTCGAAGCGCGCTAGACGCCGCTCGGCGCTCGGCGCTCGGCGTTCGGCGCTCGGCGCTCGGCCGGCCCGACTACCCTGACGAGGCGATCCGGGCCGCCTTCGGGGGTGGCGGGGGCGACGGGAGTGGTGCGTGCAGGGGTTACTGACGAAGCGGCTCGCGACCGCCGGGCTGGCCGTCGTCGCCGTCGCCGGCATGCTCGTCGCCACCGAGGCGACCCCGAGCGGGGCGGCCACGCCGTGGCAGGGTCACGGATCGATCGGGGAGGCCTACGCCATCGGCGCCACCCCCGGTGAACGGCTCACCCTGGTCGACGGGTCGGGGGCGACGGTCGGGGCCGGGGTGGTCGACAGCCTGGGTGGTCTGATCGTCCGCGACGTGCCCGCCGGGGCGGGCTTCCGGTTCGAAGAGACCGGGGGAAAACACCGCAAGACGTCGCCGTTCTCGGTCCTCTCGACGAGCTCGACGCCCCCGGCGGCGTTCTACTCGAGCCAACACCTGCATGCGGGCCTCAACTACGTGAAGATGCGCGACGGGATCTCCATCGCCGCCACGGTGCGCCTCCCCCCGGGCAAGACGCTCGCCCAGGGCCCCTTCCCGACGGTCGTCGAGTACTCCGGATACGCCATCGCCGCGCCCCACAGCCTGATCGACGCGCTCGAGGGCAAGGCACCGGCGAGCGACCCGTTGCTGCCCGACACCGCCACCGTGGTGGGAAGCGTCATCGCCCCGCTGCTGGGCTTCGCCACGGTGAGCGTGCAGATGCGGGGCACGGGGTGCTCGGGGGGTGCCTTCGACCTCTTCGGGCTGCCCTCGGACTACGACGGCTACGACGTGATCCAGACCGTCGGGGCCCAGTCGTGGGTACTGCACCACAAGGTGGGCATGGTCGGCATCTCGTACTCCGGCATCTCCCAGTTCGAGGTGGCGGGCACCGACCCGCCCGACCTGGCGGCCATCGCGCCGCTCAGTTCCACCGACGATCTCTTCTCGACCGGCTATCCCGGCGGGATCTACAACGACGGCTTCGCCGCCAGCTGGATCGCCCAGCGCATCTCCGACGCCAAGGCCGCTCCGAAGGGGGGGCAACCCTGGGCGACCGCCGAGATCGCCACCGGCGACACCACCTGCCTGGCCAACCAGGTCCTGCACCCTGAAGCCCAGCAGCTCGCGTCCTTGGTCGGGCCCGGGCTCAGCCGGGTCCCGGCCCTCTTCGACCAACGCTCGCCGGCCGTGTGGGCCACGCACATCAAGGTCCCGGTCTTCCTGGCCGGTGCCCTCGAGGACGAGCAGACGGGGCCCCAGTGGCCGGCGTTGATCACGGCTCTCGGCCACGACAAGAACGTCTATGCCACCATGCTCAACGGCACCCACATCGACTCTCTCGGCCCCGACACCCTGTCACGGTGGCTCGAGTTCCTCGACATCTACGTCGCGGGTCGCGTGCCGACCCAGAACCCGTTCCTCACCTTGCTCGCCCCCGCCGTCTACGCCGAGGCCACCGGCGGGGCCGAGGCGATGACACCCCCGCCGTTGCGCTTCACCGACGCCCCTTCTCTCAGCGCGGCCAAAGCCGACTTCGCCGCCGACGACCCCAGGGTCAGGGTGCTCTTCGACAACGGGGGCGGCGATCTCGGGCCCGGGGCCCTGCAACCGACGTTCGAGGCCGACTACTCCTCCTGGCCCCCGCGGGGGACCGTCACCCGCTACTACCTCGGGGCCGGGGGCACGCTCAGGTCGTCGAAGGGTGGGGCCACTCAGACGTCGTTCCGGCCCGATCCCTCTGTCCGTCCCGCCACCGACCTCGCCGCCTCGGCCAACGCCTGGGCCGCCCAGCCGCCCTACGACTGGACGACGGTGCCCGCCGCCAACGGGGTGGCCTTCGAGACACCGGTCTTCACCTCACCCACCACGATCGTGGGCCCGGCCAGCGTGGACCTGTGGCTGCGGTCCAGCGCGTCGGACACCGACCTCCAGGTGACCGTGACCGAGGTCCGGCCCGGCGACACCGAGGAGGAGTACGTCACCTCCGGCTTCCTGCGCGCCGCCAACCGCACCTTGTCGAAGGCCTCCACGGTCCTCGACCCCGTGCCCAGCTACCTCAAATCCGATGGGCACAACCTGCCCGCCGGGCGCTACAGCCTCGTCCGCATCCCCATCGACCCCATCGCCCATGCCTTCCGGGCCGGCACCCGGTTGCGGATCGTGATCTCGGCGCCGGGGGGCGACCGGCCCGAATGGGCGTTCGAGACCCCATCCACCCGGGGGTCGGTCACCGACACCCTGGCGCTCGGGGGGGCCATGGCCTCCTCGCTGGCGGTCAACGTCGTGCACGGCGTCGATCCCACCGAGCCGATGCCCGCCTGCGGGGCGCTGCGGGGAGAACCGTGCCGGGCCTATTCGACGATGGCCAACCAGGGGTGAGGGCCCGGGCTCAGACCTCGTCGATGGCGAACTCGGGGCAGTTGGCGATGGCCAGACGGGCGCGTTCCTCGAGCTCGGGGGGCACCGTCCCGTCACCCACCACCGTCGACAGGCCGTAGTCGTCGACCGAGAAGAGCTCGGGGGCGAGCCCGTAGCACCGGGCATGGCCCTGGCACTTGTCGGGGTCCACCCTGATCTTCACGGGAACAGCACCGGCAGTTGGCGCGGCCCGCGCACCTGGCCCCCGGCCCACGTCACGTCCTGGGCGTCGTCGAGGCGGAACTCGGGGATCCGGCGCAACCACTCCTCGAGGGCCACTCGCAATTCCATGCGGGCCAGGTTGGAGCCGGCACAACGATGGATGCCCGAACCGAAGGCCACGTGTCGGTTGTGGGCCCGGTCGAGCACGACCTCGTCGGGGTGCTCGAACACGGCGGGGTCGCGGTTGGCCGCCGGGAAGTTCATGAGGACCTTGTCCCCCGCCTTCATGGGACAGCCCCCGTACTCGATGTCGGTCGTGACGACGCGCGCCATGGTCACCGGGGAGTAGGCGCGCAGCAGCTCCTCGACGGCGAGGGCCATGGCGTCGGGGTCCTGGGCCATGCGCTTGCGATCGGTGGGGTGGGTGGCCAGGTGCCACAGTGACGAGCCGATGGCGCTCCACGTCGTGTCGACGCCGGCGATGAGGACGAGGGCGGCGGCCCCGAGCACCAGGCTGTCCTCGATGGGCGCCCCGTCCACCGAGGTCTGCAGGAGCTCGCTCAACAGGTCGTCACCGGGATGGACGCGCCTCTGCGCCACCTCGGCGATGAAGTACTCGAGCAGCCCCTGGACCCCGTTGACACGTCGATCGTGGTCGTCGGCGAACTCGAGGACGTCGCGCACCCACCCCGTGAAGGTGTCGGCGAGGTCGGGACTGACACCGAGGATGTGGGCGATCACCCGCACCGGGATCTGCTGGGCGTAGTCCGAGGCCGCATCGGCCCGACCATCGGCGATGAAGCCGTCGATGAGCCCCGAACACAGGCTTCGCGTCATCGCTTCGTAGCTCTCCACCCGGTGATGCGAGAACCACGGCAACAGCAACCGGCGGGTCCAGGTGTGCAGGGGCGGGTCGGCGGAGATCGGGGGCAGACCGTAGGGCAGCACGGGCTCCTCGGGCTCCTCACCCTCGAAGGGGATCACGACGACCTCGAGCGAGCTGAAGTGTTCGATGTCGTGGGCGATGGCGGTCACGTCGTCGTAGCGGGTGGGCAACCACGTGCTGCCTCGTCGGTCGGTGTGGGCGATGGGACACGACGTGCGCAGCTCGTCCCAGATCCCGAAGGGGTCGGCGACGTAGTCGGGGTCGAGCACGTCGAAGTCACTGCCCCACTCGGTGACCGGCGCGGTCTTCCTCACGTCTCTTCCTCCCCGGGCGTCGCCACGTCACGACGGGCGACCGGGGTCCATCATGACACCCGAGGCTCGCCGGGTCTCCCCGGCGAACGGTGGTCAGCTCAGCGGGCCGCCTCTTTGGGCGGGACGACCCACAGGGGGGTCTCCAGGGTGAGGTGGGTGCGCAGGAAGATGTCGAGCTGGGTGGGCGACAGGGGGCGGCCGTAGAGGAAGCCCTGGCCCGTGTCGCACTGCTCGGCGAGGAGCGGGTCCATCTGGCCCTCCTCCTCGATCCCCTCGGCGATGGTCTCGAGGCCCAGGGTCTTGCCGAACTGGACGAGCGTGTGAATCAGCATGGACGAGTCGCGCGTCGTGGCCACGGAGCTGATGAAGGACCGGTCGATCTTGAGGATGTCGATCGGGAACTGGCGGAGATAGGCGAGGGACGAATAGCCGGTGCCGAAGTCGTCGATGGCGATCCTGACGCCGAGTCCCTTGAGCGCCACGAGCCGGTCGACCATGAGCGAGGTGTCGCGCATGATGGTGGTCTCGGTGATCTCGATCACGAGCGCATTCGGTTCGAATCCCGATGCGACGAGGGCGTCACCGACATCGGCCAGCAGGGTGTCGGACGCGAGCTGGCAGGCCGACATGTTGACCGACATGGTGATGAGGTAGCCGGCACGATGCAGGGCGGCACCCTGGCGGCATGCCTCTTGGAGCACCCACCGACCGAGGGGAACGATCAACCCGCTCTCTTCGAGCATGGGGAGGAAGTGATCGGGCGGGATGACCCGGCGGGTCGGGTGTTGCCAGCGCAAGAGCGCCTCGACCCCGGTGGTGGAGCGGGTCTCGATGTCGAAGATGGGCTGGTAACGCAGGAAGAACTGGTCCGTCGCCACCGCGCTGCGCAGCTCGTGCTCGAAGGCCTGACGGCTCTCGATGGCCTGGGGCATGTCCTGGCCGAACACGACATAGCGGTCTCGCCCCGCCTCTTTGGCCTGGGAGAGGGCGGTGCCGGCGTCCTGGAGCAGGTGTTCGGCGTCGACCCTCGGTCCGAGCGCCACACCGACCGAGACCGACACGGTGAAGGGCTCGACGTAACCGTCACCGAGGAAGAAGGGCTCACGCACCACCTCGAGGATCCGTTCGGCCACGAGCTCGGGCCCTGCCGCCAGCGAGGCACCGTCGGTGAGCACCACGAATTCGTCGCCGCGCACCCGCCCCACCGTGTCGGCTTCCCGCAGCGCCGAGCGCAGGCGATCGGCGACCGCTCTCAACAGGTCGTCCCCTGTCCGGTACCCGTGGGCCTCGTTGAACTCCTTGAACCGGTCGACGCCGAGCACCAATGCGGCCGTGGGCAGCTGGCTGCGACGACTCCGGACCAGCATCTGGTCGGCGCGGTCGACGACCAGCGAACGGTTGGGCAGGCCTGTGAGCACGTCGTGCAGCGCCATGTGCTCCAACTCACCGCTGTGCTGTGCGGATTCGTCGCGGGCCCGCCGTCGCGACACGACCAGAGACCGCAGGACCAAGAACAGGATCAGGGTGGCCAGGACGATGGCGCCCCCGACGGCGAGCCCCCGGGTCGACCCGGTCGCCGACCCCGAGACCAGAGGTTGGCGGACGGTGACGACCCACCGCCCGCCGGCATCGGTGGTGATGGTGTCGACGAGCCCGCCGGGAGTATTGGCGGTGTCGGTGGTTGCCAGGACCTGGGCGCCCGATCCGGCGTTCTCACGGGCCAGGGTCACCTCGAGGTCGCTGCGGGCACCCACCGCGCCGGCCAGAACCGTGGCCGTGTCGAAGATCCCGCCGACCCACCCCTGGAGGGCGGCGACCCGTCCCTTGACCGTGGTCGGGGTGGTCCCGTTGTAGATCGGCGCCACCACCACCATGGTCGAGCTGAAGGCCTGGTCGACGGCCTTGAGGGCCTCGATGTCGGAGTTCCCCGGTGCCGTGCCGGCCCCGGCCGTAAAGCCGAGCACCCGACCCTCGTCGGCGCCGAGCAGCTTCGTGATCTCGAGCTGACCCGTGGTACCCGAGGAGGTGAGGGCCCCGTTCACCGAGGTCGAGCACCAGTCGAGACCCGGAGGCAGCGCTGCGTCGCCCGCGCTGCGCAGGGCGCTACGCAGGGCCAGAAGCCGGGTCAGGCAGTACGGGGGTTGCGCCGAGCTCGGCGTGATCACGAAGGGTTCGCCCGCCGGCACCGCCGGGTCGGCGTTGATGGCGGCTCGGAAGTAGTAGTACTCGACCGGTGACAGCTTCTCGATATAGGCCAGGCCGGTGGCGTTGGTCAGCCCCGCAGGGGTGAGGGCCGAGAACCACGACCCGAGTTCCTTGTCGGTCATGGCCGGGGTCTGCTCGATCACTGCTCGGGCCGAGGTGGTGAGGTCGGCGTCGCGCTGCAAGGTCTTCGTGACGTTGGCGGCGATCCCCGAAGCCTGCTGATCGAAGGACTGGCGAGCTTGGCGGGCGGCGGCGGTCTTGGTCTGCCAACCGGCCACCACGGCCGTGGCCAGCCCGGCCACCAAGAACAGCGACAGCAGGACCCGGGCGAGACCGGGGCGAGACGAGGGGATCGAGGGGGCGGCGTCGTCGGGTCCCGGTCCTTGTGCCTCGGGGGCGCTCTTCGAAAAACGTCGGTCCACGTCCAGAGCATCGGCACCGGGCGCGGCCCTCATTAGCCCAAAGCCCAGGTCACGCCCGGGTCAATGCGGGAACTCGCCCCGCACCCGGCGTCCCACCCCAGCGCCAGGGGCCCATATTGCTATCGGCACGACGGGCCGGCGCCTTGAGCGCTTTTCCATTTTTTCTTTCCGCCCGGCCCCGGATCTCCCCACGACGAGGGGGCGGGACCGGGTACGCCGTAAACTCCGGCCGTGGACGTCGAGCTCTCCAAACGATTGGCCGCCCTGGAACTGGCGGTGGCGCACCTGACCGAAGCCGTGGAAGAGCTGGCCAACGGCCTCGACGGCGACGCGGCGCCTTCGGCCACGCGCATCCGGTCGCATCTGCGCGACGTCCGGGAGAACTTCAACCAGGTGGCGCCGCGCCCCGGAGGGGACTGAGCCGGCCACCGCGCCGGTCGCCCATGGGATGTCTCGTCGTCATCTTCCTGCTCCTGGCCATCGTCTTCTTCGGCGTCGGCTTCGCCTTCCACCTCTTGTGGATCGCAGCCATCATCTCCTTCGTGTGCTGGATGGCCGGGTTCGCCTTCGCCCGAGGCCAGCACCGGGGTCGGCGCCGGGGCTGAGGGGCGGTACCGCCACCCATCGATGCCGGCGCCGGTCGAGCACTTTGCGCTGAGCCCTTGCCGCGCGACGCGCGGGCGCGCCATGGTGTCGTCCAACGGTCGGTCGCACCATGAACACACCGATCACACCAACCACACTGGGCGCTAACCCCTCACGTTCCGTGAGAGGCTAAACGCCTCTTGTCTCGTATCGACGGGGTTCCTACGCTTTGGTGCGTGGGGCTCTCGACATTGATCTTCGGCAAGGCGATGCCTGATCTGGCGCCCACGATCTGCCGGCAGCGACTGGTCATCGAGGGAACCTGCGACACGCCCATCTCCGACATCGCCATCCGGGACTTCCTGGTCGGGCTGTCCGAGGTGTGCGGGATGCGGATCCTTCTCGATCCCGTGACGCACCGATCCGATCGTTTCGGGTGGGCCGGCTGGGTCCATTGGGAGGGATCCGGTGCGCACGTGTACGCCTGGGACCGGCCCGTGCTGTTCTTCAGCGTCGACGTGTACACCTGCAAGACCTTCGACATGGAGAGCGCCGTCGACTACACCCGTCGGTTCTTCGAGGCGCGCCAGATCGTCGCCAAGGCGTTCTGACGATGAGCGCCATCACCGCGATGGCCGACGCCGAGTTGCACCGCCTGGCGCAAGAGGTGACAGCACCGGGGACGACGGCCCCGTTGGGCGTCTATCTGTTCCGCTCCACCGACCCCGCCTCGGAGCTGGCGCGTCACGTCGAGCGCGTCGTGTTCATGGAGACCTTCGGCAACACCCCGGAGCTTCTCGCCAAGGAGTACGCGCCCTACGAGGAGTCGAGCATCTTCTTGTGCGTGGTGGACCACCGGCGCGGCCTTCCGGCCGGGACGATGCGGATCCTGCTGCCGTCACCGGCGGGGTTCAAGACGCTCGACGATGCCGCTCCGGTGTGGGGCGAGCCCGTCGAGGCGATGGCGACCCGAACGGGGCTGCAGATCGACCTGGCCCGGACCTGGGACATCGCCACCTTGGCGGTGGCGCCCGAATACCGGGGCAAGGCCACCATGGGGCTCGTGAGCATCGGCCTCTATCAGGCGCTGGCCATGGCCACCCCCCGGTGCGGGATCGACTGGCTCCTCGCCATCCTCGACGTCCCGGTGTTGCGCATGATCCGGTGGAAGCTGCGCATGCCCATGGCGGGCTTCGCGGGTGTGACGGCACAGCCGTACCTGGGGTCGCCGGCCAGCATGCCGGTATGGTGCAACGTTCCCGACACCGAACGCCGGATCGCGGCGTCGGACCCCGATCTGCATGCGCTGTACTTCCGGGGCGTCGGCCTGGAGCCCGCCCTGCGGCCTCTCGACCTGCGCAGCACGGTCGGGCTCGTCGCCTAAGGCGGGCTCCTCAGGGCGCCGAGCCCTCCAGGACGTTCTCGCTCTGCTTCCACAGGGAGTTCACCACGTAGGGGAGCCCTTCGGCCCGCACCGGCCGCGAGTAGAGGTAGCCCTGCAGGGCGTCGCAACCGAGATCCATGAGGCGGTGCGCCTGGCTGGTCGTCTCCACACCTTCGGCGATGGTGGTGATGCCCAGCGCGTGCGCCATGGCCACCACCGCGGCGATGAGCGTGGCATCGGAGCTGTCTTTGTCCTCGAGGGTGTCCACGAAGGAGCGGTCGATTTTGAGGCTCGTGACGGGGAAACGCTTGAGATAGGCGAGGGAGGAGTACTCGGTCCCGAAGTCGTCGATGGCCAGGCGCACGTCGAGGCTCCGCAGCGCGCGCAGCACCGCCGCCGCGGCCAGGGGCTTGTCCATGACCACCGACTCGGTGAGCTCGAGGCACAGGGCGGCCCCCTCGATCCCGTGGCGGGCCAACGCCTCGCGCACCCGTTCGACGAGTCGCTCGTCGTGGAGCTGGGCCGCTGAGAGGTTCACCGAGACGTAGAGGTCCTCGAACCCCGTCGTCTGGTGACGCCACGCCGCCAGCTGGCGCAGGGCCTCCTCGAGCACCCACTCCCCTATCTCCATGATCAACCCGCTCTCCTCGGCCAAGGGGATGAACTTGACGGGCGGGATGACCCCCAGGGTGGGGTGGGCCCAACGGACCAGCGCCTCGACCCCTTCGATGGGCCCGTGGGGGATGCGGACGATGGGCTGGTAGACGAGATGGAGCTGACGGAGCTCGACGGCGCGGCGCAGGTCGTGCTCGAGCTCGACGCGCTCGGACACCTTGGTCCGCATCGACTCGTCGAACACCGCCACCGCATCGCGGCCCGCGTCCTTGGCCTGGTACATGGCCGTGTCGGCGTCGCGGACCAGGACCTCGGCGCTGGCGTCGGGATCGTCGCCCGACGCGAAGGCCAAGCCGATGCTGGCGGACACGAAGAACTCCATCTCGTTGATCACGAACGGGGCGCGCAGGCTGGACCGCAGCCGGTTGGCCAGGTCCAGGGCCTGGGACACGCTCACCACCTGGCCGAGGACGATCATGAACTCGTCGCCACCGATCCGGGTCACGAGGTCCGAGGGGCGGACGTGCTCGTTGAGGCGCGTGGCCACCGCGATGAGCAACTCGTCCCCGTGGGTGTGGCCCAGCGTGTCGTTGACCAGCTTGAAGCGGTCGAGGTCGAGGAACAGCAAGCCAACGTGGGTGTCGTCGACCGACGCCTGCTTGAGCACGGTGGTGAGGTGCTCATGCATCATCCGGCGGTTGGGCAGCCCGGTCAGGCTGTCGTGCATGGCCTGGTACGCCAGGTTGGCTTCGGATCGTTCCGCCACGTGCAGGGCCTGGATGATCCGCAGGACCGCCGCCACGGTCAAGAGGATGATGATCACGAACAGGGCCACCCGGTCCTGCAGGGAGTTCGAGGGGTGCTGCAGCGTGATGAAGGCGGGCACGAGCAGCGCGATGGCGACGAGCACGATCCGGCCCGGTGACGACGTCTGAGGCCGGTTGCCCGCCGGTTCGGTGAGGGCGCGCATCGAAGGATGCAGTGCCATGGTGCCGGTGGCGACGAAGGCGAGGCCGTAGGGGAGGTCCAAGAGGCGCCCCGCCACGCTGATCAAGTCGATGTCGGCGAACATGTACAGCGTGTCCCCGACGAACATGCACGTCATGGCGGCCAGTAAGAACCAATACGACGGCACGCGGTTCTGTTCCGGGCTGAAGGCGATCCGGACCGTCACCACCACCAGGAAGATCGACATGGCGGGATAGCACGTGAGCACCAGCCGGAGCGTGAGGGGCGTGTGGTACTGGAACAGGACCGGGTCGATGACATAGACCCACGCCACGGCGAGGATGGCGAGCGCGGCGATGATCCCGTCGAGGATGACCCCGAAATGCCGTTGACGACCGTGGTCACGGGCGCGCGAGAACCCGAGCAACCCCGCTGCCCCCAGGCCGTACCCGGGAAGAGAGATGAGGTCGGGCACCAGAGAGCGGCTGGCGGTGAGGTTGCCCAGGGTGTGGAAGTCGAAACGGAGGCCGCCTCCCACGAGGAAGAAGGCCATCGACGCCGAGATCGCCCACCACGGCCAGGCGAGCGCGGGACGGTGGTGTCTGACCGCCACCACCAGGGCCAGCAACGTGGAGATGCCCACCGCGAACACGACCGTGGGCTCGACGGCTCCGAACAGGCCCGACGCCGCCAGGAGGACCAGCGCCAGCTCCCCGCCCAGAAACCAGGCCCACGGCGGCAATCGGCGGGATCGGCGCGCCCGGGTCCCTTCGATCGCTCTGTCCGTCTCGGAGACTGTCCTGCCCGGCTTCACTCTCAGTGCCGATCTATGTGGCATTAGTGAGAATACTGACCACATGCCGACAACAATACAAGGGTCGGAGGCCCTTTCACTGCGTGTAGCGGTGTCATGAACGTGGATAGTGGTTATCGACGGAGGCCGGCGAGCCTCCGAGCCTCGGCGTCGGGCCCCGCTCACCGCCTAGGGATGGCCGGGATCTGGCCCAAGACGGCCCGGGCCCGGGTGCCCAGCCCGATGGTGGGCCTGCGCATCACGACATAGAGGGCCGGGACGATCCGGGAGGGTCGGGGCACCCGCCGGTAGTAGGTGCGCAACCAGCCGTCGATCCGGCGCCCCCAGGCGAGGTCGGAGGCGTCGGGACCGATCCCGAGCCGGTCCACGAGGCGGGGGTCGAGCGTGGCCAGCGCCAGGACCCGTTCCACGCGGACGAGGTGGGAGGGGACGACGCGGTGGTCGAACCACAACACCTGTCGGGCCATCGACCGGGCCTGCTCGGTGGTCCCGAGGAGGTCGCTCGCCATGACGTCTTCGAGGTGGGCGGCGAAGGCCACGCGACCGGTGGGGAGCAGGGCGTCGGGGATGCCGAGAAAGAGCGCGAAGCGCCGCATCTCGTCGTAGTAGGCCTCGGCTTCGGTGCCCTCGAAGGGGCGAACCCAGCGCGTGAAGGCCGTCTCGGCCGTGTCCACCAGGGTGGCCCACACCCACGCCAATAGCGCCGCGTCGTGGGCCGTGTAGGCGTGGGCCCCTCCGTCGTCCGCGACGGTGCCGCCGGCCCGGGCCGGTCCCTCGAGCGGCCCCTCGAGCGACCCGTCGACGGGCCCGTTGATGTGATCGTGGACGGCGTAGATCTGGCGGGCGGCGGCGCGCGCCACGTGCTCGTCGCCGAAGACGAGGCGCAGGGCGGCGTCAGCGGTGACCCAGGCCCGGCTGAGCGGATGGCGCTGAAAATCGCTGTGGTGGGCCACGGCGGCGGCCACCTTGGGGTGGGCGACCTCCATCACGAGGGCGCGCTGCACGAGCAACGCCGTGACGGGCTCGGCCACCACGGCCCGGACCACGCTGTGAGGCCCGAACGGGAGGGGTGCTTCGGGGTCGAGCGCACCCAGCACCGGGGGTGGGGTGGGCATGGATCGATGGTAGGTGAGGCCCCGGACGCGAGAACCCCCACCGAGGTGGTGGGGGTTCTCGACATTGGGGATGCTGGAGTGTGGGGTTGGAACTGAAGGTGTCCGTGGAGAATGATCGGCGTCGGCGGGGGGAACTTGAGCGAGTGGCGACCAACACCCGGACAACACACGTCGGCCGGTCGAGGGAGAGGAACGGGCGGTGGAGCTCGGCGAGCTGAAGGTCACGCGTTATGCGGTCGCCGACTCGGTCGCCACCATCACGCTCGACCGCCCCGAGCGCCTCAATGCCTGGACAGGGCGCATGAACACCGAGTACCGGTCCCTGCTCGAGAGGGCCGCCGCCGACAGCGGTGTCCGGGTCATCGTCGTGACCGGCGCCGGACGAGGCTTCTGCGCCGGCGCCGACACCCGGGCCCTCGAGGGCCACGTCGAACGGGGGGCCTATGACCCCGGCACCGGATCGGACCTGGCCCACCCCGGCTACGGGGTCCGCCCCGAATTCGACGCCGAGTTCGCGTACCAGTTCGGCATCCCCAAGCCCATCATCGCCGCGGTGAACGGACCGGCGGCGGGCGTGGGGTTCGCACTGGCCTGCTACTGCGATCTGCGGTTCGCGGCCGCGGGCGCCAAGCTCACCACCGCGCACGGCCGGCTCGGGTTGCCCGCCGAGTTCGGCCTGTCCTGGCTGCTGCCGCGCCTCGTGGGCGTCACCCGGGCCGCCGACCTGCTGCTGTCGAGCCGCGTCGTGCTCGCCGAGGAGGCAGCCGAGATCGGGCTCGTCAACCAGGTGACACCCGGCGCAGAGCTCTTGCCCACGGTCCTCGAGTACGCGGCGACGTTGGCGACCGGCGTGTCTCCTGCGTCGCTCGCCGCCACCAAGCTCCAGCTCTACACCGATCTCCACCGCGATGCCGCCAGCGCGGCGCGCGACGCCGACGAGCGTCTGCGCGCCATGATGACCGGACCCGATTTCGCCGAAGGGGTGGCGGCCCTGGCCGCTCGCCGCGCCCCGCGCTTCGCCGATCCCCCCCGCCCCCCGGGCCCGGCGCCGGAGGCTCGGTAGGGTGTCGACGATGGCGCAGTCGACGAGGGCGGAACGGCAACGACCGGGGGTGGCTCTGGCGGCGAGGCTCACAGATCCCGAGCTCTACGTCACCGATCCCCATCCGCTCTACGCGCGGCTGCGGGCCGAGGCGCCGGTGGCGTGGAACGAGGAACGGGGATTCTGGGCCGTCGCCACCCACGCCGAGGTCTCCGCGATCGAGAGCGACCACGGAACCTTCTGCGCCGGGCGGGGGATCCTCGTCGAGGAGATCGGCACGACCTACGCGTCGCCGCCCACGATGATGCACGCCGATCCCCCCGTCCACACCCGGTACCGGCGGCTGGTGCAGCCCGCCTTCAAGCCTTCGGTGGTACGCGCCCTCGAGCCGGTGGTCCGGGCCCGCACCGCCGCCCTCGTGGCGGGCATCGAGGGCGGGGCCGCCACCGACGTGGTCTCGGCCTTGAGCGTGCCCCTTCCCCTTCAGGTCATCAGCAAGATCCTCGGTGTCCCCGACGACGAGTGGGAGCGGTGCTACGAGTGGTCCGAGGCCGTCATCCCCGGGGCCACCGACTGGCCCGAGGAACGGCGGGCCCGGTTGATGACCGAGATGATCGAGTACCTCGTGGGGGCGGCCAAGGACCGCCGGGCCCGACCCCGCGACGACGTGCTCACGCTGCTCGCCCAGGTCGACCTGGACGGGGAGCGACTCAGCGACGACGAGCTGGCCATGTTCCTCGTCCAGCTCCTCGTGGCCGGGAACGAGACCACGCGCGACCTCATCAGCTCCGGACTTCTCGCCTTCGCGGATCATCCCGGCCAATGGGGCCGGCTCCGGGCCGACCGGTCCCTGGTTGCCGGCGCGGTGGAGGAGATGCTGCGGTGGTCGACGCCGGTGGTGTCGTTCATGCGGACCGCGACCCACGACACCGAGGTCCGGGGCGTGGCCATCGCCGAGGGCGACCCCCTCCTCATGCTGTTCGCCTCGGCCAACCGGGACGAGGACGTCTTCGGCACTAGCGCCTCGACGTTCGACGTGGGCCGCCACCCCAACCCCCATCTCGCCTTCGGCCAGGGCAACCACTTCTGCCTGGGCGCGCCCCTGGCCCGCCTCGAGGGCAGGGTGGTGCTCGAGGAGCTTCTGGACCGGTTCTCCGACGTGGGACGGGTGGGAGAGGTGCAGCGCAGCCCCTCCTCGGTCGTCACCGGTGTCCGGCGGGCCGAGCTGCGCTTCGTGGCAGCCTGACGCATCCCGCCCCGTTTGTCCCCGGGCCAGCTCCCTCGCGCCCCCGGGCTGCGGCGGGCCCGCCCCGGGGGTACCACCCCCACCTGACCCACACCGGCCTTCACCCTTGGGCGGCACCGGCGCGCTCGGTACTGTTCGGGGAGCGAGTTGAACCGGGGAGGCGCCATGCGCATCGAGTCCTCTGTCACGTCCCTGTCATGGATCCCGTCCGAGGCCATCGGCGGCATGACCAAGATGCCCTTCGAGACCGGCGTGGCCCACTACGACCCGCCCCCGCCCGACGTGATCGAGGACATCGACGCCCTGCAGCGCGACGGCCGGTTCCGGTTCGCCAGCCGCCTCACGGCGTGGATCGACGTGGAGAACGGCGCCATCGTCGGCCACGGGCAGTCCGGTGGGGGGCTCATCTGCTCGACGGTGCTCCAGCTGGGCAAGAAGCAGGTGGCCTTCGAGGCCATCGCCCTCCCCGACCTCTTCCCCGAGCCCGAGGTGGGCAAGGGCGAGGTCACCTTCTTCCAGACCGCGGGCGGGCGCACCGGGGTGCCGGCTCCCCGTCGGGTGCGCCGTGCCCCGTACGTGCAGTTCTCCGCCCCCCTGGCGTGGACCTCGCTGGCCCTGACGCTGCGGGCCGACGGGTCGTCGTCGTTCGCGCTGACCGGCGCCAGCAGCTTCCCCCGGCACTGGGTCTACGACGGTGACAACAAGCTGGCGCTCAAGTCGGGGATGATCGACTTCTCGAACTGGTACCGGCGCGCCTTCGGGAAGCACAGCCCCTGGGGCGACCGGGACTCCCAGGCCCTCACCACCGAGGTGGAGAGCGCGCTCGAACGCCAGCTGTCGCTGTCGCTCATGGCGGGGGGCGCCAAGCCCAAGATCAAGACGTACAAGGCCGGTGCGGTCATCACCGAGCAGGGGGCCGCCGAGGACGACCTCTATCTCGTGCTCGACGGCGTGGTGCGCATCGAGGTCGACGGGCAACGACTGGCGGAGTACGGGCCGGGGTCGATGCACGGCGAGCGGGCGGTGCTCGAGGGGGGCCGTCGCACCTCCACCATCAAGGCCGTCACGGCCTGCAAGCTGGCGGTCGCCTCGGCCGACACCATCGACCGCGACGCGCTGCAGGAGCTGAGCGGCGGTCACCGTCGGGAGGACGGGCGCTAGCGGAGTTGCGTCGCCCACGCAGGCGCGCCTAGGCAGGCGCGCCATGGATGACGTCGACGCGGTGGTGATCGGGTCGGGGCCCAACGGCCTCGTCGCCGCGGCGCTGCTGGCGCGCGCCGGCTGGCGGGTGACGGTCCTCGAGCGGTCGGCGGTGGCGGGGGGAGCCGTGCACAGCGGCGAGCACACCGTGCCGGGGTACGTGCACGACACCTATTCCGCCTTCTACGGATTGCTGCACTGCTCACCGGTGCTCACCGAGCTCGGCCTGGACCGCGCTGTGGAGTGGGCCCATTTCCCGGTGCCCGTCGCCGCCGCCGTGTCCCCCCACCACAGCGCGCTGTGCCACCGCGACCCGTCGCGGACCGCCGCCGACCTGGCCCGGCGCGCCGCCGACGACGGGCCGGCGTGGCTGGAGCTCGACCGGTGGTGGATGGGGGTGGGCCGGTACTTCCTGGCGCAGATGCTCGGGCCCATCGGCGCCCCGGGGCCCGGCCTGGCCTTCGCCCGCCGGGCTCGTCGGGAGGGCCTCTTCGACACCACGCAGCTGCTGGTAGGCCCGCTCGAGGAGTTGTGCGCGGCGCAGTTCTCCGATCCCGCCGCCCGGGCCCTGCTCGCCGCGGGGGCCTCGCACGCGGACGTCCCGGTCGACCATCCCGGGAGCACGCCCGCGGCGCTCATCTTGGCCCTGGCGGCCCAGCAGCTCGGGATGCCCGTACCCGTGGGGGGCGCGGGCCGGCTCGCGGCGGCCCTCGTCGATGCCGTCACCGACGCCGGCGGCGTGGTGCGGACCTCCGCCGAGGTGACCCGCGTCGTGGTGGAGCGCAACCGGGTCACCGGGGTCGAGACCGCCGACGGCGGACGCCTGCGGGTCGGTCGGGCCGTCCTGGCCGACACCGGGCCCCGGGCCCTGTTCCACGGACTGGTGGGGGCCGACCTCCTCCCCGCCCGCTTTCTGGCCGGGCTGCGGCGGTTCCGCTACGGCACGGGCGTGTTCAAGGTGGACCTGGCCCTCGACGGGCCCGCCCCGTGGGCGTCGCCCGAGCTCGGAGAGGTCGGCGTGGTGCACCTCACCGGCGACCTCGACGCCATGGCCCATGCCGCCCACCAGGCCCGGCGGGGGACGGTGCCGGACCAGCCCATGCTGATCGTGGGCCAGCAGACCGTGGCCGACCCCAGCCGGGCCCCGGCCGGGGGCCACACCCTGTGGATCGAGACCCACGTGCCGCCCGTGCCTCGCCCCGGGCCCTGGGCGGTGTGCAAGGACGGGTTCCTCGACGTCGTCATGGCCCGTCTCGAGGACCACGCCCCGGGACTGGGGGCGCGGGTGGTGGGCCGGGCCGTGCGCACCCCCGAGGACCTCGAGCAGGAGAACCCCAACCTGGTGGGCGGCGACCTCGGGGCCGGGTCCTCGGCCCTCGACCAGCAACTGGTGTTCCGGCCTGTCCCGGGGTGGTTCCGGTACCGGACCCCGGTCAAGGGCCTCTACCTGTGCTCGGCCTCCACCCACCCCGGCGGGGGCGTCCACGGCATGGCCGGGCACAACTGCGCCCGGCGGGTCCTGTCGGACCGGCGCCGACGCGCCGTGTGAGGTCGGCGCACACCGGCTGGCACCCCCATGGGGGCGGGGGCGCGCACCCTTGACCCTTTCCCTCCGACCAGGCCAAATAGGGGCATGTCCGGGGGCACCATCAGCGTCTTTCTCGCCGACGACAACCTCATCGTGCGAGAGGGGGTGCGGGCGCTGCTGGCGCTCGAGCCCGACGTGGAGGTGGTGGGCACCGCCGCGGACTACGACGAGCTCGTCACCGGCGCTTCCAAGCTCGCCCCCCAGGTGGTCGTGACCGACATCCGGATGCCCCCGAGCTTCCAGAACGAGGGCATCGAAGCCGCCCACGAGATCCGCAAGCGCCACCCCGGCACCGGGGTGGTGATCCTGTCGCAATTCGACGACCCCGAGTACGCCATCTCGCTGCTCGACGAGGGCGCCGCCGGGTGCGCGTACCTGCTGAAGGACCATGTCGCCGAGGGCGACCAGCTGGCCCGGGCCGTCCGGGCCGTGGCCACGGGGGGATCGGTCCTCGACCCCACCATCGTGGAGTCGATGGTGCACCCGGTCACCGACGCCGGGGAGCTGACCGAGGCCGAGGAGGAGCTCCTGCGGCTGGTGGCCGAGGGGCGGCCCATCAAGGCCATCGCCGTGGCCCAGGCCACGACGGCGTCGGCCGCGGCCGACGGCGTCGAGAAGCTCTTCCTGCGCATCGCCCAGCAGGCCAGCGCGGGCGGGCAGAACTCGCTGCGGCGACTGCGGATGCTCCACGAGGCCATCGTCAACCGCGAGGAACAGGGCGAGACCCTGAGCCGGCTGCTTCCCGGCGGCGTCGCCGACCTTCTCGTGCGCCAGGGACGGGGACTGGGCGAGACCGAGGCCGTGGTCGTGAGCGTGCTCATGTCCGACATCCGGGGCTACTCGAGCATCGCCGAGCGGGCCGATCCCAGTGCCCTGGCGGGACAGCTCAACGTGCACCGCGGCGAGATGAACAGGGCCATCATCGACGCCAGCGGCACCGTCATGCAGTTCGTGGGTGACGCCGTCATGGCCGTGTTCGGCGCGCCCGTGGCCGTTCCCGATCACGCCGGGCGGGCCGTGGACGCCGCCCTCGAGATGCACGCCGCCCAGGCGCGCGTCAACAAGCTGTGGGTCGACGAGGGCCTGGCCCCCTTCGAGCTCGGGATCGGGATCACGACCGGACCGGCCGCGGCGGCCCTGCTCGGGTCCGAGGAGCGGCTCGAGTACACGTTGGTGGGCGACACGGTGAACCTGGCCCAGCGGCTCCAACAGTGGGCCGAGCCGGGCGAGACCGTGCTCAGCGAGGCCACCTACGGCGCCCTGGCCGACCCGCCCCCGGCCCGCCCGCTCGCCCCGGCGCTGGTGAAAGGGCGAGAAGCGCCGGTGTCGGCCTGGAAGGTGGCGGCGGGGACGCTTCGGAGCACAGCAGGGCACGACAACCGAGACAGGGAGTGACGATGCACGTCATGGAGGCACGAGGCGTTCGCAAGACCTACGAGGCCGACGGGGCGCCCGTGCGGGCCCTGCGGGGCATCGACGTCACGATGGACGACACCGAGTTCGTGGCGGTGATGGGACCGTCGGGGTGCGGCAAGTCCACCCTCCTCAATCTGGTGGCGGGGCTCGACACCCCGACCGAGGGCGAGATCGTCGTGGCCGGCGAGTCGCTCACCGACAAGGACGAGAACGCGCTGGCGCGCATGCGTCGGAGCCACATCGGCATCGTCTTCCAGTTCTTCAACCTGCTCGAGGGCATGAGCGTGCTCGAGAACGTCACGTTGCCGGCCGTCATCGCCGGGGCCCGGCGGCGCCAGGCCGAGAGTCGCGCCCGCGACCTCCTCGACATGCTGGGCCTCGCCGACAAGCAGGCCGCCGCGCCCGGGGTGTTGTCGGGCGGGCAGCGCCAGCGCCTGGCCATCGCCAGGGCCCTGGCCAACAAGCCGACCCTCCTGCTCGCCGATGAGCCCACCGGCGCCCTCGACTCCGACGGGGGTCTCGAGGTGCTCGAGCTGTTCCGGCGGCTGCACGCCGGGGGCCAGGCCATCTTGCTCGTGACCCACGACGACGACGTCGCCGCCGCGGCCACCCGGATCGTGCGCATGCGCGACGGCCGTATCGAGGACGACGGGGCGAGCGGCCGGAGCACCCTCACCGCCACGGCGGGCGCCACCACGGCGGGCGCCACCACGGCGGGCGCCACTGGGAGCTCCACGCCCTCGACGACCGGATGAGCGTCCGGGTCGAGGCCGGCGCCGGCACGGGGAGGGGCACGGGCACCGCCCGCGTCGTCACCGAGCCCGTCGCCGCGCACCGCCCGGGGTCGTCGTACGGCGCCGCGGTGTTGGCGGTGGTGGCGGTGGGGTGCGCCGCCTACGCGCCCGTGCTCGGTCGCCACGCCAACCTGGCCACCGAGGTCCTCCGCTCCGCGTTGATCGCGGCGTTCGCGTTGGCGGGGACCTTCGCCGTCGTCCGTCGTCCCTTCGAACGCCAGGGGCTGCTGGCCCTGGCGGGGACCGTCCTGGCGGCGGTGGGCGCGCTGAGCGCCGCGGCCGTCGAGGCGCACATCCACGGTTCGGCGGTGAGTGGCAGCGCGCTGTCCATCGCGCGCGTGGCGGAGCCGGTGAGCGTGGCCCTGGTGCCGGTGGCGGTCATGCACCTGTTGCTGGGCCTGCCCGACGGCAGCTGTCGCCTGAGCCGGGCCGCCATCGTGGGCGGCTACGTCGTGGGCGGCGCCACCGGGGTGGCCATGTGGACGCGCCGTCCCGGCCTGCCACTGTGGCCCGTGGCGGTCGAGGCCGTCGTGTTCGGGACCATCGGGCTGGTGGGGTCCCAGCGCCGCTACGTCCGCTCCCGGGGCGTGGAGCGCCAGCGGATGCAGTGGTTCGGGTGGGCCCTGGCCGTCGGGGCCGAGATGCTCGTGGTGGCCCTCGCCCTGCGGGTCCTGTGGGACTGGCCGCGCTGGCCCTGGCTCGTGGTGATGGTGTCGACCTTCCCGCTGGCGGTGGCGCTCGCCATGGGCAGCTCGCGCCGGCTGGCGGGGCGCATCGACCGCATCCTGGCCCACACCGTGTCGTTGGCCGGGCTCACCGGCATCGTCGTGATCGTGTACCTCGTCATCGTGGTCGGCCTCGGCCATGCCCCCACCCACGACCAGCGTCCCCTGCTGGCGCTGTCGATGGCCGCCGCCGCGGTGGCGGCGTTGCTGTACGGGCCGGCGCGCCAACGGCTGACGCAGTACGCCAACCGCATCGTCTACGGCGAGCGCGAGGCGCCCGACACCGTGCTGCGCACCTTCGGGAGCCGGTTGTCGCGTGCCATCCCCATGGACGAGCTCCTGTTGCAGGTGGCCGAGTCGCTGCGCAAGACGCTGGGGCTGGCCGCGGCGGAGGTGTGGACGGGATCGGGGGGCCGGCTCGAGCGGACGGTGTCGGTGCCCGATGTCCCGGTGCGGCACATGACGCTCAACGACGAGGAGGCGACGGTGGTGGCCCGGGCCGGGGTCACGGGCAGCGCCTGGGTCGAGATCTGGCTGCCGAGCCTGCTGGCGGGCCGGGAGGACAGCGTGGTGCGGGTGGCCCCCACCACGCACTCGGGCCAGGTCCTCGGCCTCATCGTGGCGGTGCGACCTCCCAACAGCGAACAGTTCACGACCGACGACGACACCATGCTCACCGAGCTGGCCCGGCAGGTGGGACTGGCGCTGCACAACGTCGAGCTCGACTCCGCCCTCCAGGAGTCCCTCGACGAGGTCCGGCGTCAGGCCGACGAGCTGCGGGCGTCCCGGGCGCGCATCGTGGCCGCCTCGGACGCGGCCCGGCGCCAGATCGAGCGCAACCTCCACGACGGGGCCCAGCAGCACCTGGTGGCGCTGGCGGTGAACGTCCGGTTGGCCCGGCAACTCGCCGATCGCGATCCCGAGGCCTCGGGCAAGATCCTCGACGAGTTGGGCACGGGCATCCAAGAAGCGGTCCAGGAGCTCCGGGCCCTGGCGCACGGCATCTATCCGCCCCTCCTGATCGACCGGGGCATCGCCGAGGCCTTGCGCTCGGCGGCGGGTCGGGCCGCCCTGCCCACCGAGGTCCACGCCGAGGATCTCGACCGGTACTCGCCCGAGCGGGAGTCCGCCGTCTACTTCTGTTGCCTCGAGGCGTTGCAGAACGCGGGCAAGCACGCCGGCGAGGGGGCCACCGCCTCCGTCCGGGTGTGGGCCGACGGTGCCAATCTCAATTTCGAGGTGCGCGACACCGGGACGGGGTTCGACACCGACGGCAGCCTTGCCGGTGGCGCCGGCTTCGTGAACATGAGCGACCGGGTGGGGGCGATCGGCGGCACGCTCCGCGTGCAGAGCGCGCCGGGCGAGGGCACCACCATCGGCGGCCAGATCCCCCTCGACCGCTGAGAAGACCGTCGGCCTGAGAAGACCGTCACCCTTTGAAGCAGCCCGTCTCCTCGCCCGTCCACATGCCCACGAGGACGTCGGGCCCGAACTGTTCCTTGTGGACATAGCCCAGCGCGCCACAGGTGCGGGCGTCGGCGGGGAGGTCCTCGGCGTCGTAGGTCGAGAGGAGGACCACCCGGGTCCCGGGATTCTCGGCGGTGATCCGGCGGGTGGCCTCGATCCCCGAGATGCCGTCCATGTTGATGTCCATGAGGACGAGCTGGGGGTGCAGCGCGGCCGCCTGCTCGACGGCCTCCTCCCCCGACTTGGCCTCCCCCACCACCTCGAAGCCCGGGGTCACCCCGACCACCGAGCGCGCCGCCATGCGGAAGGGCAGCTGGTCGTCGACGATCAGGACCGTGGTCCCCTGGTCACCCACGTGCATATCCTGGCAGCCCGCCGGTCGGGGGCACAGGCTGACAGCACGAGCGGGGCGGTGGTGGCAGCACCCCCTCCCCGGGCCGACCCGGGCCGGACAGGCCTCAGGCGTCCTGGGCGGAGAGAAAGAGGAGGACCGCCTTCACGCGCCGATGGACGTCGGGCTCCTGGCTCAGGGCCAGCTTGGAGAAGATCGAGTTGATGTGCTTCTCGACCGCACGTTCCGAGAGCACGAGGGAGGCGGCCACCGCCGCGTTGTTCTTGCCCTGGGCCATCTCCGAGAGGATCTCGCCCTCGCGCGCCGTGAGGCGGTGCAGGGGTGAGTCGGCGGACTTGGAGCGCGCCGCCACCAGGGCGTCGACCACCTCGGGGTCGATGACCGACCCGCCGGCGGCCACCTCGCGGATGGCGCCGGCCAGCTGGCCGATGTCGGAGACCCGCTCCTTCAGGAGATAGGCGCGGCCTTTCGATCCCCCGTCCAAGAAGGCCAGGGCGTAGGCGGGCTCGGAGTACTGGCTGAGCACCACCACCCCCATGTCGGGGTGGCCCTGGCGCAGCACCTCGGCGGCCCGGATCCCTTCGTCGGTCCCCGTCGGGGGCATGCGGATGTCGGTCACCACCACGTCGGGGTCCTGGCGCTCGACGGTGGCGATCAGCGAGTCGTAATCCTCACAGCACCCCACCACCTCGAGGTCGGGCTCGGTCTCGACGAGGGTACGGACCCCCTCGCGCACCAGGTAGTTGTCCTCGGCCAGGACGACTCGAACGACCATGGCCCCGAACTGTAGGTCAGAGGGGTGCCCCGACCCTGCCCGGGGCGGGGCCCCGGCGGGTCATGACGGCGGGGAAGCGGGGAGGTCCAGGACCATGCCCTCGGCGGCTGCGACCACCGCCAGGGAACCGGCGGCGAACGAGGCCACCACGGCGTCGATGTCGTCGTCGGTGCGGGGGGGGTCGTGGTGGAAGAGCACCAGGCGCGCCGCCCCGGCCCGCTGGGCCAGGTGGGCCGCGTACCCCGGGGAGGAGTGGCCGAAGCTGGCCCGCCGGGCCAGCTCGTCGTCGAGGTACTGGGCGTCGTGGATGAGCAGGTCGGCGTCGGCCACCAGCGCCAGGGCGGTGTCGTGGTACTCCCCGAGCCCGTCGGGTCCGGGCCCCAGGGCGGTGGGACAGTGGTCCGAGAGATAGGCGAGGGTGGCGGTGTCGTCGGAGACGCGGAAGCCGAAGGTGCGGCCCCCCTTGTGGGGGATCTCCCGGGCCACCACGGTGAAGCCCTCGATGTCGTGGGCCACGTCGGCCTCGAGGCCGCGAAAGGTCCAGGTGCCGCGCAGCTGGGCGGGCGTGATGGGGAAATGGGGCGGCGACATGACGCGGCGCAGGACCTCCTCGGCGTCACCCTGCTCGGGCATGTAGAGGTCGGTCCTGGCGTCGGGCCGGTCGGCGCCGGCGAAGAAGGGCAGTCCCTGGGTGTGGTCCCAGTGGAGATGGCCGAGGATGATCGAGCCGTCGAAGGGGTGCTGGCCGAGGAGGGCGGTGACGCCCCGGATCCCGGTGCCGGCGTCGAGGACGAGGCTGGGGCGCTCCCCGTCGTGGGCCAACGCCACACACGAGGTGTGCCCGCCGTAGCGAACGGTCCCGGGCCCCGAGGCCGGCGTCGAACCCCGGGCCCCGCACACCGTCACCCGCATGGACCGTCCCCCCCTGGCGTGAACGCGAGATGCCGATCACACCCCGGTCCGGGCACGCTAGCGCCGGGGCGGGTCAGTCGTTGGCGGTCACCTCGGCCAGGAGGTCGGCGAACTTCTCGCGGGCCGCGGCGCGGCGGGTGGGGACGTGCTCGGTGGGGACCTCGGCCGGGGCGTAGCGCTTGAGGACCTGGCGGGCCACGGTGACCTTGTGGACCTCGTCGGGGCCGTCGTAGATGCGGGCGGCGCGGGCGGCCCGGTACATGTGCTCGAGGGGGAGGTCGGTGGAGAAGCCCAGCGAGCCATGCGCCTGGATGGCGCGGTCGATGACGTTGTAGAGGACCCCGGCGCCGTAGTACTTGATCATGGCGATCTCGACGCGCGCCGCGGGGGCACCGTCGCGGTCCATCTTCCAGGCCGCCTGGAGGGTCATGAGCCGTGCCGCGGTCATCTCGGCCATCGAGTCGGCCACCCAGCTCTGGACCATCTGCTTGTCGGCCAACACAGACCCGTGGAGGTGGCGCGACACGGCCCGCTCGCAGAGCATGTCGAAGGCGCGCCGGGACTGGCCCAGCCAGCGCATGCAGTGGTGGATGCGGCCCGGCCCCAGGCGCATCTGGGCCAGGCGGAAACCGTCACCCTCGTTGCCCACCAGGTTATCGGCAGGCACGCGGACGTCGCGATAGACGATCTCGGAGTGGCCCCCGAACTTCCCGAACTGGGGGATCGGGTGCTCCATGGTGGGCACGTCCCGGATGATGTCGACGCCGGGCGTGGCGGTGGGGACGAGGACCATCGAGCAGCCCGCATAGGGATGGACGTCGGGATTGGTCACGCACATGACGATGAGGAAGTCGGCCACCGAGCCGTTGGAGGTGAACCACTTGTGACCGTTGATCACCCACTGCTCCCCGTCGCGCACCGCCGTGGTGGCGATCAGGGTCGGGTCGGCGCCCGCGCCGGGCTCGGTCATGGAGAAGGCGCTGCGGAGCTTTCCCTCCAAGAGGGGCTCGAGCCACTGGGTGCGCTGCTCCTCGCGGCCGTTGGCCTCGATGCCCACGGCCAGCAGCTCGGCGTTGCCCGAGTCCGGGGCGTTGTTGCCGAAGACCACCGGCGCCAAGAAGCAGCGCCCGAGCACCTCGTGGAGCAGGCCTAGCCGGACCTGGCCGAAGCCCATGCCGCCGAGCTCGGGGGGCATGTGGGCCGCCCACAGACCTTGGCGCTTCACCTCGTCCTGGAGGGGGCGGATCACCCTGAGGAGGTCGTCGTAGTCGAGGTCGAGGGTCTCGAGGGGCAGGATCTCCTCGTCCACCAGAGCGCGCGCCCAGGCCAGCTTCTCCTCGTACTCCGGTTCGGTCTCGAAGTCCCACGCCACCTGACTGCCTCCTGTTCCTCGGGCCGATGTTTCAGGCCCCCTCGGGGCCGGCCGCTACCGTGTGCCGGTGCCCGCCGACGCCACCGCCGCCCCCACGCGTAGCACCGTCTCACTGCGGGCGCCCGTCGAGGCCTGTCCGGTGACGCTCCCCCCCACCCCGAACGCCACCCAGGCCCGGTCGATGATCGCCGCCGCCGGTGTGGCGCTGCTCGACGAACGCCGGCTGTTGGAGGCCGAGGAATTGGGGAGCTTGGCGGTGGTTCCCGACGAGTCGGTGATGGGATTGGCGTCGTTGGCCCACGAGGTGCGCCTCGCCTGGTGCGGGCCCACCGTCGAGGTGGAGGGCATCTTGTCGGCCAAGACCGGGGGGTGTCCCGAGGACTGCCACTTCTGCTCGCAGTCCTCGCGCTTCGACACGCCGGTGAAGGCCACGCCCTTCCTCGACACCGACGAGGTCCTGGCCGCCGCGACCGAGACCGCCGCGCTGGGCGCCTCGGAGTTCTGCATCGTCCTGGCCGTGCGGGGTCCCGACGAGCGCATCATGGCCCGGCTGCTCGAGCTCGTGCCCCTGGTGCGGGAGCGCACCGGGCTGCAGGTGGCGGTGTCGGCCGGCATCCTCACCGAGGACCAGGCCCGGCGCCTGGCCGCGGGGGGCGTGCACCGGTACAACCACAACGTCGAGACGGCCCGGTCCTACTTCCCGAGCGTCGTGACATCGCACGGCTGGGACGAGCGGGCCCGGACGTGCGAGCTGGTCCGGGCCCATGGCATGGAGCTGTGCTGCGGGGCCCTGGTGGGCATGGGCGAGAGCGATGCGCAGCGCATCGAGCTCCTCCTGCAGCTGCGCGCCCTGGACCCGACCGAGGTGCCCGTCAACTTCTTGAACCCCCGCCCCGGGACCCCCCTGGGGGACCGGCCCGTGGTGGGGGCGTGGGAGGCCATCCGGTGGATCGCGCTCTTCCGGCTGGCCCTGCCGGGCGTGATCCTCCGCTACGCCGGAGGCCGGGAGGTGACGCTGCGGGATCTGCAGGCCATGGGCATGACCGCAGGGATCAACGCGCTGATCGTCGGCAACTACCTGACCACCCTGGGCCGCTCCCCCCAAGAGGACCTGCGCATGCTCGAGGACCTGCGCATGCCGCTCGGAGCGCTCACCGCCGCTCTGTAAGGACACGCCTTTGCCCGCCTAATGTCGGCGCGGCGGGCGGACGGTCTTCGTCCCGAGAACCAGGAACCAGGAGGCGGTCATGGCGCGGGCGCTCATCACGGGATGCTCCACCGGGTTCGGGCGGGCCACGGCGATCGAGCTCAAGAAGCGGGGCTACGAGGTGGTGGCCACGGCCCGTCGCCCCGAGACCCTGGCCGACATCGACGCCGACGCCCGTCTCGCTCTCGACGTCACCGACGACGCCTCGGTGGCCGCCGCGGTGGCCGCCGCGGGGAGCATCGACGTCCTCGTCAACAACGCCGGCATCGGCCTCGCCGGGCCCGTCGAGGTCGTCCCGGTGGCCGAGGTGCGACGGCTGTTCGAGACCAACGTGTTCGGGCCGTTGCGCATGATGCAGGCCGTCCTTCCCCAGATGCGGGCGCGCCGGGCCGGCGCCATCGTCAATCTCTCCTCGGTGTCGGGCAAGATCGCGGCGCCGTTGTCGGGCCTCTACGCGGCGTCGAAGTACGCGCTCGAAGCCATGTCCGAGGCCCTGCATATCGAGGCCGGGCACTTCGGCATCCGCACCATCGTCATCGAGCCCGGGTATTTCAGGACCAGCTTCTCGCAGTCGCATCGCGACTTCGGCGTCGACGCTCCCCCCTACGACGAGCTCGCCGTGATCATGGAGAAGGTGTCGGGACAACTGGGCCGGGACGCCGCGCCCGGGCCCGAGGTGGTCGCCACCGCCATCGCCGACGCCCTCGAGCAGGACGGCCCGCCGTGGCGCGTCCCGGTGGGCGAGGACGCCAAGATGATCATCGGCACCCGGGCACAGATGGACGACGCCACCTTCGAGAAGACCATGCGCGAGGTGGTCAACCTCGAGTGGTGATGACGACGCCCTCCCAGGCGTCGAGGCGCAGGACCGGGTCGTCGACCGGCCCCTCGTGGCTGCGGTGGGTGGACAGGGCCACGGCCTGGGGCGTCGCACCCAGGGTCAGGTCCTGGGCCGCCGCCCCCATGTTGAGCGCCACCCGGGTGGCGCCGCGCCGAAAGACCCACAGTCCGTCGGCGACCGGCGCCGGCCGGTAGTCGCCGGCCACCAGGTCGGGCGAGGCGCGCCGCAGGGCGATGGCGTCGCGCACGAAATGGAGCACCGAGCCGGGGTCGGCGCGCTGGTCGGCCACGTTCATGGGCGCCTGCGCCAGGGGCAACCAGGGCGTGACGCCGGCCGCGGTGAAGCCGGCGTTGGGCCCGGCGTCCCAGGGCATGGGGGTGCGCTCGGGGTCGCGGCCGGGATAGTGGGGCCAGAAGCGCAGTCCCACCGGGTCGAGGAGCTCCTCTTTCTCGAAGGCCCGGTCGGTCAGACCGATCTCGTCGCCCTGGTAGAGCACGGGGGTGCCCCGCAGGGTGAGGAGCATGAGCAGCGCCAGGCGGACCTTCGCGGGGTCACCCCCACACCACCGGGTGGCCAGGCGCGACACGTCGTGGTTCGATCCCGTCCACACCGGCCAGGCCGCGGCGGGCAGGAGGGCCTCGGTGCGGGCCACGACGTCGGCCAGCGCGGCGGCCTCGAAGGGGGCCTCGATGAAGGGGAAGTTGAACCCCATGTGGAGCTCGTCGTGGCCGGTGCCGTAGTAGGCGGCCAGGTTCTCCAGGGTGTCGACGTTGGTCTCCCCGAGCAGCACCCGGGGCGGCGAGTACTCACCGGAGATCGTCCGCCACCGGCGCAGGATGTCGTGGGCTTCGGGCCGGTTGCCGTTGTAGATGGGGCGCTGGCCGAACATCTGCATGATGAAGGGGTCGTCCTCGGTGGCGGGCGGGTTGTCGCGCAGCTCGGCGTCTTTGATCATCATGTTGCAGACGTCGATGCGGAAGCCGGCCACGCCGCGGTCCCACCAGAAGCGCACGATGTCGTCGAAGGCGTGACGGACCCCGTCGTTCCACCAGTTGAGGTCGGGCTGCTCGGGCAGGAAATTGTGCAGGTAGTACTGCCCCGAGGCGGCGTCGAAGGTCCACGCCGGGCCGCCGAAGGATCCCACCCAATTGTTGGGTGGCGACCCGTCGGGTGCGGGGTCGGCCCACACGTACCAGTGGCGCCGATCGGAGTCGACCGAGGAGCGCGCCTCGACGAACCATTGGTGGTGGTCGCTCGTGTGATTGGGGACGAGGTCGAGGAGCACGCGCATGCCGGCCCGGCCCGCGGCGGCGATCACGGCGTCGAGATCGTCCATGTCCCCGTACTCGGGGAGCACGGCACAGTAGTCGGCGACGTCGTAACCCCAGTCGGCGTTGGGCGAGGGCATGACCGGGCTCAGCCACAGCGCGTCCACGCCCAGCCAGGCCAGGTGGTCGAGGCGGCCCGACAGACCCGCCAGGTCACCCACCCCGTCGTCGTCGCTGTCGGCGAAGGAGCGGACGTACACCTGGTAGAAGACCGCGGCGCGCCACCAGGCCGGGTCGTCAGGCAGAACCGTGTCGTCAGGCAGAGCCGTGGCGTCATGCGGAGCCGTGTCGTCGGGCAATGGGTCCTCCGGGTCCGGGGGTGTCGGTGCGGCGGTGGCGCGGGTCAACCGGTCACGGGCCGCGCCGCGTCACCGGGCCGCTCGACGGCACGCCAGCAGTACCAGGCGACCACCGAACGATAGGGCCGGAATTCGTCGCCCAGGGGGGCCAGCTCCTTGGCGCTCGGCATGGGGATCCTCCACGCCAGCCCGAAGCCCTTGCGCACGCCCAGATCGCCGGTGGGCCAGACGTCGAGACGGGCCAACTGGAACATCAGGAACATCTCCGCCGTCCAGCGCCCGATGCCGCGCACCGTGGTGAGGCGCTCGATCACCTCTTCGTCGCTCTCCCGGGCCAGGCCGCGCCGGTCGAGGACCACCGTCCCGTCTGTGACCTTGGCCGCCAGGTCGCAGACCGAGGCCGCCTTGTTGCCCGACAACCCCGCGGCGCGCAGATCCTCGGGGGCGGCGCCCAGCATCGCCTCGGGGGTGACCTCTCCCCCCAGGGCGGCCACCAGGCGCCGGTGGATGGTGGCCGCCGCCGCCCCGGCGAGCTGTTGGTAGACGATGGACTGCACGAGCGCCGCGAAGTGGGTGCCGTCGCGCTTGGCCATTCGGGGCAGGCCGTAGGTGGCGACGAGACGGGCCACCACCTTGTCGCGCTCGGCCAGCACCCGCGCCGCGCCCGACATCGTGCGGGGCCGGCGACTATCCGCGCGGGGCCGGTCAGGCACTGCCACTGCCGGCGGAGGGGGCGAGTTGGCGCCGGACGTCTTCGAGGTGATGGCGGACCTCGTGCAGGGTGTGGACCCCGACCCAGCGCAACGACCGCTCGAGCCGGGCCGGGTAGCCGTACTCGACACGGCGCTCCCAGTCCGGCGCGTCGAGGCGGGCGAGGACGTTGGCGAGCAAGGCGGCGGCGTCGGTGAGCTGGCGGGCCACGGCGGCGGGATCCTGCTGGGCGTAGCCGTCGTGGTCGACCCGCTCGTCACGGCCCATGGGCTCGAAGGAGGGTCGATCGGTGCGCCGGGCGGTCAGGACCCGCTCCCGCTGGACCGTCAGCACGTCTCTCACGTGGCAGCCGTACTCGAGCGGCGACCAGGTGGCGGGGCCGGGTCGACGTCGGAGCTCGGCGGTGTCGGCCCGCAGGACCGCGGCGAACCGAGCGGCGCCGGCGACGATGCCGGCACCGGCTGACTCGGCTCGGGCCAGGTCGTACTCGAACCCGCATTCCTGGCACCGGTCCACCGGGTCACGTTACGCAACGACGCGGGTCTCGACGACTTGGACGGCGACGACGGCGCGCTCAGCGCAGAGACTGCGCCGCGAACTCGACGACGGCGTCGTCGAGCGGGAGCACGACCTCGGGGCGCAGATACTGGTGGGACTGCGCCTCGAGGCGAACCGCTGTCCCCCACGCCGTGAAGCCGATGGCGTGGTTGGCGAACCACATGGGGCCCTCGGCGACACGCACGGCCACGATGCCCTGCGCACCCATGTCGAGCGCGGAGCGCTGCATGTGCTCCATGCCCGCCTCGCGCGCCGCGTACATCGCCTCGGTGAAGTTGGTCAGCTCCACGTTCTGCGATGACTGGCGCATCGCCGCACCCGCCGATCGCCGGGGTGCGTAGACGAAGCTCGCCCCGAAGGCGAGACCGACCGGGGCCCACCCCGCGTTGTGGAGCAAGGTGAAGTCACGCGCCGACAGATCCGAGACGAAGGCCGAGCTCCTGTCCTTGCCCTTCACGGGCCGCACCGCCGTGCCGGTGAGCTCGACGTCGACGTGGTGACGCTGCACCTCGATCTCGACGTGCACCCCCACCACACCGTGACCCCCGACCGCGGTGCACTGGGCGCCGAGATGCTGGGCCGCCGAGCGCACCGCCAGGTTGTGGGCTTCTGAGGCAGACGTGATCTCCCCGGACCCCCAGGTCCACACGAAGGGGGGGACCGAGACCAACGACGCCCCGAAGACGACGTCGAGGGCCTCCCACCCGATGCTGTGCAAGAGCAGGGACTCGTCGACCGAGAGGTCGGAGGTGACCGCCCGGCTGGGGGCGTCGTGGGCGGGCTTGCCGAGGGACGCCGCGGCCTGGCGCATCTCGGCCCGCAGGTCGATGCCGCTCGGGGCGCCGGGGGTGGGACGGGGCCCGCTCACGTCAGGCGCACCGTGGGGCGGGGAGGGGGGAGGGGGTCGAAGTCCTTGAACCGACGCACCCGGGTGCCGCGCAGGGCGCACTCGATGACCTCGTCGCCCTGGGCCAGGCGCTGGGTGTTGGCCACGATCAGCGCGCCCTGGAGGGTGTCGTGGCCGAGTTTGCCCCGGACGTGTTCGCGCACCAGCGAGCGCGCCGCCAGATGGGCCCGTGACAGCTGCTCGACCTCGGCCACCGGCATGTAGCCGCCGCCGCCGAAGGTCGAGAGGGGCCGGCCCTCCATGAGCATCTCGGTGACGCAGTAGGCCCACACCCGCACCGACGACAACGCGGCGACCACCGAGACCGGCATGTAGCCGGCCTCGACCAGCTTGGCCAGGCGCTGGCCCGCCAGGTAGGTGGTCCAGGGCGTGGCGCCGGGGGCGGGGGCGGCGTCCTCCACCACCACGGCGGTGCCCAGGATGTGGAACTCGGTGACGTTCATGTCGGCGAGGTGGCGGGTGCTGTCGACGACGCCGATGACGCCGTGCGCACCGACGGCCCCCGCCTCCTCGACCAGGCGCGAATAGGCCGAGCCGAAGCCCTCGGCCCAGGCCTCTTCGACCCAGGGCTGCTGGTAGTTCTGCCCCCAGATGCGGTGCTCGTTGGAGTACACCATGCCGCCGTGGGGGCAGGAGTAGCTCTCGGAGTAGACCCCCCGGGGCGCCCCCCCGGAGCCGAAGGCGTAGGGGGACAAGCCCCGCGAGTACGGCGAGCCGGCCCCGTACCAGCCCCACTGCATGACGCAGAACCCCTGGACCAGGGCCACGGGGCGCAGCCCCATCTGGAGGCAGGCCGCGAAGTCCGGGACCGTCAACCCCGACGAGAACGAACCGCTCTCGAGGCGCCGCCCGGCGGCCTCGGGAAGATCGGTGCCGGTGCCGGTGTCAACGGCGTCGGGGGGACCGTCGGCCCCGTCGGGGCGACCCGGCGCGGGCATCAGTTGTCGAGGGAGATCACGGTGATGGGCTTGGGCAGCGTCACGTCACCGGCCGACTTCGTCACCGCCGTGCCCAGAGACAGGAACTCGATGGTGTGCGATCCCCATTGGTGGGACTTCTCCTCCAGGCGGACCCCCACGATCCCCGTCGCCCCCAGCTGGTTGGCCTCGTCCTGCATCCGGGTCATGGCGAGCTCGCGGGCCTCGTAGAGCGCCTGGGTGAAGTTGGGGAGCTCCACGTTCTGGCCCATCGACCCGAGGGCCTGGCCGAGGCCGCGGTGGGCGATGTGGAACACGCACGTCCCCATCACGAGCCCCTGGGGGACATATCCGGTCTGCATGATCGTCCAGAAGTCCTGTCCCGACAGGTCCGAGGTGAAGGGCTTGCCCAGCGCGTTGCGGTGCGACACGCCGTCTTCGGCCTTGACCGCCGTGCCCACCGCGATGAACTCGGCGGCGTCGCGCCCCCATTCGTAGTAGTTCACGTCGAGCCGTACCCCCACCACCCCGTCCGCGCCCAATTGGTCGGCTTCTTCTTCCATACGCGTCATGGCGAGCTCACGCGCGTTGTACATGGCCTCGGTCAGCTTGGTGAGCTCCTGGCTCTTGTTCCACCGGCGGGCCTGGATGCCGGTGTGGTAGATCGACGAGCCCATGACGAATCCCAGGGGGTGGAATCCCGCCTCCTTGATGAGCAGGAATTCGTTCACCGACAGATCGGAGGTGAACAGACCGTGCTCGAGCTCTTCGAGCCGGTGGCCCGCCTCCTTGGGGAGGTCCTGGGGCTGGGTCATGACGAACCTCCGATGACGATTCTCTCGAGCGCCTGACGGGCGCCCTCGCTGTGGACGGCCTCTTCCTTCAGCGCAGTGAGGAGCCTCTTCAACCAGCTGTCCAGGTCGACGGACTCACTGCGGATCCGGATCCCTCCCGACGAGTGGGCGACCGAGCATCTCACGGAACCACCCTCGACTTGGGCGCGCAGGACGTCGTCGCCCAGGGTCACCTCCAACGCCTTGACCTCGTTGGACTTGCGCAGCAGCCCGCCGGCCCGTTCCACCACGACCCTGGGCCCGAGCACCTCGGAGAGCTGTCCGGCCAGGACCTTCAACATGATGTGGACGTCGGTGGCGTTGGACTGGACCATGGCGGCCGCCATGTCGAGGTCGAAGGCGTCGCTCGAATCGGTCATGGTCGGCTTCCTCCCGTCGTCGCCGTCGACCTTGCGCCCGGTCTCAGGTCGAAGTCCCGGCTCCGGACCGGGGCCACCGGGACGGTCTCCCCCACACTACGAGGGTCCGGTGAAACGGCGTCACCGAGGGCCGGGGCGCACGGGAACCCACCGTCTGCACCAGGGCATTCGGCTACCCGAGAAGGCGAGGGACCGAATGACTACGGTGAGGTCGTCGCGTCCGGCACCACCCGCGGCGCGGGACTGGGGGAATCATGAAGACACGCCGAAGGATCCTCTTGGGAGCTGTGGCGCTGGCCGCCCCGATCACGGGATTCGCCTTGTTGGGAACACCCGGCATCTTGGCGGGGGCGAGCTCACCGAGCTTCCCGGTGGTGTGCAAGGTCACCGCCACCGGCGACGTGACCTTCACTCCTGCGCTGACCAAGACCGGGACCCTCACGACGGACCGGGGAGCCGTCACCCAGACCGTCATCTCGGGGGGACGCTTCAACGGGTGTCTCTCCGCTGCTCCCGCCGGGGCGCCGGGCCACGGGGACCTGCCCGCCACCATCACGATCGACACGCCGGCCACCAGCCTCGGGAGGGTCAACGGGGCGAGGACGTATGCCACCGGGTACTGCCCGGACTACGACGCCGCCACCCTCAAGGCCTTGAAGGGGTTGACGTTCACGGTGACGTGGACCGGGGGTGAGAACGGCTCCTCGGTGTTCACCACCACCAAGGCGACGCTGGCCACCAGCACCGGCCCCCCGGGCGAGGTGGGCTTCACCCTCTCCGCCAAGGAAGGTCTGGGCTCGTACGCCGAGAAGCAGCTCAACCAGATCACGGTGTTCTTCGACGGCACGGACTCCGCCGCCCTGGAGACCGGTTGCACCGCCGACCAGACCGTGGGCTCGGCGACCCTCGACCAGTCCAACAGCGTGGCCATTCTCTGATCCGGTCGTCCACAACCCGTCCCACCAGGGCGCCTGCGCCCGGGGCTTCAGTCCGCTCGCCATGGTGCCGACAACCCAGGGTAGGTCCTAGACAGCCGACCGCTCCGGGGGAAACGCCATGGACGCGCATGTCCAACTCAACGTTCCGCCCGAGGCGCAGATCGCGAGACTCCTGAGTCGCAATTCCCGGTGGGGCGTCTATTACCGGTCGGTGATCGGCGACAGCGAGGGTCGCCTCGAGTTCCGCCACATCGACCTGGACCAGCTGCGCGCCGATGACGTCGACCCCGCCGACGCCCAGGCCGTGATCGCCCACATCGAGCTCCAGATCCAGGCGGCCGGGTTCGACACCGCCCGCCAGGCCTCGGAGGGCGAATCGATCGCGGCCAGCTGGGACCTCCACCGCCGCGGTGCGGCCTGACGCTCAACCCTCCACGTCGGGGTCGTCGATGAATTCGAGGAAGGGGCTCGGAGGCAGGTAGTCAGCGGGAACGTCGCGCGGCCGTCGGTAGTGCTGCACCAGGAACACCTGGGAGGCGGCCCCTTCGTCCTCGAAGACCCCGCACAGCGAGATGTCGCGGGCAACCGAGAAGACGTCGCCGGCGGTGAGGTCCCCCGCCACCAGGTCCCCACACTGCTCGAGCGTGATGCGGGCCACCAGGCAGTAGACGCACCCGTCCGGCGCATGCCCCACGCGCCGACCGATCATGCAGTGGTCGGCCCCGTCGTCGATCACATAGAGCGCGTCATCGTCGTCGCCCACCCGGCGCCGGATGTAGCCCTCCGCCCCCTCCTCTGTGCGCCGCAGGGAGTGCATCCGGTAGGTCATGGCCCACAGAGGCGCCGGCGGGACGGCGTCGTCGCCTTCGGCGGTGCCCCCGCCACCCTCCCCGGGGTCCGGCTGATCGGAGGGGTCGGTCGAGCCGGCACCGGCGGGGTCGAGGGGG
Source organism: Acidimicrobiales bacterium (assembly GCA_050011815.1). Classification (GTDB taxonomy): domain Bacteria; phylum Actinomycetota; class Acidimicrobiia; order Acidimicrobiales; family UBA8190; genus Chersky-840. The sequence goes on along the minus strand of JBEKIJ010000016.1, from coordinate 15,841 downwards.
GCCGATCCCGTCGGGGGTGACGCGGTGTCCTCGTCGGCCACGCCGGGCTCCTGGGTGACTACTCGGTGGTCCGGCGCCGGTAGAGCACCGTCGCCAGGGGGGCGAAGACCACGAGCATCCCCACCGACCACAGCAGCGACGCCACCACGGGATGCTGCATAGGCCAGACGTGCACGGCCGAGGACGGATTGGGGTTGCCGAACAGGACCCGACACGCCGAGGCCATGGCGCTCACGGGGTTCCAGTTGGCGACCGTCCGCATCCAGGCCGGCATGCCGCCCGTGGGCACCAGCGCGTTGGACACGAGGGCGAGGGGGAAGAGGATCACGAGGCCCAGACCTTGGGCGGACTCCGGGCTCTTGCTCGTGATGCCCAGACAGGCGCACCCCCACGACAGCGCGTAGCTGAAGAACAGCGCCACCCCCATACCGGCCAGCACCGACAGGGGATTGGTTCCCGAGCGCCAGCCGATGGCCAGGCCCGTCAGCAACACGATCGTCACGCACACCGTGGCCGAGAGCACATCGGAGATCGACCGGCCCACGAGGACCGCCGAGCGCCACATGGGAAGCGTCCGGAAACGGTTGATGACACCGGTGTTGAGATCGGTGCTGAGACCCACCGAGGTCCCGATGGCCGACGTGGTGAGGTTCAGGGCCAACAACCCGGCCAGGGCGAAGTCGACGTACTTCCCGCCCCCGGGCACCGCCACGCCGGAGCCGAAGACGTAGACGAACAGCAGCGTGAAGAGGACCGGCTGCACCGTCACGTCGGAGAGCTGGAGTGGTTCACGGGCGATATGGACGATGTTGCGACGGGTGAGGACCATCACGTCGCGGAGCTTTCCCGCGAGCCAGTCGACGGGGCGGCCCCCCTCCGGCGTCGTCGTGGCGACGGCGGGGACAGTGGCGGTCCCGATGCTCATGCGACCCCCTCCTCACGGTCGTGGGCGGCCCTGTCCTCGGCGACGGGGTCCTCGGCGGCGGGGTTTTCGGGGACGGGGCCTCCGGTCAGTGCGAAGAACACGTCGTCGAGCGACGGCTGTTGCACTTCCACGTCGTCGACCAGCGCCCCGGCCCGGTCCAGGGCCCGCACGACCCGGGTGGCCAGTCCCGACTCGGTTTTCACCGGAGCACTGAGGCGGCGTCCGCCCTGGGAGATGTGGACCGCGCCCTGCACGATGTTCTGGAGCGCGGCCACGGCCTCCTGGTTGGGCGCGCTCAGCGTCACTTCGAGTCGGGCCTCCCCTGTCGCCGCCTTCAACTCCGGTGGAGTGCCCTCGGCGATGACCCGACCGTGGTCGATGACGACGATCCGGTCGGCGAGCTCGTCGGCCTCGTCGAGGTACTGGGTGGTGAGCAGGAGGGTGACCCCGTCGGACACGAGCACGCGGATGATGTCCCACACGCCGGACCGGCTGGCGGGGTCGAGGCCCGTGGTCGGTTCGTCGAGGAACAGCACCGGGGCCCGGGTCATCATGCTGGCGGCGATGTCCAGGCGACGCCGCATCCCGCCCGAGTAGCCCTTCATGACCCGGTCCGCGGCGTCGCTCAGCCCGAATTGGTCGAGGAGCTCGCCGGCCCGGGCCTTGGCCTCTCCCCGTCGCAGTCCGCTGAGCTCGCCCACCATGACGAGGTTGTGGCGACCGGTGAGGGCGTCGTCGAGGGTGGCGTCCTGGGCCGCCACCCCGATGTTCCGGCGCACGGCGGCCCCCTCGGCCACGACGTCGTAGCCGGCCACACGAGCGGTACCCGAGTCGGGAACGGCCAAGGTGGTGAGGATCCGCACCGCCGTCGTCTTGCCCGCCCCGTTGGGGCCGAGGACCCCCAGGATCGAGCCGCCCGCCACCTCGAGGTCGATGCCGGCCAGGGCCACGGTGTCGCCGTAGCGCTTGGTCAGCCCCTCGGCCTCGATCATCGGTCGTCGTGTCATGGGCCCGCCGTCCGTCTTTTCGTCTACTTGCCGCATGGTAAGTGACTTCCTTACCGGTCGTCAAGTAGACTTAGGGCCGTGACACCTCCACAGAAGGCGAGCGGTTCCCTCCGGGCGGCGCCGCCTGTCGAGCCGTCGGTGCCAGAGCCCGGGCTCGATCGGGAAGCGACCAGCACGCGCGAGCGCATTCTCGACATCGCCCTCGACCTCTTCATCGAGCAGGGCTACGACAAGACCTCGTTGCGCCAGATCGCCGAGGAACTCGGCTTCTCGAAGGCGGCGCTCTACTACCACTTCGCCAGCAAGGACGACATCCTGATGGCGTTGCACCTCCGGCTCCACGACCTCGGCAAGGAATCGCTGTCGGCGCTCGGCGACGCGCCGGCGGGCCCCGAGACCTGGCTCCCGATGCTCGGGAGCTTCATCTCCTTGATGATGGCCAACCGCAAGGTCTTCGTGCTCCACGAGCGCAATCGGGCCGCCTTCGAGAACCTGCACCGCCAGAAGCACGACGATGACCACACCGACCTCGAAGCACGGTTCCGCGACGTGTTGAGCGACTCCTCGGTCCCCATCGAGCAACGGGTGCGAATGGCCTGCGCGCTGGGGGCGGTGATGGGCGGGCTGGTCCTCGCCGGCGACGCCTTCGCCCAGGTCCCCTCCGACGACCTGGGCGCCATGCTGCGTAGTGCCATCGGCGATGTGCTCGGCACCTCCACGCCGAAGCCGCCTCGGCGCGCCACCAACGGCACATCGCGACCACCGGCCTCGGCTCGACCGAAGGGCCCGGCCCGAAGCAACGGATCGGCGTGAGCCACCGACGCGGCACGAGCCTGCGGCCGGCGGACTCCGGCCGGTGACGGCGCACCCGGCCCCCGAGTTCTGTACCTCGTGCGGCCGAGGCGCCGGGCAATGCGGGGGATGTGGTCGGGAGCTCGATCCGCCCCGGTTCTGCGGGGCCTGTGGCCGGCGCATGGCGGTCACCGTCACCCCGACCGGCTATGTGGCGCGCTGCCGTGACCACGGCGTGGAAGGTCTCGGGCCATGACCGCCCCGCGCCGTGGGAGAATCGGGTGATGGACCGCATCGGCGTCGTCGACACCATGTTCGCCCGCTACGACATGGGGGCCGAGGCCGTCGACGAGCTCAAGCAGTGCCCGGGGTTCGGGGAGCGCTTCGAGGTGCTCCGCCGCACGGTGCCGGGGTTCAAGGACCTCGGCGTGGCGTGCAAGAAGCTCATCGAGCAAGAGGGCTGCGCCATCGTGGTCGCCCTGGGCATGCCGGGGAAGGCCGCCATCGACCAGGTGTCGGCGATAGGGGCGTCCCAGGGCATCATGCTGGCCCAGCTGCTCACCTCCACCCCGGTGCTCGAGGTCTTCGTCCACGAGAACGAGGAGGAAGACCCCGCCAAACTCGCCGCGGTGTGCGTCGACCGGGCCCGCAAGCACGCCCGCAACGCCTACTGGATGTTGTACGAGCCCGACCAGCTCACCCGGCGCGCCGGCCAGGGCATCCGCCAGGGATACGGCGACGCCGGGCCCATCGCGCCGTCACAATCCTGATCAGCCCGCGCTCTTGATCAGCCGGTCCGCCGGTCAACCCAGTCCCAGTCCGAAGTCCTCGTCGCGCCCGCGTCCCGTCGTCGGGCCGGGACCGGCAGCCATCTCCATGCCGCGCGCCGCCAACAGGCGCTCGAGCTCGTGGCGCCGGGGCGCCACCTCGCGGCCACCCGCCACATGGCGCCGCTCCCCCACCCCGCGCCCCTCGGCCCGCCCGGCGTGCGCCACCGTCGGGGCCATCGTGTCGAGGAGCCGGTCGGCGGCCACCTCCACCTCCCGGGCCGGAGCACCCTCTCCGAGGGTGGCGCACCACCCCCGCACCACGTCCCGGCGGGTGATCGACGGTCCGCGCCCTTCGAGGTCCAGGGCGACCAGCCGGGCGCGGGCGGGGTCGGGTCCCGGACCGCGCCGGCGGGGGACCCGGTCGACCACCCCGTCCAGAACGTCGGGACCGAGCCCGACGGCGCGCGCCCTGGCCTCCCACGAGGGGCGCAGGTCCTCGACATGACGGTGCGGGTCGCGATCGGGCCGGGTGGCGTGGGCGGCGATGTCCCGTGCCCGTGGACTTCGCAGCCCGCGCGCCGACAGATGCCCGGCGATCGCCGCGGCGCGCTGTGAAAAGGCTCGGCGGGCTTCGACCCCGATCCCGGCCACGTCGGCGCGTCCCTGGCGCAGGGGCTCCCACGCCACACCGAGGCGGGTGGTGAGCTCGTGGCGAAGCTGCGCGTGGTAGAGGGCGCCGGCGGCGGGACCGTGCGCGTAGAGCCCCCGGCCGTCGAGGGCGGAGAAGGTGCCGTCGGGGCCGCGCCCGAGGTTGGCCATCACCACGTGACTGTGGAGGTGGGGGTCGAGGGCACGGCTCACCCGGTGCACGAACCCGGCCGACGCCACCGCCTCGGCCTCCACGGGCACGAGGGCGCCGCCGCTCGGACGGCGGACGGCGACGGCGCGGCGCTCCACGTACTCGAGAGCCGCGTCCACAGCACGCTCGTGGGCGGCGAGCACCTCGCCCGCCATCTCGGGCGGGCCCAGCGCGTGCAGCATGCTCACCGACTTGGGGGCACAGAAGCTCAGGTCGAAGGCGGCGACGGTCACCCGGTCGTGGGACCGGCCCAGCCGTCGTTGGGTGAAGGGATCGTCGCCGGCCAGGACGGCCCCGAGCGCGTCCCCGTGCACCTCGCCGCGCAGCCCCAAGGCGGCCGCCCCCGTGCCCAGCCATCGACCGGGGGCTTCGATCCCGGTGCCGGTCCCGTTGCCCGCCACCTCGAGGTAGTAGGCGTGTCCACCCCTGCGCACCTTGGCCACCCGCAGCACCCGACCTCCCGGGCGCTGACCGGCGCGGCGCCGGAAGTGCTCCCACCGGCCAGGGTGGGCACCGCGCCTTGACCGGAACCTCGCCGACGACCTGGCGGGGCCCCGGTGAATTCAGGGGGTGGCGGCGGGGCGGTATCGGGCCAGCAGCTGGCGCGCCGCGTGGCGGCCGGTCTCGGCCAGCTCCGGGGGGTCGAGCACCTCGGCGTGGGGACCGAGCCGAAGCAACAGTCGGCCGAACCACACCGTGCTCGCCACGGCGAGGGTCACGCCGGTGCGCCCGTCGGACAGGGGCTCCGAGGAGGAGTTGGGCAAGGCCTCGGTGATCCACACCGCCTCGCCGTCGACGGCGAGATGGGCCACGGTGGCCTCGGGCCCGGGGACGAATGCCTCGGAGCTCTGGGTCTCCTCCTCGGTTCGTTGCCGCTCGGCCTCGTCGCCGTGATGGCAGGCGGGCTCCCCGGTGAGGCGGGCCGCCGAGACACGGTCGACGCGGAACCGGCGCATGCCGGCCGCGTTGTGGCAGTAGCCGTCGAGATACCAGTGGCCTTCGATCAGGCGCACCGAGACCGGGTCGACGATGCGCGTCGATTCGCGGTCGCTCGAGGCCGAGTAGTAATGCAGCTCGAGTTGTCGCCCCCCCTCACTGGCGTCGCGGATCACGGCCAGGTGCGCCGGGTCGTCCAGGTCGACACGCAGGAGGCCCCGACCGCCGAGCACCGCCTCGAGTTTGCCCACGGCCCGGTGCAGCGCCCCGTCGGGATCGGCCCCGGGCACGGCCAGGATGGCCCGGGCCGACGCGGCCAGGGCGAACCCCTCGGCCGCGGTGAGCCGGCGGGACCGCCCGAGCTCGGTCCCGAGGTCGGCGACCACCTCCTGGTCGTCGATGATGATCTCCATGAGCTGATCGGGTGAATACGGAGGCAGACCGCAGCACGCCGCGAGCTCGAGATCGGCGATGAGCTCGTCGGGCTCGAGCCCGAACCGCTCGGAGAGCTCGGAGACCGGGGCCCGCCCCTGGCGCGCCAACCAGGTGAGCACCGCCAGCAGGCGCAACAGCCGGGACCCGGCGTCGGCACGCGTGGTCATGCCGGGGCCCCGGGCGTCGCCGGCACTCCCGCCACCGCCTCGAGCCAGGCCACCACCTCGGCGCGGACCTCCTCGGGACCGAGCACCTCGGCGTGGTCGCCCAGTTCGAAGAGCCACGACCGCAACGCGGCGGTGTTGGTCACCTCGAGGTGCAGCACCACCGACCCGTCCTCCCCCCGACCGGCCAAGGCGGCTGCCCCCACCTCGTCGAGGACGAGACCGGCGAGCGCGGCGTCGACGTGCACCGCCACGGTGACCGGCGCACCCTCACCGATCCGCCACGGGACGTCGGGGAGCGCGGCGTCGGGGTCGAACCCGTCGGGCAGGACGGCCGAGCCCGGAGCCGCCGCGGCGACGTCGCCGTCCATGCGGTCGACCCGGAACGTCCGCGGCGCGGCGCGGTCGAGGTCGTAGCCGACCAGGTACCACCATCCCCCGTGGAACCGCAGCAGGGCGGGATCGACTCTCCGGGTCTCACCGCGGTAGTCGAAGCGCACCGTGGCGCGCCCCCGTAGGGCGCCGTGGAGGACGGGCAACGCCGGGAGGGCGGGGAGCTCGGCGACGGTCCGAGCCCCGGCCGAGGCCGGAAGTCCCAGGCGCCACAGGGCATCCCGACCACTAGGATCGCCGAGGTGGACCCCGGCGACCGCGAGGTTCAGGGCCGCTTGCTCGTCCGGCGCCAGATCGAGGTCGGGCAGGTAGTAGTCCTCGGGCCGGATCACGTACCCCACCTGCTCGGGACCGTCGATGGGCGTGGCCGTCACCTCGATGCCGCCGTCGCGCAGTGTCCGCTTGTCACGCTCGAAGGCCTGGCGCCGCGCCTCGCCCTCTTGGGCCGGGTACCCGGGCACCTCCGAGGCGATCTCGCGCAGCGTCTTGGGCCGCTGGTCCCGCAGCAGCACGAGCACCAGGTCGGTCAGCCGCTCGAGCCTGTCCACCATGGGCGAGAGCGTAGGCGCCGCCACGCGCGCCCCCGGCGCCCGCGTCCACCCACTTCGGCTCGACGGCGGTGACCGCGTCGCTGCTCGCCGCCGCCACCACCGGCCCCGGCCCGGCGCCGGTCGGCGATCCCTGGGCACCGCACCTCCACCCTCTGGCCTGGTTCGCCATCGCCTTCCTCTCGCTCTCCTACGCCCTCGCCGTGGCGCACCTGGGACACCGCTCGGGTCCGGGGGCGCTCCCCTCTCGCCGCCAGCTCATCTACCTGGCCGGCGCGCTCGTGGCCCTGGTCGCGGCGCTCACCTGGCCCCTGGCGGACCTCGCCGCGCACTGGTCGCTCACCGCCCTCGTGGTCCAGCGCCTCTTGCTCACCTTGGCGGCGGCACCCCTCCTGCTGCTCGCCACCCCGGCGCCCCTGCTGGGCGCGCTCACCCGGCCCGCACCCCTCGACCGTTGTCTCGAGGTGCTCACCCGTCCGGTGGTGGCCGTGGTCACCTTCAGCACCGTGGCGGTGGCGACCCTCGTCACCCCCGCCGTCGCCGCCCAGGCCTCCTCGCCGTGGTGGCGGGCCCTCACCGACGTGGCCCTGCTGGCGGCGGGGGCGGTGTTGTGGGGTCCGGTGCTCCGCCACATCCCCGGCGCCCACCGGACCGCCCCGGTGGGTGTCACCGCCTACCTCTTCGTCCAGTCGGTCATCCCCACCTTCCCGGCCATCATCTACGTCTTCGCCCGCCATCCTCTCTACGCCGAGTTCCGCAACGTGCACGCCGCCTTCGGCATCTCGCGGCTCGTGGACCAGCAACTGGCCGGGGTGGTGGCGAAGGTGGCCACGCTCCCCGTGCTGTGGAGCGCGGCGTGGACCTCGCTCATGCGGGCCCAACGGGTCGAGGCGGCCGACGCCGACGGTGACGACGGCGAGCCCCTCACGTGGGCCGAGGTCGAGCGACAACTCGAGCGCGCCGCCCGGGCCCAGGCCAAGGGGCACACCGAGGCTCGGAGGCGCCACGCCTGGGCCGTCCCCCGCCCCATCGCCCTGCCCTGGGCCGATCCCCCCGATCCCCCCGATCCCCCCGGCCACAGCGACCCCCCGGGGTCACCCCACGGCTGAGGCTCCGGGGCCTGGCACCGTGCCGAGCCGCGCGCCCAAGGCCAGATGTCGGAACCGGACCGGTTCCTTCTCGAGCACGAACGTGGCCAACAGGTCGTTCTGTGGCGTGGAGACCACCACGATGGCGAAGTGGCCCACACCCGAGGCCGGCTCCTTCCCGGCCGGCCTCTTCACCTGACTGGGTCGGTAGCTGCCGCGATAGGCGACGAGGCACAGATTGTGGAGCGGGGTCGACGAACGCTGCTTGAGCACGTTCTCGAAATGACTTCCCTTGTCGAGCGTCGAGTCCGACACGAGGCGGACCCCGGCGAACTTCCCCCGGTCGTGCACGGCGTCCTCGGCCAGCGCCAGCGCCCGGAAGCACGGGCTCGAGTTCGTCCCCAGGGTGTCGCGCGCCGCGGTGCAGCCCGCCAGCCACAACGGACCCAAAGCGACCAGCCCGATGGCGACGAGTCTCCGCAGCCCGCCTCGGCGCAGAACCGTCATGACGCTGCCTCCTCCACCACATTGTCCCCCTCGACACCCCCGGCGCGCGCCGCCCGCGGCCGCAGCGACCGTCCCGTCCACACGAGCGCCCCCCACGTGGCCCAGCCCACCGGCAGCTCGGCCCAGAAACTCAGGATCCGGTACAGAAAGACCGCCGCCACCGTCGAGTCCTCGGCGCCGCCGAAAGTGACCAGCGCGATGGTGAGGCTCCCCTCGACCACCCCGAGTCCGCCCGGGGTGATGGGCAGGTTGGCGGCGAGCTGACCGGCCCCGTAGGCGAGGAGCAGGCCCCGCCACGGGATCCCCGCCCCGATGGCCAGGAACGACAGCGCCAGGCACCCGCAGTCGAGGACCCAGTTGGCCACCCCCCACCCCACGACGGCCAGGACCTGGCGGAGGTCGAGGGTGACCACGGTGAGCCGGGTGATGATCCGGTCGACGTGCACCGCCAGCTCCCCCCCCGGCCACCCCGACACCCGGCGGGTGACGCGCACGAACCCCGACACCAACCACACCAGGGCCCGGCGCTGGAGGAAGACCGCACCCATGGCGATCGCCCCCACCAGGACGGCGACGGTCACCCCCACCAGGTCGAGGCCAGCCCCCTCGGCGCCCGCCACGGTCACCCCGACCGCGGCCACGAGCGCCAGGGTCACCGAGGCGGCCACGAACACCGCGGCCAGGGTCCACCCCGCCAAGGCCTCGTCGGCGCCGCGCCGGCGGTACTGGCCGAAGGTGAACACGGCGGACACGAGCGGGCCCGCCGGCATGGAGTTGGCGATGGCCGTGGCGGCCACCGTGACCCCGGTGAGCCAGCCCGTGGGCACATGCACCCGGCCCGCCTCGAGCAGGCGCTGCTGCATCACGGCGAAGGCCACCAGCGACCCACCCTCGGCCACCACGGCCAGCACCAGCCACCACCACCGGAGGTGATCGAGATAGCTCGATGCCCCCGAGAGCTCGCCCGTGCGTCCGGTGAGCGCCCACAGGGCGAGGCCGGCGAGCGCCAACCCGACGATGTACTTCAACCACGGCCAGGTGCGCCGAAGCCACGAACGCCTCGACGCCGGCGCCGTCACGTCGGCGCTGGCTCCACGAGGATCTTCACGTGCTCGTCGGGGTGGGCGAGCGCCTCGAAGGCGCCGGGCACGCCGTCGAGGTCGACGGTCCCCGTGATCATGGGCGACGCGTCGATCTCCCCCTCGGCCAGGGCCCGCAGCGCGCCGGCGAACTCGTCGACGCCGTAAGCCAGGGCGAAATGCACCGACAACTCCTTGGCGATGGCGTAGAAGGGCAGGATCCGGTCGGGCTCCATGCACACCCCCACCACCGCCACCCGGGTTCCCGGCGGCAGCTCCGCCAGCAACTGTTGCAACATGCCGGGCACCCCGACCGCCTCGAACGCCACCAGGGGGCGACGCCCGTCGTGTCGGCGCCAGGCATCGACCACCCCCTCCTCGGCCGGGTCCACCGCCGCCGTGGCCCCCATGGTGAGCGCCATGGCCCGGCGTGTCGGGGACAGGTCGGCTGCCACGATGGACTCGACGCCGACGGCGCGCAGCGCCGCGATGACCGCCAGCCCGACCGGCCCGCACCCCACCACCACGGCGCTGTCACGCGGCGTGGCGCCGGACCGGGCCACGCCGTGGATGCCCACCGCCAGCGGCTCGGTGAGCGCGGCGGGGCGAGAGTCGAGCCCGTTGGGGACCTCGAGGGCCAGTGCCGGGGACAGGAGCATGTACTGCGCGTACCCACCGGGGTAGGCGTTGTTGTACGCCAACTGGTGCAGCCCGGTGGAAGACAACAGCACGGGCACCGACACCACGCGCGCCCCGGGCTCGGGCCCGGTGGTCTCGGGACCGAGCTCCACGACCTCGGCGCAGAATTCGTGACCCATCACGATGTCGCGTGACAAGTCGATCGGCGCCATCCCCATGGCGTGTTCGCCCATGGAGGGGAGCATGTCGTCGGTCATCGACACCATCGTCCCCCCGTGAGTCAGGAAGTGGAGGTCGGACCCGCAGATCCCACAGGCCAGGATCCGCACCAGCATCTGGCCCGTCTCGGGGCGGGGGTCCTCGGTGTCGTCGACCACCAGCCGACCCTGTCGCATCACACATGCACGCATCGCCACCACACCCCTCCGGCACCCCTTCGGCCCCGGTGCGACAGATCGTGACACAGAGCCCTCGGTCCGGCCCTCCGGCCCGTCACGAGGTGGGCACGTCATGACGGGGCCGGACTCCTAACATGAGCACCGGTGGCGACCGTATCCCTGGTTCCCGGGTCCTCGGCTCCCCCTTCTTCGGGCCCACGGTCGAACCTCCCGCTGCGCTCGCACGTGCCCGGCTCGGTGCGCGCCTCGGTCGAGACCCTGGGCGGGCGCCGGGTCGTCCAGGCCCGCTCGGTCTCCGGGCACCACCGCGGTGCGCTCACCCAGGCAGACGGTGACACCATCGCCGAGGCGGCGCGCGTGGCGCTCGACGAGCGTGTCCCCCTGGTGGTGGTGCTGTCATCGTCGGGATCCGAGGTCGCCGAGGGCATCGACGCCCTGCACGGTTGGGGCCGGGCCGCAGCCGCCATCGCGGCGTGCTCGGGGTCGGTGCCCGTCCTCGCCGCCGTCACCGGTGCGGCCATCTCGGGACCCGCGCTCCTGCTGGGCCTGGCCGACGTGGCGGTGATGACACCCGACGCCTTCGCCTTCGTGTCGGGCCCCGACGCGGTGGAGGGGTTCACCGGCATGCGCGTGAGCCTGCACGACCTCGGTGGAGCGGCGATGCACGCCCGCTCCAGCGGGCTGTGTGCCCTGCTGGCCGCCGACACGGCCGCCGTCGACGGGTTGATCGAGTCCGTCCTCGACTTCCTGCCTGACAACACCGACGCCGAGCCGCCTCGCATCCTCTCCGAGGACCCCACCGGCCGGGCCACGCCCACCCTGCGCGACCTCGTCCCCGCCGCGGCATCGGCCTCCTACGACGTGCGCGACGTGGTGCGGGCCATCGTGGACGACGGCGAGATCCTGGAGCTGCGGGCGGGGTGGGCCGCCCATCTCGTCACCGCGCTGGCCAGCGTGGGCGGCATGCCCGTCGGCGTGGTGGCCAACCAGCCCCGGGTCCTGGCCGGCACCCTCGACATCCCCGCCTCGCAGAAAGGAGCCCGCTTCGTCCACTTCTGCGACGCCTTCAACCTGCCCATCGTCACCCTGGTCGACACGCCGGGGTTCCTTCCCGGTAAGGACCTCGAGTGGCGGGGGATGATCCGCCACGGCGCCGAGCTCGCCTTCGCCTACGCCGAGGCGACCGTGCCGCGCGTCTGCATCGTGCTCCGCAAGGCGTACGGGGGGGCCTACATCGTGATGGACTCCAAGGGCATCGGCAACGACGTCTGCCTGGCGTGGCCGTCGGCGGAGATCGCCGTGATGGGCGCCCCGGGGGCGGTCCAGATCCTCCACCGCCACGCCGACACCGACGAGCGCCGGCTCCTCGAGGAGCGCTACGACGCCGAGCTCCTCACCCCCTGGGTGGCGGCCGAGCGGGGTTTCGTCGACGAGGTCGTCGACCCCGCCGACACCCGGGGCGCCTTGCACCGCGCCCTCAGCCTGCTGGCGACCCGGCGCGAGCTCCTTCCCGGCCGGAAGCACGACGCCGGTCCCATGTGAGGCGCCCGGGCCTGTCCTGGCCGGGCCAGGCCCGACCGGACGAGCAGGTGAGCGAGCCGATGGCCGTGTTGGGGCCAAGTTGATCCCTCGTTGGGGCACGGGTTAGAACGGACGCGGAGAGTGGTGCCGTTGCGTCAACCACCCGCCCGAGCGGGACCTAGGACATGACGCCGGGGGCGAGGGTGAAGGCATGAACAGTCGAGGGAACCGGGGGGACCGCCGTCGCCTTCTGCACGGCGGCGTCCAGACAGACACGGCCTCTGCTCCGGCGGACCTCGCTCCCGCAGACGAGCCAGAGACCGAGACCCGGACCGGGGTCGAGACCGAGACCCACGCCGCGGCCCTGCGGTCACTGGGCCAGTCCGGGGTCATGGGCGTCACCACCGCCGACGTCGGTGCGCACCGTGAGCGCGTGCGCCAGGGGAAGATGCGCCGGGTCGCCCTGATCCTCACTCCCTTCGCCGTCTGGTTCGTGGTGCGGGCCACCGTGCTGCACCGGGGCCCCTTCGGGTTCCCCCACATCCCGTCGAGCATGGTCCCCTACCTCCCGGGATTCCTCCTCATCCTGGTCCTGTGCGCGGTGATGGTCGTCCCGATGCTCGGAGCCGGTCGGTCTCCCCATGTCCTGTACCGCCCCAATGAGATCGACGTCCGCTTCGACGACGTGGTGGGCGCGCCCGTGGTCGTCGACGAGGTCATCAAGACGCTCAACCTCTTCCTGGCGCACCGCACCTTCGCCGATCACATGGGGGGATCGGCCCGCCGGGCCATCCTCTTCGAAGGCCCACCGGGCACGGGCAAGACCTACATGGCCAAGGCCATGGCCGCCGAGGCGGGCGTGCCCTTCCTCTTCGTCTCCTCCTCCGCCTTCCAGTCCATGTTCTACGGGCAGACCAACCGCAAGATCCGGTCGTACTTCAAAGAGCTCCGCAAGTACGCCCGCCGCGAGGGCGGTGCGCTGGGCTTCATCGAGGAGATCGACGCCATCGGGGGAGCCCGGGGCGGGATGGGCGGCTCGGGCCGGCACCACGACGGCGTGGCCGGGGTGGTCAACGAGCTGCTGATCCAGCTGCAGTCCTTCGACCAGCCCCCGTTGTCGGTCCGGTTCCGGGGCGCACTGATCGACATCGTCAACGCCTGGCTCCCGTCGAGCCACCACCTGACCAAGCCGCCGACGCCGCCGGCCAACATCCTCGTCATCGGCGCCACCAACCGCGCCGCGGATCTCGACCCCGCCCTGGTGCGGCCGGGCCGCTTCGACCGGTCCATCTACTTCGACCTGCCGTCGAAGTCGGGACGGCGCGAGATCCTCGACTACTACCTGGCCAAGAAGGCCCACGAGCCCGAGCTCGACGACCCCGCCAAGCGCGACACCCTGGCCGCCATGACCTTCGGCTACTCGCCGGTGATGCTCGAGCACCTCCTCGACGAGGCCCTCGTGTGGGCCCTGCGCCGCAACGGCACCGGGCTCGGATGGGACGACATCCAGCAGGCCAAGATGACCGAGGAGATCGGCCTGGCCCAGCCCGTCGAGTACGCCGAGGCGGAACGGCGCACCATCGCCACCCACGAGTCGGGTCATGCCACGGTGGCGTGGCTGGTGGGCAAGGGCCGCAAGATGGAGGTTCTCTCCATCGTGAAGCGCAAGGACGCCCTCGGGCTCCTGTCGCACTCGGCGGAGGAGGAGCGCTTCACCAAGACCCGCACCGAGATCGAGGCCCTCATCCAGATCGCCTTCGGGGGCATGGTGGCCGAGGAGATGTTCTTCGGGGAGACGAGCTCGGGGGTGGCGTCGGACCTTCAGGCCGCCACCACCGCGGCGTGCCAAATGGTGGGGACCCTGGGAATGGGAAGCACCCTCATCTCCGCCGCCGCGCTCGACATGCCCGGCAACATCGTGACCAAGGTCACCTCGACCGACGCCGGTCGCGACGAGGTCGAGGCGCTGTTGCGCGGGGCCAAGGACGAGGTCCGCGCCATGCTCGAGGCCAACCGCCACGTCATCGAGACCCTGCGCGATTCCCTGCTCGAGCGCGACGAGCTCGTCGGGAACGAGATCCTCGACGTGATCGCCTCGGCCGGACCGGTGACGAGCGCTCTGCCCACACAGCCCCACTGAGCCCAGCGCCCCGGCGCGCCGATCAGGGCCGGCATCTTCTCGAGATCTCTCGGGGGGGAGACGACGATGGCCCCCGCTGCGGCGGGGGCCATCGTCAGTTCGACCTATCGTCCGCGTCTCGGCCCCAGGCCGGACGTTAGGAGGGAACCGCTTACGCTGCGGTACCCGGTGACGAGTAGCTCTGACCCCAACTGAAGGTCGCGGCGGTGCCGACGGCCCAGAAGGCGTTGCAGTTCGTCGCACTCACGCTGGAGCCGGTCTTCTTGGCGTAGAACACACCAGCAGTAGAAGCACCACTGGGGACGTGCCCGGTCTGCCAGAACGGCGTGTAGCTGGTGTCTCCGGCGATGATGGATGGCGTGGACTCGAGGTCGGCCGCATACCAGCACGTGTGGGTCTTCGGGCTGTAGACCGCCAAGACGATGCCCTGGCTGTCACCGGCGTTCGAGGCGTCGACAACCTGCTCGCTGACGCAGTTGTTGCTGGCGCTCGAGGTGAAGCACCCACCGGTCGTGGCGCTGGTTCCCTGCACCCAGGCGAACTCGGGTGCCGAGGAGCTGAACGTCCCCACCGGCAGCACCGTGACGGTGGAACCGGAGGTCGTGGCGTACTCGGCCGAGTTCTGGTAAATGGCCTTGGCTTCGGTCAGTGCGTTGGTCAGGTTGGACTGCGCCGCACGGTCGCCAGCCGAGTTGGCTACCCCGAGGAACGTGGGGATGGCGATGGCGAGCAGGATGGCGATGATCAACAGCACGACCATCAGTTCGATCAAGGTGAAGCCTTCGTCGGGGCGACCGGCCCGCGGGTCGGTGCCCGTCCTGTCCCATTGGGTTGGTGGCATTGGCGTAATCATGTGTCGAAACTTCGTCGTCCCTCGCTCGATTCTTGAGCATCTATTGCTTGAAAAAATGGCTTTCTATCTGGGATTTCCCTGAGGAGAGGGGCACCTGATTCCGCTCCACGAACACGTTCTGCTCCACCGGCACTTCGATGGAGACGCGATCCTTGTGGGGCTCGATCCGCGAACGCCGAAGAAGCGGTCGGACACCGGCAATCACATCCGGTCCTGATGGTGAGCTCTCGTGAGGGCCGGCCAAGGCGCGACGATGGCCCCCGCCGTAGCGGGGGCCATCGTCAGTTTGAACTTTCCTCAGCGTCCGACCGCACAGGCCGGGCGCTTTGGAGGGAACCGCTTACGCTGCGGTACCCGGTGACGAGTAGCTCTGACCCCAACTGAAGGTCGCGGCGGTGCCGACGGCCCAGAAGGCGTTGCAGTTCGTGGCACTCACGCTGGAGCCGGTCTTCTTGGCGTAGAACACGCCAGCCGTAGAAGCACCACTCGGGACGTGCCCGGTCTGCCAGAACGGCGTGTAGCTGGTGTCTCCAGCGATGATGGAAGGCGTGGACTCGAGGTCCAGCGCGTACCAGCATGTCGCCGTCTTGGGGCTGTAGACCGCCAAGACGATGCCCTGGCTGTCACCGGCGTTCGAGGCGTCGACAACCTGCTCGCTGACGCAATTGCTGGCGCTCGAGGTGAAGCACCCACCGGTCGTGGCGCTGGTTCCCTGCACCCAGGCGAACTCGGGTGCCGAGGAGCTGAACGTCCCCACCGGCAGCACCGTGACGGTGGAACCGGAGGT
>JBEKIJ010000015.1:0-137477 GCA_050011815.1 Acidimicrobiales bacterium | reverse complement strand
ACCCCACTACAACGTAAGCTCGTTACCGGACGGTCAGCATCAAGGGATCAGAGCGCGTTCGGTATCCGGTACCGGCACATCCCGCTCGGGCAATTCTTGACCTGGACTCGCTCGGGATCCCCGAATACCGGTCCCCAACCGCTCACGCCGCTGCTCGCAGGATCCGTTCGAGACCGAAGCACGGTGCGGCCGGGCTGTGGGCAGAGAATCTCTCGCCGAACGGTGGTCAGCGCCGTATCGCAATGACGGTGCTCAGCGTTGGCGAGAGGCGGATCTCCGTGGCGGCAAGACCAGGGTGCTCAAGCCAATAGAGCCGGGGCTTGTCGATCTGACCGCCGATTCGCGGTGGCCAGCAGTCAGAGGGGGTGAAGTCATCGATGACGACGCTTCCCCCTGGCTTGAGCAGCGCCATCGGATCGGCGCGTTCGGGGTCAACTTCGGCAGCCTTTCCCGTGCCTCCGCCATCGAGGACGAGAAGATCAAAGGGTCCGTGCTCGACGATGCCCTTCCAAGGCCCACCGACAACAGTCACGTTCGGAATCCCCGAGAAGAGTTCCGAAGCAGCCTTGGCCCGGTCGGCGTCGACCTCCATGCTCAAAAGGTGGGTGGAAGGATCCGCTCCACTGGCCATCCAAGCAAGCCCAACACCACATCCGGTTCCGGTTTCGCCGATAAGGCCTCCGGGCCGGCCTTGAGCCAAGAGCTGGAGCAGCCTGCCTTGTGCCGGTAGGCACGAGAACTCGAAGCTGAGTCGCCGGGCCAGTTCGACGGCTCGAACAACGAGGTCTGGAAGGTCGTGTTCGTCAATGTAAGCGGCGGTCCCTCCAATAGCCATGAGAGAGATCCTGGCACGGCTCGTCGTGCCCTGCGGTTGCCGCCCCCGCCAGCGATCGGGAAAACACGGGGTGAGATGGAGGTCAAGTTGAACTCACAGGCCACCCATTGACTGCCTGCGACTTGACCGGCCCGCCCGGGATCACGTGTGGCCTCAGCCGGTCATCGCCTGGCGGAGCTCTCGACGCTTGCTCAGTCGACGGCGTTGCCTTTGCACCTCTGGAGCTGCAGATGACCAACTCGTTTCGCGCCCTGGTCGACGGACGGTGCGACGACGCCGAGACCGAGGCCAACGCGGCGCTCGAGGTCGGCACGGCGGGAGGCCACGCGGAGGCCACGCTTGCCTACGGGGTGCAGCTCATCGAGATCCGCCGCCACCAGGGGCGACTGGACGAGATGGTTGGGTTCCTCGGAGATCGCGCCGAAAGAGCCTGACGACCATCGGCTTCCGCCGATTGCTGGCCTCGGTGTACAGCGACGTGGGGCACTTCGATGACGCGCGCGTGTTGCTCGCCCAGGACGTGGCGACGGACTTCGGCGAGGTCCCGCTCGACGACGGGTGGCTGACGATCATGCTCTGTTGTGCAACTAGTGCGGCGGTGTTACACGATCACGAAGCGAGTCGCGTCCTCTACGACCGGCTGCTCCCGTACGAAAGACGAATCGCCGCTGTGTACGCCACCGTATCCGGTGCGGTGGCCCGACATCTTGGTCGTTTGGCATCCGTGCTCGGACGCAACGGCGATGCCGAATTGCATTTTTGCACCGCCTTGGAGCTCCATGAGCAAATCCATGCCCCGTATATTGGACGGCATGCACGTTCCTCGACATCTGCGACATGCTCGTCAGGCGCCAGGGACCTGGTGACGTCCCACGCGCCCGAGAGCTCGCCCAGCATGCACGGCTCACCGCGCAGGAGCGGGGTTATCTCGGCCTCCTGGCGCGCTCGTCGACCTTCGACTTGTGAGGGTCGGTTCGAAAACGACGGTCAGAGTGCTTGTCGTGGAACGTTCACTCGACCTGTCCCGCGAGCGGGGCCGGTATTCGCACAGTCCTACACATTGAGCGTGGTCCATCGGTCAGAGGGCGGATCGAGCCCCGCTGATTACCCCGCCTCCAGGAAGCACCGGTCGACCTTCAGTCGCCCGAACCTCCCTTTCGGGCATGATGAACCGGATGCGGGACCCGTTCCGGAGGGTGAGGATTGGCTTGGGCGCCGTGGCGCTGGTGCTCGTGGCGGGCACTACCGGATATCTTCTGCTCGGATTTGGGCTCTTGGACGCCGTCTATCAGACCGTTACGACGGTTACCACGGTGGGGTTCAACTCGCCGCATCCGCTCGGGGCAGGGAGCAAGGTCTTCACCATCATCCTGATCCTGGTGGGCGTGGGTACAGCGCTCTACACGTTCTCGGCCGTGCTCGAGGTGCTCATCGAGGGCCATATGCGAGACCTCGTGAGGAGGCGCAAGATGGAGCGAGACATCGCCAGAATGTCCGGCCACGTGATCGTATGTGGTTGGGGACGGGTCGGGCGTGAGGTGGCGCAGTTCTTGACCAGCGCGGGCCGGCAGGTTGTGGTGGTCGACAGAGTCTCCGAGCGGTTGAACGAGGTGCCATACGCCTCGGTGCACGGTGACGTGACTGACGACGAAACCCTTCACCAGGCTGGTATTGAACGGGCGGCCACGCTGGTGGCTGCACTCGACACCGACTCCGATAACCTCTATGTGACGGTGGCTGGCAAGTCGATGCGTCCCGACCTCCAGATCATCGCCCGGGCCCGTAACGAGTCGTCAGAGCCGAAACTCCTGCGCGCCGGCGCCGACCGGGTGGTGAACCCCCAGCAGCTCGGTGGGGACCGCATGGCATCGTTCGTGACCCAGCCCCATGTGGTGGACTTCGTCGACATCGTCATGCACGACGGCACGCTCGAGTTCCGGCTGGAGGAACTCGCAGTCTCCGCATCCTCGCCGCTTTCGGGCGGCACCCTGCGCTCAGCCCAGCTACGCGACCGCACCGGAGCCTTGGTGCTGGCCATCCGCCGACCCGACGGTGCCTTCGTCACCAATCCATCGCCCGAAGACGTGATCAACGCGGGTGACGTCTTGATAAGCGTGGGTACGGCCGAGCAGCTCGGGGCCCTGGCGCAGTTCGCAGCACGCCCCTGAGGTCCAGGACCCCGACTTACCTGATGGGCGTTGCCGGCCTGGAACCGAGGAGGCTCCCAGCATCGTCATTCGGAGGCCTTCTGCGATGGCGGTCATCGTCGGTGCTGTTCCCATGACGCTGCATATGCCTGGTGAGCAGGCACGGCCGTCCTCGATCCCGTACCAATCGTCCAAGGAGGTTTCGCCGGCGACCAACTCTTGGCGTATCTCCACGAATACTGAGCCGACCGGGGGAGGGGCCGACTCAGGCCAGCCAGGAGCGCACGGTCAGCGGCTCGAAGGACCGGCGCTCGCATGGAACCGGAGCATGGCGAAGCGCGAGCAGCTCGATCCCCTTGGCGTCGTCAGTGAGCATAAGGATCACCAATCTGAACAAACGCGGACGGCGACATATACGAGAGCCCCCGGGCTGACCTCGGGCCCCGCTACACGGCCGGGGCTCGCCGAGCTCGTCGTGCCTGGTCAAGACGCCGGGGGAGTAAGACGGACCGCTCACGATGGAGTCTCGCCCAAGCCATCACCTCCAGTGAAGCCGGATGCCCGGTGGTGATGTCTCGATGGCCGACATCGAGTCCGCGCTGCGCGCGCCGGCCTCCTTTAGGCTCCTGACCGGATTGTCGAGTCCTGATGGGAGGTGGGCGTGTCTGAGTCGGGAACCGATCGACGTCGGAGTCCTTGGACGCTCGGGTTCAAGACAACCAACTCCTGGAGACCGGAGCAATGACGCTCGACCTTTCTCGCTGGCAGTTCGCGATCACAACGATCTTCCACTTCATCTTCGTCCCCCTCACCATTGGGCTCGCATTGTTGTTGGCGATCATGCAGACGACGGCCTACCGCAACCGCCACGATCCGGCCAAGTGCGAGAAGTGGTCAAAGATGACCCTCTTCTGGCGACGGCTCTTTCTCATCAACTTCGCCATCGGTGTGGTCACCGGCATCGTCCAGGAATTCCAGTTCGGCATGAACTGGTCGGACTACTCGCGCTACGTGGGAAGTGTCTTCGGGGCACCGCTGGCGGTGGAGGCGTTGTTGGCCTTTTTCTTGGAGTCCACGTTCCTTGGCATCTGGATCTTTGGCAAGGACCGTGTTTCTGCGCGCATCCATCTGGCCGCGATCTGGGTCGTAAGCGTAGGCACAATGCTTTCGGCCCTGTTCATTCTTTCCGCCAACGCCTGGATGCAGCATCCAGTCGGCTACAAGGTGGTTGGCAACCGGGCCGTCATGACGAACTTCTGGGCCGTCATGACCAACAGCACGCTGATCAGTTCGTTCCTCCACGTCGTCTCCGCTGCGATTGTGACGACCACAATGCTGGTCCTCGGAGTCAGCGCCTGGCATCTCCTGAAAGACCTTCGAGCAGGGAACAAGCCTCACCCGGTTTTCGCGACCTCGGCTGAATTCGCCATGGTCGTGGGTTCGATTGCCATCGTTGCGACGATGTTCTTCGGTGACAACCAAGCTCGGCTCATGGAGAAGCAGCAGCCCATGAAGATGGCCGCTGCAGAGGCCATCTACAACACGCAAAAGGGCGCCAGTTTCAGCCTGCTCACCATCGGTGATCTCTCCGGAAACCCTGTATTCCAGATTCGCCTGCCACACATGCTCTCCGTGCTCGCCGACAACAGCTGGGACGGTTCGGTGCAGGGCATCAACCAGATCCAGGGCACCGAGGCAGCCCGGTACGGACCAGGAAACTACAAGCCGATGCTGTGGGTGACCTACTGGACTTTCAGGATCATGGTCGGCTGCGGCATCGTCATGTTCTTCATGATGGCCATCGGACTCTGGCTTATGCGACGGCGACGGTTGGAGAGGTCAACGTGGTTCCTCCGACTCTCGGTCTATGCAATCGTGTTGCCATTCTTGGCCAATACCAGTGGGTGGATCTTCACGGAGATGGGCCGGCAGCCTTGGGTTGTATTCGGACTCCTCAAGACGTCCCAAGCTGTGTCACATGTCGGAACCGGCTATGTGGTGACCACCTTGATTGGGTTCACCGGCATCTACAGCCTGCTGGCCGCCATCGACTTCGGTCTCATGGCCAAGTTCGCCCGGTTCGGCGCCGACGATATTGACGACCACGATCCACAAGAGCGCGAGCCTGGGGCCGACCGGGTGCCAGCGCTCATCTACTAGGAGCGGAGGGAAGACGTGAACTTTGTTCTTGTCAGTATTACTCCCGCCTCCAGCGGCCTCGAGATCTTCTGGTTCACCGTCATCGCTATCTTGTGGTCGGCCTACTTCGTGCTGGAGGGCTTCGACTTCGGCATCGGCATGCTGCTGCCCGTTCTCGGTCGTGACGACCTTGATCGCCGGGTCCTGATCAACACCATCGGACCAGTGTGGGACGGCAACGAGGTCTGGTTGCTGACGGCGGGTGGCGCCACCTTCGCCGCTTTCCCCAACTGGTACGCCACGTTATTCAGTGGGTTTTATCTGCCGTTGTTCTTGATTCTCGCCGCCCTCATCTTTCGGGGGGTGGCCTTCGAGTTCCGGGCCAAGCGTGCTCTTCCGGCCTGGCGTGCCGCATGGGATCAGGCGATCTTCTGGGGCAGCGTCATCCCCGCCTTGCTGTGGGGTGTGGCGTTCGCCAACATCCTCCGGGGTGTGCCCATCGGGCCGAACGAGTCCTATCTTGGGTCGTTCTTTAACCTTCTCAACCCGTATGCGTTGCTGGGCGGAATCACCACGCTTTCTCTGTTTGCTCTCCACGGCGCCGTCTTCGCGTCTCTCAAGACAACCGACGAGATGCACGAGCGAGCCTCACGAGCGGCCAAGGTGTTGGCGCCGGTAGCTGGCGCGGCGCTTCTGGCCTTCTTGGCGTGGACGTATGTGAACGCGCATCATATTCACGACACAGGTCTCGTGCCCCCCTTTGTCCCAGTGCTCGCCATCGCCGCCGTCGCCGCAGTGGGATGGCTGTTGCGAGAGAAGCTGCAGGGCTGGGCCTTTGTGGCGACCGCGATCGGAATCGTGGGGCTGGTGGCGACGATCTTCCTGAACCTCTACCCCCGGGTAATGGTCTCGAGCATCTCTTCGCACTATGACCTCACAATCTCCAATACGGCGTCTGCGCCCTACACCCTCAAGGTCATGACCATCGTGGCCCTGATCTTCACGCCCCTGGTGCTCGTCTATCAGGGTTGGTCGTACTGGGTGTTCCGTGCCAGGGTCAGCCGGCCTCCTCAGTCGGGCGGAGCCACGATCGTCTCCGACGATGCTCCGCCGGCAGCTGTTGAGGGCAGGACGCCCTGAGCCGATCCGAAGACCGGTCGCGGGGTTTCATCAACCACCGTCTTGCTCGCCGGGTCGTCGTGACCCGCAGGTACCTGGTCGCCGCTGTCCTTATCGGCGTCGGATCCACGCTCAGCATGGTCGCCCAGGCTGTGCTGCTCGGCATGATCGTTCAGCGGGCCTTGGTCAACCACTACCCGTTGGACAAGCTCACCCCTCTCATCGTCGGACTGGGAGGCGCGTTTGGGGCGCGAGCGGTGCTGTCATGGGGTGGAGAGCTCGCCGCGCATCGCACTTCGGCCCAGGTGACCTCTACCCTGCGCCGGCAGCTTCTCGCCGGATCAATTGCCCTCGGACCTTCGTGGCTATCGCGAGAGCGCACGGGCGAGCTCGTCGCGTCGGCCACCCAAGGCATCGACGCGTTGGATGTCTACTTTGCGCGCTACCTGCCAACTGCCGTCCTGGCCGCGCTGGCCCCGATCTGCGTGTTGTCGTGGATCCTGTGGTTGGACTGGAGCTCGTTCGTCATCCTCGCTGTCACCGTCTCGGTCGTACCACTCTTCATGATCCTTCTGGGACTAGAAGCAAAGCGTCAGGCACAGGACCAGTGGGCACATCTCTCGGGTCTTGCCGCGACCTTTTTCGATCTCCTCAAGGGCCTTCCCACCTTGCGTGCCTTCAATCGAGCACCTTCGGGTCGCCGCACGTTGGAGGTCACCAACAACGACTTCCGGCTGAGCACGATGAGCACGCTGCGGATCGCCTTTCTCTCTTCGATGGCTCTCGAGATCCTCGCATCGGTGGGTACCGCACTGGTCGCCCTCGTTCTGGGGCTCCGATTGCTCGATGGCACGGTACAGCTGGGACTCGCCCTGGCCGTGCTCGTGTTGGCCCCCGAGGTCTACTTGCCTCTTCGTCGGGCCGGGGCTGAGTTCCACGCCAGCGCTGAGGGCCAGGCCGCGGCTGGACGGATACTCGACCTTCTGGATGAGGCCGAGAGCGCGACCACGTCGCCGGGAGCGGATCCCGGCTCGCGTCCACCGGCCTGTCCGGTCGTTTCCCGCAGCGTCATCGAAGCGTCCGGCGTGGTCGTCCGATACCCAGGTCGATCAGTGCCTGTACTGGCCGGCCTAGATCTCGTGGTGGCCCCGGGCGAGCACCTGGCGGTGACTGGTGAATCGGGATCCGGGAAGTCCACGCTTCTTTCTGTGTTGCTCGGCTTTGTTGAGCCGGACAGCGGGACACTCACTGTTGGGGGCATTCACCTACGGCGACTCTCCCTACGCGCCTGGCGACGCCAGATTGCGTGGGTGCCCCAGCGTCCGTACCTCATCGACGGGACGATCGCCGACAACCTTCGCCTCGGCGATCCTAATGCCGACTCGCCGTGCCTGATGCACGCCGTCGAGCTGTCAGGACTGTCCGAGCTCGTTGCGCGACTGCCGCGCGGGATCGAAACCAAAGTTGGTGAGGGCGGGTTGACGCTGAGTGCCGGGGAGCGCCAGCGGGTCGCCCTTGGCCGCGCCGTCATGCGAGATGCGTCACTGATCCTGCTCGATGAGCCCGCCGCTCATCTCGATGCCGCTCGAGAAACCTCGTTGTGTGAGTCGCTTGGCCCGTGGCTCGAGAGCCGAACCGTTGTCTTGGCTGCCCATCAAGGCGGCTTGGTCGGGCGCGTGGACCGGAGTGTCGTTCTTGTCGGCGGCCAGCTCATCGAGGTCCCCGCTGCCTCGTGCCAGCTGACGCAGGTCGGTGTGCAGTTGTGACGTCGCCTGTTGTACGGAGGCGATCGGCGTGGGCCACATACCGGGAGGTGACGCGCATCGGCGCCGTGCCTCGGGGGCGATTCCTCTTCGGCACGAGCCTCGGAATCGCCGCCGCCGCCGCCACGGTGGGCCTCATGGCCTGCTCGGGTGCACTCATCGACAAGGCAGCATTGCGACCCCCGCTCTACACACTCACGGTGCTCATAGCGGCAGTGCAAATCTTGGCATTGTGTCGGGGCCCGCTGCGCTACTGTGAGCGTCTCGTCTCCCATGACGCCGCCCTGCATGTTCTCGGTCGCCTGCGGCTTTGGCTGTACGACGAGATCGAGCCGCGTTCCCCCGCCGGTCTACGCCAGTGGCGTGACGGCGACCTCCTGGCCCGAGCCACCGGTGACATCGAGGCGTTGCAAGATCTCTACGTGCGGGGCCTGTCGCCGTTACTGGTCGCGGCGGTCACCTCGGCGTTGGCGGTGACCCTCGTGGTTCTCATCCTGCCCGCCGCCGGGCTTGTCATCGCCGTCGGCCTTGCTGGCGCCCTCACTCTCACCTCAGCTCTCGCGTGGGTGCGCCAACACCGGCTCGGATCGAGGGAGACCACCCTGCGGGGGGAGCTGGCCGCTGACGTCGTCGAGCTCCTCCAGGGAGCGCCCGATCTAGTGGCATTCGGGTGGGACCAGGAGTATCTCAAGCGGACCCTCAGCACCGACGATGCGCTGTGCCAGCTAGCTCGGCGGCGGTCCTGGACAGCGGGGGCTATCAGCGGCGCATCGAGTTTCTTCTTGGGGGCCACCGTTGTCGGATTGCTGGCGGTGACGATTCCCGCCATAGGTACCCATAGGCTCCCCGGATTCATGCTGGCCGTTCTGCCATTGGTTGCGTTCGGCGCCTTTGAGGTGGTGACGCCTGCTGCTGACGCCGTGTCGCGAATTGCTGATCACATCGAGGTGGCCGGTCGCCTGCTGGCGATTGCTGACCTGCCGATTCCGGTGATCGACCCAGTCCATCCCGTCCCGGCACCCAGCGACGTCGACCTCACAGTCAACGACGCCCGTCTCCGTTACGAGGTAGACCACCCATGGGCTTTGGACGGTCTCTCCATGTCGTTCCCGATGGGGAGCCGGACGGCCATCATGGGTGCAAGCGGTGCGGGCAAAAGTAGCGTCGTCAACGCCCTCCTTCGCTTCTGGGCATTGTCGCGGGGTCAGGTCACGCTGGGCGGGACATCCACTGCCGGGTTGACCCAGGAAACCACTCGGAGCGCTTTCGGGTGGGTGGCTCAAGATACCCACCTCTTCAACACGACGATCCGGGCGAACATCGCCCTCGCCCGGCCCGATGCGCTTGAGACCGAGATCAGAGAAGCCGTCCGGGTCGCTCAGCTGGCCCCGTGGATCGACTCATTGCCGGAGGGGCTCGATACCCCGGTCGGCGAAGATGGAGCGCGTATATCGGGTGGCCAGCGTCAACGCATCGCTCTGGCCCGGGCCCTGTTGACAAACCCACCGGTGCTGATCCTCGATGAACCAACCTCCGGCTTGGATGAACAGACCGCGTCCCGCCTTTTTGGTGACGTCCTCGCCGCGACTGCTGATACGACCCTGATCTATGTTACGCACCGCTGTGGTGAGCTGGAGGCGTTCGATATGGTGTACGGAATCGACCGCGGCCGGGTCGTCTGCTCCTATCGGCCTGAGGGACGCTCGGCTCCTGGAGTCATGCCGGGTCTGCCTCCGGACTCCGGAGGAGCACCGAACCGCCCCGCGCCGGAGTCCGGCCGGGCTCTGCAGGCGGAGCTCAGGTCACCACCACACCAGCGCTGAGGGTGTCGGCGTCGCAGGCGCATGGACCCGGTTGATGCATCGCGATGCGCGCCTCCGGAGGCACTGCGACATCGTGTTATGCGAGAGCTCGGTCGCACCGCGGATCAGGCACTTCCGGTCGGGTACACATGAGCGAGCCGGGATTGCCATTGCGAAAGGGACACGCCAGTCGGGGCTCGTGATCTGAATTGGGCCGAGGGCGCGATCTGACCCAGCCGGCTGATGGACGGGGGAGACGAGGCTCACTCCACGATCGGGGTACGACGGGACTCGGGCATCAACGAATCCTGAAGTCGCCGCGACGGGGCAGACAGTACCTCCATCCCAAGAATGTTGAGGTCGTGGTGGGGACAAGGTGGGCGGGCTGGACGGGCGTTGACTGTGGGGTTTCAAATTCACCCGGCGTGAGGTAGCCCGCGGGCGCTGTATCGCTGTGCCGCGTTTGGAGAAGTGCTCGATGTCGCCAGCCATGGCGATGGCGAGCCCGAGGTTGGCCCGCCAGCGTTGCCGTTTGAGGAGTTCGATTTGCATGGACCCGTAACGGCGAACCGGGCTCGCGGCTGATTCCGGATACCGAGGCCGAACCCTCCCAGACATGAGGGACTTCTCTCGGCCAGAGACATGCTCGCCTAGCGGTCAGGTGTCCGGTGGATCCGGGGCCACTCCAGTCCGCTCGCGATGCTCCTCGTCGCCATCGGAGGGGGTGTCGCCGAACTAGACGCCGGGTTAGCGAGGGGCGCCACAATGGCTTACTATGCCGCCAGGAGTAAGTGGGAAAGGCGGCCCCATTCCTACGTCTGATCCGACATCGGAATATGTGCCAGCGCTGGTCGTGCGCCGGTTTGTCGCGGATCCTCGTCCCCTGACAGCACCCGAGGCCGTTCCGATAATGGGGGCGACCCTTTTCGCCGATGTCTCGGGCTTCACCGTCCTCACCACGCAGCTTGGCCATCAAGGGGTGGAAGGTGCGGAACAACTGACCGGCATCCTCAACCTCTACTACGGTCGCCTGGTCGACCTCATCGGTGACCACGGCGGCGAACCGGTCCAGTTCTTCGGTGACGCCCTGTTGGCGTTCTGGCCTTCGCTGAACTCCTCGCTCGCCGACGTCACCCTTCGTGCCGCGTGTTGCGGCCTCGCAATCCAGCGCGAGCTCGACGGCTACCTCGCAGGCGATGACATCGATCTCTCTCTCCACATCGCCATCGGCGCCGGGCGTGCTGTCGCCGCCGCGATCGGTGGCTCTGAGGGACGTTGGCACTTTGTGTTGGCCGGAGACCCAGTGCAGCAGATCGCCGCGGCCGAGTCGCAGGCTGCTACCGGTGAGGTGGTCCTCTCGCACCAAGCATGGACACTTGTCGAATCGGCCGCGACCGGCACAGTGCGTTCGCAGGGATGCGTACGAATCGAATCGGTGGACGATCCCCCCCAACGAGAGCCGGCGGCTCAACCAGAGATTTCCGACGAGGTGCGCGTCCTGTTGCGACCCTATGTCCCCGATGCAGTCTTGGTCCGCACCGACGCCGGACTGGGGGAGTGGTTGGGTGAACTCCGGCTGGTGACCGCCATGTTCATCAACCTCTTGGACTTCGACCAATCGTCACCAGACGCTCTCAACACGGTGCATGTGCTCGTGGAAGCCGTGCAGAGCGTTCTGTCCCGATACGCGGGCGTGCTCAGGAACGTGAGCGCGGGCGACAAAGGTTCGGTCCTCATCGCTGTCTTCGGGACGCCGCCTCAGACCCACGAAGACGACGCCGCCCGCTGCCTCCAGGTTGCGCTCGAGATCCGCACGGCCCTGGCCGCGCTGGGCCATCGCTCGGCGATCGGGATCGCCACCGGACGGGTCTTCTGTGGGCCGGTGGGCTCGGTTCGGGGACGGGATTACACCGTCATCGGACATGCGATGAACTTGGCCGCCCGTCTGATGGGGCAGGCCGGCGACGGCATCCTGGTCGACGACGCTACCGTGCTGGCGGCCGGGGACCGGGTGGTTTTCCAGTCTCTACCCGAAATTGTGGTGAAGGGATTGGACGACCCGATCGCCGTCTACCGGCCCATCCGGGTCAAGCGGTCCGGCACTCATGACGACTGGTCGGACCTGGTCGGCAGACCAGTGGAGCAGGAGCGCCTGCGAGCAGTTGTCACGGCGTTGGCAGAGCACGGCACCGGCGGCGTAGTGGTGATCGAGGGCGACGCCGGCATCGGAAAGTCTTCGCTGATCGCCCAGATCCGCCGGCAGGCCGAGGATCGCGGTGTCCCTGTCCTCCAGGGCTCCGGAGACCCGATCGACAGCGGGACGCCGTACCATGCCTGGAGGGACGTTCTCGCTCGCTTGCTTGATCTTCCGGCTTTCGCCGATGCCAATCTGCGAAAGATGCGGGTCGCCGAACTCCTCGGCCCAGAGGTCGAGGACATGGGTCCACTGCTCAATGCCGTGCTCCCCCTCGGACTCCCCGAGAATGAGCCGACAAGGTTGCTGGAGGGCCAGTCGCGAGCCGAGATGACCCGTGAGCTGGTTGTCCGGGCCATCCAGCGGTCGTCGAGCGGGCGGCCCCAAGTGCTCCTGCTCGAGGACTCTCATTGGTTCGACGACGCCTCATGGGAGTTGGCCAGCGCCGTCATTCAGCGATTGCCCGAGGTTCTGGTCGTTTTCGGTACCCGTCCGCCGATCGACGCCGCCGAGACCCGAGCAGCGCACCTCTCGGAGGTGCCGCCGCTCCACCATCTCGTGCTGGCCGAGCTCAGTCGAACCGAGACGGCGGAGTTGGTGGCGCGACGGCTCGGTGTGGCCTCGATTCCCGACGAGGTTGAGCATCTGATCTTTGAGAAGGCGGAAGGGCACCCGCTCTTTGCCGAAGAACTCGCATACACCTTGCGTGACCGCAAGCTCATCGTCATCGACAACGGGGAGTGCCGCCTCCATCCGGACGTCGACCTGGGTGCCCTCGAGCTGCCGGGCACGCTTCAGGGAATCATTACCAGCCGCATGGACCAGATGACGCCACAGCAGCAACTGACCCTCAAGGTTGCAAGCGTGGTGGGCACGACATTCACCCTGGACCTGCTCCACGATATCCATCCGGTACCGGGCGAACGCGATGCCCTTCAGTCCATGCTGGAATCGATGGTGAATGCAAGCCTGATCATGCCGGCTCCCGCGGGTACCGACAATGAGTGGACCTTTCGCCACGTTCTAACCCGTGATGCCACCTATGAACTCCTCCTCTTCGCGCAGCGTCGTGAGCTCCATGCGAAGGTGGCTGGATGGTATGAGGGCCAGCAGGACCGAACCCCCCACTTCGGCGTCCTTGCTCATCACTGGGAGTCGGCCGGTGACATAGCCAAGGCGGTGGAGTACCTCTCGCTCGAGTCCACCCGCATCTTCAGCGATGCTGGTCTGGCGCGCACCGCAGTGGACGTTGGACTCGATGCCCTCGCCCTTCTCGGCGAGGTTGTCCCCCGCACCGTGCCGGAGATCGTGGAGCACCTGCAAACCGAGCTCGGAAGGGCGCTCCCGGTGCTGGCCGAGCGCGGGGTCGAGTCCCTGCGCACCAGCGCCCCACTCACCGATCCGGTCACTGCGGCAACCATCGCCACGATGCTCGGGATCCTCCCCTCTGTCCACCAGAGCGACCAACCCGAACTGTTCGCGCTCCTCTCCCTTCGAGCGTTGAATCTGACCCTCGAAGCCGGTCACTTCGTCGCCTCACCCATCGTCTACTCCATGTACTCGGTCGTGGCCCGGAATTTGCTCGGCGACAGTCGGGGGGCTTACGAGTTCAGCCGGCTCGCCCTCGATCTGGACCGCTCCGACGGCCATCAGGTGCTGCCCCCCTGCGGATTCGTCCACTACTGGTTCCATGACCATTGGTTCCACCCTCTGCGGACCTCGCTCGACGCTGTGGACGAGCTCATCACCGCTTCGGAGACGGCGGGGGACTGGCAATACGAACGGTTCTTGATATCGATGAGGCTGGTGCACGCGGCAAACGCCGGTGATCAACTGGATACCGTTATCGCTCAAGGTCGCACGTACATTCCACGGAATGGCAACCTCGTGCGCAATGCAGCGTTCCACCTCTACCACGAGATCCAGTACGCCAAGGCCCTGGCCGGTGAGACAGTCGACCGGTGCAGCCTGACCGACGACGAGTACGACGAAGAACGAGATATCAGATGGATCTTGCGCAGCGACCTGTCGAACCAGATCGCCTACTATTACGTGTACAAGCTTCGGCTGCACTACTTCTACAGAGAGATCGACGAGGCGCTGGCCAGCGCCGAGCAGGCTGCTCACTTTCTCCCTGGCTTCGCCGGCCAGTTCGTGGAGGCGGAGTACGTGCTCTTCCATGCTCTGGCCCTTGCCGCTCGTGCCGGCGAGCTTCCCCAAGAGGACCGGGGTCCCCTCCTAGAATCGGCCAGAACTCTCCGGGAGCGGATGGCGGCGTGGGCGGCAGACTGCCCCGAGAACTTCGCCCACAAACTCGCCTTGATCGATGTTGAGCTTGGAGTCCTGGACGGGAACGCTTCTCCCGGCGACTTCCTGCCAGTGGCGGAGGAAGCGGACAAGGCCGGGTTCGTCCAGCATGCGGCGCTCACCTACGAGCGTGGGGCACTGGCTGCTTTGCGTGCCGACGATCCCTCGTTTGCCCGTGCTGCCTTCGAATTGTCCTCGGCTCGATACCGGGCCTGGGGGGCTCACGCCAAGGTCGCCGACATCGAGCAGCAGAGCGCTGTGCACGCCCGGTGAGCCGCGCCGCTCAGGCAGTGGTCGAGCGTGAGAGCAGCATCGCCGTGACGGAGAACTCGACTCCCAGGGTCAGGAGCACCAGGTACTTGGTATCGATGTCGGCGTACTTTGCCGCCAGCGTGATGGGCAGGTTGGCCGTGGGGACATCGGCGTACTCTTGCAAGGTGTCGAGCATGCACCTGGGTCCAATACCGTCCTTCCAGTAGTCCAGGAGCACGGTCGAGGCCTGGTGGGCGATGAGCGTGACGTCGGCTGGCGTAACCCCGTTGCGGGCCAGCAGGGCGTGCACAGCCACGACGGGCATCCGCTGACCGAAGTCAAAGAACGCGCTCTTGCCTCGGTCTGTGATGTGGAAGTAGGGCCAAGTGAATGAGTGATGGTCGTAGCCGGGAATGCTCGGGCCGTCCGGTCCACGCGCCCCGACCCGTTCGTCGCCAGCCATGTACATTGACCCGTAGAGCGCCGACTCGGTGATCGTCTCGGTGTCGACGATCCCGAACCGGTCCGGATCCGAGCTCCGGCCTACGACGACGGCACCGGCGCCGTCCCCTGCAGAGATGCACTGTGGGGTGTGGTAATCGACATGGCGGGTCCAGTTGCTCCCGCACACGACGACCGCATTTTTCGCACGCTGAGTCTCGACCAAGGCGGTGGCCAGGGAGATCCCGGCTGTGAAGTTGGCATAGTCGTTGGCTATGGGCACGATGGGGGTGTTGGGCAGCAAGCCGAGCTTTTGGTGGACGAGGGCGAGCGGATTGGGCATGGCAAGCAGACTGAGCGATCCGAATCCGGTCAGCAGGTCGATGTCTTGGACCCCGATCGAGGCGTCGGCCAGCGCTTGCCGGGCAGCGGGCACCATGATGTCCTCGAGGTCCTGCCCCGGCGCCAGCACCCGTCGGGAGACGTATCCCTGGAACGGATTGCCTCCGACCGGCGGGTGGGCGTGGAGCCAGTCGAAGACCGGGTCGGTGTTGGAGCGGATGTCGGCGGGGACCGAGTACCCGACGCCGGTGATGACAACCCGGCTGCTCATTCGCCGGGAACCGGGGTCTGGCCATAGGTCCAGGCCGGACCGGGCAGTTTGAACCATTGTTGAAGAACCATCTCGGCGGTTTCCAGGGCCCCTTCGACCCAGGTCTGATTGCGGGAATACGCCTCCCCGCACACGTAGACCTCAACCGAGGGCATGGGCTTCACCATCCTGTCGACGACCTCCCAGCTCTTCTGGTGGATCTTCCACAGGTGGACGCCGCCGCCGTAGGGGTCCTCCGACCAGTCCTGGTAGGCGGCGGCGTACGGCTTGGGTGCGTACTTGACTCCGTGCAGCTCCATGAGCTGGCGGTGCACCTCTTCGACCATCGCCTTCGGAGCGGTGTGATCTCCCCAGCGGTGATCAACCGAGTCGCCCTCGTTCGGATACGCAGCGTTCACATGCTGCTTTCGGTAGCCGGCCCAGAACTCCACGTTGAGGGCATCGTCGTAGCTGGCCATTAATACCGAATTGGTGTTAGACGGATCACTTCCCGGCTGCTGGCCGTCGACGCCCCAGTAGTAGCACTGACGAATGGGCAGGTCGGTGAGCGATCGTCCACTTGACACACCAACCGCCTCCCACCATGGGTAGCGGTAACAGGTGAACAGCTTGAAGAGCGACACTCCCGAAACCGACTGCATGAGCTTCCGAACTTCGGTGTTGGCGGAGTCGAAGACCGGACCGACCTGTTCGAGGAGTTCGAGGGCACGCCGGGGCATGGCAAGGATCACCTTGTGGGCCCGCACCACCGAGCCGTTGGCGAAGGTGAGCGTCACACCGGGCCCGTCCCCGGTCGTCACCGATCGCAGTGGCATGTCACAAGTGATTTCCCCCCCCTCGGCCTGGGTCATGTCCGCTAGACGCTGGGGCACCTCGTGGAAGCCGTCGACGAAGGCCGAGAAGGTGGCACCAGGCTCGAACTCGAATGAGGCCGCCGCGGTGTCCGCGGCGTTGTAATTGAGGGTTAGGCAGTCGTACCCACCGACGACCCGTCCGAGTTGGTATGCCTCGTAGCTGAGGGCCTTGTTCACCAGGTTCCAGAGTCCATAGTCATAGATGTGCCGGCCGTCCACCTTGGCGTTGCGTAGGACCTCCCACATCTCCGTGGCGCCCATGGTGGTGAGTCCGGGCAGGATGGCGTCGAGGGCATTGCCGAGAAGGTTGCGGGGATCGACGGACCGTTCCGCCCAGCTCAGGCCGTAGGGGAGCGTGGGGCCCCCGGGCGTCCCGCACTGGGCGATGTCCGCCAGTCGGTACCGTTGGCCTCTCAAGTAGACAAGGTTCTCCGGCAGGTTGACCGGGAACTCGTACGTCCTGAGCCTGAGCTTGTTCTCCACAAGTGCCTTCACGTAGGTGTGCGTCGACATGTAACGCATGCCGCCCAACTCGACAATCAGGTTGGGCATGTCGGGGGGGACCGCAGAGAGGAGCCGGCCCCCGATATGCGACGAACTCTCAAAGACGCCGACACGCAACCGGCCATTGGGTCGTCCCTTGGCCAGTTCCGCCAACTCAGGAGCGCCCTGCAGGTCGCTGGTCAGGAGCCGGTACGCGCTATAGACCCCGGACACCCCGCCCCCGACGATGGCAATGTCCATGATCTCGGTTGAGGAGTCGTTGTTGGCCATGCGTCTTGCCTCCGTTGGAGTGATGGAACTACCCGAGTTTGTCGCCCGGCGGGGAAGTGCGCGTCGCGTGTGGTGAACGTCTTGTGCAGCTGCTCTTCAAGTCGGGACCTGGGCGACGCAGTCCACTTCGATCGCTAGCCCGAACAGAAGGTTGGCGCCGGCGGTGCATCGGGCAGGGAAGTCCTTGGGGAAGTAGCGGGCATACACCGTATTGAGGGTGGCGAAGTTCGCGACGTCGGCCAACTTGATGTTGACCATCACGACGTCGGCCATTGTCGCCCCCCCGGCGGCCAGGATGGCCTTGATGTTCTCGAACGTCAGTTCAGCTTGTTCCTCGAACGTCCCGAGGACGACATTCCCCCCCGCGTCGATGGCCCCTTGGCCTGAAACGTAGATTGTGCCCCCGACTTCGACGCCTTGGGTGTAAGGGCCCGCGGGCGCGGCGACCGTCGGCGGGTTGAGGAAGGTCCGGTCCTGAGGAGGTGGCGGGGGGGTGGGCGGATAGAAGGGTGGAAGCGGCGTGGGGTCCACCCGCACCACGATGACCTGGGGCTTGTTATCGGCATTGGCCCTGCGGATCGCTTCGAGATACACGGGCTCGAAGCTGGCCGGATCCGACACCTCGTAGCTGTCGGCTCCCAGAGACCTCGCCATCATGGCGATGTCGGGCTGGTTGAAGTCGTAGTAGTCCTTCCAACCGTCAGGCTCTGGGTAGAAGACGTTCATTCCTTGGTTCACCATGGTGAAGTTATTGTCTTCGAGGACGATGCACACGGCGCCGACGTTGTACCGGGCGGCAGTCGAGATCTCCGTCCCGTGCATGAGGAAGGCCCCGTCGCCCACGACAGCTATGCACGTGGCGTCTGGTCGGCCGAGGCGGGCCCCGATGACACCGGCAATGCCGAATCCCAGGGGCGCCACGGTCAAGGCCAGGTGAATCTCTGTCGGCGGATCGACAATTAGATAGGCGAGACACCACCCCACGCTGTTGGCGCAATCCACGAAAATCAGACTGCCGTCAGGAGTGAGATCCCCAATGGACTTCATCAGCGCTTGGGGCATCACCGGAGACGCTGTGGAGGTGCGCGCCGCGGCATCACGCCAAGGCGACATCTGTTTGATAGTTGCCACGAAACCGGCCCGCCGTTCGACTGCGGCGGTATCCGCCGATCTCTTCTCCCCGAGGCTGCACAGGTCATCGATCACCTGTCCGACCTCGGCCACGATGCCGACGGCGATCGGGTAACCCCTGCCGATGACCGACGGATCGAGGTCGACCTGGATGAGAGGACCGTCTGGTGCCAGGTCAGGGTTCCACTTCTGGGTGCCGAACTCGTTCAGTTGACACCCGAGCACGGCGAGTGCGTCGAATTTCGCCGGGCGCGCCGGGTCGACTTTGCAGGGCGTGAGATAATACTGGGGCCACTCACAAGCGGCGATCCCGTAGTTTCGGAGCGACCACTGGTGAGACTCGGGGAACACCCCCTTGCCGTCTGCCGACGTGATGACGGGTATGCCGAACTTCTCGACGAAGGCGGTCAGGCGCAGGAGGCGATCCCCGTGCAAGAGCCTCCGACACGAATTGCCCAGCATGATCAGCGGGTACTGGGCCTTGAGGAGCTCGTCGAGCATTGTGGCGATGCCCGCCGGGTCAGTCGAGGCCGGCGTCGCCCGATAGCTCTCCGGGCTCGTCGGAAGTTGTACCGACGAGAGGACTGCCTTGGAGACGTCCAAGGGCAGGCTCAGATGCGAGGCGTGGTGAGGCAGGCCACGGGCGTCCCGAAGGGCCTGACTTACCAGAGTCTGTGCGTTGGCAGGGCTCGAGACGACGGCCGAGTAATCGGTGGCGGCCGCATAGATCTCATCGATGTTCAGCCGTCCGTCGATGCCCGCTTGGAGGTAACCCCGGCCGGCGAATGCTTCGGCGATTTCACCGGAGATGGTCAGCAACGGCGAGCCGTCGGCCTCGGCATTCATCGATCCGGTCAGAGCGTTGCTGGCACCCGGGCCCGAGGTGACGATCACGACTCCGAGATCACCTGTGGCCCGTGCGTAGCCATCGGCGATGTAGGCGGCCCCCGATTCATGACGACAGATGATGTACTCGAACGTGTCGTGACGCCGCCGGAGCTCGTACGCAAGATCCATGATGGCGGCACCGGGTATGCCGAATACCTTTTGGACGCCCTCGATCTGAAGATAGTGAAGAACCACTTGTGAAACAGTGGCACCTTCGAGGGTCAGGGCCGATTGGGCCGAAAGTTCTGTCATGGTGCCCCGCCAACTTGCATGTGGCCCGTCCGCCGAGTCAGTGAGAATCGTACGAGCGCCTCGTCGTCGCCGTCAACTGGTGTTGCATACTCACAGCTCGGTCTACGACGTCCTCGTTACCGTCGGCCACCCATTGTCTTGTTCATCAAGATCCCGGTTGCGCATGGCTGCGGTCCCAGCGTGACGTCGGGGGTGGACGAGCCGGCCCGGTCCCGGTGAC
Source organism: Acidimicrobiales bacterium (assembly GCA_050011815.1). Classification (GTDB taxonomy): domain Bacteria; phylum Actinomycetota; class Acidimicrobiia; order Acidimicrobiales; family UBA8190; genus Chersky-840. The sequence continues at coordinate 117,746 of JBEKIJ010000015.1, read as the reverse complement.
GTCCCCTCAGCAGTTCCACGTAGACAGGATCCGGCACGCTCGTCGGTGCTTCGGCGACAGGCGTCGCCTGATTCGGTGGTCCCAGGGAGAACGCCACGGCATTCGAAGTCCGGCTGTGCGTCTCAGGCGCCGTTGGGTACGGAGTGGCTCCAGGGGACAGTGAGACTCAACTGCTGATCCCGGCGTCCGCTCCACGAGAAGTCCCAGGTCAGGGCCGTGCGGATGGCCCGACGGGGCCTTCGGGGCCGACCGACCATGCACGACGTGCCCGTGGCGCTCCGGGCCCTTCTCCAGACAATCCGGCGGGATATTGATATGTGCGTACCAGGGCTCTGCGAGGCCTGGGGTCGTGGTGATCGAGCAATGTCTGTTGTCGGTCCGGTCGGTGAGCCGGTCCGGTTCGCCACGGCAAACCATCGTGATCAAGCGCGCCGGGCCCTAGCTGGGCCGTGACCAGAGATGGAACCCGCGTCCGTCATAACATCTGCCCCAGGCCCCGTCGCGAGCGGGTGTGGAAACGGAAACCCAACCAATGGAGGTGCCAGGTGGCCGAGCTCCCGCCACCCCCCGAGGGAATTGTGCTGGCCCACTTCATCGTCTCGGACGATGTCGAGCGCTCTCGACGCTTCTACACCGAGGTACTCGGCGGGAGGGTGGCCTTCTCCGGAGAGGTGACCTACGTGCAACTGGCCAACAGCTGGATCATCATCAATGTCGGCGGAGGCCCGACTGACGACAAGCCTGAGGTCACCCTGGAGACGCCACGCGATCCCGACCGGGTGAGCAGTTTCCTCAATATCCGGGTCAAAGACATCGAGGCCGTCTACGCCGAATGGAGCGCCAGGGGTGCTCATTTCCTGACACCGCCGAAACAGCACCAGTACGAGATCCGGTGCTACATCCGCGATCCTGACGGGCATCTGATCGAAGTGGGTCAAACCACGGACCCCCAGGGGGACTGGGCACCCGCTCACTGGCCGTCGAGTACGTCAGGCGGAGGGTCCGAGTGAATGCCGAGGCACCGGTACGAGACCCTTCACATCGACGGTGGCCAGTCCGCTTGACACCGAGATCCCTACCACCGTTTCCGATGAGGCCACGCAGAGGCGGTGTGACGGCAAGGTCGAGATTCCGCCGACCCCCTCGCCGCACGGTGGCAACCTGCTTCGGGCGGCGTCGCCCGGGGCCGAAGAAGCACGGTCCCACTCCGTCGATGTCACCAAAGACGAGCACCGTGACGCCGGGGAGGTTTTGGTGATGACCACCGCTGTCATCGGCACTGGAGGGCTCGGATCGGTCATCGCCCGCCAGCTCGCCTCGGGCGGCGAGACCCTGCGGCTCTCGAGCGCAGACAATCAGTCGGCCCGAATGCTGGCTGGAGAGATCGGTCGAGCTGCGGTCGTCGCCGTCGACAACCGGGACGCGTTACGGGGCGCCGATACCGTCGTCCTCGCACTGCGGTTCTCCGTGCTGAAGGACGTCATAGACGAGATCGCCGACCCGCTCACCGACAAGCTCGTGGTCGTTCCGAGTAACCCGGTTGGCTTGGACGCACACGGCAACGTCTCACGTCTCCTGCCGAAAGGGCAATCCTCGGGCGAGGTTGTCACCGGGTGGGCGCCGACGGGGACGCGCCTGGCCATGGCGTTTGGAACCCTGTCGGCCGATCTCCTTCGCTCCTCCAGCAACCGGTCACCGGATCCGGCGGTCCTCTTCTACGTGACCGACGACGACCGCGCTGGCGAGGAAGTCGGGCGGTTGATCCGGACGGCCGGCTTCGAGCCGGTGAGAGTCGGGGGGATGGAACAGTCGAGTCGACTCGAGGTGGGCGGCGACCTTCACGATCTCGTCGTCGGCCCCGCACAGGCGCGGGCCGTAATCGCCGAGGCCTGATCGCCAGGTGCCAATCCTCCTGGATCGATTCAAGAACTCGCAAGCCCATGGTTGGGCGCGCGAGGTCACGTCGGCGGACTCCCTCTCCCGGTGGCGAGCCCGTGAGCCTCGGAACTAGGGCTGCGGGGGCTCCGGAGACCGAGGCAGGACGAAGCGTTCGACCGCGTCGGCAAAGCCCTCCTTCTCGTTGGTCTCCGTCACCCGACGGGCGGCTCGTTGCACCTGAGGATCGGCGTTCCCCATGGCGATGCTCAAGCCTGAGTGCGCGAACATCAAGACGTCATTGGGCATGTCTCCGATAGTGGCGATCTCATCCATGGACAGCGTGTATTTCTTTGCGAGGTACCTGGCCACAGCGCCTTTGTTGGCGTCGGGGTGGGTGACGTCGAGGTAATAGGGCTGAGACGCAGCCGCCGTGACGTGGCTCCCGAAGCGCTCGTGGGCTGCCGCTGAAGCCTTCGATACCGCGTCGTGGTCATCACTCACGCCCACGATCTTGGCCACGTCCCCTGTGAGACCTTCGATACTCGTCATGACCTTGGGCTCGAACTTGACCGTCCATGCCTCACGGGCCACGTGCGGTCCCGTCGGGTCTGGGACATACCAGTCGGCACCACGATAGAGCCACACCGTCAGGTCGAAGGAGGCCATGAGCGCAGCGATGGGACTGACCAGGGGCTCGGGGACGACGCGCTGCTCGATGACGGTCATGTCGCGGTTGACCAGCAGGCCCCCGTTGAAGGCGGCGATGGGCGTCTGCAGATCGAGGGGCTCGACGAGCATGGCCATTCCTCGAGGAGGACGTCCACTCGTGATGGCGAAGAGGATGCCCGCATCGCGGAGGCGATGCACGGCGGCGATCGCCCTGTCGGTGAGGACCTTGTCCTGGGTGACGAGGGTGCCGTCCACGTCGGCCAGCATCAGGCGAATGGGCGGGGGGGTCACGACGCGGCCTCGGTCTGTCTGCTCGTGGCCGCGTCGTAGGTGTCGACGAGCTGTCGGTAGCGGTCCGCGATGACTTGGGCCGTCTCGGTGTCCGAGGACCGTCCCGCAAGGTGAGCGACCAGTGCGTCGTGCCACAGGGTCCGCCCCACGGCAAAGCCTTCGAACCCGGGCACGCTCGCACCGACCTCGAGCCAACGGACAACGCTGTCCCAGTCCGCACCGCGTCCGAGCACGATGCAGACCACGTGGGCCCGTCCTCCCGAACGGGCCTGTCGGACCACGGCGCCGGCATCGTCCTGGGAGTCGAGCCCTTCGATCTTCCAGATATCGGGCTCCACCCCTCCGTCTTGCAATGAGGCGATCGTCTCCACGACGAGTTGAGGGCGCAGGTGATGGTCGTAGTCCACCTGGTGGCCCTCGAAGCTCTCCAGCTGAGCGGTTGTGGCCGGCACGAGCAGCTCGAAGAGGAAGGTGCGCTGCTGGCTCCGGAGCCATTCGCTCAGGTGGGCCAATCGTTCGGTTTGACGTCGATTGAGATCCGGGTCGCCCTCGGGGTTGAAACGCACGAGGACCTTCACGAAGGTCGGGTCGAAGGCCTCGATGTGCTCGGCGAAGTGGGTGCCGTATTGGAAGTCGAACTCGTCCTGGCCAGAGCGCTCGACCGGCATGGCCAGCGGGACGCCCGCCTCCAGGGCGCGGCGGGCCACTGCCGAGCCGAACTCCTCGTCAACGAGCACCCCCGACCGATCCCGAGGCGCCCCCGATCCAACCGCCAGTTGGTTGGCCTCGAAGATGATCTGCTTGGCCTTCTCGATGCCGTCGCGTACCTCCGGCGAGAGTGGAGGCGAGGCGCCGAAGAGCCCGCGCTCGAACGAGGCGCGGTGGTCGAAGGCCAGAAGGTACAGCGGGGTGCTGTAGCCGGATGCCATGTCAGTCCTCCTCGGGGAGATGCCGGCGGTGAGGCGAGATGACCGTTTCGATCGAGGGTGGATCGGTGAACCCGTCAGTGGCCGGCGATCTGGCCGCCGTCGATGTGCAGGACCTCGCCGGTAATGAACGGCGACGATTCTAGGAAGAGGATGCCCTCCACGATGTCGCGCACCTGGCCCACGTGCCCCACCGGGGGGAGCTGGGGGCCGAGTCCGGCGTAGCTCTCGGCCGGATGTGCCGGTGTCTGGATGATGCCGGGGGAGACGGCATTCACCCGGATGCCGCGGGAGGCGTATTCGATGGCCAGTGACCTGGTGGCCGAGGCCAGGCCGCCCTTGGTGAGCGAGGTCAGCACCGAGGGCGTGCTCGCGTTGGCGTAGTCGGCCAAGGTCGTGGTGATGTTGACAATGTGGCCCTCTCCTCGCGGCAGCATCTCGGCGATGACACGCTGGGTCAGCGTGAAGAATCCGGTGAGATTGACGCCCACCACAGTTGCATAGTCGTCGGGGGTGTAGTCGGTGAAGGGCTTGGAGATGTAGATCCCGGCATTGTTGATGAGGGTGTCTATGCGGCCGAAGCGCCCGAGTGCCCCGCTGACGATCCGCTCGGTGGTGGCGGCTTCAGCAATGTCCCCATCAACGGTGAGCACAGCCGGGTCGCCGTCGGGCGTGATTGTTCGTGAGGTGGCCACGACCGCCCAGCCCCGTCGCCGGTACTCGGCGACCAGGCCGGCGCCGATGCCCTGAGAGCCTCCCGTGATGATGGCGACCTTGCGGTCTTGTCTGCTCATGACCTCTCCCCATCGTCAGCCGCTGGTGAGCCCCGGGTCACCGACGTGCCTGGTGAGCGGCGTGGCGGGCACGCTCGTGCAGGGGGACAAGAGCAGCGACGAGAGGATGGCATTCATCCGGGGCGAGTCGGGAGCTTGCGACAGGACGGCACGCCGCGGTGACGCGTCTCCGGTAACGAGGCACCCTCAGGCCGGCTGGCGCGCCGCCCCGATCTGCTGGTGGAGCGCTTTGAGGGTGGCGACGTAAATCTCTGAGAAGGTGGGAAAAGGCTGGATGGTGTCGCGCAGTACCTCGAGTGGCACTCTCGCCCGGATGGCCAATGTGGCTTGCTGCAGCCATTCGCCGGCCTCGGGCCCCAAGGCGTAGGCGCCGGTCACCACGTCGCCGTCGCTGAGGAGGGTCAGAAAGCCGTTCGATTGTGCGTAGGCGTGGGTGTAGGTAGCGGTCTTGGCCACCTCGGAGAGGGGAGTGGTGGCGCTGAAGGGCGCCTCTGTGGCACCCACCGACGCCGCTTGGGGGTCCGTGTAGACAACGCTGGGAATAGCCTCGTAGTTGACCTCACGGGGTACGCCGAGGATGTTGGCGGCGACGACCTCGCCCTGGTACTTCCCCACGTGGGTCAGGAGCCGGAAGCCGGTGACGTCGCCGATGGCCCACAGACCGTCGCCGGCGCGCAAGTGGGTGTCGACCGGGATGCCGTGCCGGTCGGCGTTGACGCCGACCGTATCGAGGCCGATCCCGTCCACCCGGGGCCGTCGGCCCGTGGCGATGAGCAGGTGGTCGCCGCGCACGTCGCGACCGTCATCGAGGGCCAGCACGTAGTCCTCGCCGTCGCGTCGGGCCGCCGTCGCCTGGACGCCGAGCAGCAGCTCCACGCCGTCACTGCGCAGCACCTGGCCCAGAGCCTCGCCCAGCGGTGCGGGCTCACGGGCGAGCACACGGCCCGCCCCTTCGACCAGGGCCACCTCGCCGCCCAGACGGCGCACGGCCTGGGCCATCTCGGCGCCGACCGGCCCCCCACCCAGTATCACCAGGCGCCGTGGCACGGCCTTCATGCCGGTCACCTCGCGGTTGGACCAGACACCCTCGAGCTCGGCCAGGCCGGGGATCGGGGGCACCACGGGGTCGGAGCCGTTGGCCAGGACGATGTGCCTCGCGCTATGGGGAACACCATCCACTTCGACCACGCCCACCCCGGCCAGCCGGCCGGTGCCGCGCAGCAGGTCGATCCCCTTGTCCGCCAACCAGCGCTCCTGGCCGGCATCGGAGTAGTTCGAGACCATGAAGTCGCGATATGCCAGGGCCGCCTCGACATCGACCTGGGCGCCGGCCGCCGCCTCGCGTGCCTCTTGGGCCGCCTCCCCGGGGCGCAGCAGCGTCTTGGAAGGAATGCACGCCCAGTAGGAACACTCGCCGCCGACTAGTTGGCGTTCGACGACGGCAACCCGCAGTCCGCCGTCGGCCAACTCGCCGGCGCAGTGCTCGCCCGGCGACCCGCCGCCCAAGACGATGACGTCGTAGCTGCTCATGTGCTCGCCCCAGGGCTGGCCTGACCGGAGAGCCCGGACTGCTCGTCGATCATGAACTGCGCGTACCAATCCGGCCAATCCGCGTCGGGATGCCCGATCTCCTCTTCGTGGTGACCGTGGGCATCCGCGGCCCGACGGAGAGCGGCCGCCAGGTCGACAGCGGAATCGTAGGTGGCTGGCATCGGGTACCTCCTGCTGATTAAGAGCGGCCGGCCCGGTGAGTATCAGCTCGTGTGGTCACCGTCCCGGAAGGCGCGTCGTCACCTCTTGAAGAAACCAGGCGTTGCCGTCCGGATCACTGAACGAGGCAAAGGACCCATAGGTCTTGTGCTCGGGAGCCGGGCCGGAAGCGCGTGCTTCAGTGCCGGCGTGGTGGAAGACCCCGCCGGTGTCATGGAACACCTCGCTCACCTCGACACCGCGGTCGACGAGCTCGGTCCGGGCCGCTTCGATGTCGGTGACCACGAGCTGTAGACCCTCGGCCGAGCCCGGTACCGCCGAGGTGACCCCACTGCCGAAGATGATCGAGCACGCCGAGCCCGGCGGCGTCAGCTGCACGACCCGGAAGCCCCCGCCACCGGGGAAATCCGCGTCCAGGCGCCACCCGAGCGCCTCGTAGAAGCGCTTGGCCCGGTCGACATCGGACACCGGAATCACCACCACTTCGAGCTTCATGTCCACGACGCAGCTCCTCCCGTCAGGGCCGATGGCCACTTCCCCGCCCGAGCGGGCACTACCCTCGCACCGCTCGTCGTCGAAGTCCAGGCCCAGTTTCTGAGCAGATGGGGCCGATCGCAGATCTCGACGACCGGCGAGATCGATCGGGAAGGCGATGGCGGTCGCCCTCAGGCCGGAGTTCGATCCGAGGGACCCGACGTGCCGGGGGCACCTGCAACGGGTGGCGTCTGTCGCAGCTCGATCTCAGAAATGGCCCAGGCCGCGTTGACGAGCCCGACGTGGCTGAAGGCCTGGGGGAAGTTGCCCAGGAGCTCTCCCCGGACAGGATCGACCTCCTCGGCGAGCAGGCCGACGTCGTTGACGAAGGCGGCGGCGCGTTCGAAGACGGTGCGGGCCCGAGCCGGCTGTCCGGCCCGGGCCAGGGCCTGGGCCAGCCAGAAGGTGCAGAGAAGGAACGTGCCTTCCGCGCCCTCGAGCCCATCGTGGGACCGGTATCGGTACACCAGCCCTCGCTCATCGGTGAGACGTTCTTCGGTGGCGGTGATCGTGGCCAGCACTTTGGGATCGTCGGCGGGGAGGAAACCCACCAGGGGCAGCATCAGGCTGGAGGCGTCAAGCTCATCGGATCCGAAGGACTGGGTGAATGCGCCGGCCCGGTCGCTCCAGCCTCTGGTCAGGATGGCCTCACGGATCTGGTCCTGGTTCTGCTTCCATGGCTCGACGCGGTCGGAGGCGCCGAGACGGTCGGCCAAGGCCACCGCCCGGTCAAGGGCTACCCAGCACATCAGCTTGGAGTACAAGAAATGGCGAGGCTCGCCCCGAACCTCCCAGATCCCTTGGTCCTCTTCCTGCCAGCGCTGGGCGGCGGTGTCGGCCAGTTGCACGAAGAACCGTCGCGTGGCTGATTCCAGATCGGGCGGCGCACCCCACTTGTCAGGGTCGGCCATTGGCCCAACCCGTCGCGAGGTGTTGTCGAACAGCTGGTCGGAGAGGCGGTACACGGCGCTGAGCAACTCGCCATAGACGTCGAGCTGGCGCTGGTTCCAGGCACCGTTGCCGACCCGAACGGGGACGGACTGTCGCCAGCCCTCCAGGTTCGGCAGCTCCCGCTCGGTCAGGTCCCGTTCGCCGCCGATCCCGAACATGATCTGCAGGTCGCCGCCCCGGTCGAGGGATCCGGCCGCCGAGGACGTCACATAGTCGAAGAACTCATTGGCTTCGTCAGGACAAGCTGCCACCCACAGGGCTTCGATCGTGAAGGACGCGTCCCGGACCCAGGCGTAGCGGTAGTCCCAGTTTCGGGCGCCGCCCACCACCTCGGGCAGCGAAGTGGTCGCCGCTGCGCAGATCGCACCCGTGGGGGCGAAGGAGAGTGCCTGGAGCACCCGTCCGCTGTGATGCACCAGGTCTCGCCACGGACCCACGTAGGCCTGGTGGAGCTCCGACCACGACTCCCACGCCAACACGGTGTCTTCGAACCGTGCGGCGATCTCGGATTGGCTCCAGGCCCGGGCCGAGCCCGTCTCGGCCCGCTTGGCGTGGTGGAGGGCGAAGCCCGCGCTCTCGCCCCGGCGCAGCTTGAGCTGGCCTGAGACCGCCACCTGGTCGACGGTCAGGGCCAGAGGAGAAGACAGGACCAGCACGTCGGCACCCCCGAATGCGCGCACTCCACCCTCGACAGCATCGAGCAGGGGATGGACCAGGCCGTATTCGGGGCGCGGGACATACTCGAGGGATACCTCGACTTCTCCTTCAACGCAGGTCGCACGGCGCAGCAGAAGATGCGGCGCACCCCTGCCGAGCTCATGGCCCCGGTTCCCGTCGCCCATGGCCAGGGCGTCGGTGATGGCGACCGTACCGGTCGGTGTGCGGAAGGTGGTCTCCAACACCATGGTGCGGTCCAGGTAGCGCCGAGTCACCTGTGTGGAGTCCGTGGCCCGGATCGACCAGTAGCCAGCTTCGTCACCGAGGAGGCGACCGAAGATCGACGGGCTGTCGAAGCGGGGGAAGCACAGCCAGTCGATCGACCCGTCCCGGCTCACCAGGGCAGCGCTGTGCCGATCCGAAAGCAGGGCATATTCGGCTATTGGGGTCGTGCTCATGTGAGCTCCTCCCGCCCATCGTGGCCGAGCTCGTCTCTGGCTTATGACGGGAGCGGCACTCCAGTCGTCGGTTGGTGCGACAGAACCTGCACCGTATCGGCTTCTAGCGCATGGTCTCGCCCGGAGATCTGCAGCTCCGTTTCACCGCCCGGCGTTACGAAAAGAACCGGTCCGCCGCCGCTTGATCCTCGAAGAAGACCTTGATGTCCGACAGCAGGTCGTCAGAATCGGACTCGAGAAGGTACAGGTGGTGTCCGCGGTAGATCCGGGCGCCACGCTGGGCCTGCGCGTACTGGAGGGCAGTCATGTGGGTCTCACCGACCATCCAGTCCATCCACTCGAGGACCTCGAATGTGCCGCGGGAGTATTCGACCAGCGTGGCGAGATGACTTCTCACCTCGTCAGGTCCGTGGAACACCCCGGAGATCTCGTTCTGCCCCGGCACGGTACAGACCACCTTCGGCGAGAGCAGTCGCGTGGCGTCATCGAGGTGTGTCAACGAGAAATGGAGAAAGAACTGCCTGGCATTGATGAGGCGCTGAGGTTCTGGCGAGTGCTCCATAGTGTCGATCTTAGGTGTCCCGGGATCGACCGAGCAGGGCGCGACCGAGGCCAGCTGCCTTGCTCTCCTGGACTGGCGGTCCTCGATTTCGACCTCTGTCCCCGGGCTGGGCCGCAGTGAGGTCGCGGCCCGAACCGACGGTCCCGACGTCGGGAAAGCCCGTCGAGAGTTCCGAGCAAGCGCCTCCTCCCGGGGTCGGACTGATCGGAGATGAGTCCGACATCGTTGCCCAGGGGTCGCGACGCGCCCCGGGCTCCGGTCCTCCCCTCGCAGGTCGGCAGGCGGGCCCCACCACCACGATCGCGCCGACCACCACAGCGCATTTCCGGATATCCTGGCGCTCGCGCATTCCAGTCGTTTCAAAAAGCTTGATACTCAAGGACGCGACACATGGCAGAGAAACCCGAGAAACGAACCGTCGAACAAGAACTCCGCGAGCTCGCGACCACTCTGGACAAGTACGGCTCCGGAGAAGCTCGACTGACGAAAGAGATGGTGACCGACCTCAGTAAGGCCATCCATGGCATCGGTGGTCACCTCGTGGACCTTCATCATCGGGTCGAGAAGCTCGAAGAGAACACGCCGGAGTGGACCACTCGGGGTTGGGATCCCCCGCCTGGAGATTGACCTGAGGGCCGCTCAGGCGCGAAGGCATTCCTCTCCCACGCCTCTGCGCTATCAGCGTTCTACGTGAAGTCCGGGATCCAGTCGCCGTGAGCCAGTAGCAACGCATCGACCATTTCGGTCACCTGATCGAGGTCGAGCTCGGCCGCGGTGTGAGGGTCGAGCATGGCGGCGTGGTACACGTGGTCGAGCCGCCCGGTCAGTGCCGCCTCGACCGTCAGTTCCTGGACGTTCACGTTGGTCCTGATGAGGGCGGCGATCTGCGGGGGCAGGGCGCCGATCCGGGTCGGCTGCACGCCGTTACCGTCCACGAGACATGGCACCTCGACCGTGCAACTACGCGGGAGATTGTCGATCAGCCCTTCGTTGGCAACGTTGCCGTAGATCACCCGCGGCCGGCCCGTTTCGATGCTCCGAATAATCGTCGCCGCATACTCGAAGCTCGGGTAGACCTCGATGATGCCGTCCCCCTCGAGACGCTCCCGCTCGGCCTCCCAGTGGGCGATCTGGGCGATGCAGCGCCTCGGATACTCATCGAGCGGGATGTTGAAGCGATCGACGAGGTCGGGCCGGTCGCGCTTGATGAACCACGGAACGTACTCGGCGAAGTGCTCGCTTGACTCGGTCACGAAGTAGCCGAGCCGGCGCAGCACTTCGTAGCGCACGCGATTGTCTTCGGGTACCCGGCCCGACTCGGCCAGCGCTCGCAAACGGGGGTAGAGGTCCTCGCCGTCTCGCTCGAACCGGAGGTAGAAGGCCATGTGATTGATCCCTGCGGCGAGATAGTCGATCTCGCCATAGGCGATGCCGAGGTCCCCGGAGAGCTCGAACGCGGTGCCCTGCACGCTGTGGCACAGACCCACTGTGCGAATCCGGCTCGCTCGGTTGATCGCTCGGCAGTTGATCGCCATGGGGTTGGTGTAGTTGAGGAACCACACGTCGGGGCACAGCTCTTCCATATCCGCGCACATCGAAAGGAGCACCGGGATCGTGCGCAGGCCGCGCATGATGCCGCCGATGCCGAGTGTGTCGCCGATCGTCTGGCGGAGGCCGAAGCGCTTCGGTATCTCGAAGTCTGTGACGGTGCAGGGCTCGTAGCCGCCAACTTGGATCATGTTGATCGCGTAGTCGGCGCCGTCCAATGCGGCACGGCGATCGGTGGTAGCGGTGATCTTGGCGGGCGCCTCGAGTGCGTCGCAGACCTTGTGGGCCACGAGCTCCGAAGTGTTCAGACGTGCGGCGTCGATGTCATGCAACACGATCTCGGAGCCGGCCAGTTCCTCGTGGCCCAGGATGTCACCGAGAAGGTTGCGGGCGAACACCGTGCTGCCGGCGCCGAGGAAAACCGTCTTGGCCATCGGCCGGAGGTTACAACCGGGCGCCATCTCGTGTCCGACCCTGGTCTTCGCCGCGACGGGGCGGTATTCCACTGCACCCCGCAGGGTGACCGACGGGAGACGGTGCGCGTCGTCCCGGGCGCGGTGTGACGCACCGGCGTGTCCCGGCGATCGGATCCAGATGTGGGTGACCGTGGCCGCAGTCACTGGTGGCACGGCCGTCTCGTGGACTGCGGAGGGATGCGCTGCATGAAGGTACGGCACCGTGCCATAGTTAGCCCCGGTCGGGTCCAGAGCCCAGGGAGTCACATGAACAGCGCAGGCGGCTTGGCTTCTGTGCATCGGTTTCGGCGACGGTTCTGGCGGCGGTTCCGCCGCCGGTCGCCACTCGTTCAGGTGGCGATCGTGGCGGTAGCGCTGGCGGTCATCGCCGGCGCCGTCTACACCGTCGAGTCGGGCCCGGCCTCGTCACCCCGCCGAGCCGGAGGCACGGCGCCCGGTGCCGTCACCCAGGGACAGGGGGGGACGAGCGTCGCCACCTTGCCCGATCGAGCCGGCCCGACGACGACGAGCTACGCGTCCACGGGCGGCCCGAGCTCGGTCTTGACCGCAAGCACCTCGTCCAGGGGGGTGACCAAATCGAGCATCAATGTCGTCTTCCCTGTGGTGTCGCTCAACTCGTTGGCCGGACAGGAGGGGTTCGCCCAGGATGCCGAGTTCGGAGAGCAGACGAAGGCCATCAAACTCTTCGTCAAGCAGATCAACGACACCGGGGGGATCAATGGACGGACGATCAATCCGATCATCGTCAGCTTCGACCCGACCAGTGAGTCTTCGATGCGGGCTCTGTGCAAGGACTGGACCGAGGGATCCCCAGCCGTCTTTGCTGTGTTGGACGGCCTCGGAGACTGGACGGGGGACAATCAGCTCTGCATCACCCAGGAGGGCCACACCCCCTTCATCGGCGCGTGGACGACGGCCACCAACTGGACCGATCTGGGTTCGCCCTATCTGTGGTGGACCGGACCCGACCAGGCGGTCATCCTGCAGGCGGTTGTGAACTGGGGAGTCAGCGCCGGTCTGATCGGTCCCGGAATCAAGGTGGCGATCATCGCTGGCAACCGAGCCTCGGACCAGGTGGCTCTCGAGGACTATCTCCTTCCCGACCTGCGCAAGGCCGGCATCACCCCGTTGGTGCGGAGCATCGACGCCTCTCCTGATGACACGGCCTCCACGGATGCGGGGTCCACCGTGGTCATCCAACAACTCCGCAACGCCGGCGTCACCTCGGTCATCCCCCTGATCCCCATCAACGTCTTGTTCCCGGTGCTCCAGGCCGAGACCACCCAGCAGTATTTCCCCAAGCTCCTCCTGAGCGACTACGAGGAGAGCATCGAGTCGACGCTCGGTCTCTTGGCGCTCTACGCCAAGGCCCTCGACGGCCAGGAGGGGTTGACCACCGAGACCCTCGGTGGCATCGACAGTCCCCGCCCGCAGAGCCAGGGTGGCTATGACCCCGGCGTGCGCAGCTGTTGGACGTTGTGGCACAAGACCTATCCCGAGGTCCCTCCGGGCAACATGAACGACTTCATCGAGGAGCAGGGCCCGATCGTAGGTTGGTGCCAGATCATCGATCTCTTCGCCACAGCGGCCAAGAGCGCGGGCCGTGATCTCGACCGGCGTACCTTCGTCACCGCCATGTCCAAGATCACCGCCTTCCCCGGCACCTGGTCGACCGACCTCAGCTATGGACCAGACAAGCGGTACGGCCCGACGGAGTACCAGGTCGTGAAGCTACGCCTCAACTCGCCGCCGTCGCCTCTGTGCAAGTCGACCCCGGGCCGACCTCCCCCCGGGACCTGCTGGGTGTCTGTCCTCCCCTTCGCACCGCTGCCCACCGGTTGACGGTCTCGGAGGACCCGAAGCCCTCGGATCAACTCGAACGAGGGTGCCTCACCACCGGGCGGAGCCGCAGCGGCACTCTTGCTCGGACGCCGAAGCTGGGGGCCGCGTGTCAGCCGTCGTAGAACCCGAGCGGATGGAGCCCGGCGAGCGTCCTCTGTCTCGGCGTCCGGGCACGTGCCACCGCCTCGTCCGAGAGATGGTTGACCAGGGATGTAGGCCGGATCCGTTGGGCAATATCCCGACGTCCGTAGTGGCACTGGATGAACATCCGGCCCGGATCCTCGGTGCCCGGTGGCATCCGTCGGTGCCAGATGTCCGACGCAAAGAGGGCAACGTCACCTGCTTCGGCGACGATGGGAACGGCGCGGCGGCCGTCCCACCCGAGGTCGTCGTCGGCCACCCTGTCCATCGGTGGTGCTTGCCCCGAAGTATGACTTCCGGGAATCACTCCCGTCGGGCCCGCCTCGATCGGGCAGTCCCAGAGGTACAGGTGGGTGGCGATGGCAAAGATGGGGTAGGGAATCCGGCTATCCCACGGCACATCGGGATCACGGGGTACGTGCGGTCCACCGTCGATGTGCCAGAAGCGCCCGAGGTGGTCGTTGTTGCCCGCCGGCTGCCACCAGGCGGTGTTGGCGATGATGTGGCAATCCTCCCCCAAAAGGGCCTCAACGACCTCGAGGATTCGTGGGTGGCCGACGGCGCCTTGGACGAGACCGCTCCGGTTGAGCATCTCGTAGCGAAACGGGGCCGCCTCCTCGGGGAGGTCTCCGCGTTCATCTGGTGGGAACTCGTCGAAGACCCGTTCGACCTCGGTACGGAGCGCGGTGACCTCATCTCCCGCAAAGACGCTCTCGAGGAGTACGTATCCATCTGCCTGGAGGCTCTCCACCGCCGTCGGGACGGGGCCCGCTCGAAGAGTCAGGAATCCAGAAGAAGACCGAGTGAGCATTCCCCGATTCTGCCGACAACCGGCCGTGAGGACAATCCAGTCCCCCAAGCCAGTGGAGGCCGTCAAGGGGGCCAGAGGTGAATCGGGTGGGCGCTCGTGCAGCACCAGTCGTGGCCCGCCAAGAAGCGGGGGTCCTCACCGACCCTTTCGGGGACTTACGGCGCGGTGTCCACCCAACTACGCAAGGGCCGGAGCAATGGTGTCTTCTTGCGCTGATGCCCAGACATGCGCCGGAGGATGTCGTCGAGCACGACGATGGCGGTATCGACGTGGGGGCCCTTGTTGAGCATGACGCACTCGGCCCGTTGAGCCATGGCCGCGTCGGTGACCTCGGCTCGAGACGGCTGTCCGGTGCGCGCCAGCTGGTCAAGCACCTCGGTTGCCCAGATCACCGGCAGGTGAGCCGCCTCGCACAGCCACAGGATCTCCTCCTGTACCTCGGCCAGGCGCTCGTAGCCCGCTTCGACAGCCAGATCACCCCGGGCGATCATGACTCCCACGAAGGGTGATCGCATGGCATGCAGCAGAATTTCGGGAAGACGAGCGAAAGCCGCGGTGGTCTCGATCTTCAGAATGAGCCCGAGGTGCTCGGCCCCGACGCGTCGGAGATACTCCCGCACACGATCAACGTCACTCTCGTGGCGTAAGAACGACACTGCCACCATGTCGGCATGTGCGGCGGCGACTTCGAGCAGGGGAAGGTCCGAGTCGGTGACAGCCCCCACGGGGAGGTCCGTATCGGGAAGGTTGATCCCCTTCTCGGCCCGAAGGCGCGAGCCCCGGGGCGATCCCGTCAGGATCCTGACCCGGAGCTCGTCCACGGCCACGTTCTCGATCACGCCGGTCATCCTCCCGTCGTCGAGGATCACCCGCTGTCCGACCTGGGCCGCCTCGAAAGCGGCCGGGAGGGTGCAGCCGATTCGAGCGCACCCGGGCTGCCCATGACGCCAGGGTGCGGTGGGTTCCACGCCATTGGTGAGGGCGAGCAGATCGCCGACGCGCAGCACGTGGCACTGGGGGACGCGCGACAGTACGCCCACTGGGGTCGGGTCACCGTCGCAAACCAGGGTCGTCTCTGTTTCGACATAGGTCGTGTCCCAGACCTCGACCACAAGACGCTTCGGGGTGGCCTCCACCACCCGCAGCTCGCGCGGTGAGCCCCGGGTGTCGGTGAGGTGGATCACATCCCCGAGGTGACGGCGCTCGATCCACGACGGATCGACGCCGAGCACTTGGTCTTGATGGACTGGAGCAGAGGCCACGAGGGTGGCGAAGGCGGGAGCCGTCGCAACGCCCCGCAGGTCGCGCTGGGGTCGCAGCTTCACCACACGGGGACCGTCGATCAGAGGGCCGGTCCGCATCTTGGGACCCGGGAGGTCCATCGACACCCGGCAGGGACGGGCGACCTCGGCGGAAGCCTTCCGCACATTGGACGCCATGCGCGCCCACCGATCCGGATCATCATGGGCCCCGTTGATGCGGGCTACGTCCATACCCCGAGCAACAAGGTGCCGCACCAGCAGGTAGTCGTCTGCCGCTTCAGTGGGGAGAGTCACCATGATACGGGGAACCCTCCCTGGTGGTCGGGGGCCGAATAGGGCATCCGTGTTGCGGTCGAGGGCGTGACGCCCCTCTTCAAAGCTCAGCGTGGCCGGTCCGAGCTGGGGCATGGACCCGTCGAGCGCGCCTCGGACGCTCTCGATGGTGGCGAGCACGTGAGGTTCGCACCGGCCCAATGACGAGAGCCCACGCTCTCCCAATCCACGCTGGAGCTGGCGGACGTCCTCGTGTCGAAGCGTGAGGTAGTGGACGAGGTTGATCGCATCCTGTCGGTGGTCAACGTGGACACCGGCGATCTCCTTGCCGTGGACGGCCTCGGCACGATGCATGAGGGATTCGAGTCCAGCCAGCTCGGCTCCGATCGAAGTTCGGTCGGGATCGGCGCTCGCCCAGCGCCGGCGGAGCATGGCCATGGTCCCGACGACCAGTTCCCGGATCTTTCGGGTTGTCTCACGACCGACGTTGGTGGTCATAGCCGCGGCGTCGGGGCAATGTGGTCGGAGAACCACGCACTGGCCAACGTGGCGGCGGCCTCAAGGCTGCCCGGCTCTTCGAAGAGGTGGGTCGCGCCAGCGACCACCTCGAACCGGTGCTCGCATCGCAATTGGGTTTGTGCTTGTCGGTTGAGTTCCAGCACCACGGCATCGCGTCCACCGACGATGAGGAGGGTGGGGGCGAGTACGGCCGCCAGTCTCTCGACGGCCAGGTCGGGCCGTCCTCCTCGCGAGACGACGGCCGCGATGTCATCGCCGAGCTCAGCGGCGGCCCATAGAGCGGCGGCTGCGCCCGTGCTCGCGCCGAAGTACCCGATGCGCAACGCGGCGGTGACCGGATCGGTCCGCAGCCAGCGCGTCACCGCGACCAGCCTGCGCCCGAGCAGGGCGATGTCAAACACGTTGGACCGATCGAGCTCCTCTTCGGGGGTGAGGAGGTCGAAGAGCAAGGTGCCGAGGCCGTCGCGGTTGAGCACCGAGGCCACGAAGCGGTTGCGGGGACTGTGCCTGCTGCTGCCGCTCCCGTGAGCAAAGAGGACGATGCCCCTTGCTGATTCGGGCACCGTCAGGTGTCCCGACAGCTGACCCGGCCCGCCAGGCACCTTGACGTCCTCGTCTCGGTGGGGGGGATCGGCCTCCAGCGAAGGGTGGCGGTCATCATTGGCCGTCGAAGGGTCGTTCGGAGCGGCCCGACGCAGCGCGGCGCGTTCGAGCAGAGCGACGACCTCGCCGTCGCTCGTCGGGGAGAAGTCATCGTAGAACTGACCGACGGCGAGGAACCTCCTGGGCACCTCGATGCACACGACCTCGTTGGCGTCGCCGCTCAGTGTGGCCACCGACTCCGGGGGTGCGACGGGGACGGCCAGCACCACCCGGGCGGCGCCCCGGGCCCGGGCCACCTGACAAGCGGCTCGGGCGGTCGTCCCGGTGGCGATGCCGTCGTCGACGACGACCGCGATGCGCCCCTCGAGGGAGACCGGGGGGCGCGCCTCGCGGTACCGGCACACCCGGCGATCGAGCTCGGCGCGTTCGCTCGCCTCCACCGCGGCGAGCTCCTCGGCGCTCACGCCGGTCGCGACCTGAACCCGCTTGTCGATGACCAAGACGTCTCCTTCTCCGATGGCACCCATCCCCAGCTCGGGCTGGAAGGGCACGCCCAGCTTGCGCACCACGATCACGTCCAGGGGTGCTCCGAGGGTCCGGGCGACCTCGAAGGCCACCGGCACCCCGCCCCGGGGGAGGCCGACCACCACGACGTCTTGACCACGCAGGTGCTCGAGCAGCATCGCCAGGCGTCGTCCGGCGTCAGCACGATCGAGGAACGGCATGGCGACCCCCTGTCTCACCATCCAGGTTCTCTCCGGCGGTTCCCGGAGACCAGGGTCAATGGTCACTGCCTTGTTCCCGGCTTTCGATCAGCTGACCGAGGAGGTGGGCTCGAGTTGTGATCCGTGGGACGTACCGAGGTACTCGTAGCCCCGGACAAGGGCGTTGGAGCACCTATGACGGACCTTGCGGTGCCTGCCACATCCGGGAAGAAGGACCCCGGTCTCGTTGTTGTACCAATTGCATCAATGAGCAAATCGGCGAGGAGGTGGCAAGGCGTGTGATGAGAGAGAATCTTCCAGCCCGAGGTGAGCGGCCCAGGGGCGATCAGATCGTTGATCGGGTAGGCCTCAGATAGATACGGCACGCGGCTCGATGTTCAGGAGCGTTGCAGTGTGAGGGCCCACAAGCCCCATGAGCAGCATTGCCCGCTCCCCAGCGGTCGCAAGCACTCGGGATACATTCCAGAAGAGGCGTCCGTTTCCCCCCAGTCGTGGGACGGGCGCCTTTCGTGTCCCTGTGCTGCGACAGCACAGGGACACGACTTCCTTGATCGGACAGGGGCCTACTTCGGGTCGACCGTCGCCGGGTAGTGCTCCACGACCGCATCCTCACCGGGGAAGTACACACCTTCGTGCCCGTCGTCGTTCCAGCGCACCCGGTATGGCGGACCCCCGTCGGGCCCCTCGACGTCGAGGATGACGGCGTCACGGTCTGCTTCTCCGACACGGTGCCCACGTACCACGATCTTGTCTCCGATGGCAGCTCGCATATCATGCGCCTCCTCTTGGGGTCGGCATCCCGACCGATGGGGGCACGGTACGCCCCATCTCGTCGCCGCGACAGAGGCCTTCGCCACCTTCGAGCGGTTTTCACAGAATGATGGGCACCGGTGGGGTGGGGGATCTCGAACGAATCTCCCTGGCGCCGGCTATACATCGCAGACTGCCGCGGGGCCCGGCCGAGACAGAGCGTTGACGGCATCAAGGTTGCGCCCGGTGCAGTACCGGAGCCACGTCAACGCCGCGGGCGACAGCCGGTCACAGACCCAATCCCAGTGGAGAGAGACGACATCGCCGGGGTGGAGATCGGTGCCCAGGGCAATACCGTCGACAGGGCGCCTGACGCACTCTGTCTGTTCGGCCCTGAGCACGAGGTGCGAGCCATCGAAGCCGAGTGGTCGGCTGCGAACGGTCACGCGATCACCGGTGATCGTCTCGACGAGTCCCCATCGGATACGACAGCGGTCCAAGACCGTGAGCGGCGGCCCTTCCATGCCGGCGCGCAGAAGCCCGAGCCACGGGTACACGGCGAAGACGTGAAAGTTGTGTTGTGGGACACCTCCGGGCGCCGCCGCCGTCACGGAGTCGAGGAGCCGCCCCGCCCTCCTCGCGAACCGGTCGTCGAGCGACGCGATCAACCCGGAGGTGGGCACCCGCGTCACCAACTCGTTGCCCGTCCAGTACGCCTCCACGACGCGGCGGTCGAGTGGCTCACTGATGCCGTTGCACCCTGCGATCAGCTCCAGATAGGGCCATGCCCCTTCGAACTGGGCTGCCTTTTGGCTCAGGCCTGCCAGGTCGACGCCTTCCGATGCCATTCCGAGGAGAGTGGCGGGGTCCCCGGGTCCGCAGTAGCCCAGGGCATTCGGGGGATACGCATACCGGGCAAAGAGGACAGGTCCGGGCACGAGGCTTCCGGAAGGGCCGGAAGGGCCGGCGCGCCAGGGCCGCGGCCCGGCTGGTCCCGGGACGGTGGCGGTAGGGGAGGGGACGTGGCTCATCCGCCGACCGTGTCGCGCCCGGGCGTCCCCGAGTGTCGGAGGTTCGCCCCTATCACCACGCCCGCCCCGACGGTGACGAGAAGGAGGCCGAGCGCTCGTGGCGCGAGCGAGGTCGTCCCGGCTGCAGCTTGCAGGAGAGCGGTGATGAGCGCGCTTCCCACGAGCACCGACGTGACGTCGACTGCCCGGGCTCTCGCCAGGGCCGTCATCCAGGTCCCGACGTAGGCGGCCAGCAACAGGCCGGTCAGGAGGGCCCACCCCACTTGGGTGGCGCCAAAGGCGGTGAGGACGTGCAAAGTGCCGGTGGCGGCGAGATACATGATGAGAGTGAGTGCCCCGATCCCCATCCGGACCAGGGCCAGGGCGGCCGGAGAGACGTCACGCAGCAAGAGTTTGGCCACCACCACCTCCACGGCCCACAGCAAGGTGGCGGCCAGGACGAGAAGCTCACCTCGATCGGCCGCGAGGTGACCGACGCCGCCCGCGATGGCGACCTGGCCGATCACGAGCACGGCGACGGCGGCGACGTTCCACCACTTCACCCGCTCGCGCAGGAAGACGAGCGCAAGCATCGCCACCCACACGACGAGCGTGTCGCGCCAGAAGGCTGCCGACGTGGCCGTCGTGTCAGCCAATCCCTCAAAGAACAGGACGAAGGCGATACCACCGCCGATGATGCCGACGTAGACCAGTCCCGCCCAACGAGCAGGGCCCAAGGTCCGCCAACTCCCCGGCGCCTGGCGTGGAGACCCGGGATCTCGGGTGGTGGCGACGAACCGCGCCGCGACGGAGTCCCGACTCCGACGTCGAATGCCCCACGCCATCAATGCGACGGTGGCGAGGAGGAAGGTAGCCACCAGGTTCTTCGCCGTGGTGTAGACCGACGGCGGCGCGATCGAGTGCACGCCATAGCTGTTGACGAAGACCGACAACCCGCTGATGAGCGCGGTCATGCCGGCGACGACGACGCCAGGGAGGCCACCGCTCGTGCCGGTCCCTGCCCGGGCGTCGCCGCGCTCGGTGCGAGCGGCCGGCGAGGACGCGTCACCGGTCACGCTGCACCCCCCTGATGGGGCTGGGGGCCGTCGAGGCGGCGCTGAGCCGGAGCTCGGTCGCCACAGCTTCCGCCTCATCGGCGTCTACCCGGTCGATGGCATACCCGCTGTGGACGACCAGCCATTCCCCGGTCAGGGGCGCCGGTCCGTCGAGGGCGAGCAACGAGACGCGATGGACGGTGCCATTCACGTCCTCGACCTCGACGGCCCCGGGACCTGCATCGCGCAGCACACGATGTAGGCGGCTCATGCACATGCCTGGACCTCCTTGATCAGGTCGACAACCTTTCGAACCGCCACGGGGATGGCGGCGTCGACGGCCGGGCTGAGGCCCAGGCCCTTCCCGAAATCGTCGCCTTCGATGCCGACCGCGACGACGCGGCCCGGTGCCTGGTCGACGGCCTGGGCCAACCGCAGCGCTCCCAACAGGCTGATCCCGTGGGTGCTCGTCACACCCGGGCTCGCGGTCACCGTCGTCCCGGTGAGCTCGAGCACCCGCACCGTCCCGGGGGGCGCTCCTGAGCACATGGCGTCGATGACGATGGCCAGATCGGCGTGGTCCCAGCGTCCCAGCAGGTCGAGCGGGTCGACGACGGGACCGACGTCGTGGGTCGTGGGGGCTTCCTCGACGATGCGAGCGGCCACCACGGGGCCCGCCCCGTCGTCGCGCCGGTACTCGCTCCCCATGCCCGCCACGACGACTCGGGGGCGCGTCCGGGGCTCGTGCCCACAGACCACGGTGCTCGGCCCGTCCTCGCTCACGACGGCACGACCTTGATGTCGAGGAAGTGCGCGGCACACGAGATGCAGGGATCGTGGTTGCGAACCGACTGCTCGCAGCGCCACCGCAGTTCGTCATCCCCCAGCTCGATGGCATCCTGGGCCACACGACGCAGATCCGCTTCGATGGTGAGCTGGTTCTGAGACGTGGGCGGCACAATCCGAGCCCACCGGATTATGCCGGAGCCGTCGATCTCGTACTGGTGGAACAGCAGGCCTCGAGGCGCCTCGGTGGCACCGGTGCCCACGCCCGCCCGTGGTGTCAACGTCAGGGCGGGGGGGTCGGGCGGCGTGTAGGACTCAGCCAGCGACAGCGCCTCGTCGCACGCCAACACAAGCTCGACGGCTCGCACCACGACGCTCTGGAACGGGTTGGTGCAGACCGGGCTCAGGCCGGCTCGCCCCGCCGCCTCAGCGGCCATAGGGGAGAGCTTCCCGCCATTGAGCGCGTAGCGGGCCAAGGGCCCCGTGAGGTAGGGGTCCTTTCCTTCCAGGCGGGCATGGAGGGCGGTGGACCGGGCGACGTGCTCCTCGACCACGAGGTCGGCGAACTCGGCTGGGCTCACGTCGAGGCCATCGGAGGACGCGGGTCTGCCCCGCTCGATGGCATACCGGTCCCCATCGCGCAGCGCCACAAAGCGGTAGTCGCCGGTCACATCGGGGAACTCGAAGCCCGCCACCCACTCGACGGTGGTGAGTGCGGCGTCGCGCGCCCGACGAAGCGGCTCGATCAGGGCCCTCACCGATGCCGGGTCCGGGGCCCGGTAGAAGCCGCCGACCCGGACGTTGACCGGGTGCACGGCCCGGCCGCCCACGGTCTCCATGACCAGGTTGCCCGTCCGCTTGATCTGCAGGCCCCGCTCCACCGCCACCCGGTCGCGCTGGGCCAGCTCCACCGCGTCGGCGCAACCGAGGAAGTCGGGCGCGTGGAGGAGGTAGATATGCAGGGCGTGGCTCTGGATCCACTCCCCGCAGTACAAGAGCCGCCGCAGGCGACCGACATGTTCGTCGACCGTCACGCCACAGGCGTCCTCCATGGCGGCACACGCGCTCATCTGGTAGGCCACCGGGCAGATCCCGCAGATCCGGGCCGTGATATCCGGAGCCTCGGTGAAGTGCCGCCCGACGAGCAGGGCCTCGAAGTATCGGGGTGGCTCGAAAATCTCGAGGGCAACGTCCATGACGGTCCCGTCGCGGACTTCGACCCGGAGCGAGCCCTCCCCTTCGACTCGCGACAGACCCTCGACGCTGATGACCCGCGGCGGGTGCGACCCGTGGGTCATGAGACCTCCTCCGGGTCGTCGGCGCCAAAGGCGACGCGTCGGGTCACGGGGAGTGAACCCCCCTGGGCCACGGACTCGTCGAGGAAGGCCGGCGCCGAGGCATTGAAGGTGCGAAACAGCCGAGACACGTCGACCGCAGCCATGCCCTGGCGGCGAAGGTGGGCTGCGAGCGAGGGCGTGTTCGTGGTCTCGGCGGGACCGAAACACCCGAAGCATCCCCGTCCGACGGTGGGGCACAGGGCACCGCATCCGGTCCTGGTCACCGGACCGAGGCAGGCGATTCCCTCACTCACGAGCAGGCACACGGTGCCGCGGCCCTTGCACTCCTGGCACACCGAGTGTCCGGCGATGACCGGACGTCGCCCGGCCAGGGTGGCGGTGATCACCTCGAGCAATTGGTGGCGGTCGATCGGGCAACCGTGAAGCTCGAAGTCCACCTCGACGTGCTCGGCGATCGGGGTGGAGGTGTCGAGCGACGAGATGTACTCGGGATGGGCGTACACGGTCCGGACATACTCGCCCGAGGCAGCGAAATTGCGCAGTCCCTGGATCCCACCGGCGGTGGCGCACGCCCCGATCGTCACCAGGCGGCGCGAGCTGTCTCTGATCTGCCTGATCCGGCGGGCATCGGCAGAAGTGGTGATCGAGCCCTCCACCAACGAGACGTCGTAAGGCCCCGTGATGGTGGCGCGCGACATCTCGGTGAAGTGCGCGATGTGGACCGCGTCGGCCAGGCTCAAGAGCTCATCTTCGCAGTCGAGCAGGCTGAGTTGGCAGCCGTCACAAGACGCGAACTTCCATACGGCCAGTGTTGGTCGTGGGTCGGCGTCTGGCGCCGAGGTGGACACGTCGTCGCCTGGTCGGGACGCGATCGGTTCGGTCATCGTTCGCGCTGGGTCAGCAGGTGGGCCACCGCACCCGCATAGGGCAGGATCGGGCCGTCACGGCACAACAAGAAGGGGCCGAGCTGACAATGGCCGCACCACGCCACACCGCATTGCATGTTGCGCTCCAACGACACCCGGATGCAGCGGGGATCGACGCCGCCGTCAACCAGGGAACGGGCGGTGAAGCGCATCATGATCTCGGGCCCGCACACGAGCGCCGTCGCTCCGACAGGGTCGAACCCGGCATCGTTGAGCAGCGACGTCACGAGCCCGACATGGCCGGCCCACTCCGGTGTAGAGACGTCGACCGTCACCTCTACCCGGGCGCCGCCGCCCGCCCAGGCCTCGAGGTCCCTGCCGAAGATGATCTGCGAGGGATCGCGGGCGCCCACGATGACAAAGACCCGCCCCCCTCGGCGCGCGTGACGGGCCACCAGCTCGTAGACGGCGCCCCGCAAAGGGGCGAGGCCGATCCCGCCTGCCACCACGACGACGTCGCCGGGTCCCGGCCCGTCCGCGGGCAATTCGTCGTCGATGACGTCACCGGCGCCGTCGGGGGTGCCGACTCCCCAGTCCGTACCGAAGGGGCCCCGGACGCCGACCAACTCGCCGATTGGCGCCTGGCACAAGGCGTGGGTGACCGGGCCCACGTCGCGCACGGTGTGCTGAAGCGGACCTTCTTCATGCGGAGCACCGCTCACCGAGATCGCAGCTTCGCCGACACCGAAGGCCGTGAGCATGTTGAACTGGCCCGAGCGCGGACGTAGGTGGCCCCCGGTCGTCGGCGACAGATGAAGGGTCACCACGTCGACGGTCTCGTCGCGACGGCCGACGACTCGGTGGGGGACCGGCGTCATGATCCCGAGGCTGGCGTGACCGCCGAGGTGAGAACCGTCCTGTTCCGTCCAGCCCGGATCAGCGAGCACTGCCCGTCCCGTAGAGGTCAAGGAGCCGAAGACGGGTCATCTGGAGGCGTTCGAGGAGCACCGACGCCACCCTCCGCATGAGCGCGTAGCCGAGCTCGGGGTCGGCCTCGGCCTTCTGCCTGAGACATGCCCCGTCGACGGCCACCGCCCCGACGGCGTCGACGGCGCGGGCGTCGAAGTTCCACCGGTAGGGGGGAACGAGCCAGCTCCAGCCGACGACGGCACCGGGGCCGACTGTCTCGATGACGATGGGCCCCTGCCCCGGCGAGTAGACCTCGATGGCGACCCGGCCCCGGCGAAGCAGGTAAAACGTGTCGGCGGGGTCGCTCTCAGCCAGCAACAGGTCACCCGGGTGGAACGACACGTTCCGGGCGCATCCGGCGACGCTGGCGATCGCTTGGCCCGGCAATCCGGCCAGAAGCGGATGCGTCGATACCAATTCGGCCAATGTCGTCGTCATGGAGCGGGTTCTCCGGGCGATGAGCCGGCGCGTACGGCTCCGTCGCTGTGCTGGATGGTGGCTACTTCCTCGGTGAGGTCGATGCCGACGGGGCACCACGCGATGCACCGGCCGCACCCAATACAGCCCGACGTGCCGAACTGGTCCCACCAGGTCGACAGCTTGTGGGTCAGCCATTGGCGGTAACGCGAGGAGGTGGAAGCGCGAACGGGCCCACCGTGCAGGTAGGAGTGGTCGAGGTCGAAGCACGACGCCCAGGACCGCTGGCGCGAGACCTCACCGGTCAGCGACGTCGTGTCGTGGACGTCGCTGCAGAAGCAGGTGGGGCAGACCAGCGTGCAATTCCCACAGGCCAAGCACCGGTCTGCCACCGCCTCCCATTGCGGGTGGTCGAGGTTGCGGGCCAACAGGGCGGGTAACCCTTCTGTCCGGAGCTCTCTCTTCATGGCGCCGGAAGCCGATTCGAGAATCTCTTGCCGGGCGTCGAGGTCCGCGGCGGCGACGGCAACGGTGGGGAGCTGCGACAGGACCTCGGCGCCGCGTTCAGTGCCAATTCGGACGACATAGCGTTGATTCTCACCATCGCCGAGTTCGGTGAGCGCCAGATCGAACCCCGTGTCTGCTCCGGGCCCGGTTCCCATCGATGTGCAGAAGCAGGTTGCGGCGGGGGTCCCGCACTCCGCCGTCACGATGAACGCCCCATCCCGCCGTGCCGAGTAGCGCGGGTCGGAAGCCGCGCCGCTGCTCAGCACCCGGTCGAGCACGTCCAAGGCAGCGACCTCACACGGGCGGGCGCCGATGATCGCCATCGGCTCGGCGTGATGGTCGGGCTCGGTGAAGCTGATCGCACCGTCCACCGTGGCGCGCCACAGCTCCTGGGTGGGTGGGAAGAACTCGGCCTTCCAGGAGCCCGGCCCCACGGCCCACGCGAACAACGCGCTGTCGCCTTTGTGCTCGAGCCGATAGTGCCCCGGGGCCTGTGCATCTCGATAGCCGGCGGGTAGGTCGGAGACGCCGGTCACCGGCCCGGGCATGATGGCGCCGTCGCGGACGATCGGGCCCCTGGTGTCGTATCCCGATTCGGACAGCACCGTGATGAGCATGTCGAGGCCACGGGCATCGATTACCGCGGCATCTCCGATGTCCACGGTTGAATGGTAGGACCTCTGGGTCTACGACGACAGGGCCGGAGGTCACCCCATCCTGGCACCCCCTGGCTGGTCCGGGGAGCTGCGCCCCGAGGGGCCGCTAGTGACGTCCTGGGGTGCCCGGTCCGGCTGTCAGGGAGCGAGTCGAGGGCCTCTGGGGTGAAACCAGGCCGCGCCACCGGAGAAGTGGCACCGCGAACCACTTCTCTGTTGGGCGACGGTAGACAAGGCGGCCGAAGCGGACAGGGGAAAGAGACTTTGGTCGTCGTGGAGGATGGGAAGGGGCGCCTGACATGCGAAACGAGTCCCGAGTGCTCCCCGTCGGCGGTCGACGGTACGAGATTCCCTGTGGTATCGAGCTTTCGATCGGGCACGGACATCGCAGCCGGTGCCCCGTCCTTAGCGGAGTCCTCCCGTCAACGATCCGCCTCGTCCTCATCGATGGGCACCTCGACGGATTGCTCGGCCCGGTCCGCCTCAGAGCCCTCGTCCCGAATCGCCGTCGATCGCAGAGCCTGGACTTCGGTGATCGGAGTCGACTGTTCCACCATGTCGGCCAAGGGCAACTCCCCCCGACTGTCGGAAGATGCCCTGATCCTTTCGGCTGAGTTGCTTGCGACCGGTTGAGCTTGTTCGGCCACGTCCGCTTCGGGCTTTTCGATTTCAGGGGTCATCGTCTTGCGTCTCTCCGTAGGCATCTGTCACATCCCTGTCCGGGTGTGCCACGTTGATCAGCCGTGGATCGTCAAACGTCGTTCAGCACAGTCTGGTCGTCCGCGTTGAAGACCTTGGAGCGGATGATGAAATGGCGATCCTCACCGGCGGCCAGCGAGAACCCCTCCGGCTCTCCGATACTCACGTCCAAGATGAGCTGGGTGTGTTTCCACACGTTGAACTGCCGGGGGTCCATATAGAAGGGGCAGCCACCAACTTCACCTAATCGGATGTCGTGACTCCCGATGACGAACTCCCCGTCGGCAAAGCACATGGGCATGCTGCCGTCGCAGCACCCGCCGGATTGGAAGAACATGACCGGGCCCCGCTGGGCCACGAGCTGGGCGATGGCCTCGAGCGCCGCCGGTGTGGCGACAACTCGGGCTACCGCTTCACGTTGTTCAACGCCTGACTCGTCCATCTTGAGCGCCTCATCCGCCTCAGGTCCTCTAGAAGAACCCCAGCGGCTTGGTGCTGTAGCTCACCAGGAGGTTCTTGGTCTGAGAGTAGTGCTCCAGCATCATCTGATGGTTCTCGCGGCCGACACCGGAGATCTTGTAGCCACCGAAGGCGGCCCCGGCTGGGTAGAGGTGGTAGCAGTTCGTCCAAACCCGGCCTGCCTTGATGGCTCGGCCCATGCGGTAGGCGCGGTTCCCATTACGGGTCCACACTCCGGCACCGAGGCCATAAAGGGTGTCGTTGGCGATCCGCACCGCGTCGGCCTCGTCCGTGAACGTCGTGATGGCCAGCACGGGACCGAAGATCTCCTCCTGGAAGACGCGCATGCCGTTGTGGCCCTTGAGCACCGTTGGCTCGTAGTAGTACCCGTCCTTGAGCTCGCCGTCGAGGTGAGTCCGCTCGCCGCCGATCAGCACTTCGGCGCCTTCTTGGCGGCCGATGTCGACGTAACCCTCGATCTTCTCCAGCTGCTGGGCCGAATTCTGAGCACCAATCATCGTGGTGGGATCAAGGGGGTTGCCCTGGGTGATCTTGCGGATGCGGTCCAGGCAGCGAGCCACAAACTTATCGTAGATCGACTCTTGGACGAGCGCCCGGGAAGGGCAGGTGCACACCTCGCCCTTGTTGAATGCGTAGAGAACCAAACCTTCGATGGCCTTGTCCAGGAACTCGTCGTCCTCGTCCATCACGTCGGCGAAGAAGACGTTTGGAGACTTGCCGCCGAGCTCGACCGTCGAGGGGATCAGGTTCTCGGCCGCGTACTGCATGATCAGGCGTCCCGTGGTGGTCTCGCCAGTGAAGCCGATCTTGGCGATGCGCGGGCTCGAGGCCAGCGCCTTGCCGATCTCACCTCCGGGGCCGGTCACGATGTTGATGACGCCGGGAGGGACGACGTTCTGGATCACCTCAGCCAACTTCAGGATCGACCAAGGTGTGGGCGACGCTGGCTTGACGACGGTGCAGTTACCGGCTGCCAAAGCAGGGGCGATCTTCCACGCCGCCATCAGGATCGGGAAGTTGAACGGGATGATCTGTCCCACGACGCCCAGTGGCTCGTGGAAGTGATACGCGACCGTGTCCTTGTCGATCTCGGTGGAGCGGCCTTCGAGCGAGCGGGTGGCTCCGGCGAAGTACCGGAAATGGTCGACGGCAAGGGGGATATCGGCGGCCAGCGTCTCGCGCACGGGTTTGCCATTTTCCCAACTCTCAGCCACCGCCAGCATGGTGAGGTTGGACTCGATGGCGTCGGCGATGGCGTTCAACACCGCAGCGCGTTCGGGAAGGGACGTCTCGCCCCAGGCGTCCTTGGCGGCGTGTGCGGCGTCGAGGGCGAGCTCGACGTCTTCGGAAGTGGATCTGGCCACCTCGGTGAAGGGCTGGCCGGTGACCGGGCTGATGTTCTTCATATAGGTGCCCATGACCGGGGCCACCCAGTGCCCACCGACAAAGTTCTCGTAACGGGGCTTTACGTCTACCAGGCTGCCGGGTTGCCCGGGCGCCACGAACGTGCCGTCAGCTGTCGTTCCTGCAGTTACCGTTTCTTCTGTAATGGCCATCATCGTCTCCATACTCGCAATCGAGTCTTCCCGGTGCTGGTGAGCCGGCATTCTCGGTGGCCCACCCGGAGCAACGATGTCGTCGTGCTCTGTTTCGAGGATACGAACGGCGCTTCTGCGCCAACAGGGCCAAAGGTCCGTTCGTGGGCTGTTGAAGCGGAGCACCCACTGTCCTCACCCAGATGACCTCCGCTCTCAGCGCTGCGGTCCTGTCGGCCCTCACAGTCCGTGATCGGACCCGGGGCGTCGAGTCCCGGACAGCTGCGGCGTCAGCTGCGGCGATGGGCGGCTCGACACTGCGGGCCGCGCTCGGTCTCAGGTAGCCGCACCCTCGAAGAGAGCGGTCAGATCGAGCGAGGAGACGTGCTGGCTCGTCGCCAGAGACACCCACGCTCGCGCCAGCGCGTCCTTCCCCGCTCCGAGAATGGTCCCGATCAACCCCGCGGCCTCGAGAAGGTCATCGGCGGGGAGTTGAGCCAGGACGACATGCCAGATCGCCTCCTCCAGGACGTTGAACGCGCTCTGCACCTCGGCGATACCAAACCCGGCGTCGAAGCGCTCCTCGGCGACACGTTGGCCATACTCACAGATCGGTCCGAGCGTCTTCTTGGCCAGACACTCGAGGACCAGGTCGAAGAGGTCATCGAGACGCCGACGAGACAACTCGGGACCAGCCAGTTCGTAGTGCTTGAGGTGAGCCCGCCCCAGGGCGTCCGAGGCCTCTTGAAGACAGTCATCGTGCGCCGCGCTCAGCACTCCAACCAGATCCATCCTCTACTCCTCACATCCACCTGACCAGGACAGTGAGTCCGACACTACTCCGGGGTTCGGCGCCGTCTCGGTCCCGACCTGCGCCTATCGAAGGCCCGGACCGTGGACTCAGGAAGGGGCGTCCCCCGTGGGTGTCGGGACCCGATTGCGTCCGTGTGATCGCGGCGCCACGAGGACGCCGCCGTGGGCGTGGTCCCGCTCGGGGACGGCGGCCTCGAGCAGGAGCCGCCACTCTGCGGCGGCGATGGACCTTCTGACCGCGGGCACGGCGTCGGGGTTGACCGAGATCGAGGTGATCCCCAACCGCACCAGGTGTTCGGCGAACTCAGGTCGGTTGGACGGCGCCTGGCCACACAAAGACGAGGTGATGCCCGCCTCCTGGCAACCGTGGATGATGCGGCCGATGGCGTCGAGGACGGCGGGGTCCGCCTCGTCGAACAGGTCGGCACAGACCTCGGAGTCGCGGTCCACACCGAGCATGAGTTGTGTCAGGTCGTTGCTCCCGATCGACACGCCGTCGATGCCCATGGCCGCGTACCGCGGGATGAAGAAAGCGACCGAGGGCACCTCGGCCATGACCCAAACGGGCAGTGCTCCCGCAACTGGGCTCGTCTCCACGATTTCGAGGCAGGCTTCGAGCTCCCACTGGGTGCGCACGAAGGGGATCATGAGCCGGAGGTTCGGTGTC
Organism: Acidimicrobiales bacterium; assembly: GCA_050011815.1. GTDB lineage: Bacteria > Actinomycetota > Acidimicrobiia > Acidimicrobiales > UBA8190 > Chersky-840. The sequence goes on along the minus strand of JBEKIJ010000015.1, from coordinate 87,608 downwards.
TGTTCGATCACCCTGGCGAGAACATCGAGCTCGAGCCGGAAGAGATCAGGCTCCCGCACGTAGCGGTAGCAGCCCCGATAGCCGATCATGGGGTTTTCTTCCTGGGGCTCGAAACGCTCCCCGCCCTCGAGGCTGCGGAACTCGTTGGTCCGGAAGTCGATGCTGCGGTACACGACCGGCCGGGGCGCGAAGGCGCGGGTGATGCGAAGAAGCGACGCCGACATGGCGTCCACGAAGGCTTTTTCTTCTCCGCGCTCGAGGAGGAGCCTGGGGTGGACTCCGCGCAGTGCGTCCACCACCATGAACTCGGCCCGAAGGAGCCCGACGCCATCGACGTCCATGGCGGCGACCTCCTCGGCGTGTTCGGCGATGGCGAGGTTGACATACAGACGGGTGGCGAGCACCGGAGTGGGTGCTGGCGCCCCGCCTGACCCTGTCACCGCCGCCATCTGGAGGGTGCCCGCCGTCTCCGGCGTCGTGCCGCCGCCCTCCGGAGCCACCACCCCTTCGTAGACTTCGCCCTTGGCTCCATCGACGGTCACCTGCTCGCCGTCACGCAGCACTGTGGTTGCGTTGCGGGCCCCGACGACGCAGGGCACGCCGAGTTCCCGGGTCACGATGGCGGCATGACAGGTCATGCCGCCGCCGTCGGTCACGAGTGCCGCGGCGCGTCGCATGGTGGGGACCCAGTCCGGACTGGTCATCGACGCCACCAGGATCTCCCCCGTCTGAAGGAGATCGCCCTCGGCGGGGGAGTGCAGCACCCTGACGCGGCCCGACGCCCGACCTGCGGACGCCGCCAGCCCCGACACCAGGACCTTCGGGTCTCCCGGCGATTCCGCGGTCGTCGAGTCCCGTGATGGGGACGCGATGTCTCGAGAAGAGGAACCTCCGAGCGTCGTGATGGGTCTCGATTGGACGAGGTACGTGTGTCCACCTGCGATCGCCCACTCGACGTCCTGGGGCGACCCGTAGTGTGCTTCCACCGCCAGCCCGAGAGTGGCGAGCCCCAGAACCTCGTCGTCAGAGAGGACGCGCCGCGACCCCTCGCTCAGATCGAGGGTGATCTGCTGATCGTGCCCGTCGGCTCCCTGGACGATCTTGATGGTCTTGATGCCGACCCGCACATTGAGCAGAGCCGGCCCGGTGCGTTCCACGACGTAGGTGTCGGGTTCGACCTGGCCGCTCACGACGACCTCTCCCTGACCGAAGGCTGCTTCGATGATGATGTGATCGGGATGCGCCTGCGACGGGTCCACGGTGAACATCACGCCCGAGCGCTCCGAGGGGATCATCTGCTGGACGACCACGGCCAAGGAAGGTTCGTCGCCGACCCGTTGGCTGGCCCGGTACGAGATCACCCGCTCCCCGTACAGCGACGCCCAGCAGTCGACCACTCGGGCGAGAAGCTCCCCGTCCTCTGCCACGTTGGTGAAGGTGGCGTTCATGCCGGCAAACGACGTCCCGGCGCTGTCCTCGCTCGTCCCCGAAGAGCGCACGGCCACCCGGGTGCCCTCGCCCAAGCGGCGATAGGCCGCGAGGATGGCCTCAGCGAGATGGTCCGGCACCGGCGTGGCGTGCACGAGCTCCTGAGCGCGCCGGGCGCAGGTGGCCAGGCTGGCGGGGTCGTCGGGGTCGGCGCTGTCGATCACCTGGCGGACCTTCTGGCGGGCCCCGCTGCGATCGATGGCGTCGAGGAAGGCGTCGCTCGTGATCACGAATCCAGGTGGCACCGGGAGGCCGGCAGCGGTCAGCTCTCCGAGGTTGGCCCCTTTGCCCCCCACCTGGGGCGCGTCATCGAGGCTGATGCTGTCGAACCAACGGATCAAGTCCATGTCGTGTCCTCCTCCACAGAGGTTGCGGGATTGTGGATCGAGATCGAGCTGCGACCGGGAAGCCACGCGGTCGTCGCTGTGAGACCCAAGGGGAATCGCCTGCCTACTGCTCTCGAAATCGTGGACAAGAATCGGGGATCGACCACCATGTCGAGGAGGCGGTCAGAGTCAGCCGCTGGCTGCCGCTCGTGCATCGCTCGAGGGAGCTGAGTCAGCACCCGATTCAGCCCCGACGGTGCCATGACGAAGCCCTGTCAATCTCCGGGGTGGGCAAGTTCGCGAACGAACCCCGGGGTCGGAGGCGAGGCGCCAGGGGTCTCTGTCAGCAGTCGGCCGAGCGATCCGCCGACTGCGACCAGGCAGTCGCGATACTCGCTCAGGTCGGCCCTGAACTCGGCGTTGTCAGTGGCTGCGATCTCGTGGCTCAGTTCCCGCAGGGACTGCTCGAGGAGCCTGTTGAGCGCCTGAGCCTGCTCTATCGACAGTTCCAGATGCATCATCGCTTCCCCTTTCCTCGCCGCACCGGGGGCAAGCCGACCTCGGTGCCCGCACTTTCATGTTCCCTGGTGCGGTGCGACCCGACCAGGGTCAGAGGTCACAGGTTGACCCGGCTCCGGTCCGGGCTCGGGTGGGCGACCGTCGATGTCCCGAACGAGCCGGAGGGGGCCCGGCGTCACGAGGTAGGGGGGTTCGACGTCGCATTCCGGGCCATTGCCGGGTGTCGGCACGGGCCGCGCCGGCTCGAGCGGCGCCGGACTGGCTGTCGCCAGAGGAAATGGACGTTGTGCCCTGGTCCAGGTGCCTGAAAGACGCCCATCCTGAAGGTGGAGCCTGATTTCACGAGGTGGGTGTCCCATGGCACAAGAAGGGAAGACCAGGAGCTCGATGCGGGTCGCCCGTATCGGTGGCATCGAGATCCGGATGCACTGGACGTTCCTCGTCCTCGTGATCCTGGTGGTGTGGGTGAACACTTCCAGCGGGGTGTCCACCGTCGCCGCCGGTCTGCTGTGGATCACCGCAATCTTCGCCTCGGTCCTGGTCCACGAGTACGCCCATTGCATCGTGGCCCGCCGGCGTGGCGCCGTGGTCGAGGACATCCTGCTCCTGCCCATCGGGGGGCTTTCCCAATTGAAGGAGATGCCCGAAAGCCCAGCCGACGAGTTCGCCATCGCCATTGTCGGACCGCTCACCAGCCTCGGCCTGGCCGCCCTCGCTCTGGCGGGTGGTGTGGCCTTTGGCGCCCGCCTGTGGCCTCCTTCGCTGTTCGCCGGCTCGTGGTTCGCTCGATTGGCCTGGCTGAACGCCTTGCTAGGCGGGTTCAACCTGTTGCCCGCGCTCCCCATGGACGGTGGACGAGTGGCGCGCGCTCTGTTGGCGCGGCGCCACGACAGACTCACCGCCACCCGTCAGGCGGCGAAGATTGCCCGGATTCTGGCTGTGGTGATGATTCTTGGCGGGATCTTCTATGACTTCTGGCTCGTCATCATCGGATTCTTCGTCTACCTGGGGGCGAGCGCCGAGGAGCAGGCGGCGGAGAAAGAGGGACCTGGTTCGATGCGAATGGGGCCCCCGACGTCGCACGCCCACTCAAGGGAATGATCGTGATGTCGTGCCTTGTGCGGTGTCTGCCGGGTCAAGGCCCCTGGCGCACGCGGCTCGACGGTATCGGGTCATCTCACATTCCCGAGGTCGTGTGTGTTGACGGTGAGCCACCACGCCCGAGAGGATCGCCCGGGGTCGGGCGATCAGGACCTCGACGGCGCCGCGACGACCGGGACGCCCACGATCTCGAGGGCCTCTTCCAACACCACGCCGGGCGGGCGCGCCGTGTCGACGTCTGTGGCCGACGGCCACGGGGCCTCGGCGAGAGCCATGGCCCGCCCGATGTCGACCGTGGCCTCGGAGGTGTCAGTGCCGCGTCGACGTCGCGTGGCGATGCGCCCTTCGGTGACATCGGGAGGGGCTGTGCAGTGCAGCTCGGTCAGAGCAGCCGATGAGTCGACGGCGAGCGCCTGAGCCAGGTGCCGGTTCGACGCGTCGATCCACGACGCATCGAGAATCACGGACTTCCCCAGCCCCAGGTGTTGCCGGGCGACACTGATCAACTGGTTGTAGACATCGTGTGTCCGGCGAGGTGTGTAGCGCCCCCGACGGAACGTGGCGGCGACCGAAGGATCGGCGATAGCCCTCGACCGACCACTGCGGAGCTCGTCGGACCGGAGCACGATGGCACCGAGGGCGTCGCCCAGGGCGTTGGCCAACGTGGATTTGCCCGATCCGGGGAGGCCTCCGACGAGCACGAGGCGGACCCGGCCCTGCTCCAGGTGACGGCGGGCGAGCTCGAGGAGCCGGACCGCCTCCTCCATCGCCTCGGGATTGCCTTGTTCGTGACGGATACACGCCACCTTGATGCGGACGTAGGCACGCAGCGCGATGTAGGTGTGCAAAAGGGATACGGGCAGCTGTGCGCCTACCCGCCCCTCGTAGTCACCGATGAACCGCGCCGCCGCCTCGGCCTTGCCCAGCCGTTCGAGGTCCATGGCGAGGAAGGCCACATCCGCGGCCACGTCGCCACAGCGCAGGCGTCCGTCGAATTCGAGGCAGTCGAGGATCCTCGGTCCGTCATCGAGGCAATAGATGTCATCGGCCTGAAGATCCCCATGGCCGTCGCAGATCTGACCTGCCGCCATGCGGGCCGTGAACAGAGGCTCGCGTCCCGAGAGGTAGCGGCGGATCGCCTCCACCACGGCATCATGAGTGCTCGGGTCGAGGATCGGGCCGACGAAGCGGGCCGTCGCCGCCACGTTCGCCTCGAACTGATCGCTGACGGTCCCTATCGATGCGATGGCCGAGATCTGGGGCGAACGGTCGGCCCGAGCGTGGAAGTCCGCCACTACCCGGGCCACACCACGGAGTTCGGCGCCCCAGACGGCCTCAGGCTCGCAGGAGACCAGGTGCGCCAGGGAACGCTCGGCGGGAAGGCGACGCATCACGACGGCATGATCGAGGGTCTCACCTCCCATCGTGACGTCGGCGACTCCCAGGTAGACATCGGGGGCCAGCCGCCGGTTGAGATCGACCTCCTGACGACAGTCCTCGGCCCGTGCAGCAGGGGTCGAGAAGTCGGCGAAGTCAAATCGGAGGGGCTTGCGCAATTTGAAGACGTGCTGCCCCAGGAACAACAGGATCGAGACATGGGTCTCACGTACCGAACAGCCGTCCATACCGGTCGCAGAGCCGGTCACGCCGGGCGCTCCATGAGAACCACGCTCCCACCGTGCCCCGACGGCCCGAGGCCTCGGTAGGGCCGAATGTCCCCATCGGCACCCGCACGACGGCCCCCCACGGCTTTGGGAATGACCTTTGGCCCTACCTGGGGAAACCCATCACGTGGTGGGCTGAACCTGTGAGCACCGAGATGCTGGCGCCCGGAGCGATGACGCGGAGCCTGGCACCCGGCCGGCGCTGGGCCGTCCTCGCCGTGCTGTGCGTCTCCCTCCTGATCGTCTCGCTCGACAACACCATCCTCAATATCGCTCTGCCCACCCTGGTCAGGGTCTTGCACGCCACCGATTCGCAGCTCCAGTGGATCGTCGACATCTATGCCTGCACCTTCGCCGGGCTCCTCCTGGTCGCAGGAAGCGTCGGTGATCGGATCGGGCGCAAGAAGGTCTTCTGCGCGGGCCTCGCGATCTTCGCGGCGGGCTCGGCCGGTTCGGCCTTTTCCACGTCGGTCTCCAGCCTGGTCGCGACCCGGGCCGTCATGGGTCTCGGCGCGGCCTGCATCATGCCGTCCACGTTGTCGATCATCACCGACGTGTTTCGAGACGCCCAGGACCAGGCGCGGGCCATCGGGATCTGGTCGGCGACAACCGGTTTGGGCATCGCCATCGGCCCCATCGCCGGCGGCTGGTTGCTGGCGCACTACTGGTGGGGATCGGTCTTCCTCGTCAACGTACCAGTGGCGATGCTGGGACTGGTGATGGCGCTTTGGCTCGTCCCCGACTCCGCTGACCCGCAACATCGAACGATTGACCTCTTTGGGGCGGTCTTGTCGACCTCCGGCCTGGCGCTGCTCCTGTGGGCGATCATCGAGGCACCCGTGCGTGGCTGGCACTCCCTTCTCGTCGTCGGCTCAGGCGCCGGGGCGGTGGTGATCCTTGTCGGGTTTGTGGTCTGGGAACGCCGAAGCTCCCATCCTTTGCTCGTCCTGGAGCCATTTGGGAACCGGCGGTTCTCTGTGGCCATGGTCGCGATCGCGCTGGCGGTGTTCGGACTGATGGGCGCCCTGTTCGTCCTGACCCAGTATCTCCAATTCTCTCTCGGGTTCTCTGCGTTGGACGCGGGGATCCGCATTCTGCCCATCGCCGCGGTGCTCGCCATCGCAGCCGTGTCGTCGACATATCTCGATCGATGGCTCGGGACAAAGGCAGTGGTCGCGGCAGGCCTGCTGATCGTGGCGGCAGGATTCTGGCAGCTGACGACGACAACGACGGCACAGGGATTTGGGCACGCGTTGCTCGGCATGGTGTTGTTGGGCCTCGGTGCCGGGCTCATCATCGCGCCGGCAACCGCCTCGGTCATGGGTTCGCTACCGCGCGACCGAGCTGGAGTGGGTTCGGCCATCAATGGAACTGCCCTGCAGGTGGGAGGAGCGCTTGGCGTGGCGGTGGTCGGCTCGGTCCTGGCAGCTCGGTATCAGGGAATGATGACGCTCACGCTGGCGGGCCACGCCGTCCCCCCCGTCGCCCGACAGGCCATCTTGGGCTCGATCGGAGGAGCGCTGACGGTGGCTCGGATTGCTGGGGGCTCCCTCGGCTCGGCGCTGACCACGGCTGCACGCCACGCATTTGTCGAGGGAATGGACCTGGCGCTGCTGGTGGGGGTGGTGGTCGTGAGCGCAAGTGCCGCCTTGGTGGCGATTGCATTGCCATCTCGGCGGCATGGGGAAGGCGGAGAAGACGATAACCTCGAAGAGCGCCCTGACATCGTTGCGGGACAGCCCCAAGAGAACTCGAGGGACATGGTCGACGCTCAAGTGATTCCGATGGATCAGAGTCGCACAGGCAGTGGCCGGTGAGCCGACGGGACCACCGAGGCGACGGGTAAGGGCCGTCGACATGTCGCTGATCAGGTTGGTGCTCGGGAATCTCTGGGCGAAGAAGTCGCGCTCGACGGGCATCGCGCTGGCGATCGGCATCGCCGTGATGACCGTCGTGACGCTGACCGTTGTGAGCAGTGGACTGGAGAGCTCCGCTGCCGAGGTGCTTGCCGTGGGCAAGTCCGACTTCACCGTCGCCCAGAACGGCGTCTCGGACATCTTGTTCTCGAGCCTCGACAACGGCCAGCTCCAGCAGGTGAAGTCGACCAGGGGGGTTTCGAGCGCGGTGGGGGTTCTCCTCGAAACCGAACGGATCAATGCTGCGAACCCCTTGTTCATCGAGATCGGAATTGCGCCCGCGGACCTGCGACCCTTCGGGGTCACGGTTGTCGCGGGTAGTCCGTACGGGGCCACCGCCTCCCACGAGGTCATGCTGGGGTGGCGCGCCGCGCAGAACCTGGGGCTCCATGTCGGCGACAGGTTCAACGGCAACGGCACCTGGAACACGGTGGTGGGGATCTATTCGACCGGAATCTCCTACGGAGACCTGGGTGCGATGTTCCCCCTCCCTGCCCTCCAGGCGCGGAACCGGGTGCCGGGGTCGGTGACCCTCGTGTTCGTAAAGGTCGCCCCCGGATCCTCGATCCCACGGGTGGAGCAGGCGCTGACGTCGGCCCATCCGGAGCTGACCACCATTCGGACCGCAACGCAGTTCGGTCGGGCCGATCGCAACCTGGTGTTCTTGAAGGCGGCCGCGACAGGGAGTACCGTCCTCGCCATTCTGATCGGTGCGATCATCGTGGGCAACACGATGCTCCTTTCGCTCTTCGAACGTACCCGGGAGTTTGGTTTGCTCCGGGCCATCGGCTGGGCTCGGACCCGCGTGGTGTTCCTCGTGGTGGGCGAAGGGATCGTTCTAGCGGTGGTCGGCTCAGCCATGGGGGTGGGGCTCTCCTTTGCCGCCACCGCAGTTCTCGAGCACCTGCCTCAGCTGGCCGGAGTCCTCCATGCCAACTACACACCGGGCGCATTCTGGCGAGGGCTGTTCACCGGCCTCGGCATGGCGGTGCTCGGTGCCCTGTATCCCGCGCTGCGCGCCGCCAACCTCACCCCGCTCAAGGCATTGAGTCATGAGTGAGCTTGTGGTCACACCCCCGCTGATCGAGGTACACGATGTCGAGAAGGTCTACGACGACGGCATGATCCAAGCCCTCGACGGCGTCGATCTGACCGTGGCAAAGGGCGAGTTCGTGGCCATCACCGGCCCGTCAGGGTGCGGAAAGTCGACGCTTCTGCACCTGCTCGCCGCTCTGGATCGTCCCACGGCAGGAACGATCCGGGTGGATGGGTACGACCTCAACCACCTGCGACGCAACAACCTCTACCGTCGCGAGGAGATCGGGCTGGTGTTCCAGCTCCACAACTTGCTCCCTCGACTCTCGGTCTTGGGGAACGTCCAGATCGCCATGGCGGGTTCCCACCGTCCCCATGCTGAGCGGCCTGCCTATGCCAAGAGACTGCTCGACGACGTCGACCTCGGTGATCTGGCTCATCGTCGACCGACGCAGCTCTCGGGAGGCGAGCGCCAGCGCGTTGCCATCGCCCGAGCATTGGCGAATGACCCACCCATTCTCCTTGCCGACGAACCCACAGGCAGCCTCGACAGTGCATCGGTCGAAGCCGTCCTCGGGCTCTTCCAGCAGCTGCGCGACGAACGGGGGGTCACGATCGTCCTGGTCACCCATGACAGCGTCGTTGCCGGAGTGGCAGACCGGATCATTGGCATGCTCGACGGCAAGATCGCCGTCAGCTCCGACGCCGACGCTCCTGGTTTCTGATCACGGAGAGGCGAATACTCGCCGAAGAGGCGATGCACTCATGTTCACGCTGTCGCTCGGCGGTAGAGGTTCAGTGAGATCACGAAGAAGACCACCAGGATCGCGATACACCAGGACACCGCCTGCCACAGCTCGTGGTACACGGGACCACCTTCGAAAAGTGCCCGCACCGAGTTGATCGAGACCGAGGCCGGCTGGTTCTCGGCGAAGGGCCGGAGCCAGCTCGGCATGGTCGCCACCGGCACCAAGGCGGAGCTGGCAAAGAAGAGAATGAACATCGGGAGGATGGACGTCATCTGGGCGGTCTGGGGGTCTTTCACGGCCAACGCAATCGCCGCGTAGACCCACGTGAAGGAGTAGCCGAAGCCGATGATGAGCGCGACGCCGCCCAAGCAGGCGCCAACGCTGTTGTGGAACCGGAAGCCGACGAGGAGGCCGAGGAGGATGATGAATGCCAGGGCCAAGACCGCTCGGCACAGATCGGCCAGAGTTCGACCGGCCAGAAACGCCGAACGCGCCATAGGCAGACTGCGGAACCGGTCGATCATCCCCGCCTGGAGGTCGGTGGCGAGTGCCAATGCCGTCGTCATCCCTCCGATCAGGACGGCTTCAAGAAAGATCCCCGGGACGACATAGTCGACGTAGTCGACCCCGGGGACATGAATGGCACCGCCGAGCACGTACCGGAAGAGCAGGAGGATGATCGTCGGTTGGAGGATCGTCATGAACAGGAGTTGCGGCGTGCGGACTATCCGAAGGAGGTTCCGGCGGGTCATCCCTCTGATGTCACGGAAGGCAAGTCCGAGAGTGAGAGGAGTGGCCCTGACCGACTGCTCCTTGACGGCAACGTCAGTCATCGTCACCTCCCGGGCGCGATGGATCCCTGCCGACATCTGACTCAGCCGTATGGCCGGTCAGCGCGAGGAACACATCGTCGAGTGACGGTCGTCTGATCCCCAGGTCCTCGAGTGCGATTCCGTCATCGTCGATCGCTCGGCCGGCGGCTATCAGCACCTTGGCCCCGCCTTTGATCGGAAGACTGACCTGGTTCAGATCCGGGTCGAGCCGAGGCGCAGCGCTCCCAAATCCGATGACAAGGGAGGAAACCCGTTCGAGGTCGATTCGGTCCTTGACCCGGACTTGCAAGACGTTGCCTCCGAGCCGATCCTTCAGCTCGTCAGCTGTCCCTTGGGCGACGACCCGCCCATCGTCGAGCACGACGATCCCGTGGGCGAGGTGCTCAGCCTCTTCCATGTACTGGGTCGTGAGCATGACGGTCGTTCCTTCCGCAACCAGCTCATCGATGAGTGCCCAAAGGTCGTTTCTCGTGCGCGGATCGAGCCCCGTGGTCGGCTCGTCCAGAAAGAGGATCGGAGGACGCCCGATGAGGCTGGCGGCCAGATCGAGACGACGCCTCATCCCACCCGAGTAGGTCTTGACCGGCTTGTCCCCGGCCACGGTGAGCTCCATCCGCTCCAGCGCCCCTTGCGCGCGTCGGCGATATTCCGCTTTGGGCAAGTGATAGAGGAGGCCGACGAGCTCGAGATTCTCGCGTCCGGTGAGCAGGTCATCGACCGTCGCGTACTGCCCGGCCAGCCCGATCATTGTCCGAATGGTCTTGGCATCGTTCTCCACGTCGAAGCCGCCGACGCGGGCGCGACCCCTATCGGGCGGCAGGAGGGTCGTGAGCACCCGCACCAGGGTCGTCTTGCCGGCTCCGTTGGGGCCGAGGAGTGCCAGCACCTTTGCGGCGCCCACCGTCAGCGATACGTCGTCGAGGGCCACGGTGGTGCCGAACCGTTTGGTGACCCCTTCGACCTCGATGGTCGGGGTCATCGCATCGGATCGTTCTGGAACTGATCCTCCGCCGTGGACCTTCCATGATGGGGCGGGGAGGTCGACACCTCTTCGTCACTCACCGGGTAGCAGTGCGCCAGACTCAACTCTGTCGCACAGCATTGCTCAAGCGCAGAGCAGCAAGGCCGGGGAGATCACCCTTTTCGAGGAACTCGAGGGTGGCGCCCCCGCCGCTGGAGATGTGGTCGATGCGGCCCTCGAGCCCGAATTGCCGGAGCGAAGCCGCGGTCTCCCCTCCACCAACCACGGTGAATCCGGGACAAGCGGCCACCGCCTCTGCGATGGCTCGGGTTCCTTCGGCAAAACGAGGGTCTTCGAAGACGCCCATCGGTCCGTTCCAGAGCAGCGTCGCGGCGCCGGCGATGACCTCGGCGAAGTCCGCCCGTGTCTCAGGGCCGATGTCCAAACCCTGCCAGCCGACCGGGAGATCGTCCGTGAACAGCTCGACCTCGCCTGTCGCGGGGCGGCCGATGCCGAAATCTCCCCCGGGAGCCAGTGCGACGATGTCTCTCGGAGTCCCTATGCCGGGGAAACGGTCCAACAGTGATCGAGCGTCCTCGATCAGTTCGGATTCCACATGTGACGCGCCGACGTCGTGCCCGAGTGCACGGAGAAAGGTGAAGCACATTGCGCCTCCGAGAAGGACGCGGTCGGATCGCTCCGCGATCGAACGCAAGACCCCGAGCTTGTCTGCGACCTTGGCGCCACCCACAATGGCGACGAACGGGTGCTCGGGATCGATGAGAATTCGCGTGAGGGCCTCAACCTCCCCCATGAGGAGGCGACCGGCGGCACTCGGCATGAGTGCGGGCGGACCGACAATCGACGCATGGCTCCGGTGGCATGCGCCGAATGCATCGTTGACGAAGTAATCGAATCCGTCGACGAGGCGGCGGACGAAGGCGGGGTCGTTTGCCTCTTCGCCGGGATCGAATCGCAGGTTGTCGGCGACCGACACCCCGGGTGCGAGCTCGGCCATTGCCTCTCGGATCGGGGCCATGTCGTAGCGCGGCTCGATCTTGCCCTTCGGACGGCCCAGATGGCTGCATACCACGACCTCTGCGCCGTTCGCCCCCAACCAGGCGAGGGTCGGGAGCGATGCGCGGAGTCGGAAATCGTCGGCGACTTCCAGCCCCCCGTCCTTCCCGGGTCGAAGGGGCGCGTTGAGGTCAGCCCGGACGAGGACGCGGCGACCGGCGACCGGTGGGAGGTCTTCGAGGATCGGAAGCCCGAGGTTCGGCTGACGAGGCAACTCGGGAGCTTGGGTGTCTCGAACCGTCACCTCAGCCTGCGTTCATGGCCGCACGGATTACCGCTGCCTTCATGGCAAGCTCCTCGCTCGATCACCTGGGATCATCCTGGTCCAGGCCGTCATGGGACCCCAGAGGCAAAGGTCCCAAGCGAGGGAGTCCGTGAGGGACCAGGGCGAACCCCGGCGATCGAACCTTTGCAGCTCCCGACCCGACGGATCGCGACAGGCGACGCTAGGTTCGGGGTGAGGCGGCCCCCCCGGAATAGGACCTTGTTCCCTGGTGGCGACTGCGGTCCGGCGCGAGGTTGGGTCTACGAGCTCGACGACGAAATGTCGGTGGGCCCTGGCCTGGCGACGACGAGGAGGACACATGCCGGTGCGGATAGGGATCAACGGATTCGGTCGGACGGGCCGGGCCCTGCTACGTGCGGCCCGCCGTCCGGAGCTCGACCTCGAAGTGGTAGCCGTGAACGACCTGGGGGCTCCCGAGGCGCTCGTCCGGCTCCTGGCGCGCGACTCGGTGTTCGGGCGGCTCGAGGTCCCGGTGGCGCTCGACGACGACGTCATGGTGGTCGGCCAGGATCGCGTCCGCCTGTTGGCGCAACCCGAGGTCAAGGCGCTTCCGTGGGGCGAACTCGGGGTGGACGTCGTAGTGGAGTCCACGGGCAAATTCACGGCTCGTGACCGTGCCGCCGGGCATCTCGACGCCGGGGCCCCCCGAGTGGTGGTGTCGGCACCGTCCAAGGGCGCGGATGCCACCTTCGTCTTGGGGGTCAACGACGACCAGTTCGATCCGGCACACCATGTGGTGGTCTCGAATGCGTCGTGCACGACGAACTGCCTGGCGGTGCTGGCCAAGGTTCTCGACGACGCCTTCGGCATCGAGGAGGGCTTCATGACGACGGTGCACGCCTACACCGGGGACCAGCAGCTGGTCGATTCGGTTCACAAGGACGCGCGCCGAGCGCGTGCCGCCGCCATCAACATCGTTCCCACCACGACAGGGGCGGCGCGAGCCACCGGTCTGGTGATGCCTTCGGTGGAGGGCCGGCTGGACGGATTTGCCCTGCGGGTTCCGGTTCCCGACGGGTCGGTGACCGACCTCGTGGTCAACCTCCGAGCGTCCGCCACCGCCGACGATATTCGGGCCGCCTACCGGGAGCGGGCTGCCGCCGGATCCCTTGTCGGCAAGCTCGAATACAGCGAGGAGCCACTCGTCTCGAGCGACATCGTGGGCTCGCCGGCATCGTGCGTGTTCGATGCTGAGCTCACGATGGCGCATGGCCGGATGGCCAAGGTGATCGGCTGGTACGACAACGAGTGGGGTTACGCCAACCGGTTGGCCGAATTGGCGGCACTGGTGGGCGCGGCGCCGAGACCGTAGTCCGGACAGAGGCGAGGGCGTCCGGTGTTCCAGGTCCGAATCCACGGTCGTGGCGGCCAGGGCGTGGTGACGGCCGCCGAGATCCTCTCGGTGGCCGCCTTCGGTGACGGTCGTTTCGCGCAGGCTTTTCCGAGCTTCGGCTCAGAGCGCACCGGTGCGCCGGTGGTGTCCTTCTGCCGCATCGACGTGGACCGTATCCGCACCCGGGAGCCCATTGTCGCGCCCGATGCCCTCATCGTTCAGGACGCCACATTGGTCCATCAGGTCGATCTGTTCAGCGGGTTGCAACCCGGCGGTTACCTCCTTGTCAACTCGGCTCGTGGCTTTGATGACCTCGGCCTCTCCGATCTCGTCACCTCCCACGGGGACGAGCGGTTGCTGACCGTTCCCGCCACCGAGCTGGCGCTCGAGCATACGGGGCGTCCCGTTCCCAACGCCGTGCTGCTGGGAGGCTTTGCCGCACTCACCGGAGCGGTGTCGATCGATGCTGTGGTGCATGCCATCGCGGCTCGTTTCAGCGAGAGGGTCGGCTCGGGCAATATCGCCGCGGCCCGCGAGGCGTATCGGATCGTGGCCGGTCGGAGAGGGGTGCTTGCCGATGCTTCGCCAGGTTGAGGGATCTCGAGCCGTCGCCGAAGCAGTTGCCCTGTGTCGGCCGGAGGTCGTCTGCGCCTACCCGATCTCCCCGCAGACCCACATCATCGAGGGGATCGGGGCGCTCGTGAAATCCGGTGAGCTGACGAACTGCGAGTTCATCAACGTCGAGTCGGAGTTCGCGGCGATGTCGGTGTGTATCGGCGCATCGGCCACCGGCGCCCGGGCGTACACCGCCACAGCCAGTCAGGGATTGCTCTTCATGATCGAAGCTGTCTACAACGCTTCGGGGCTCGGCCTGCCCATCGTGATGACGCTCGCCAACCGTGCCATCGGGGCACCCATCAACATCTGGAACGATCACAGCGACGCCATGGCGGTGCGTGACGCCGGGTGGATCCAGCTCTTCGCGGAGACCAACCAGGAAGCCGTCGACCTCCACATCCAGGCCTTCCGCTTGGCCGAGGAGCTGTCGATGCCGGTCATGGTGTGCATGGACGGGTTCATCCTCACCCACGCCTTCGAAGCGGTGGAGATCCCAACCCAGGAGCAGGTCGACGCCTTCGTGCCCACCTACGAGCCGCGCCAGGTCCTCGACCCCCAGGAGCCCGTGTCCATCGGGGCCATGGTGGGTCCCGAGGCGTTCGAAGAGGTCCGCTACCTGGCGCACGTGAAGCAACTCCAGGCCTTGGACCTGATACCGGAGATCGCGGCGGAGTTCGGGGGAACCTTCGGGCGGCGTTCGGGCGGTCTGGTGAACTCGTACCGGAGCGAGGACGCCGACACCGTCATCGTCGCCCTCGGCTCGGTGCTCGGAACCATCAAAGATGCCGTTGATGCCCTGCGCGACCAGGGGATGCGTGTCGGCGTGGTCGGGATCGGGTCGTTCCGACCCTTCCCGGCCGCGGCGGTGCGTCGGGCGCTGGGAGGGGCGAAACGGGTGGTGGTAATCGAGAAAGCGCTCGCGCCGGGGGCGGGAGGCATAGTCGCCACCGACGTGTCGATGGCGACCGCAGGGCTCCCGCTGCAGACCCACGCCGTGATCGCCGGGCTCGGGGGTCGTCCCATCACCAAGCAATCGCTGACGGGCCTGCTCCAGGTAGCGGAATCGGACGGGCTGGAGGCACTCACGTTCCTCGATCTCGACCGCACCCTCGTCGAGCGCGAGCTGGCGCGCATGGCGGGGAGTCGCCGTTCGGGTCCCACCGCCGAGAATGTGCTGCGCGATGTCGGCACCGTGTCGGCCCGAGTCACCTGAGGAATAGGTCATGCCTCTCGAACCGGTGAAGTTCTACCAAACAGGCAGCTTTGCGGCGGGCAACCGATTGTTGCCCCTGGAACTGCGCTCTGTGCAAGCCGACGCCCAGCGGACCAACTCGCTCAATTCCGGCCACCGTGCGTGCCAGGGTTGTGGTGAGGCCCTGGGTGCCAGGTTCGTCCTCGACGCCGCCATGCGGGCGACCGGCGGGGACATGATCGCCGTGAACGCCACCGGATGTCTCGAAGTGTTCTCGACCCCGTATCCCGAGACCGCCTGGCGTATCCCGTGGTTGCACTCCCTGTTCGCCAACGCACCGGCGGTGGCGACCGGCGTAGCTGCTGCGTTGAAGGTGAAGGGACGCTCCGATGTCCGGGTCGTCGCTCAAGCCGGTGATGGTGGCACGGTGGACATCGGGTTCGGGTGCCTGTCGGGGATGTTCGAGCGCAACGACGATGTGCTCTTCATCTGTTACGACAACGAAGGTTATATGAACACCGGTGTCCAGCGGTCCAGCGCCACCCCGCCCGGAGCGCGTACCGCCACCACCGAGGCCATCGGCCCCGAGCCGGGAAACGTGTTCGGCCAGGGAAAGAACGTGCCCCTGCTTGCCGTGGCGCACGAGATCCCCTACGTCGCCACAGCCACGGTGTCGGAGTTGCGCGACCTGGAGTACAAGGTCCGGCACGCCATGTCCCTGGGGGGGGCTCGGTACATTCATGTGCTCGTCCCGTGCCCCCTGGGCTGGCAGAGCGCATCAGCCGACACCATCCTCCTGGCCCGGCTGGCCAAGGAGACAGGTCTCTTCCCTGTCTTCGAGGCCGAGCATGGCGAGATCACGGCGGTATCGAAGATCCGCCACCGCGTGCCCGTCGAGGAGTACCTGCGGCTCCAGGGCCGTTATGGGCACCTCTTCGGGGCGTCTCCCCGGCCCGACATCGTCGATCGCATCCAGGCCATCGCAGATCGCAACATCCGCCGCTTCGGCCTGCTGGACGAGTCCGAACCCGATTCGAGCCCGGTCCTGGCCGAAAGAAGGCTGTGATGGAAAAGCCCTTCGCCATCACGCTCGACGTGGGTTCGAGTCTCGCCAACAAGACCGGATCCTGGCGCGTTGAGCGCCCTGTCTACGTGGACCGCCTTCCGCCGTGCTGCGATGCCTGTCCCGCCGGGGAGAATGTCCAGCAGTGGCTGTACCACGCCGAGGCCGGTCACTACGAACAGGCGTGGCGGGCCCTGGTGCGAGACAATCCGATGCCGGCTGTCATGGGGCGGGTGTGCTACCACCCGTGCGAAACGGTCTGCAACCGGGTCCAGGTCGACGAGGCCGTGGGCATCAACGCGGTGGAACGATTCCTCGGAGACGAGGCAATCGCTCGGGGCTGGAAGCTCGAGACCGATGTCACGCCTTCGGGCCGGCGGGTCCTCGTCGTCGGTGCAGGTCCGGCCGGGCTCTCCGCCGCCTACCACCTGACCCGTCTGGGGCACAGCGTGACCATCTACGAAGCGGGGGGATCCGCAGGTGGGATGATGCGCTTCGGAATCCCCAAGTACCGGTTGCCGCGCGACGTGTTGCAGGCTGAGATCGATCGGATCCTCGCTATGGGAGTGAGCCTCGAGGTGAACCGTGAGGTGACCGACGTGGTGGCCGCGATGGAGTCCGGCGGGTTCGACGCCGTCTTCTTGGCCGTCGGGGCCGAGATCGGCAAGCGCGCCTACATTCCCGCCGGTGACTCGTCGCACGTATTCGACGCCGTGTCGCTGCTTCGGAGCATGGAGGGGGAAGACGCCCCGCAGCTCGGTCGACGGGTGGCGATCTACGGAGGCGGGGACACCGCCATGGACGCCGCGCGCACGGCGCGTCGCCTTGGTGCCACCGATGCCGTGGTCGTGTACCGGCGCTCACGGGACCGGATGCCTGCCCACGACGTCGAGGTCGAGGAAGCCGCCGAAGAGGGCGTGCACATGAAGTGGCTTTCGACGGTAAAGGCTGTCGAAGGCGGGAAGCTCGTCCTCGAGAAGATGGTCCTCGACGACAAGGGATTTCCCCAGCCCACCGGCGAGCTGGAGGAGCTCGCCGCCGATTCGCTGATCTTGGCCCTGGGCCAAGAATCCGACTTGTCCCTCGTGCAGGGCGTCTCTGACATTGTGATTGACGACGGGGTGGTCCAGGTGGGCCCGGACATGATGACGGGCCATCCCGGGGTCTTCGCCGGCGGCGACATGGTCCCCGCCGAGCGCACGGTGACCGTGGCCATCGGTCACGGGAAGCAGGCTGCCCGCAACATCGACGCCTGGCTGCGCGGGACGGTCCACACGCCGGCTCCGCGCCACGAGCTGGCCACGGCCGGGATGCTCAACACGTGGTACTACACCGATGCCCCCAAGACGCTGCGACCCCGACTCGATCTGGCCCGCCGGACCTCCAGCTTCGACGAGGTGGTGGAAGGTCTCGACGAGTCCACCGCCCTGTTCGAAGCTCGCCGATGCATGTCATGCGGAAACTGTTTCGAGTGCGACAACTGCTTCGGAATGTGCCCCGACAATGCCGTGATGAAGCTGGGTCCCGGTCTCCGCTACACCTTCGACTACGACTACTGCAAGGGCTGTGGGATCTGTGTTGCCGAATGCCCTTGTGGGGCGATCGTCATGGAACCCGAGCCGACGTGATCCTGGCGCCAGGTCGCGAGTTGTGTGCCGTCAGGGCCGATGGGCGACTGTCGAGAGCCGGTGCCCGTTCCGAGGAGGGCGCGTCACCCGATCGCGCCGCCCCGCCAGTCAGTGCCCGGGACCGCGCCACGCCGTGTCAAGGCGAACGTGATCTCGATGGTGAACGGCGTCCTCGAGCAAGAGTCCGCCATTCGGGGGATCCGTACAAGCATTTGACGGCGGGCCCGTCTTCGAGGCTTCCCAAGATCGAGGTACCGCCAGCAGTACCAGGTGCCCGGCGAGGTCCGAGGCAGTCATCGACGCGAAGGAGGGCCGAGAGATGGGCGTGACAGTGACGGGCGTCAAAGCGGTGGAGGTGCTCGACTCTCGTGGAAACCCGACGTTGGCGGTCACGGTGACCCTCGGTGACGGCACCGTTGCCCGCGCCGGCGTGCCCTCGGGCGCGTCCACGGGCTCGCGAGAGGCGGTCGAGCTGCGCGACGGCGACGTGGCTCGGTTTGCCGGCAAAGGCGTGCTCGGTGCCGTTGGCAACGTCAACGGCGAGATCGCCGAAGCTGTGCTCGGTCGGGCCTTCGCTGATCTGGCCGAGTTCGATCACGCCCTGATCGATCTGGATGGCACCGAGAACAAGTCCCGGCTGGGTGCCAATGCCCTCGTGGGAGTGTCGATGGCCGCGGCGAGGGCGATGGCCAGCTCCGCCGGATTGCCGCTGTGGCGCGCTCTCAACCCCCCGGGGGTGGCGCCACGGCTCCCCGTCCCGCATTTCAACGTCGTGAACGGGGGTGTGCACGCGCCGAACAACCTCGACTTCCAGGAGTTCATGGTGGTCCCGATCGGTGCGCCGAGCATGGCCGAAGCGCTCCGAGCAGGTGCCGAGGTCTATGCCACCTTGCGGAGTCTGTTGACGGCGAAGGGGTTCGCAACGGGCCTCGGCGACGAGGGAGGATTTGCCCCGGAGATCGATCAGCCCGAAGAGGTCCTGGAATTGCTTGTTCAGGCCATCGAGGAAGCCGGATACAGTCCGGGACGCGGGGGGGTCGCGATCGCACTCGATCCCGCTTCCAGTGAGTTCTACCGCGACGGTGTCTACCGGGTCGCCGGGGAGTCGCTCTCGAGCGACGAGATGATTGAGCGCTACGCCGAGATGACCGAGCACTACCCGGTGTGGCTCCTGGAGGACGGGCTTGCCGAGTCGGACTGGGATGGCTGGGAACGTCTGACGGCTCGGTTGGGCACCACGATTGAGCTCGTCGGTGACGATATCCTGTGCACCAATCCGGCGATCATCGCCGAGGCCATCACCCGCAAGGTCGGCAATGCCTCGCTCATCAAGGTCAACCAGATCGGCACGGTGACCCAAGCCCTCGAGGCGATGGGCATATGCCGAGAGGCGGGTTGGGCGCAGCTGGTATCGCATCGCTCGGGTGAGACAGAAGACACCTTCATCGCCGATCTGGCGGTCGGATCGGGTTGTGGTCAGATCAAGAGCGGCGCTCCGGCCCGGGGGGAGCGGGTGGCGAAGTACAACCGACTTGTGGAGATCGAAGACGCCGAACGCCTTCCCTATGGGTTGGCACCGTGACGATCGATTGAGTTCACCGAAGACGTCGGGCCTCCGGTGCGACACAACTCAAGCCCCGTCCTGGACCACCGGAGCCCGTCGGTCTCCTGCCCAAGAGACAATGGATAGATCGCCGAAACCCGGCACGGGAGATGGCAATTCCACTCGATGCTCTCCTTCACGCTGACGAGCCTCCCTGTCCTGGTTGTCTGATCCGAGCCCTGGGCATCGCGCTCGGTGAGTTCGACGAGATCGAGCATGTTTCTCATGGTGGCAAGGTCTCGACGGGAAAGACGGTCGTGACCAATGGCTTCGGTCGTCGTCGAGAGACCGAAGCCGGGATCGCAAGCTCGCGAAAGTGCCTTCTTGCCCGGTCTCGCACGTCGACGGCGAGGAGACCCCGGGACCGTTGCTGTGAGGCGCCTCAGGACCGGGAGGTCTCCAGGCGAAAGCGCCCCCGGTGACCAGCTTGGTTGAGGAGTGATCCCAGGGGTCGGTGAGGTAAACTGCTACGCGGAGTGGTGGCAGAAACATGACGTTGAGTGGCAACTCGGCCGGAATGCATGACCACGAGTCACATTCCGGGGGCGGGCCACGTCAAACATGATGTGCCCACCATGGAACTGACCGACTTCGTCGCCGAGCGCCCCCGGCTGACTGCGATCGCCATCCGGATACTCGGGTCGAAGGCCGATGCGGACGACGTGCTGCAGGAGACCTGGCTCCGGCTCTCCCGCTCCGACAACATCGACGACCCGCCCGCCTGGCTGACGACCGTGGTGACACGGTTGTGCCTTGACCAGCTACGCAAACGACGCACCAGGTCGGTGGCCGAGACCGAGGGACCCGCCGACGCCGCACCGGTCGACCCCGAAGCCGACGTGTTGCTCGCCGAGAAGATGGGCGATGCGATGCAGATCGTCCTCGACACCCTGGCGCCGGCTGAGAGGGCGGCGTTCGTTCTGCACGATGTCTTCGGGTATCCCTTCGACGAGATAAGCGCTGTCATGGGGCGCTCGGGTACCGCCGTGCGTCAGCTGGCGAGCCGGGCGCGCCGCAAGGTGCAAGGGGTACCGGAGCCGGTCGCATCAGAGGCGGCACGCGCCGAGAGTCACCGTGTCGTCGATGCGTTTCTCACTGCGGCCCGTGGCGGGGATCTGACCACCCTGCTGTCGCTCCTTGCCCCTGACGCCGTCATGCGTGCGGACCTGGTCGGACAGAAGATGGGTACCGATCCCGCATACGTCGGCGCCGCCGCCGTGGCCGCCCGCCTCAACGGCGCCCGGGGGGCGGCACCTGTCACCATCGACGGTGAGCTCGGGGCGGCCTGGATCCAGGCCGGGGTCGTCAAGGTGGCCTTCGTGTTCCACGTCGAAGCGGGCCTGGTGCGCGAGGTCGAGCTCATTGCCGACCCGGAGGTGCTGGCGACTATGGATGTGGCCCGCACCCGCGTTCGATCCTGAGCGGTGCACACGCCCCGGCGGTGGTGGCATTCAGGTGACAGTCCGACACAGTGAAAGGAGCCAGGCACATGAAGACAATGACCTGTCAACAGCTGGGTGGCCCGTGCGACCTCCCGCACCATGGCATGACCGCAGACGAGGTCATAAAAGCGCAGGATCGGCATCTCAAGGAAATGGTCGCCCAGGGTGATACGGCGCACCGAGGTGCCTTGGATGAGATGAAGGGCCGGTGGAAGAACCCCATCAAGGGAATGGGGTGGTACCGAAAGACAAAGCGCGATTTCGCTGCGTTCCCCGAAGGCTGATCAGAGATCGACACCCTCCAACCGACTCCAATCGGCTCGACGGGCACGCCGAGCGCCCAACTGCTTCCCGCACCATGCGGTAACTTCTGCAGCAGCGCGCCCCGGGGAGGCCATGACCAGCCGGACCGACCCCAATCACTTCGGGCCGTCCAGATCGGTTAGGGCAGTCCGGAGCGCGCCGCCCTGTACTGCCGCTCGGCCCCCCGGGACGCCCGACGTGGACATATCAGCCGGCGATTCGGACCTCCTGGCCTGTGTCTTTGTCCATGGGCGAGAATGGCGGGAATGTCCAGTGCCGCCGAGGGGGTCTCGGTCAGGGAGATGCCGTTCTCCGAAGTGGGGTTTCGGATCAGATACTTCCACGAGGCGTCGGATGACTATCTCCTCGCCCTGGGCGTGGACCGCGAACTGTTGCCGAGACCGGAAGCCTGGCGGTCTTTCTTTGAGGAGGACTACAGGCGGCCCCTGACGGAGCGCCAGAGCTACGCGCTCGTTTGGGAGCTCGATGGTCAGGCGGTCGGCTTCAGTTCACTCGACCACATCGTGTTTGGCGTAGAGGCATTCATGCACCTCCACATCCTCGAGGTCTCAACGCGGCGCCGAGGTCTCGGTGCAAAATTCGTGAAGCTGTCCGCCTCGAAGTACTTCGAGACATTTGAGCTGAAACATCTCTACTGCGAGCCAAACGCTCTGAATGTGGCACCGAATCGAACGCTTCAGCGAGCTGGGTTTACCTATCTTTTCAGTCACGAAACCATCCCCGGGCCGATCAACTTTCGCCAGGTGACGACCCGCTGGGCATTGGACCGGCCTTCCACCGCCCATGAGTCACACACCGGAGGGTGAGTCAAGGACCCTTCGTTATCGTCCCAGGAGCCATATTGCTGTCGCCGCGCTGCGCCGCCATGTCGTCACAGCGAGACGATGCCCTTTGCCCATCCACCGCGAGGAAGCCGCGAGCAGGCGTTGGTCAGAATCCGCAAAGCGGGAGTACCAGAAGGCTCGGCCGTCCGCAGCGGCCGGCGGGGGAGCACCTCCGGGATTGATGAAGAGAACCAGAGCGATCATGCCGATGACGAGGATTCCGACGAGCGTGGCTGGGAGCACGATGCTCGAGCTCGAGGTATCACTCACCGACACGAGCGGTCGGGAGGCGGATAGCGGGCTGCTGACCCCCGATCCGCTTCCGGGTGCGATGCTCGGCAACGAAGGGGTCCCCGAACTCGGCACCAGCGGCGTCACGTCGGTCGGCGGGGTGGGGCTGGGTGTCACGGCGTCCTGTGTCCCGGAGGTGGCGGCCTGGGCCGTGTCGCCCGTGGACTTGGAAGGCGAAGTCTGATCATTGTCGACAGGCCGTGATGCGGTTGTAGCGGTTCGTCCCTTGCTGGCCACCGTCGTTGCCGCGTCGCCCGTCGAGGCGGAGACAAGATCGATCGAGCCGGAGATCGACGTTCCCGGTGGGGTGGGCGTCGATGTCGGTGCCGTCGCCGATGGTGTGGATACAGGAGCCGGCGCCACCGGCGATGACGTTGGTGTGGTCGACGTCTGAGTCGGTTTCGTCGGAGAGGTGACCGCAGTCGAGCTGAGGTTGGTCCCTGATCTGGTCGGCGTGGTCGGTGTCGGGGTGGGTGCCGTCCCTGATGGAGCGGACACGGGAGCCGGCGCCGGCGACGAAGTTGGTGTCGTCGACGTCTGGGTCGGTTTCGTCGGGGATGCGACGGGCGTCGAAGGTCCGGTGGTCGGGGTAGCTGTGGGCTGTGGCGAGGAGGTGGGCGCCGGTGTGGGAGTCGGTGTCGGAGTCGGTGTGGGAGTCGGTGTCGGAGTCGGTGCTGGAGTCGGTGCTGGAGCTCCGGTAGTAGCCGGGAGCCCGCCGAAGAGGAACGCGTTCCCGTTACTGTCGACGGCCACACAGGATGCACCGGGAGAGCATGAGACGGCGTTCAGGTTGCCGAGGAGGTCGAGCAGTGTGGGCGTCGACCATGCCGAGCCGTCGTAGGTCAAGTAGTTGCCGAAGCGGTCCACCGCGGTGCAAGAAGATCCGGCACACGCCACTGCCGTCAACCCACCAAAGGGGTCGATGCTGGCCAACGGGGCCCACGCCGACCCGTCGTAACTGACCTCGTCTCCAGCGGAGTTCACGGCGACGCAAAAGGCGCTCGACGAGCAAGAGACCGAAGAGAAGAGGAGGCCGAACGGGTCCATCGATTGCGGGGTGGACCAGGTTGTCCCATCGAACGTGACCGATTGGCCCCCGAAGTCGACGGCCACGCAGAACGAACTCGTCGCGCAGGACACCGAACTGAGCAAGCCCGAGGCATCGACGAGCTTGGGAGCTGACCAGGTCGTCCCGTTGTACGCGACCGCTTGGCCCGCGTAGTCGACGGCCACGCAGAACGAGGGGCCGGCGCAGGACACCGAACTGAGCAAGCCCGAGGCATCGACGAGCTTGGGAGCTGACCAGGTCGTCCCGTTGTACGTGACCGCTTGGCCCGCGTAGTCGACGGCCACGCAGAACGAGGGGCCGGCGCATGAGACCGAGCTCAGAGCTCCTGACGAGTCGACCGGTATGGCCGATGACCAGGCCGAGCCGGCATAAGACCACCCTTGCCCACCGGCGCCCACGGCGATGCAGGTGGACGTGGAAGTGCAGGAGACCGAGGTGAGCACGCTTGATCCCGAAGAACCGCCACTGACGCTCGCCTCAGCGGGTGTCGTGAGCGCCCAAGCGGTCACCAGACCGGCGATCAGGAGAACTCCCGCCAGTGTCCGTCGGGTACGCGCTCGCGCCCCGAGAACGTGACGGCTGACCGATATCCCCCCGTTTGGCATCTCGGACTCCAGTTGGCGACCCTGTGACCCGTTGGCGGCACGGTCCACAGTGTTGCCACTCATGATTCTTCAAGACCTGAAGCCAGTGTCAAGTGGTATCACCCAGGGTCCAACGGCCGTCTCTCTCAGCGCGCAGCTCGGTCGGCTCCGGTGCCCATCCGACCTGTTCTCAATGCTTTCCCCGCCGCGCGTCGGGGGGGACTTCCGCGTTCATGAGCTTCGCCGGCGGCGTCATCTGCGGTCGCTCCGGCACGCCGCCCGCCGATCTGAGGCAGGGGGGCGAGTCGCCATCAGCCGTCCTGGACCCGGCGTGAAGATCGGGGCGAGTCCTTGGAACCGTTCGGGCCGACGATGTCCTCGGAGGCCACATGTCACAATCTCGTACACGCCGGCGTCATAGACATTGACCAACGAGCGTGGTGAGACGAGACAGGAGGCAGCCATGCCAGTTCAGTGCAATGTTGTGCTCTACCCCGTGAAGGACCTTGACAAGGCGCGGGGGATCTTCACTGTGCTGTTCGGTGCCGATCCCCACGTGGACTCGCCCTACTACGTCGGCTTCTCCGTCGACGGTGTCGAGATCGGCCTCGTTCCCAGCGGGCACGAGCAAGGCATGACGGGGCCTGTCCCAGGCCGCCGGCGCGCAGGTGGTCCAAGAGCCGACCGACGTGGGCGCCGGGCTGCTCGTCGCGAAGGTCAGCGATACCGACGGCAACGACATCGGACTGAGAGAACCACCCGCCGGCGCCTAGGAGGTCACGGATACGGGCGCACGGTCTCCACCGTCGAGAACCGTCGAGAATGGTCTGTCTCTCGACCCCACCTCGATGGTGACTCGAAGGGAACCCTGACTCCTTGGGGAGGGGGCGGCGCCACTCCATCTCGTCCCCCACCGGTCAATCCGCAGGCCAGGGGGGGTAAAGAACCGCTGCCCGCCTGTCGAAAACTGAGGGCATGGACGACACACTCGACGACGCTTACGTTCGATACGTGAACGCCAAGCGTTCGGGGGGGCACTACCCGCCCGACGAGATTGCCGACGACGACGAGGACCGTGAAATATCGTTCGCCATGCAGAGGATTCGAATCGCCCGGTCCGCCTTCGACGCCATGCTGAGGCGAAAGCCGATGACCGGCGAGGATCGGGTAGAGATGAACGATCTCAAGGCCGAGCTCTACAAGGCGGAGCGTGAGCTGGCACGTCTGAAGCGGGCTCGGGAGTCTGCTCCCGCCGGCCATCTGCTTTAGCCACCCGGAGGACCGTCTCTCTGAGACGTCATTTCCGGCATAGATCATCGCGAGCGAAGGGCGTTCCTGCGGGCGCTCTCACCAGGTGAGTCGTTCGGCTCCCTGAAGATCGTGGTGTCCCTGTGGCACCACGGGGTGGGAGACTGCCGTCATGGATGCCCCCGTCAGCGGGACGTGCGACGCCCGGTTTGGTGCGGTAGGCGAGGAGTTCACCCGTAACTTTGTAGAACGGGGCGAGGTCGGCGCCGGTCTCTGTGTGATCATCGACGGGCGCGTCGTCATCGATCTGGTCGGTGGCTGGGCGGACGAGCGACGGGAGCGTCCGTGGCAGCCCGATACCCTGGTCGATGTCTACTCCGTGGGCAAGCCATTGGTCGCCCTGCTCGTATTGCAATTGGTCGACGCTCGACTCGTCAGCCTCGATGACCCGATCGTCTCGGTGTGGCCGGAATTCGGCGTAGGCGGCAAGGACACCGCCACGTTACGCCAAGCCCTGTGCCACCGGGCCGGAGTGCCCGCCATCCGTAGTCCGCTCACCAACGACGACCTATGGCGGTGGGATCGGATGGCCGCCGCGCTGGCGGCAACCGAGGCGTGGTGGGTGCCAGGTGCCCGTCACGCCTACCACACCAACACTTACGGGCATCTGATTGGTGAAGTCGTCCGGAGGGTGAGCGGAGAGACCTGTGGTGCCCGGTTGCGGGCGATGTCGGGCCCTTTGGATGCCGATCTGTGGTTCGGCGTCCCCGCGGTCGAGCAACACCGGTGCGCCGACGTGATCTGGGGTGGCTCGAAGACCGTCGAGAGTATCGACTTCGCGGCGTTGTCCGGAGATGCGCTGATGACGATGCTCGGCTATTTCAACCCCTCGGGCTACTCGTCGATGGGAGTGGTCAACACCGCGGCGTGGCGGAGTGCGGAGGTTCCTTCCACCAACGGGCACGGCACCGCCGCAGGGATCGCCCGCCTGTACTCGGCATTGCTCGAGCCCGGACGACTGCTCTCGACCGAGCTTCTCGAGGAAGCGACCTCCCCCCAATCGCAGGGCTACTGCCCGGTCCTCGGGGAGGACGTGACCTTCGGTCTCGGGTTCAAACCGACGGTGCCACGGCGGCCATTCGGTCCCAACCGGAGAAGCTTCGGGCACTTCGGGACCGGGGGTGCCGTCGGGTTCGCCGACCCAGATACAGGCGTCGCCTTTGGCTACGCCATGAATCATGTCATCCCTCGATGGCAGAGCTCCCGGAACCGGGCACTCATCGACGCTCTGTATCGCTCGCTCTGACACCTGCGGATCACGCCAGCGCCGATCTGAGGTGCGGTCAGGTGTGCGGATCGCCACACCTGTCTCACGGCGCGACTCGAAACAACCTCCAGGTGTCGGGAACGCCCTTCAAGCCATGTTCTCCGTGGTCCTCGAAACCGATCCCGGAGCCGGTCACGAGGTCCTTAACGGTTGAGGACACCAATACCTCACTGGCCGCGGCGACGTTCGCGACCCGAGCGGCGATATGAACCGCCATCCCGGCTACGTCCTCACCCCGAGATTCGACTTCACCGGTATGCAATCCGGCCCGGATCTCGAAACCGAGGTCGATCACCCTCGACGCGATGGCCCGCCCGCACTCGACGGCCCGGGCCGGGCCATCGAAGGTCGCCAGAGTGCCATCTCCGGTGGTCTTCACGTGCCGGCCCTTGTATCGCTCGAGCAGGTGTCGAACCAATGTGTCGTACCGGTTGAGCGCTTCTCTCCACCGACGGTCACCGAGCCTGGCCACATGTTCGGTCGACCCGACGATGTCGGTGAAGAGAACTGTCACCAACACTCGGTCGAGGACCGCTGCGGGTCGGCTACCGGTCAGGAACTCCTCCACCTCGTCGAGGAGCTCCTCACTGTGGCCGGCAAAGGGGAGGTGATCGTCGCCGGACAGCTCGACGAGCCGAGCACCATCGATTCCTCCCGCCACATGGCGACCGTGCTCGTGACGGACATGGCGGTCTCCTCGTCGGCTGATGACGAGCGTGGGGGCCTGAATGGCCGGCAACACCGGGGTGACGTCGCTGTCGAGGACGGCCCGGGTCATGGCCGCCAGCACATCCGGGCTGGCCGTCAAACGCTCGATGCGAGCCCAGTGGCGGCGTGCTTCGTCGGTCGTCACCATGGCGGGAGCGAGGATCTCGGCACATTGCCCGGTGCCCCACACCTCCTGGATGGTGGTGACGTAGTCGGTGACGAGATCCGGGGGCATTCCCCAGGGTGTGTCCCTGCCTCGTGCATAGCGGGCATAGGCATTGACAAGGACGAGACTCGTTGTGCGCTCGGGGTAGGTGGCCGCGAAGAACATCGTCGCCCCCCCGCTCTCTCCCCAAGACAGCAGGGCCGCCCGTTCGGATCCCACGGCGTCCATGACCGTACCGATGTCGTCCTTCCACGTCTGGAGGGCCGGAACGGCATCGGTGTCCAGGCGACCCGAGCTGCCGAATCCCCGGGGATCGAAGGTGATGAGCCGGGAGAACGACGCCAGCCTGGAGATGAACCCGCTGACCGACGGCTCGTCCCAGATGAGCTCGATCGCCGCGTTCCCGTTGATCGGGAGCACGACGTCGATCGGCCCGTTGCCCGAGACCTGGTAGGCGAGATAGGTGCCTTCTGCTGTCCGGGTGTATCGGGTCGAGAGCCGCTCGGTCACCGCCAGACAGTTTGTCTGGCGGTGGCACCCGGTGCCGAACCGATCGAAAACGGGGGGTCGGTTCATCGTGCCATGATTATTCGGTGTCAGAGCACCCCGGACCGATCGACCTCGCCGAGATGGTCGTCGAGGCGACACATCGCTTTCAGACCCCGAAAGCCGAAGTGTGGAATCTGCTGTCTGACGTGGGACGGATGGCGGGCCTCGGGCCTGAACACGTGGTGGCTCATTGGCTCGATTCGGGTCTCAAGGTGGGAGCGACGTTCACCGGCAAGAACCGCCGTGACGGCTTCGAGTGGGAGGTACAGCTTCTTCCGGCTCGGGGCGGAAGAGCAGCCCGAACGGGCTGGGGCAATCGTCGGTGAACGAGTCGGTACGCTGCGAGCCGACATGAAGGTGCCCTTGGCCTACGCGGCACGAACGCTGTCGCCCCCGGGCGTCTAGGTACCAGCCGTCGCTGCACATGGGGATCCGGTGGGCCACCCGCAGGTCCAGGATCCGAACATCCGAAGAAAGGTGAGACCAGGTGCCTACCTCGCCGCTGAGAGAGCGCCCCGCCTACGTGGCCCTGCGCGAGCACCACGCCGAGATACAGGGCCGCCACCTCCGTGAGCTCTTTGCCGGGGACCCCACTCGGGGCGAGCGGTTCACCGCCGAGGCGGTAGGCATTCACCTCGACTACTCGAAGAACCGGATCACCGACGAGACGCTGGGCCTCCTGCTCCAATTGGCCCGGGAGTCGGGGGTCGAGCGCCACCGGGACGAGATGTTCAGGGGGGACCGGATCAACGTCTCCGAGAACCGTTCCGTGCTCCACGTGGCGCTCCGAATGCCCAGAGACGCCTCTCTGGTCGTCGACGGTGTCGACGTCGTCGCCCAGGTGCACGAGGTTCTCGACCGCATGGCCGGTTTCGCCGACAAGGTCCGATCGGGGGAGTGGAAGGGACACACGGGCCGGCCCATCCGGAACATCGTGAACATCGGGATCGGCGGATCCGATCTGGGCCCGGTGATGGCCTACGAGGCGCTGCGGTTCTACACCCGCCGTGACCTGACCTTTCGCTTCGTCTCCAATGTCGACTCGACCGACTTCGTGGAGGCCACCCGGGACCTCGCCGCCGAAGAGACGCTCTTCATCGTGTCGTCGAAGACGTTCGGGACTCTCGAGACCTTGACCAACGCCAAGTCGGCCCGTCAGTGGGTACTCGGGGAGCTGGGTGGGGACGAGACCGCCGTGGCCAAACACTTCGTGGCCGTGTCCACGAATGCCGACCGGGTGGCCGAGTTCGGCATCGACACCGCCAACATGTTCCCTTTCTGGGACTGGGTCGGTGGCCGGTACTCGATGGACTCGGCCATCGGGCTGTCGACGATGCTGGCCATAGGCCCCGAACAGTTCAGGGTCCTGCTGGCCGGCTTCCACGCCATGGACGAGCACTTCCGCACGACGCCCCTCGAACGGAACCTTCCGGTGCTCTTGGGGCTCCTGGCCGTGTGGTATGTCGACTTCTTCGGAGTGCAGTCGATCGGTGTCATGCCCTATGACCAGTACCTGAACCGCTTTCCGGCCTACCTCCAGCAGCTCACCATGGAGTCGAACGGCAAGCACGTCACCCTCGACGGCACGGTCGTGGACTACGGAACCGGTCCGGTCTACTGGGGCGAACCCGGGACGAACGGCCAGCACAGCTTCTACCAGCTCATCCACCAGGGGACGGAGCTGATCCCCGTCGACCTGATCGGGTTCGCCAAGAGCCTCAATCCCTTGGGCGACCATCACGACATCTTGTCGTCGAACGTCTTCGCCCAGGCGCAGGCGCTCGCCTTCGGCAAGACCGAGCAGGAGGTGCGGGCGGAAGGGACGGCCGAGGCGGTCGTTCCGCACCGGGTCATGCAGGGCAACCGACCCACCAACGTCCTGCTGGCGGAAAAGTTGACTCCCCAGGTCCTCGGTGCCCTGATCGCGCTGTACGAGCACAGCGTGTTCACCCAAGGGGCCATCTGGGGGATCGACTCATTCGACCAGTGGGGAGTCGAGCTGGGCAAGGCTCTCGCCGTGGCCATCATCCCCGAGCTCGAGAGCACCTCCGAGCCCCAGCTCGCCCACGATTCGTCGACCAACGCACTGATCCGCCTCTATCGCAGACTGAAGGGTTAGGAGGAGACATGGCCACGGACAGACCCATGCAGCTCGGGATGATCGGCCTCGGCCGGATGGGGGCGAACCTCGTCCGGCGACTCATGCGTGATGGACACCGCACCGTCGTCTATGACGTGAACACCCAGGCGGTGAAGGACCTCGAGGCAGAAGGTGCCGTCGGGGCCACCACGCTCGAGGACTTCGTCCAGAAGCTCGAATCGCCTCGAGCAATGTGGCTCATGCTGCCGGCGGCCATCGTGCAACAGACCCTCGATCAGCTCGTCCCTCTCCTCGATGCCGGTGACGCGGTGATCGACGGCGGCAACTCCTACTACCGCGACGACATCGCACGAGCCAAGCAACTCGCACCCAAGAAGGTCCACTACCTGGACTGCGGGACGAGCGGTGGCGTGTGGGGCCTCGAACGCGGCTACTGCCTCATGATCGGTGGTGAGGATGAGGTGGTGGAACGGCTCGACCCGATCTTCAAGACCATCGCCCCCGGGCAGGGGAGCGCAGAGCCGACCCCGAACAGGACGCGCCAGAGTGGCACGGCCCCCGATGGGTATCTCCACTGCGGTCCCAATGGCGCCGGCCACTTCGTGAAGATGGTCCACAACGGGATCGAGTACGGGATGATGGCCTCGATCGCCGAAGGCTTGAGCATCATCAAGCACGCCAATGCCGGAAAGGGGAGCCAGGTCGCCGATGCCGAGACCACCCCGTTGCGCGACCCCGAGGCGTACCAGTACGACATCGACGTCGGCGAGGTAGCTGAAGTGTGGCGGCGGGGGTCGGTGGTGGGGTCGTGGTTGGTCGATCTCACCGCCAACGCCTTCGCAGGCTCGCCCGACCTCGACGACTTCGCGGGCAGGGTTTCGGACTCCGGCGAGGGCCGATGGACGGTTCTGGCCGCCGTGGACGAGGGAGTGCCGGCTCCGGTCATCACGGCGTCGCTCTACGAGCGATTCGAATCTCGGGGACTGGGTGAGTTCACCGACAAGATCCTGTCCGCCATGCGCAGTGAGTTCGGCGGCCACGCGGAGAAGAAGGAATAGGCCCCGACCTTCGACCCGGGCCTCGGAGTCAGGGCAGATCGACGCGCTCGACCGAGTGGCCCCGCGCCACTAGCACCATTGAGACGAGCTCGGGCGGGAAAAGCCCGTGCTCGACCACCCCAGGTGTGGCGCCGAGCCTCGACGCCAGGTGGGCCGGGTCGTCGAACGGCCCCTGGTAGTCGGCGATGAGCCCACCGTCGGGGCTGGGGGGCACGTCTCGGAGCGTGACGTGCTCGAGGTGGCGCACCGTAGCCTGGAGGCCGAAGGCCAGCAGCTCGAGCGGCACGGGAGGGTGGAGCCGCGTCACCGGCTTGGACGAGTCGGCGATGACCACGAAGCAATCGGCGGCGGCGGCGACGATCTTCTCCCGGGTGTGAGCGGCTCCGCCCCCCTTCACGAGCCACCCGTCGGGCGCGATCTGGTCGGCTCCGTCGATGGCGATGTCGAAACGGTCGATGGACCCGAAGGCCTCGACCGAGAGCCCGAGGTCTCGCGCCGCCCCCTCGGTACGAGCCGACGTGGCGACGCAACGCAGGGTCAGGGAGCGTCGGGCCAGAACGGGGAGGAGGCAGGCCACCGTCGACCCGGATCCGAGCCCCACCGTCATGTGGTTCTCGACAAGTTGCGCGGCGGCTTCCGCGGCCGCCTCCTTCTCGTCTGCGACGGTCACAGAGGCGACGGTAACCAAAGACCTCGGCTACGACAAGCCCATGGCCCCTGGGTCGCGGTATCGGAGACGAGGCGTCGGTCCTTCGGGCTGACGCCGCGATCGACCTGAGATAATCACGGTCTGTCGTCTCGGCCAGCTGGATCGGAGCTGTTAATGGCACCTCGTACCCGAATTCGCCTGGGCACGATCACGGTCCTCATCATCGCCATCGCCATGGTCACTTCTCTGGTGGTGTTCCTCACCTCGTCCTCGGGTGCCCCCCGTCCTCAGCTGGCCCCCATGAGCTACTCGTACAGCTTCACCTTGACCTACGGGCACAGGGTCCGTAGCTATCTGTTGCACGTCCCTCCGGCGGCAGCCGGCGGCAAGCCGTTGCCGCTGGTGCTCAATCTCGCCGGCGCCACGCAGAACGGCTTGCTGGAGGAGCTCCAGACCGGGATGGACAACTCGGCCGACCGAGATGGCTATCTCGTCGCCTACCCCAACGGCACCCGGATATCCACCGTGCTCACACCGGATCCGGTGGCCAAGGAGGCGCAATACGGCTGGAACGCCGGGCAGTGCTGTGGCCTTCCCGTCACCGAGAAGGTCGACGATGTCGGCTTCCTCTTGAAGGTGATCTCGAACATCGCCTCGCGCACACCCGTCGATCTCCGTCGTGT
Organism: Acidimicrobiales bacterium; assembly: GCA_050011815.1. Classification (GTDB taxonomy): domain Bacteria; phylum Actinomycetota; class Acidimicrobiia; order Acidimicrobiales; family UBA8190; genus Chersky-840. The sequence continues at coordinate 55,193 of JBEKIJ010000015.1, read as the reverse complement.
CTACGCCACCGGCATATCCAACGGCGGCATGATGGCGTATGCCTTGGCCGCCGAGGCCTCCGATCACTTCGCCGCTATCTCATCGGTCTCCGGGCAGGTCGAGTTACCAACCATCCATCCCACCCGGGCCGTTCCCACCTTGGAGTTCCACAGCGTCAACGACCCGATCGCGTTGTTCGACGGAGTGAAGAACAAGAATCCCAAGCTCACGCTGTCGGTGATGGAAGGGATCGACCAGTGGGTGAGGGCGGATGGTTGCGACACGACACCTCACGTCGGGAAGACCATCGTGGGCACCGGAGCCATTTCGTCCGGTGAGACGGCCACCCTCGTTACCTACAGGCATTGTCGTTCCGGAGCTGAAGTGGCGCTGTGGCGCTTCACCGGATCCGGTCACGTCTGGCCGGGAGCGAGCTACAACACCGGGCCGATGAACACCTGGCTCCTGGCCGGTGTCGGACGGGGAATCGTCCTCGTCAACGCCAACGAGACGATGTGGCAGTTCTTCCGCCGCTACGAGTTGCCCCAGGACCCGCCGAACACGCCGTAGGCAGCCCGGGTCAGTCGATCTTGCCGACCTCGCGCAACCAGTCCATGGTGGCCCGAAGGCCCTCGTCCAGGCTGATGGGGTCGTAGCCCAGCCTCTTGTAGGTCTTGGACTCGGACAGGCTCCGGCGCACGGCCCGATCCGAATCGGCCTTGGCGGCGATGGCGACCAGGGTCGGTCCGAAGACCCTGGCCAACTCGGGATCGTCCGAGGGATCCAGGTCTCTCACCCGGTGGTCGAGGCCGGCCAGCTCGCAGATCCGGCTGCAGGCCACGGCGATGCTCACCACGTCCTCGGGGCGACCGTCGAGCATGTACCGCTCACCGGAGACGCCACGATCGAGAGCCAGAAGGCATCCCCGGGCCACGTCCTGGGCGAAGACCCAGCTGACCGGGAACCGAAGGTAGGAGTCAAGACGTTGGCGAAGAGCCGACAAGAGCACCCGGTTGAAGCTGGTCCTGCCGAGCGAGTTGCTGACCACCGGTGAAGGACCGAAGATGGCTCCCGGGTGGGTGGTGACCACGTCCTGACCGGCGGCGGCGCGCGCCATGGCATCTCGGAAGGCCGCCATCTTGGTGAGGGTGTAGGGATCCGAACTCGGCTCCTTCGAGACCGGAGCGTCCTCACGCTCGAGGCCCCCCGTCGTGTCGAAGAACGTCCCCGTGCTGACAGCCACCACCCGGCGCATCCCGAGGGCCTCGGCGGCGTCGAGGACGTGCTTCGTGCCTTGTGCGTTCACCGCTTCGAAGACGGCGAGATCCTGGCTGGCTCCGCCGAGGAGCGCGGCGCAGTGGATGGCGGCCTCGCTCCCGGTGGCGGCGCGCCGGACATCGTCGGCGTCGGTGACGTCGCCGGTGACGACCTCGACCCCCAGGGCGACGAGCGGCCCCGTGTCGGCTCCGGCTCGAGCCAGTGCCCGGACGGCGTCACCTCGCTCGAGCAGGAGCCTGCAGACGTTGGCCCCCGCCAGCCCGGTGGCGCCGGTGACGAAGACCGTCTCGCTCACGGTCGTGCCTCGGAGACCTCGGGGAATGCCGTGTCGACCTGGCCGGGGTCGTAGGCGATCACCGGTGGGCTGGTGCCGAAGACATCGAGCGTATGGATGAAACGGTGCAGGCCCATGGCGTTGGCGCAGGTGAAGCCCAGCTCGATGATCTGCGCCGCGGTGAACACCGTGCCCAGCTCCCGGTAGACCTCGTCATCGATGGCGTGGTGGTCGGCCGATAGCAGGTCCAGGAACTCGACGGCGAGGCGTTCCTGCTCCGTCAACGCCGAGGTGCCCGGGGCGAGGAGGCAGGCCACGTCTTCATCGGTGATCGAGTCGTGTTTCCGGGACTGCATACACGGCTGGCATTCGCCGAGCTGGGCGCTCCGGATCCGGATGAGCTCGAGGATTCGTCCACCCAGAAGGGTCTGCTGTCCGTAGGCACCGCGGGCCGCGCTGGTCATGAGTATCTGCAGCGTCCGGTAGGCGAAGATCTGCAGGGGGATCGGGGTGGCGTAGGTGCCATCTGCCACGCCTTCCTCGATGATGCGCCGGGGCTTGTCGGCCAGCTTGTCCAACGGGATTGGTTCTATTCTTGGCACACACACCCACTTTCGACCGGCGTCGTCGGTTGCCACGGAACGACATCTCGAACTTATAAGGCTGGTGCCCCCGTGTCCATGAACCCTCAGTCCGTACTCCTCACCGGCCGGGTAGCGGTCGTGACAGGCGGGGGGGCGGGAATCGGTCGGGGCATCGCCCGGGGGCTGGCCGCGTTCGGCGCCTCGGTGGCGATTTGGGAACGTGACGCCGAGACCGCCACCTCGGCGGCGGAGGAGATCGGTTGTCTCGGTCTTGTGACCGACGTCCGTCAATCCGCTGAGGTCGATGAAGCTCTGGCCCGCACGATGGCGGCATTGGGGCCGGTCACCATCCTGGTGAACAACGCGGGAGGGGTGTTCTCGTCGCCCATCCTCGACACGTCGGAGAACGGGTGGGACGCGCTCTACCGCGCCAACCTGAAGCACGTCATCCTGTGTACCCAGCGCGTGGCCCGGACCATGGTGGCAGAGGGGTCTCCTGGCAGCATCATCAGCGTGACCTCGATCGAGGGCGTGCGGGCGGCACCCGGCTATGCGGCCTATGCGGCCGCCAAAGCGGGGGTCATCAACTTCACCAAGACCGCCGCGCTCGAGTTCGCCCCCTACGGCATTCGGGTGAACGCCCTGGCCCCCGACATCACCCTGACCGAGGGTATGGCGTCGGTGGCGCCCCCCGGAGCAGAGAGGTCCTTCGGCCTCACCGTTCCCCTGGGACGCCCCGGACACGTCGACGAGATGGCGGGTGCGGCGGTCTTCCTGGCGGGAGACCTGTCCAGCTACGTCACGGGCCAGACGATCCATGTCGACGGCGGGACCCAGGCAGCCAGCGGCTGGTATCACCACCCCGACTCGGGTGCCTACGTGCTGGGCCCGTCCTGAGCGCCGGGGTCCCGGGTCGGCCATCCGGGTGGTGCCCCGGTCGGAGGCCCTCCTACCCGGGCTGACCGACGTGGGTGGACATGCCGCCGTCGATCGTGATCATCTGCCCGGTGATGTAGCGGGATTCCTCTGAGGCCAAGAACACCACCAGGTTGGCGATGTCGTCGGGCTGGCCCAGATACGGGGTGAGTGTGGCCCGCTCGAGGCCCGCCAGCATGCTCGTCGTCAAGTGGGCCCGGACGGCATCGGTGATGATGAGCCCGGGCACGATCGTGTTGACGCGGATCCCCTGCCTCCCGTGCCCGGTGGCCACGTACATGGTCAATGTGTTGACGCCTGCCTTGGAAACGCCGTAGGCAGTCCGAGTTCGGTCACCCTTGAGGGAGGCGCCCGAGGACATGTTGATGATGGAACCGCCCCCAGTCCGCACCATCTCAGGTATGGCGTGCTTGCAGGCGAGCATCTGGCTACGGAGATTGACCGCCATCGTCTTCTCCCAAACCTCCACCGCCAGGTCGGTCACCTGGGTGTCGCGGGCCAGGAAGTCGGAGTCGGTCAGGGCGGCGTTGTTGTGGAGCACGTCGAGGCGTCCGAAGTGGGTGATCGCGGATCTGACCGCGGCGGCCACTTGGGTCTCCTCGGAGAGATCGGCCTGCACCCCCACGGCCGCGCCGCCCGTTGCCTCGATGGCCTCGGCAACCCGAACCGCCCCCGCGCCGTCAATGTCGACGACGGCAACCGATGCGCCCTCGCGCGCCAAGGCTCGTGCCGTCGCCCCACCGATGCCCCCGGCACCTCCGGTGACGATGGCCACCTTTCCGTCCACTCGCCCCATGGTTCACAGGCTCCGGATCCGAGCCGGGGTTCTCCGATGTCGCCCGGAGCACCCCAGCGCCACCTGTTCCCGCTTTGTCGACATGTCATCCTCCGGGGCTCTGCGTCGAGGTCGACGATACAATCCCCCCTCAGCGGGCGTGAGCTCGCAGAGGGCGTCCTTCGAGGGCAGCGTCGGCTCCCTTCGCGAGGCCCGGCGCGCACGCCCCGATCGGTTTCCCGGTCCTCGGTCGCTCCTGCACGGGTGTTCCTCGCCGATGCCACCGCGTCGGGCCGCGCCGTGATCGGGGAGCACCCTGTGTCGGACGGCCCCAGCGGGAGCGGGGTCTGAACAAACCGTCGCCCCCACCCGTATATCCGGACGGGTCGGACGAAAGAGGAGGCGGCCTTGACCAGGTTCCATCATGCCCACCGCGCCACAGTTCGGGTGGGCGCACTGCTTTGTGCCGGCACGCTGGCCATGGCGTGTGGCTCGTCCACCCCGTCACGAGATGCGGTGCGACACGATTTGTCCACCACCACGCCGCTTGCCGGTTCGACGGCGACGACCCTGGGCGGCGCCACCGCGCCGTCGAGTGCCGGCGGCACCATCTCCTCGACGACAGTGCCGGGGAGCCCGGGGACGACCCGTCCGAGCGCCTCGGTGAGCACGAAGTCGGCACAGGGATCGACGGTCATCGCCACGTCACCGGTGTCCCCGGCGACGTCTCGCCCACCGACCACAGCCTCTCCACCCACCACGTCTCGGCCGCCCACGACCGTTCCCGTCGCCCCGGTGACCACGGCCCCCCCATCGGGCACTGTGGTCTCATCCACGATGACCTCGAGCTATGGGGCCATCCTCACCGATAGCGCCGGTCGGACGCTGTATCTCTACACGCCCGATGACGGGAAGAGCTCGCCGCAATGCACGAGCGCAGGAGGGTGCGCCGCGGCGTGGCCCCCGCTGGACACGACTGGGACGCCACGAGCCGGAGGGGGAGTCCAACAGGGGCTCCTGGGCACCGAAGACGGGCAGGTGACCTACGGCGGGCACCCTCTCTACTCCTACGCCGGAGACTCGACCCCCGGGGAGACCAGCGGCCAGGGGCTGGGCGGGATCTGGTTCGTGGTGAGTACCGCCGGCAACGCAGTGTCCTAGAGAGCGGACGCGGTGGCGTCCCCGGGGAGGCCCGGTGCGCTCGTCAGGTGGTTCGGGTCATGAATCGGGCTGGCGAGGGCACAGCACCGCCACGCGGCACCATGGCATCGGCGAATTCCGGGGCCGGGATGGGCTCCGCGAACAAAAATCCCTGCACCCCGTGGCAACCGAGGGCGCGCAGGAGGGTGAACTGGTCCTCGCTCTCGACACCGCCGGCGATTGTCGTGAGTCCGAGGGCCCGGCTCAGGTCGATCACCCCCCGCACCATCGCCTCACCCCTGGGATCCAAGGTGATGCGGTCGATGAAGGACTTGTCGATCTTGACGACATCCATGGGGAAGTTGCGCAAGTAGCTCAACGAGGAATAGCCGGTGCCGAAATCATCGATGGCGAGGCGCAAGCCCAGGTCCTTGAGGGCATGGAGGCGGGAAAGCGCGGTATCGAGGTCCTCCATGATGATGCTCTCGGTGACTTCGAGAACGACGGCCGAAGTCGGCAGCCCTGAACTCCCGATGGCGGCATCGACCTCGTCGAGGAGGCCGGGATCCTGGAACTGGCGGACCGAGACGTTCACGCTTATGTAGCACGACGCATCGACGATGCCGGATTGCCGCCAAGACTGAACTTGCCGGCACGCCTCACGCAGCACCCACTTGCCGAGCGCAATGATGAGGCCTGTCTGCTCGGCCACGGGAATGAACTCGTTCGGGGTCACCAAGCCGCGAGTCGGGTGTCGCCACCGCACGAGCGCCTCTGCCCCCACGGTGGTGGCGGTACCGACGTCGATGATGGGTTGGTAGAACACTTCGAGCTGGTTGGTCTCGATGCCGCGACGCAGGTCGGCGGCGGTCTCGAGGCGACCGACGGCCTCTTCGTGCATGGCCGGACGGAACATCTCGAAGCGACCTTTTCCGTTGTGCTTGGCCAAGTACATGGCGAGATCGGCATCACGCAGCAGGCCATCGGGCCTGTCGACCGGTGGTTGGCCCAGGGCGATCCCGATGCTGGCCTGCATCAACACGTCGTCGGTGCCCACCCGGATCGGTGTGGTGAGCAGCGCAGCGATGCGACCGGCAACGACCTCAGCGGCGGCGGGCATCTCACCGGAGTCGAGCAGCAAGGCGAATTCGTCGCCCCCGAGGCGAGCCACGGTGTCACCGGTCCGCGTGGCGGCTTTGAGTTGCTCGGCCACGGTGATCAGCACCTCGTCGCGAGGCGATGGCCCGGGCTGTCGTTCACGATCTTGAAGTCGTCGATGTCCACGAACATCACCGCGATGGGCCCGGCTCGTCGATCCGAGCGGTTCAGGGCGTGCGCCACCCGATCCAAGAAGAGCGCGCGGTTGGCCAGTCCGGTCAGAGAGTCATGGAAGGCCTGATGACTGAGCTGTTGCTCGAGGGCACGGCGATCGGTGACATCACGACTATTGCTGACAACGGCACCGACGTCGGGGTCGCTGAGGAGATTGGTGAGGATCGTCTCGAGCTGGCGCCAGCTTCCGTCGACATGAAGGAGCCGAGACTCGAAATGGGCTCTGGCCCCCGGCCCACCGCGCAACACGTTGATGAAATGGGACCGTGTCAGTGCGGCGTCGTCGGGATGGGTCAGCGGCACGAATGTCTTGCCGAGCAATTCGTCAGCACGTAACCCGAGGACGCCCCCCCCGCACTTTGGTAAAGGATGACTCCGTCGGGCCCGAGGAGTGTCACCGCATCAGAGGAGTTCTGCACCAGGGAGCGGAACTTGCGCTCGCTGCGGTCGAGCCGGTCCTGGGCGGCCTCGGCGTTGCGCAGTGCCAGACCCCCTTGACAGCAGACCAACCGAATCGCCTCGAGAGACGCCTCCACATCCGCGGCCACCAGGTCGCTCAGCACCAAGTCGCCATCCGTCTGGCCTTCGGCGGCCACCGAAACGACGCAGTGCTCACGCGACAGCGGATTGCGGGTGGCTCGTTCGTCGGCAACGGGCCGCTCCCGAGCTCCCCGGGCACCCTCATCGACGGCCACCGGGTCGGTGCCGACCGGCTCGCCCGCCTGGAGGGGGGCCGGACCGGCAACGGCGAGGACCGTGGGGGGGCCGGTCGGGTTCCTGACCACGAAGGCCGACCAGAACCGGGGGTCGTTCGCCAGGGCTACCGCGGCTCGGACGACGACCCCCGATACCGATTCGATGGTGTCCCACCTCGCCAACCCGATGGCAGCGTCGGCCAGCATCCGTTGTCGGGTGGCCGCCTGGGCGAGGGCCTCGTTGGCACGGACCAGGGCGCGTCCCCGGACGAAGAGCCGGGCCAGAACCGCCACGATTGCGATTGTTGCCGCCGCTGCTGCCGCTGCCAGCACCCCGGTTCATCGTGGCGTCGTCCCAGAAGGGTGGGTCGTCGGGAAGGTGGACGAGGCAGCCGTGAGTCGGTCATGCTCGGATCTGCGAACCGCGACGGCAGCGAGCCCGCGGACGGGGAATGCGCGTGTAGCTATCTCCACGGCTCGTCCGTGGCGGTGATCCACCGCAGAGATGGAACCCGCCTCACCTGGTCGTCATCGACCCTGGAGGGCGCCGACTAAAGCCGCCTCGGGACCTGTATCAGACCCCCGATGCGGGGCGGTCACCCTGGCGACTTCATCACTCCCCTTGATTCGCCCTGTACTCGGAGTTGTTCCAGCGTTGGCCCCGGGGGCCGGGGCGGACTCGACTTCTCCCCACCCGCCGAAGGGAGGGGGGAGCGGCCCGATCACTTCGAGACGAGGTCGCGGGCGTCCCCGCCCTGAGTCCCTTCTGCCTCGACATCGTCGGGCGTCGTCGAGGTCCGCTCGAAGCCGATGTGGGGGAGGACTCGATCGAGGGGTGCCGGGAACCACCAATTGGCTTTGCCGATGAGGAGCATGACCGAGGGGACGACGGCCATTCTGATGACCACGGCGTCGACGAGGATGCCACCGGCGAGTCCCAACCCGAACTCCTTGATGACCCGCTCACCCCCCAGGATGAACGAGCCGAACACGAGGATCATGATCAATGCGGCGGCGGTGATGGTCTTCCCAGTGGCTGCCAGACCGTTACGGACGGCGAGGCGGTTGTCGCCGGTGTTCAGCCACTCCTCGTGGATACGGGTCACGAGAAAGACCTGGTAGTCCATGGACAGGCCGAAGAGGATGGCGAAGAGCATGACCGGCAAAAACGCCTCGATGGGTCCGGCCCGGTTGACACCCACGACCGATCCGAGCCAACCCCACTGGAAGACCGAGACCAGTATCCCGAAAGCAGCGCCGATGGAGAGGATGTTCATGGCGGCCGACACGATGGGGATGACGATGCTTCGGAAGACCACTGACAGGAGTAGGAACGACAGCAGAACGACCAGACCGATGAAGAGTGGCAGTTTGGCCGACAGCACGCCGGCAAAGTCGATGAAGATCGCGGTTGTCCCACCCACCAGAACCTTGAGGGACGAACCCGACACCGCGGCGGGAATGGTCGCCTGGCGGAGGTGGTACACGAGGTTGGTGGTGGCTGCATCCTGCGGGGCGCTGGCGGGGTAGACGTTCACGAGGGCCACGTCGGTGCCATTGTGGGCCGGGATGAATAGGGGCGGAGCGACGCTGGCCACGTTGGGTTGAGCGGCCACATCGGTCACCACTCGGGCCAGTGCACTGCGGTCGCTGCTGTCACTCACGACGGCGACGAGCTCGAGCGGCCCGTTGAACCCCGGGCCGAAACCCTGGGCCAGCATGTCGTAGGCCTGTCGGGTCGTCGATCCGACCGGATCGTTTCCCTGGTCGGCCGAGCCGAGACGCAGGGAGAAGAACGGGAGGGCGATGACGGCGATGAGGACCAGGGCGACGGCGGCTGGAAGCGCCGGGCGACGGCGGACGATGTTGGCCCAGCGCGGCCAAAACCCCTTGGTGCCCGTGCCGACGATGCGCGGACCGTTCTTCGCCAGGCTTGCCTTCTGGCGGCGGGAAAGGACCCGGGGGCCGATGAACCCCAGAAGGGCGGGCAGCAAGGTCAGCGCGGCGATCATCGTCAGGGCGACACCGATGGCGGCGGCGACGGCCAGGCCGTAGAGGAACGTGACGCCGAGGGCGAACATCCCGAGCAGCGCGATGCAGACGATGATGCCGGCGAACAGCACGGCCCGACCCGAGGTGTTCACGGCCGTCACGATCGAGGACTCAGGGTCATGCCCGGCGATCAGGCCTTGGCGATGTCGGGTCACGATGAACAGGGCGTAGTCGATACCGACCCCCAAACCGATGAGGAGCACCAGCGTGGTGGAGAACTCCGGCATCTTCAGGACGTGACTGAGGAGCCCGATCAAGCCCACCGCGGTGCCGAGCGAGGCCAATGCCGAGATGAGGGGTAAGGCCATGGCGAAGGCGGAGCCGAACACCAGGAGTAGCACGACCGCGGCCAGCAACACTCCGATTCCCGTCCCTCCGAAGGAGGGGCGGACGGACTCCTCGGCCAGTTGTCCGGACACCGCCACGTGGAGGCCCGGAGCGCCCGCGGACTCGGCGGCGTGCACGAAGTCGTCGGCGATGACCGTCGACAGGTTCTGGGCCTGCTTGTCGAATGTCACGGTCGCGAAGGCGATCCTGTGGTCCCTGCTCACGTGGCTGGCGCCCTCGGGACCGTAAGGGGAGACGATGTTGGTGACATGGGGCACCTTGGCCACCCTGGACAACATGGCATCGATGCGCGCCACGACGGTGGGATCGGTCACACCCGTCCCATCCGACGTGGCGAAGACGATTTGATCCACGTCGCCCGAAACCTTGGGAGAGGCCGCTTCGAGAAGATTGATGGCATCAGACGACTCGGTCTTGGGCAACGAGAAGCTGTTCGAGTAGTCCGAACCTGCCGCGTGCGAGACCCCGCTGACGACGACGAGCGCGGCGACCCAGAACAACACGACCAGCCGACGGTGTCGAACACACCAGGTAGCAAGAGCGCGCATGAAGGGGACTCCTCGGGGGGAAAGAGCTGAATCGGCTGGCCAACTGGAGAACGCTGCCTTTTCCAAGGTACCTGCCCGGGCCCTCGTGCTCGGCCACGGTCTGCATTCGGATCGTCGGGGAGGCTGTTGTCGGTATGTCGTCTTTCCAGAGCTGCGCTCGACGGCGACGGGGAGCGGTCACAGGAATCAGGCCGGAAGGTGAGGTGCCCGAGGCGAACCGGTCGATTCGACGCCGGATGCCCTGGTGGAGGCATTGCGACGAGGTTGCAAGCCAAACTATGTTCTAGACGCCTGTGTGGCAGGGGGAACGTTGCGATATTCGGGGTGTGGGTCACTGCGCCATGCCCAACGGGGAGGGGAGTCGCGTTGACCACCAGCAAGAGCGGGGGGTTCGTGCTCGGCGTTGTCCTGGTGGCAACGGTGGCGGCCGGCTGCGGCGGGTCAAGCCCGTCCTCGACCGGGGGCACGGTCGCATCGGGACAAATCGCGGGGAGTATCCCCGCCAGCGGCGCCGGATCGGCGAAGTCGGCGAGCAACACGGTGCCCCTGGCCAAGACCAACCCGATCACGACGCTGTTCAGCTCCCTCAGCACCTTCCAGTCCTGCCTGAAAGGCCTCGGCGTGACCTTCATCGGCGCCCCTGACCCGAGTGACCCGAGCTCGGGTACCAACAACCCCGCCTACATCAAGAACCTCACCACGTGCGCGGCCAAGAGCAACATCCTTCAGTCGCTCAAGGCGGAACAGACTGCGCAGCAGAATTTGACGCCATCGCAGATCAAGAAGGAGAACCAGGAATACCTCGTGTTCCGCAAGTGCATGATCGCACGCGGCTGGGGGATCCCCACGCCGACTCCCAACGCAGACGGTCTTCTCTTCTCGTTCGGTGGTACGGGCGCGGGAGCTGCGACAGGGTTCAAGCCACCCCCCGGCCAGAGCCTTCTGTCGAGCTCCGACCTTCAGGCTTGTGCAGCCAAGGCACTGAATGGCAGTTCGTAGCGCCACGTCGGGACGGTTCAACGTGTCGCGCAACCAGCGGGTCATCGGTGGCATCGTCCTGGTCGTGCTGGTGGCGGCGGGTGGCATCGCCTACGCGGTGACAGGGGGGAGCAGTACCAATAGCCAGGGACCGGTGATCATCTTCTCCAAGGTGCAGACCCGGACCCTGCAGGACACGGTGGCTCTGAACGGGACGCTCGCCCGCAAGCAGATACGGAACGTCACCGCCGCCACGCAGGGAATCGTCAGTGCCGTGAATTCGACCAATGGCAGCACGACGAACGCCGGCGATGTGATGTTCGCCATCAACGGCCGGGATGCCGTGGCCGAGCAAGGGACGGTCCCGTTCTTCCGGTCCCTGGCCCCGGGCGACCAGGGGGAGGATGTGCTCCAGCTCAAGCAGATCCTGGCTGCTTCGGGCGACTATCCGGGTCCCATCAACAACCTCTACACCGAGCAGACCCAGTTCGCCCTGGCGCAGTGGCAGGCCCAGCACCACTACCCCAACTCGACTCCGGCGACCCCACAGTCGGTCACCGTGGCCCTCACCCAGGGCTCGGGCTACAAGCTGGGTGCGGGGGACTCAGCGGGCCTGACGATCGGACCACCCCCGGCGCAGACGTCCCGGTCCAGCTCGGGCGGGGAAGTCCACGGCACCTTGACGGCGTTCCGACCCGCCGTGGCGCCTCGGACGACCACGCCGGTGCTCACCATCCAATCGGTCGACGATGACGTGGCACAGGGCGCGCCCGCCACCTTCGTGATCAGCGCGTCGTCGGCACCGACCACCGACACCACCGTGAACCTGACGTCGGGCGGGACGGCGGGCTCGGGGGACATCGTGACGCCACCGACCTCGGTCGTGTTGCCCACGGGCATGACGTCGGTGTCGGTCCCGGTGCAGACCCGTGTGAACACTACGGTGGAACAGGCTCCGACCGTCGTCCTCTCTCTCGCCAGCGGAACCGGCTATACCGTCGGAGATCCCAGTTCCGCCCAGACGACGATCAAGAATTCCAACGTTCCCACGTTGCAGATCACGGGGGGGACGACGGTCTCGCCGGGTGGCTCGGCAACGCTCACGATCACTGCCGACCAGGCGCCGCTGGTGGACACCCAGGTTGCGCTGAGCATCGGCGGAAGTGCGGTGGCCGGGACCGACTACGACCCGGTGCAGCCCGTGGTGACCCTGAGCGCCGGGACCACGTCGGCTACCGTCACGTTCAACACGCTCAATACCAATGTCATCCAGTCTGGCAAGTACATCGTGGTGGCCCTGACCGCCTCGCCGTCGACATACAGCGTGGGAACTCAGGGCTCCACCGTTATCACCATAGGGGGAAGTGGGGCGCTGCCGACCGTCACGCTCAGCTCTCCCACCACCTACCTCCAAAAGGGCCAACCCTACGATGTCACCGTCAGCCTGAGTGAGGCGGTGAGCACTCCTCTGACGATCGACTTGAAGTACGGGGGCACTGCGGCGCAAGGGACCGACTACACCGTCCCCGGTGGGAGCATCGTGGTCCCTGCAGGTCAAACGTCGACAGTGGTCGCCATCCCAACGGTGACGAACAACGTGGTCGAGTCGGATCGAGTGCTCACGGTGTCACTCTCATCGAGTGCGTCCTACACCACGGGGACACCGAACACCCTGTCCGTGACGATCACATCGTCGGTATTGCCCACGCTCAACATCACATCGAACATGTCCACGGTCTCCCAGGGCGGCGCAGCCACGTTCACGATCACTGCGGACCAGGCTCCTGTCATGAACACCTCGGTCAACTTCACCGTGCAAGGCACCGCAGTACCGGGACAGAACTACGTGCCTCTGGTCGGTACCGCCCTGCTGCAGGCGGGGCACACGCAAGTCACGGTCGTCTTGCAATCCCTCGAGACCAACGTCACCTTCGAGCCCACCGACATGATCGTGGGCCAATGGCCCATCCGGGTGGGCCAGGTCTTCGTCAAGGCAGGGGCAACCGTGGCACCGGGCGAGGCCATGCTCTCGCTCACCGAGTCCGATCTGACCGTCACCCTCCAGGCGTCGGCTGCCGATCGGAGCAAACTCGCGCTGGGCCAGCACTGCACCGTCCAGATCGCCGGGGAGACCAACGAGGGGACGGGAACCATCACCGAGTTGGACGCCACCCCCACCGTCATCAGCTCCGGGGGAGCAGGCGGGTCCTCGCAAGTCTACGAGGGCAAGATCGAGGTGTCGGACCTGACCGGCGCCGACGGCTCACAGGTGTCGATCAACGTGGTCGATCAGCAGGTGAACGACGCCCTCACGGTCCCGATCGCGGCGGTCAAGCAGAATGGATCAGGGGTGGACGTCGTCCGGGTGATCGACCTCGCCAAGGGTGGGTCAGTGACCGAGGTGCCGGTGACGACCGGTCTCACCGAGGGCTCCTACATCCAGATCACGAAGGGCTTGCAGCTTGGTGAGCTGGTGATCGCCGGGGCCGATCAGTCCCAGTGAGCCCGACGCCACAGGACACCCTCCCGTACGGCGCCCCCCGGATCGGCGACGGACAGCCCCTCCTCGAGCTCGATCAGGTCTCCAGGGTCTACGGGGAGGAGGTCGAGGTCTACGCGCTACGCGATGTATCCCTACAGATCTTCCCCGGCGATTTCATGTCGATCGTGGGGCCGTCAGGATCGGGCAAATCCACCATGCTCGGTTTGCTCGGCATCCTCGATCTGCCGACGTCGGGGACCATCCGGGTCGCCGGTCAGGACGTGAGCACGCTGGATGACCCCACTCGCTCGAGGCTTCGTGGCGAGTCGATCGGGTTCGTGTTCCAGCAGTTCCATCTCATCCCCCATCTGACTGCCATCGGCAACGTCGAGACGGCGTTGCTGTACCGGGACTTGCGGCCCAGGGAGCGTCGTGAGCGGGCTTACCGGGCCCTGGACCGTTTCGGGCTGGCTGAACGCTGCGATCATCGACCTGTCCAGATGTCGGGGGGAGAACAGCAACGGGTGGCCCTGGCGCGCGCCATCGTGACCGATCCGCTCGTCATCCTGGCTGACGAACCGACCGGCGCTCTCGATTCTGTCAACGCCGCCAATGTGCTCGACATCTTCCGGAGCCTGGAATCGCCCGAGCGTGCGGTGGTCATGGTGACCCACGACCAATCGGTGGCGGCAACGGCTCGACGCAAGGTATCGATGAGCGACGGCCACATCGTGTCCGACCAGCGGCGGGTGGAAGTGGCGCAATGAACGAGGTGCGCGACCTCGTCGGTGTCGCTTGGGCGGGACTCAAGGCCCGCAAGATTCGAACGTTGCTGATCATGCTCGGTCCGGTGATCGGCGTCGCCGCCATGGTCAGTGCGGTGGGGTTGACCGAGAGCGCCAAGGGCGCGCTCCAGGCGCAGCTCAACCAGCTCGGGACCAATCTGATCATCGCCCAGGCCGGTGGGACCTTCGGATCGCAGAATCCGACATTTCCGAGCAACGTCGTGCAACGGCTCGAGAATGTCTCGACCGTGACGGGTGCGGCCGCCACGACGAATCTCTCGGGAGTCATCTCGCTACCCATCCAGGGCGCCAGCAGCTATTACCAGGCCTTCCCTGTTCCGGTGCGGGCCGCCGACGACAACCTTCCCTCTGTGCTCGAGGTGCCACTACTGGACGGGCGCTGGTTGAATCACAGTGACAATCAGTTGCATTTGCGGTCGGTGGTGCTCGGGGCCGGGATCGCCAAGCAGTACGGCTATCTGCCGGGCGAAGTCCGGACGATCCTGCTCAACGGCACCAATTTCGGCGTCGTGGGCGTGCTCGGATCCGTGGCGTTGGATCCCGACCTCGACAACGCGGCATTCGTGACCCAGTGGGCGGCCGACCATATTCTGGGGACGAATGGCCGGCCCAACGAGGTGTATGTCCGGGCCGCGCCCGGGACGACCCAGGCCACGGCGAATGCCATTCCGACCGCCATCAGCCTCGGTGGGTCCGATCAGGTTTCGACCAAGATCCCGAGTGATGTCCTTCAAGCGCAAGCACAGGCGAACAAGACCCTCCAGGAGGTCGCGTTGCTCGCCGGACTGCTGGCGTTGACCGTGGGTGGGATCGGGATCGCCAACGTCATGTCGATCTCCGTCATCCAACGTTCGGCGGAGATCGGAATCCGTCGGGCCGTGGGTCACAGCCGTTCGAAGATCGGTGGGCAGTTCCTCCTCGAATCGCTGTTCGTGGGAGTGCTCGGTGGGATGTTGGGTGCGGTGATCGGGATCGGGGTCGTCTATGGCGCCTCGGCCATCGCGCACTGGGTCACCGTGATCGCCTACGGCGACATCCCCATCTGGATGGGCCTCGCACTGTTCGTGTCGGTGGCTGCCGGGTTGTACCCCTCGATCAAGGCTGCACGCCTCGAGCCGCTGGAGACTCTGCGGCTGGGCTGAGGCCGAGCAAGGCGATGGCTCGAGAGTCCCGATCGTCCTGCGCAGGCGCGGTGCATCGAGTCCGACCGGCGGTGCGGGGACGAGCCTCAGTTCCCCGTGGCGGCCGCGCTCGCCGCGCCACCACCGCTGCCGGTGTTGCCCAGTCCGGCATTCCCCGCTCCCGGGCTACCCACCCCGGTGTTGCCCACCCCGGTGTTGCCCAGGCCGGCGCCACCTGTCGCCGCCGATCCGGCCCCGGTGTTCCCCGCTCCGGCATTGCCCCCTCCGGTGTTTCCCGCTCCCGTATTGCCGACACCACCGCCGCCGGCTCCGGAGTTTCCCGTGCCCGTGTTCCCGGAGTTGCCCGAGTTCGAGGTGAATCCCGGTCCACTCGGATTGGATCCCACGGGCCCGTTGAACGTTCCGGCGCTCGTGTGAGAGGAGGCGAAGGCGATCGAGATCCCGATGGCGAGGAGCACCACGAAGCCGATGAGCGTCAGGAGTTGCGTCCGGCGGTTCTTCCCCCGGGGAGCAGGAGGCGGCTCCCACTGCAAGAGGGGCGGCTCATCTCGGGGAACGCCGGTGTCACTCATCACGGGCCCACCGATCAGCCCGTGCCCATCGCCAGGTGAGCGCCGGGTCACCGATCACCGCTGGAGATCTCCCCATCGCTGTTCCCCCGTGCGCGCTGCGCATCGCCGACTCGGCCAGGACGGCTCTTCGCCGTCTCGCCCCCCGGCCCCGTCAACCTCCCGATGCCCGAGGGCGAGACCGTCGAACTCGTCGAGCAAGCACCCGGGCACCATGAGACCACCAAATGCTAGGCACTGAGGTGAGGCGGCTCAAGGCGAGCCGGCGTGGCCCCGGAGCCCGGGCGAGTAGCGCACAGAGATGGGTTCACGAGCGCGGGGACGGGGGAGCGCCCGAGAGGGTCCGGTCCCTTTCCGCCTCGAGACCTGCGCCAGAACGGGGGGCAATGGCGCGATCAGCCGAGTGCGGAAAGGAACCGGAGAACTGTTGGTCACGACTTGCGTTGCGGACGACAAAGACCGGGAGGCCGGTGTGATGACGAGAGACAGGGGGCGACACACACCCACGACGAAGACACTGCGTAGCCCCTTCCGCCTAGCCGCACTTCACGATGCTCTGAGATGGCGTCGCCAAGGTCTGGGGCAACATGCCGTGGGCACCCGATCTGGTCCCACTCCGGCTCTGGGTGATCGTTCCACGTAAAGCGATGCACCGCAAGCGCGACCCGAGCCGAGCCAGAACTCGAAGGTCAAGCGGTGTTTCCCTGGCGCTCCCGTCACATCGTTGCATGGTGCATGTCGTGACGCCGCGTGTCGGAGAGGGTCTCAGGCTTCTCCCACGTCCTGTCTGCGCGTGAGATTGCCTACCCCCGAAGGGAGCGTTACCCCCCGTGCCGCTCCTTCGGGGGGCAGGACACTTCCAGCGTGACAGACGGCGAAGGGGACCAGTAGAGGACAACGGCAGGTCGTGCTCGAGGAAGCGTCGAGGGCGAGCGTGGTCCGACGCGGCGGACGCACCGTGGCCTCAGGCCTACGGGCCGAGGGTTCGGTGCCTGGGCTCGGTGTCGTCCCGGGACCCGGACGCCGATGGGCGAGGGTCAACCGGCTCCCACCACTTCCTGGACGAGCCAGGTGTTGCCGTCGGGGTCGCAAAATGAGCAGAACGAGTTGTAGTCGCCTCGGTCCGGATCCGGCCCCGGCTCTTGGCGACCGGACGAGTAGTGGAAGACCTCGCTCGGGCTCGCGCCGCGCCGGTCGAGCTCGGCTCGTGCCGCGTCGATGTCGGAGACGACGAGATGCAGTCCATGGACCGAGCCCGCGCCGTCGGCGTTGGCCATGATGGCGATCGAGCAGGCCGAGCCCCGTGGGGTGAGCTGCACGACGCGAAAATCCCCTTGCTGGTGGTCGACGTGGAGGTCAAAGCCCACATTGTCCACATAGAAGGCCTTGGCTCGGTCCACATCGGCGACCGGGACGACGATGAGCTCGAGCTTCCAGTCCATGGCAGCGCCCCTCTGTCGGATCGGGTTGGGTTCTGATACCGGCTTCGATACGACGCCGAGTCTTGGAGGCTCGTCGGTACGTGTCAATCTCGGCGGGTGCCCGGCCACGATGGCGTGGTGGCGTCGAGCCGACCTCGCCACCGGTGGATGGAGGTGACGCCCACCAGGTGTGTCGATTCGTCCCGGCGTAGCATCGGGGCGTGGCCTTGTTCGATTCCGCCCTGCTCGCCCATGTCGAGGAACAGCGGGCCTACAACGCCAAGCTCATGAAGACCACCGCGGCGATGTCGGGCATCGACACCACGACGGTCGAAGGGCTTCGCTGGCTCCGCGACGCCATGGAGCCCGGTGGGCTGTTCGGGATGACGTCGCTCGACTTCCCCGAAGAACGCCACGTCCCTGGCCCCGCCGGCCCGATCTCCATCCGTGTGCTCCGTCCCGAGCGGGTCGAGGGCGTCTATCTCCATTTCCACGGCGGGGGGATGACCCTGGGTTCGGCGGCGGCAATGGACGGGCGCAGTTGGCCGCTCGCCCAGGCCTGCAACGTTGCCGTCGTGAGCGTCGACTACCGGCTCGCCCCCGAGGACCCCTTTCCGGCCGGTCCTGATGATTGCCAAGCGGCGGCACTGTGGTTGCTCGAGCAGGCCGGTGCCGAGTTCGGCACCACCAAGCTGCTCGTCGGGGGTGAGTCCGCCGGTGCCTACCTCGCCATCTTGACCATGATCCGACTTCGAGACCGGCTCGGCGCCCCGCCCCCCTTCCTCGGCATCGACCTCTGCTACGGGGGCTACGACCTGGGTGGTACCCCGAGCACCGTCCAGCAGGTCGGAAAGGTCCCCTACGCCACCGGTGACGGCGCCAACCGGCGCCACTACCTGCCGGGCCGCTCCGAGGAGCAGGCCCGGGATCCCGCCATCTCCCCTCTGTGGGCCCGCCTCCACGACCTGCCACCGAGCCTTCTGACCGTCGGGACCGCCGACTGGCTCCTCGACGACTCACTGTTCCTCGCCGCCCGGTTGGCCGCAGCGGGCAACGCGGTCGAGCTGGCGGTGTACCCCGAAGGCCCCCACGGCATCGAGGGTTCGCCCACCACGATGGGACGGATCGCCGTGCAGCGGATCTACTCGTTCTTGCGAGACTGTCTGACCGCTCCCCTCGGTACCGGCGGTTCGTGACGCGCCTCAGGGGCGATGTGCTTCAGAGACCGGGGGTGGCGTGCGGTCTCGATGCGCCCACCGGGTTCAGCCGACGTCGCGCCCGCTCATCGGGCGACATGTTCGACGTCACCGGCCAGGACCTGAGGGATCAGTCGCGCCACCGGCCCGTTGGCCGTGGCGGGCTGGGGCCGACTGAAGAGGAATCCCTGGCAGTAGTCGCATGATGCCGCCGACAAGAAGTCGAGTTGCAGGCCGTCCTCGACGCCCTCGGCGACGACTCGCACTCCGAGGGTGTGGGCGAGCTGGATCACGGCGTTCACGACGGCTTCGCCCCGTGGGTCATGGCCGATCCGGGCCACGAAGGATTGGTCGATCTTCACCACGGCGATGGGCAGGTCCATGACATAGCTCAGCGACGCATACCCGGTGCCGAAGTCGTCGATGGCCAGTTGGATGCCGAGCTCGTGGAGGCTGGCCAGGCAACGGGTGGCCGCTCCCTGGTCCACAGGAAGGAGGGTCTCGGTCACTTCGAGTGACAGGCGCAGAGAGCCCGGATTGACCCGGGCGCGGTCGACGATCGCTTTGATCCTCTTGCTCAAGTCGGGCTCGGCCAGTTGCCGAGCCGAGAGGTTCACGCTCAGCGCCAGTTGCTCGTCGGGCGCCCGGCGGGCATTCCACCCCTGGACGCTCTCGCATGCCTGGGAGAGAACCCATTCGCCGATGGGCACGATCAGCCCGGTCTGCTCGGCCAGGTCGAGGAAGGCGGCGGGCATCAGGAGTCCACGGGTCGGATGTTGCCATCGCAGGAGAGCTTCCACCCCCACGACATGCCCGGTCGAGGTCTCCACGATCGGTTGGTAGTAGACGACGAGCTCGGAATGCTCGAGCGCGTATCCGAGATCGGACTCGGTGGTGGTGCGTTGGCGGGCCATGGCCCTGATGGCCTTGTCGAAGATCTGGATCTTGCCTTGTCCACCGCATGTCTTGGCGAAATACATGGCGGAGTCGGCGTCACTCAACAAGCCCTCGAGGCTGAGATCGTCCTCATCCAGTACTGCCACCCCGATGCTGGCTCCGAGCTGGAAGGATTTGTTGGCGACGTGGAAGGGAACGGCGAAGACGTCCATGATCCGTTGGGCGAAGGCCAGCACGAGGTCGCGATCGGTGAGTTCGTCGCAGACCACCACGAACTCGTCCCCGCCGAATCGGGCCAGCGTGTCGGACTCTCGAAGCACGGCGGTGAGCCGCTCGGCCACCTCCACCAGGACGGCGTCCCCGGTGCTGTGGCCGGAGCTGTCGTTCACCAGCTTGAAGCGGTCCAGGTCCAAGAACATCACGACCGGAAAGGCGCTCCGGGCCCGCCGGGCCCGGGCGATGCCGTGGCGGAGGCGATCCATCAGCAACAGGCGGTTGGGGAGCCCCGTCAGAGAGTCGTGCAGGGCCTGGTCGGCCAGCTTCGCCTCGGCGAGCTCCTTCTGCAGGCCGGTGGCGCCCACCATCCGGATCACGAACAGGCTCACGACGACGCCGAGGGCGGCCACGCTCTGGGCCTGCCACAGCGGGAGGAACGAGGGGGCCCACCCGACGCCGATGGCGATCTGACCACAGGCGATGCCGATGACCGTCCACAGCGCCACCACCCGCCAGGCCCTCGACCCGCAACGGGCGATGGACTCGACGGCGATGATGGCGTAGGCGCCCACGGCCACCGGTCCCCAGCCACTGAGGAAGATCACCACGGTGACAGAGGTGGTCGCGGCGGCCACCCGGAGATGCAAGCGTGGCACCGTGGCATTGCTTGCATACCAGCGGTTGGCCCCCAAGCTGCACAACATCGGGACGACGAGAACGACGACATAGAGCCAGATCGGTTCTCTGGCCACGACGTTCCAGTGCCGGAATGCCAACAGGATGACGAGCGCCACCGGAGCCATGGCATAGGCCAGGAGCGTCGGGCTGAGGGGTGTGTGGTGATTGGATGTGCCCGGGGTCGGTGCGTCGAGCTGCGCTACCGACTCGGCCGGCCTGTCACTGGATAGCGCTGGCAATGCCGGCGTTGGCGCTGTGGGCATTACCCTCCGCTTGCAATCCATCTCTCTATCGACACCTGGAGGGGATGCCTGAACAAGGACGGGGCGAATCCTTGAAGGGGCGTTGCGTTCAGGCGCTGCCAGGCCGGGTTACGGAACCTCGGTCGTGCCTGGAAAGTTGTGTCAGTGTCGCGTCGACGCTTCGAGTGTGTCGCCCGTCACCGACTCCTTGCGGCGGGCACCGGCCCTGCCCATGCGGGTGATGAACTGGACCAGTCGGTCGCGCGCCGCTTGGGCCGAGGGCGTCAGCCCCTGCCGGCCCCCCAGGTCCCAGTGGCCCATGATCACGGGTTTGAGGATGGCGTCATGGTGCAGTGCCAGGTCGTAGATCCCGGCGCGGGCGATGGCCCGGGCGTGCTGGGCGAAGCCCGAGATGCCCGTTCCGGGCATCTCGAATCTCAATGTCTGGCGTTTGATGGCTTCGACCATCCCCGAAGGGTCCACTTCGAGCGCCGCCGACACGAGATCCCGGTAGAAGAGGTAGTGGAGGTTCTCGTCGGCGGCTACCCGCTTCATGACCGTGTATCCCTCCTGGTCGGGGAGCGCCTTGCCCGTGTTGTGGTGGGCGATGCGGGTCGCCAGCTCCTGGAGGGCGAGATAGGCGAAGGCGTCGGCGATGGAGGTGGGCTGGGGTGTGACCCCTCCGGTCACCTGGGCCATCCGAGCCCGTTCCAAGGTGGCGGGGTCGATGTGCCCGCTCATGGTCAGGTAGTCACGCAGGACGATGGAGTGTCGCCCCTCTTCGGCGGTCCACCTCCGGGTCCAATAGCCCCAGGCCCCGTCCCGGCCGAAGAGGCCGTCGATGGAGGCGAAGTAGTAAGGCAGGTTGTCCTCGGTGAGGACGTTGACGAACAAGGCGCTGGCGACGCCGTCGGGGAGGGGCTCGGCCGGTCCGGTGCCTGCGCACGGCGGCGGGGGTCGCCACTCGACCAGCTCGTGGGGAAACCACTCTTTCGCCATGCCCAGGTGGCGTTCCACCAGGCGCTCCGCGGTCGGCTGGAGCTCGGCCAGGAGGGTCGCGTCATCCATGTCTCGGGACCTTTCTCTTCCCCAGGTGACAGATCAGGAGCACCAAGGCCTCTTTGCGCTCCTCGAGATGATGGCCCCCGGAACCGAAGACGACGCAGCCTCCACCAGGGTAGTGGCCCGCTGCATCCCACCTCGACGGGACCGGGGCTGTGGTCCGCGGCGCGGCGAGTCGTCGGGCCGGTCCTGACCGGCTACCCGAGGGCGCTGCTCCTCCCCGCCGACCGGGGATCGGAGACATCTGTCGACTATGGGTTGACACGAGAATTGTCACCGTGGCATCGACGACGTCTGATTCCGACGGTCGAGGCCCGTCCGGGTTCAGTGCGCGGGGGCGGTGGGGCCGCCCGGTTCCGAAGCCCGCCGTCGCTCGGACCAGAAGGGGGCGTCGAGCAGGGTCAGCAGCACGAGCGCCACGCCGGCCGCGCTCGCCACGTACCAGGGCCAGGGGCCCAGGACACGCAGCAACGTCCATTCGGCGGGGGGTGTGCGCAGGAACATGTAGTTGGCCCCGGTCAGGGCATCGACGATCCCCACCAGGGCGGTGTAGCCGAGGGTGATGGCGAAGACGCGGACCACCGATCGTCTCCGGGGCACGATCCGCATGCCGACCACCAGGAAGAGGGCGGCGACCACGATCCCGACATGGCCCACCACGTACTGGAAGAAGACGAGGTGGGGAAACCCGACGTTGAGGTCGGGCGTGATGATCGCCTGCAACGTGCCGGCCAGTCCCCAGAAGTACGTCAGCTCGACGAGCAGGACCACCCGCCACCAGCACGCCGCCGCTGCCACCAGCACGCCGGCGTCGCACAGCGCCAGGGGAAGCGAGGTCTTGGGGGACCAGGTCCCCTGGACAGCCAGCCCGACGCTGTAGCTCACGGCATCCCCGGCGAGCGCCAGCGCCAGGACCCGAGCGGTGACGACCGTCCACGGGCCCGGGTGCCGGCGCGCCACCGCGCACAAGATGACGCATCCGACGCCGGCCAGGGCCACCGTCGACCAGTACGCGAGCGGTGAGACCGTGGCCACCATCACGCTGTATCGAACCAGGGCGGCGATCACCGTGTCTCGACGGGGTCGCCACATGAGAGAGTCTGGGCGGCAACCGATCCGGGAGGCAGGGCGAGATGCAGGCCGTCGACGAAGACTGGGAGCGGGCGGTGGCGATCGTCGCCCATCCCGACGATCTGGAGTACGGGGCCGCCAGCGCCGTGGCCCGTTGGACCGGGCAGGGCAAGGCGGTCTCCTACGTCCTGGTCACCAGGGGGGAAGCCGGGATCGACGGCATGGCCCCCGATCGGGCCGGCCCGTTGCGCGAGGAGGAGCAGCGCCGCAGCGCCGCGCTCGTGGGGGTCACCGACGTGGAGTTCCTGGGCCACCCCGACGGGAGCGTCGAGGCCGGCTTGGCGCTGCGCCACGACCTGGCCGGGGCCCTGCGGAGGTTGCGGCCCGACGTCGTGCTGACCATGAATTTCGAGCTCACCTGGGGCGAGGGTGGGAGTGTCAACCACGCTGATCATCGTGCCGTCGGGCTGACCACGCTCGATGCCTGTCGTGACGCCGCCAATCGGTGGATGTTTGCCGATCAGGGCGGTCCCTGGCAGGGGATCAAGGTCGTCTACGTGGCGGGCACCTCGGCACCGACGCACTTCGTGGACGTGACGGCGACGATCGACGCCGGTGTGGCGTCTCTGCGGGAGCACAAGGCCTACATCGACGGCCTCGGCACCGATTTCGACCCCGACGGGTTCCTGCGCAACATCGCCGGCTACGGGGGCATGGCGGCGGGCTGCGAGTACGCCGTGCTCGTCCAGGAGTTCCACGCCTGAGCGGGGCCTGTCCGTTGTCGGCGTCTGGTCTCAGGAGCGCCGGACGCGTCCTCGCAGGGCCAACAGGGCCAGGGAGAGCGAGATCGCCCCGAAGGCCGCGATGGCCAGGACGGCCTGGCCCAGGAAGGCCGCGTTCCAGCTCTGCTGGGGACCCGGGATCCCGCTACCGCCGACGATGAGCGACCGCAGCCCCTGGAGGATGTAGGTCATGGGGTTGTAGTTGGCCACGGTCCCCAGCCATCCCTCGAGGTACGGCTTGGGGACGAAGGTCGTGCTCAAGAAGGTGATGGGGAAGAACAGGATGAAGCTGGCGTTCACCGCCCCGGGGTTCCCCGTCTTGAGGGCGATCGCGTAGGGCAGGCCCGTGAACACGAGGCCCCAGATCCCCGACAGCACCACGAACACCACGATGCCGAGCACCCCGGCGTGGAACCGCACGCCGAGGGCGAGGCCCACGATGACGACGGGGACGGCGAGGGCCATGACCAGGGTCAGATCGGCGGTCATGAGCCCGAGCAGCAGGGGGAGACGCCGGACGGGCGTGATCACGAGGCGGTCGAAGTAGCCGTTCTGGATGTCGGTGACAAGGGCAGACGCCCGCGACACCCCGGTCACGGCGAAGACCACGGCCACGGGGAGCTCGAAGGACTTGAAGCTGAACCCGGCGGCTTGGTGTGCGATCTTGGAGAGGGCGCCGATGTTGAGGACGTAGAAGAAGATCGGGACGATCAAGGCGGGGATGACCGCCTCGGGTTCACGGGGGATCTGCCGGATGGCGCGGCGGGCCACCGACGCCACGTCGACGAAGAAGCCCGCGGGGCGCGCCTGCACCCGAAGAGCGGTGGTGGGCGCATGCCCGGCCGAGACGGTCATGCCCGGACCTCCTCGGCGGCGCCCTCCGCCGTGCCGGCGTCGGGACCACCGACGTCGTGGGTCCCGGGGTCGCCGGCGGAACCGGGGTGCTCGGCGGGCGACCCCCCGCCGTCGGGCGCGGCGTCGACCTGGAGGTGACTCCCTGTCAGCTGGAGGAAGACGTCGTCGAGGGTGGGAGTGCGCAGGGTCAGGCTCACCACCGCGGTGCCGGCGGCGTGCAGGGCGAGGGCGACCGGGCTCATGACCGTGGCCCCGTTGTCGGCGTGCACCGTCACTTCGTGGCCCGTCGCCACCACCTCTTGCACCCCGGGCACCGCCCGCAGCGACTCGAGGGTGGTGCCGGTCAGGGTCTCCACGCGGGCCACGATGACGTCGGTGCCCACCGTGCGCTTGAGCTCGTCGGGGGTGCCCTCGGCGACGAGGCGGCCGCGGGAGATGATGCCCACCCGATCGGCGAGCTCGTCGGCCTCCTCGAGGTACTGGGTCGTGAGGAAGATGGTGGTGCCGTGTTGCTGATTGAGGCTGCGGACCTCCTCCCACACCGCGGCCCGGCTCTCGGGGTCGAGCCCGGTGGTGGGTTCGTCGAGGAAGAGGATGTCGGGGTCGTGGATCAACGCCGCGGCCAGGTCGAGGCGTCGCTTCATGCCCCCTGAATAGGTCTTGATCAACCGGTCGATGGCGGTTCCGATATCCACGAGCCGGAGCACCTGCTCGACGCGGGCCAAGCGGTCGGCGCGTCGCAAGCCGTAGAGCCGGCCCTGGAGGTCGAGGAGCTCCCGGCCCGTCTGGCGGTCATCGAGGGCGGCGTCTTGCAGCGCCACGCCGATCCGTAACCGAACCTTCTCAGATTCCCGGGCCACGTCGAGGCCCGCCACGAGGCCCCGGCCCCGCGTGGGGCGCATCAGGGTGCAGAGCATGCGGACCAGGGTGGACTTGCCGGCGCCGTTGGGACCGAGGAAGCCGTAGATCTCGCCCGCGGCGATCTCGAGGTCGACGCCCGCCACCGCCCAGAAGTCGCCGAACTGCCGGGCGATGTCCTCGGTGGCGATGGCTGGCTCGGGCACGAGCGCTCACGCTACCGGCCGCCACGGGACCGTCGGGACGGCGGGGAATCGGCGCCTCGTGACGGGCCCGGGTCCTATGGTGGCCCCATGCCATGGGCCGACTATGCAGACTTCGAGCACCTCGCCTTCGACCGCCGCGCCGATGGCGTCGTGGTCGTGACCCTCGATCGCCCCGAGGTGCTCAATGCCGCCAACGTCCGCATGCACCGGGAGATGTCTGAGGTCTGGGCCGTCATCGACGCCGATCCCCATGCCCGGGTGTCGGTCGTCACCGGAGCCGGCCGGGCCTTCAGCGCCGGTGGCGACCTGGACATGATCGCGGAGATGACCGACAACTACGCCGCCGTCCTCGAGCAGTGGCGAGACGCCAGGACGATCGTGGAGCGCATGCTGAGTGCCGACAAGCCGGTGGTCTCTGCCATCAATGGTGTGGCGGTGGGTGCGGGCCTGGCCGTGGCGCTCATGGCCGACATCAGCATCATGGGGGAGACGGCTCGCGTCTCGGACGGGCACGCCCGTCTCGGGGTGGCCGCCGGTGATCACGCCGCCTTGCTGTGGCCGCTGCTGTGCGGCATGGCCAAGGCGAAGTACTACCTGCTAACCGCCGACTTCGTGGACGGGCCTGAGGCCGAGCGCATCGGGCTCGTCACCAAGTGCGTCCCCGATGCCGAGGTCGTCCCTGAGGCCCTGGCCGTGGCGGCCCGCCTGGCGGCCGGGAGTGCCACCGCCGTGCAGTGGACGAGGCGGGTCATGAACCATTGGATGCGCCAGGCGCTTCCCGCCTTCGGGGAGTCGGTCGCACTCGAGATGCTCGGCTTCCTCGGACCCGACGCCCGCGAAGGCCTGGCGGCGATCAGGGAACGCCGTGAGCCACGGTTTCCCTCGGCACCCGCACCGTAGGGCCGCGCTACTCGACGGTGACCAGGGTGCCGATCGGGGTGTAGGGGAAGACGACCTCGGCGTGCGAGGGTGGCATCTCCACGCATCCCAGGCTCTGGGGCCAGCCGTAGCTGTACCGGTCGAAGCCGTGCAGGGCGTCCCCGCCGTGGAAGTAGCTGACCCACGGGATGCCGGGGTCGGCGTACTTGGTCCCGTCGGGGTTCGTCCCCCGCATGGTCGTCGAGACGTAGCGTGCGTAGACGGGCCACGTGCCTTGCGCCGTCGGTGCCGCCGCGATGCCCGTGTTGGCGCGAGTCGAGTACACGATCTGCCCGTCGCGCCACACGTTGGCGTGCTCGGGAAGCGATTCGGAGACGTCCACCCAGTCGTAGTGCGTGTCGGCATCGACCTGGTCCGCCTCGGCTGCCTGGAGGAGGGCCTGCCACACCTTCGGGCCCGCGATGCCGTCGGTGGGCACGTGCTCCTGGGCTTCGAAGACCATCACCGCTCCCTGGGTGATGGTGTTGGCCTCGCCCGGCGACCACAGCGCCATGAAGTAGCTCGGCATGGTGGACCACCGCCAGGCGAACGAACCCACTTGGGGTGTGGCGGCCTCGTTGGGAGAGACGCTGGCCGGATCGGCCGGGGTGAAGGTCAGCGGGAGGTACCCCAGGGTGGCGAGCAGTTGCTGCGCCCGGAGCATGGTCATGGGAGACACCGTGAAATGCGTGGTCAGGGTGGCGTCGAGGCGCTGTCCCTCACTCCCTTCGATCCCGTCGGGACCGCCGGGCACCGTCACCGACACCGTGGCCCCCGGGGGCAGAGGAGCGGTGGCGTCGAAGGCCAGGACGTTGGGAGAGGTCTGCACCCAGGATCCGGGGACGGTGGGACTGAGTGTCGGCACCGGGCTGTCGGGGGCCAGAGCCACGGTGAATTGCACGCTCACGGCGCTGTCCGAGGGCACGGCGGTGGCGTCGGGGGCCGGTTGGCTGGCGACCACTGAGAGACGGCCGGGAGACGCCGTGGGTGTTGCCGCGGCCGGGGCGGGGCTCACCCGCGTCGCGACCAAGGCGGTCGAGGCGGCGGCGAGCGCGCAGAGCGCCACGACCACCGCGGCAATCAACCAATGACGGCGGGCGTCGCTCCTCCGGCGTCGGTGTGCGGCTTCCGGCATGGCATGCGGCTCCAGGGCGATTGTACCCGCCGCGGTGCGGTCCGACGTGCCGGGGCGAGCAATTTCAGGCGAATTGTCGGGGTGTTTTTCAGCGCGGCGGCACAGAGGGCGTGGCCGAGGTGTTGATGGCGCGCATGACACCGCTCCGGACACGCTCGATCTGATCGGGGTCTGTCACCTTCCCCCCGGTGACGGTGTCACGGACATAGAAGGCGTCGAAGACCTCATGGCCGAAGGTCGACACCCGCGCCACGACCACGTCGAGGTCGAGCGCGAAGAGCGCGGCGGTGACCCGGTGCAGGAGCCCGATGTCGTCCTCGGCGCGAACATCGACCACCGTCGAGCCGACCGAGGCGGCGTTGTCGATGTCGACGCGGATCTCCACCGGTCGCGACGACACCGACCGCCGCCCCTCGGCGTAGGTGCGAACCTGCTCGGCCAGGCGTTCCTCCAGTGGGAACGTCCCCCGCAGCACGGCTTCGAGCTCGTCGGCGACGAGCTCGAAGTCGGGCCACCGTCGCCGGGAGGGCTCGACCACGAAGGACTCGACGGCGAAGTTCTCCTCCCCGGCGATATCGGCGGACCGGATGTCGATGCCGCGCAATGCGAACACACCGGTCACCGCCGAGAGAAGTCCTGGCCGGTCGCGCGCCACCACGGTGACATGGGGTGGATCGGCGGCGACGACCGATCGACCCAGCCGCTCCACCTGGCGCATGAAGCCCCGGTGCCGGTCGGTCACCAGGGGAGGGGCAGGGTGGGCCTTTCCACCCGACAGGTGGGTCGCCACCCGGCGGACGAGGTCGGCGACCAGTCCGGCCTTCCACTGTCCCCAGGCGGCAGGTCCTGTGGCGAGGCTGTCGGCTTCGGTGAGGGCGGCGAGCAGTTCGAGCTGGGAGCGGTCGTGCACGGCCGCCGCCACGGCCTCGATGGTGGCGGGGTCGTCGAGGTCGCGCCGCGTGGCCGCTTCGGCCAGCAAGAGATGATTGCGGACGAGCCCGACCAAGACGGCTACATCCTCGGGCGCAAAGCCCATCCGCCTTCCCATCTCGCCGACGATGTGCACTCCCGCGTCGGTGTGGTCCCCGGGGAATCCCTTCCCGATGTCATGGAGGAGGGCTCCCACCAGGAGGAGGTCACGGCGTTCGACGTTCTTCGCCAACAATGCGGCCTGTGTGGCGGCCTCGAGGAGGTGCCGGTCCACGGTGAAGCGGTGGTAGGCGTTTCGCTGTGGCCGGTTCCGTACCGCCGCCCATTCCGGGATCACCATGACCAACAGCCCACGCTGGTCCAGGGCTTCGAGGGCGGGGATGGCCGCCGCTCCGGTGGAAAGGACCCGGACCAGTGCGATCCGCATGTCGCTCGGCCAGGGGTCGGGCGGGTGGATCCCGGCCGCCGCCATCAGGTCGAGCGATCGCCGGCTGATGGGGAGCTCGTGCTCGGCCGCCACGGCCGCCACGCGCAGCGCCAACCCCGGATCGTCGCCGGGGTGCGTTCCTGGCTCGAGGACGACCTCGCCCTCACCGGCGCGTCCGGTGACCTGTTCGAGGGCGATACCCGGCTCGACGGTCACCACCGTCACGGTGCGCTCGTCCTGGGCCGGTGCCTTGCGACCGATCGGGAACCACCGCCGCGACGGCGTGGTGGGCCACGACGAGCGCCGCCGCCAGACGTCGTCGGTCATCCAGGCGATGGTTCGGCCCGCTTCGGCGATCGACGACATGAGCGCGTCGGCGTCGGCGAACCCGAGCGCAGCCGCCACTTGATCCTGCTCCTGGAGGAGAAGACGGTCGGTGGCGCGCTCGGTGGACCGGTGCAGCTCGACGCGCGCCGCGGTGAGCGTGGCGCGCGGTGCGGACAGCAACGCCAGGTCGACCTGTTCGGCCAACGCCGGCACGGCGAGAGCCGCCGATCGCACCGCGTGGAAGTCGCGGAGTCCACCGTGTGCTTCTTTGAGGTCCGGCTCGAGCAGGAAGGCGACGTCACCATGGGTCTGGTGCCGCTCGGCGACTTGGGCGGCGAGCACGGGGAGCCAGGCGCCGGCTCGATCCCGCCATTGGGCGAGCGCTTTGGCGAGCATGGGTTCGGCCACCGAGGAGTCCCCGGCCACCACCCGACCGTCGAGAAGGCCGAGTTGGGCCCGGAGGTCCTCTCGGGCCACTTCGAGGACCTCGGAGGGGCGACGCACCGAGTGGTCGAGGCGGATGCCCTCGTCCCACACCGGGTACCACACGGCGTCGGCGACCTTGCCGATGTCCCGGCGCCGGGAATGGACGAGCACCACGTCGAGGTCGCTGTAAGGACACAGCTCGCCGCGGCCGTATCCGCCCACGGCCACGAGGGCGATGCCGTCGGTTTTCCCGTCGGTGGCTCGCTCGAGCAGGCTGGCCAACCACTGGTCGGCGGCGGCGGCGTAGGCCGTGCAGAAGGCCTCGCCCTGGAGGTCGGATCGCGCCAGGAGCTCTTGGCGCAACGAGCGGAGAGACACGGGAGACGGTAGCACCTCGGGCCTGCCCGTCCGGGTGTTACAGAGGCCCCGCCACCGCCTGCGACCGGGATCGGCGTAGCGTGGTGGGTGGCAAACCGGGCAGCCGGAGCCACGGAGGTCCACATGAGCGACAGCGATACAAAAGGATCAAGGTTCGGCCTGTTCGACACCGCCCTCTTGGTGGCGGCGGTGGTCGGGGGGATCTTCGTGGTTCTGTGGTTGGCTCACGCCGTCTTCGGCCTGGTCCTCTTCGTCTTCAAGCTCGCCATCCTGGTGGTGGTCATCGCGGTGATCGTCAGGCTCGTCCACGCCTTCACGCGCAGCGGAGACTGAAGGTCCGACTCCCGGGCGTCCTCGGGCGGTTCAGCGCGGGACGAGCTCGCGGTAGAGCTCGATGTGGTCGGCCACCATGCGTTCGGTCGAGAAATACCCCTCGACCGCGGAGCGGCAATCGGCGCGCGACAGCTGGTCGACCCGGCCGAGGGCCTCGACCATGGCGGTCTCGTCCTCGCACAGGAACCCGGTCTTGCCGTCCTCCACCACTTCGGGCACCGCCCCTTCGGGGAAGGCCAGGACGGGGGTCCCACACGCCATGGACTCGAGCATGACCATGCCGAAGGGCTCGTTCCACCGGATGGGAAACAGCAAGGCCCGCGCCTGTGAAAGCAGCTCGAGCTTGTGCTCGTGAGGGACCTCTCCCAGATACACCGCATCAGGCCCGAGGAGGGGCGCGACCTGCTCGTCGAAGTACGAGCGTTCCCATTGCTCGCGCATCTTGGCGGCCAGCAGCACTCGCATGCCTGCCTTGCGGGCCACCTCGATGGCGCGGTGCGCACCCTTGTCAGGTGCCATGCGCCCCAGGAACAAGCAGAACTCGCCGTGGTCGTCCCCCCTGCCATCCCCGAAGGGGAAGGCGGACGCGTCCAGCCCGTGATGGATCACCCGAGCGATCGGGATGTCTGGTGCGGCGCGATGTTGGGCATGGGAGATACAGACGATGGGAACTCTCGGAGCGAGCACCCGGTACAGGTCGGTGAGCTCGTCGTTGAAGGGTCCGTGGATGGTGGTGACGACGGGCAGGTGGGGGTAGCGCTCGGCGTAGAACGGCCCCATGACCGTGTGGTCGTGGACGACGTCGTAGTCGGAGACCGCCTCATAGGCATGCACCACGTGGCGGAGCTCGGGTACGGCCATGCCGATCCTCATCCCCTCGGCGTGCTCGAGGGCCCAGGCCTTGGGCACCGGGCATGTGGAATCACCCGTGGTGAACAGGGTGATCTCCTGACCGGCCGCCACCAGACCTCGGGCCATCTGGTCGACCACGAGCTCGATCCCCCCGTACAACGGCGGAGGGATCGGCGTCCATGGGGGGGCGATGAGCGCGATCCGCATAGACCGATTCAAGCACTTCGCCGCCACCATTCGTCGCACCCGCTGGTCTCAGGGGTCGAGCCGAAACAGGAGGGGTCCCGGCCCGAGGCCCGAGCTGTGTCTCCCGGGATGCTCGGTGCCACCCGATAGGCTCGCTGCGCATTGCGGCGGCGTGGCCGAGTGGTTTAGGCAGGGGCCTGCAAAGCCCCGTACGGCGGTTCGATTCCGCCCGCCGCCTCGGGGGCCGGTGTCTTCGATCGGCGCCGTGAGGACAAGGAGATGGGATGCCCGTAGTCGGTGACCGGGTTCAGGTTCCTTCGAAGAAGGTCGGCCAGGCGCCTCGCGACGGGGTCGTCACCGGCGTGAGCGGCGCCCTTGTCCGGGTGACGTGGTCCAGCGGGGAAGAGTCGACGATCATGCCGTCCATGGGGTCGTTGGTGGTCGTGGGCAAGGCGAAGGGCCGGGCCCAGAAAGCCGCTTCGGCCAAGAAGGCCCCCACGAAGAAGGCCGCCAAGGCGCCGGCCAAGAAGACCCTGACGAAGAAGGCCGCCAAGGCGCCGGCCAAGAAGGCCCGAAAAGAGTCCGGGAAGCGAAAGCAGCCTCGGGCCCCGAAGTCCTCGACCAAGGGTTCGGCCCGGGCGGGCAAACGAACCCGGTGAACAGGCAATGGGCATCACCTGAGAGGATGCCGTCCCCGGACACCGGATCAGGTGTCAGGAGTCTTGCCGTAGTCCCAGACCAAGGTGGCCTCCTCCTGGGTGCCGAGGAGTAGCTTCCCAGGGTTCTCCTTGTCGATATGGCCGATGAGGCCGTTGTAGATCGAATAGCCACAGAGCTCCTGCAAACGCCGGGGGAACCGCCGGACGGTATCGAGCGGGATGCCGAGCTGCTGGTTCTCCTGCTGGCGGACGTAGCCGGCGCAGTAGTTCATGGCGATCCCCACTCGCCTCTCCGGCGTGGTGTTGGCCCCCCCTCCGTGCCACAAGCTCCCCACCCAGACGAGCACGCCGCCTTTGGGCATCTCGGCTGGAATCGAGTCGAAGTGCTCGAGCAGGTTGGGGGAGTGATCCGCCAGGTGGGTCCCGGGACACAGACGGGTGGCGCCGTTCTCCTCGGTGAAGTCGGTGATGGCCCACATGGTGTTGCAGATGAGGGGCGGGTGGGGCTTCGGGAGGGGGATGAGCTGGTCGTCGGAGTGGATGGGTTGGGCGTCCTCGTCGGAGCCGATGGCGATCGATGACAAAGATGAGATGAGCAGTCCCGGATCGAGGACCTGTTCGACGATGGGCAGGACGTTGGGATGGACGGGGATCCTCTCGTAGAGAGACCCGTGGGTCAGCAGGTTGTAGATGCGGGTCGTGCGGCGGCCCTCGAAGAGGTTGTCCGCCG
The DNA here is from genome assembly GCA_050011815.1 of Acidimicrobiales bacterium. Lineage (GTDB taxonomy): Bacteria > Actinomycetota > Acidimicrobiia > Acidimicrobiales > UBA8190 > Chersky-840. Next base: position 22,489 of record JBEKIJ010000015.1, on the reverse strand, counting down.
GCACGATGCCGAGCTCGTGTTCGAGGCGGAGAAGGTCGTCATAGATGGCATCGACGAGTTCGAGGTCGATGGCATTCTCGACCACGACCCAGCCTTGCGTCCGGACCTTGTCGGCGAGTAGGGCCTGGGTGGTCTCGTCCAGGGTTCGTCGGTCCTGGATGTTCTGGCCGATTGCCGTCTTGTCCATCGTCACTCCCAATGAATTGGCCGAGAGAGCCCAGATCAATGGTGCCACGACCTCGGCCGTGGTGCCGTCGGGAGAGGCCGGTACAAGGAGGCAGTGGTAACGTCATAGCCAAGGGCCGTTGGCGCAGTTGGTAGCGCACTTGCACGACACGCAAGGGGTCAGAGGTTCGAGTCCTCTACGGCCCACTACATCGTCGTATTCGAACTTCGGCACAGAAAAGAGGACATCGAACGGTTCCTTGTAGGCCGCTTCGACGACATGGCCGTCGCGCACGCGAACGTCTTCGAGCACGGCGGCGTTGAACATCCTTCTGGTCTGGTCGCTTCCTCGCCGGTAGGCGGTGCCACAGCGGGTGGAGAAGCGCAGTGCGAGGGCCATCACTTCTTGCCAGTCGTCGAGGGTGGCGTCCAGGGTGGCTTGGCGGGACTCGATGGCCCGCAGCTCGGCGCCGACGCGCTCCTGCTCTCGCCGTAGGACAGCCACGTCGATGGCGTTGGCGTAGTAGGCATCCATGAGCTTGTAGCGCTCGGATGCCGCCTGCTCGTGTCGGTGGGCGAGCAGCTCGCGTTCGGCCGTCGTGTCCTCGTGGCGGGTGGCCACCTCGGCGTCGATCGCCTGGCGCAGTCCTTCGGCCCAATCGGCTGGCACCTCGATGCGGCTGTAGAGGTCCTCGACCTCGGCCTCCAGTTGGTCGGCGGCGACGTAGCGTTCCTGGCAGCCCGTGCCATTGCGGCGGTCCTTCTGCCCCAGGCAGTAGAAGTAGGTGTAGATGCCCTTGGAGCGTTGGATCGAGAGTCGCCTCCCGCACACGCCGCAGACGAGCACGCCCTTGAGGTAGTGGTGGTGGCGGCGCTCCCGGGTGCCGCGCATGGCCCGGGCGGCCAGCAGCTCTTGGACCTTGTCGAACGTGTCCCGCTCGACGAGGGGCTCGTGACTGCCGGGGTACTCGACGCCGTCCCACTCGACGACGCCGACGTAGGCGCGGTGGGCGAGCAGGCGGGCGAGGCCCGAGACGGTGAGTGCCTGGGCGCGGTAGTGGCCGTCGCGGCCCCGGTTGCGAAGGCCCCGGTGAGAGATCTCCTCGGCCAAGCGCTCGACCGTCCACTCGCCCGTGGCGTACAGCTCGAAGGCGGCTTTGACGAGCGGGGCGCGTTCGGGGTCCGGGACGATGTGCGCGACCTGGCGGCCGCCGATGGGCTCGCGGATGTTGAGGTAGCCGAGGGGAGCCTTGTGGGGGTAGCCGCCCATCTTGGCCTTCTGGCCCATCCCCTTTCGGACCTCGCTCGCCAGGTTGGCGGAGTAGAACTCGGCCATCAGGGCGTGGATGCCCTCGACCAATCGGCCCGAGGCGGTCTCGTCGAGGTTCTCGGTCACAGAGACAAGCGCCACGCCGCGACGACGCAGTAGGGCCCGGATGGCGATGTGGTCCTCCATGTTGCGGGCGAGGCGGTCGACCTTGTGGACGATGACGACCTCGACGTCGCTCTCTTCGCCGATCCGCGCCAGCATGGCCCGCAGCTGGGGTCGGTCGGCCGAGCGCGCCGACTCGCCCTTGTCGACGTACTCGTCGAGGAGCTCCCAGCCCTCATCTCGGATGCGGCGCACGCACGCCTCGCGCTGCGCCGCGATGGAGAACCCATCCTCGGTTAAATCCTTCTCGGCCTGCTCCTTGGTCGACACCCGCAGGTAGATCACGCAACGCATCGGCTACCTCCTTGGCCAATCGGTCCATCAGACCTCTGTCCAGCGGGAAGGGCAAGGCCTTCGGCGCGGACTTCGAGGGCCAGGGCAACGAGCGCCCGGGCCAAAGGCCGCAAGGCCTCGGGCGACGGCGGCGAGCCGGCGTTTCGGTGGCCACCTCGCGGGTGGCGGGGGACCAGGTCGGCCGCCTCCCCCGCACGTGGGGGAGGCGCAGGACGGGCGTTCTCCGCGCCTCGCGGATGGCGGGGGTCATGATTGGGACCGCACTCGGGGTCGGGAGTTATCCCGTGTCGTTCGGTCCCCCGACCTCGCGGGTGGAGGAAGCGTTGTGCAGGTGCTGTGTCTCGACCATCCCGAGCATGTGGCGGTCGGTGCGCGCTTTCTCCGCTGGTCGCGTGGCTCACCGGCGCCCGCCTTCGTGGCGCCCGAGCCGCCCCGCCACGAGTGCCAGAGAGTCGCCGAGCTCGGGTGGCAGCGCCGGGGATTGTTGTGTGGGGACGAGATTCCCCTCGCAGAGCGGGCAGCGGGCCGGTCCGCCGTAGCGGCGTTGGTCGGGGTCATCGTGGCGCTCGATGGCACAGTCGACGCAGACGACCAGATGCTTGGCGTCGTACTCTGCCTCCAACGCGGCCCGCGAAGTGGCCAGGCGCCGGTGCAGGGGCAAGGCGCGGAGCGCGTCGGCGACAGCGGCGTCCCGGCGAGCCTTGTAGTCGAGCGCCGCCTCGGCCGCCGCCGAGCCGACGTCGGGTCCGGCCTCACGCTCGAGGCGCCACGCTCGCACCAGCGTCCCGGCGGCGAGGTCGGCGGCCGGTCGGCGCAGGCGCGGGTCGTTGGCGCTCTGGGCGGCCCGGTTGAGCAACTTGGTCGCCTGTTCCACCCACATGCTCCGGTACAGGGCGCGCCACCCCGACGCCACCTGTGCCCCCGGAGGGGGCCAGCCCGAGCGTCCATCGCCGTCGACCCACCAGGCGTGCGTGGTCGTCACCAGGTCGAGGTGGCCGGCGGCCCACTCCTCTTTGGCCGAGGGGTTGTAGGACAGGACCTCGCCGAAGAGGAACCGCACGGCGGCTGCGGCCTCGCCGTCGTCCATGGCGTCGGCCAGCCGGTCACTGTCGGCAGCCAGGGGGTGGATGGCTTGCAGCTGCTGGTAGCGCACGTGGGCGGCGCGTTGTGCCCGCACGGTGGCCACCAGGCACCGGTACGTTCGCACGTCGGCCGACAGCAACGAAGAGAGCGTGCTCGGGCCGTCGGCCGCCGAGGTGCGCCACACGCGCGCCGACAGCGCCTCTTCGGGCGCCGACACGCACGCGCAGGCGGCCACCACCGGCTCCCAGGCGGTCCGATCCTCGTCTCCGTAGTAGCTCGGACGCGGCCGGGCGCGCTCGGTGTTGGCCAGGAACCGGGTGACCCGGGCATCCGAGGTCGTGAGCAGCAGCAGGGCGGGACAACCGGGATGGCGGTTCCACCACGCTCGGTCCGACGCGTAGTCCCGGTGACGGGCCACCTTGGCGCCCAGGCGCCGCTGGTCCATGGTGGCGAAGTCGATCTCGACGAACGCCCCGGCCCGGCCCGGCTCGCCATCGACGTCGAGGGTGACCTCCATGTGGGCGTCGGGCCGGAGGTGCTTGGCTCGGCCCAGTGAGGGGGACCACTCCTCCCAGGCCGTCTCGTCTCGTTTCCACGAGCCGTCGGTCAGCCCGACGTGGGGCCCCAGGTCGACCAGGGCCACGTAGAGGCCGGCGATGGCGGAGCTGTGGCGCAGGAACAGCGGATTCGGGGTCGCCTTGCCCGGCGCCGGCGAGGTGCCCTCGACCAGCTGGGCGCCGCGGCGGGTCAGCCACCAGAGGAACGGCGCCGAGCCCGACGCGGCGTAGGGGCGGGTGCGCTCCACCACGCCGGCCTCGCGGAGGAGCGACAGCCGGTAGTCGACGGTGCGCTCGGGGCGTCCCACCAGCGTGATCAGCTGCGGAGTGGTCAGCACCCGGTGCGTCTGAAGCAGCGCCAGCAGCCGGTGGTCGAGCGAGGCCAGACGATCAGCGACCGACCGTGCACTTCGACGGCCCCCCGCCGCCCCCGCCGCCCAGGCGGAATGACCAGAGGCACCTGCACCATCATCCCTACAGTCGCCGACAGCGGGGGACCATGAATCTGTGCCCTGACCGGCTCCTTCGCCAGATCCGACCTCGCGCTTCGGAGAGGGACCGCTCCGCGAGATGCCCGGATGGTGAGTGGGGCCGAAGATCGGGCGCGACGAGAGGGCCGGCGACCGGCCGGAGCGGGATTCGAAGATTGGGGAGTCGGACATGGGCTGGCCCACGACCGGGAGGCGCGCCGCTCAGGACCGAGCAGCAGACCTCGGTCGCGGCACGAAGTCAAGGCTTTTCGAAAAATTCCTCTGCAATCTCGAGGCTGAACATATTCACGGCGTTAGCGATATCGCGTGTTGGGCGTTCGCCGTCAACGATCTGGCGAGCTGCAAAGCCAAGGGGCCTGCCCGGATCCCCTCCTGCGAGGGCCGGAACCGATAGTGGCTTCAGTTCATGGCCAGTCCGCCACTCCAGCGGACAAGAACCGCGAACACCTGAACTGAGGCGGCTAGTAGACTTGTGAGCGGCAATGATTCCATAGCACGTCGAAGGGTGAGGTTATGGTGACTTTCAGGCTCCGCCCTCGAAAAGCCGTGGCAGTGTTGGCCGCCGTGGCCGTCTTATGTGCTGCAGGAGCAGTTGCGGCCGAAGTGACCCACCAGGCGCCAACAAGTCACATTGTTAGGGGCTACCTGATACCGCCGGTTATTCGATACCCCGCGGGCAAGCAGCCGGTTCTTCACGCCGTTCCGCTTAGTGGGCTTTCGCATCGCTGAGCCCTGTTCCAATGGTTGGCGCTTCTGGGTTCTCAGAAGGTCGCCACGGTGCTCTGCGATGGGGGCTGTGGCGGCAAGGTGCCCGTCACACATGATTCAGAACCAGCGAGGACTGGCCGAGACCCAACGGTCTCGGCCAGTCCCTCCGGGCTGTTTCAGCGAGGCTTTCGCGACGGACTGATTGATCCGCCACGATCGCCGTCAACTCAAGGACGTAGGTGTCAAGATGTAGCCACCGGGCGGACTTGTCGAGGGCGTGTTGGGGGCGTCACAGGTATAATCGATCGTTGCGGTGCCCATATTCGTGTAATTCGACCCGCCGTTGTACCTCCAGAGAGTTGTCGAAACAGTTCCTGTTGGGCATGGGGGCGGATTGCTTATCCCAATTCCAGTCCCGTGCGATCCCCACGAGTCGCCATTGAAATAGTTGCCGACGGATCCGAAATAGTCGAACTCCAAGTGGCCGGTAAACGAACCACTGGTATTGACGCCTGCAACGTTGTAGTCGGAAATTCCGTTAGTGCTCTTTTCGCACGCAGCGGTCGAGCTTGTGTTGCCTCCATATACTCCACCACCGATTAGCGTAATACAGTCTGCCTCGGCCGTCGTTTCCGCAAATGCGGCCGGTGCAAACAACACCGGTGTACATATGGCTACTGCTACCGTAAGTGCCAGAAAACCTGGCCAACGGCGACGTGCGTGACGCGTAATCATGACGGCCTCCCTTAGTTGACGAGACGTAATACGCTCCGAGGTAGCGGCATCAGGGACAACCTCGGCGTTCTTAAAACCCTTCGGAGACCCTAGTCACTTTCTACTCATGAGGTTTGGTTGTCAAGAAGTTTGGTCACCGGAAATTGCGTGGGTTCGTGGGTAGAGGTCGAGACCGCCAAGATGGAAGTAGATGGCGTTCTTGAAGTTCTCCCGGTTGCGGTACCAGCGTGCAGAAGCGGATCGCCTGGATGCGCGAGTGCCGTTCTTTCACTCCCGCACTGGTGATCCATCCGGTGATTGAAGAATGCGAACAGGCGGCAGGTGACGCTTCAAGGTGCGGCCCATGTCGATGACCGGTCCGATTCGAGAGTGTGTGGGGTATTCATCTCGTTTGTGAGCCAATTGGTGGATTGACGCCGTCCACGCGGTTCGCCTTCGAGATTCTGCGTGACTATCAACACAAGCTGTTCTCCCATCATTAACGAGACGGCCTTCCCCTGTCGTTTGGCACCCAGGCCCCGATTGCACCGAGGCCTCCCGAGGCGACCTTGAGCGCCTCGGAGATTGCAATTGTGTTGAGCGCTCCCAATGTCTCTCGGCCCGTTGGCCTACGAGATCGCGCCGTCTTGGAAGTCTTCACCTCCTGCGCACTTTGCCGGGCCGACCTCATCGACCTCGGCGTCAGGGACGTGGACTACGACCGCGGAACGGTGTTCGTCCGCTGCGGGAAGGGGGCCAAGGACACGCTACGTGCTCATTAGGTGAACGGGCCCTCATCGAGCTGCCGGCTTTGCGATAAGCCTGCCCGGCACCCCGAAGGTCTCGAGTTGACCGGCAACGCCCAGCTGCCGGACTAGGTGCAGGATCGCCTGCCTGGCGCGATCGTCCAAGTCTCTGCAATCCGAGGAGGTGTCTGACATTGGGATCGTTGGTTGTCGATCAATTCTGACGAGCGAGCCCGCGGAGACGAAGCCGCACGTCGGGCAGGTTCGAATACGAGTGCCTACGGCCCACTTGTTGTCGAAAACACAACGTTTCCTCTGGTCAGAGGCCACCTTTCGTGTCCCGTTGCTCAGGTAGGTTCGTTTCCCTATTCAAACCCTCCAGCGCCTGTTGAGGTCCGGCGTCAATCAGGCGCTTCTTCCTGGAGCCAGTCGGAACAGCTGTCGCGAATATGGTGCGGTTTCCTTCGCAAGGGTGTCGTGCCGACCCTACGTCGCAAGCGCAGGTACATTCCGGATGGGTCCTCCGGGAAAGCCTGCTTGACGAAACGGATTGGGGCTTGGAATACAGTGATCCATCCGAACGCCCACCGACGAATGATGTGCATATCTAACCGTGAAGGAGTTCACTTCCCGTGATTGCCGTCTACATCGTAACCAAGAACATGACCCTTGAGCAGCACACCAGGGGGCGCGACCTTCTCCGTAAGGCCGGGGCACCTGAAAGCGCGATGAAGCTCCACTCATGCTTCGGCGAAGATGGCCAGCTTCAGGTCTTCGACGTCTGGGAGAGCCAGGAGGCGTTCGATGAGTTCCTGACGTACCTCGGACCGGTCATGGGGGAACTCGGCATCGAGCTGGCGCAGCTACCCACCATCATGCCCATTGTGGACCTTGTCCAGCAGTAGCGGCTGAGCCCCACGAAGATCTACGAGTTTGGGGATCGCGCGGATCAGCGGTACTCGGGGTTGGGGAAGTCGAAGCGGCACCCGGCGTCCCACGCGGAGCGCTGATTGCCGTGGGCTGGGATGCCGCCCACGTCTTTCAACATACGGGCCATGTGCAGCAGATTCCAAGTCATGAACGTCGTGTTGCGGTTGGTGAAGTCGTTTTCGGGTCCGCCAGATCCAGGGTCGAGGTACGAGGGACCTGGGCCGGCCTCGCCAATCCACCCCGCGTCGGCCTGGGGAGGAATGACGTAGCCGAGGTGCTGGAGGGAGTACAAGACGTTCATGGCGCAGTGCTTCACGCCGTCCTCATTGCCCGTCACGAGGCAGCCTCCGACCCGGCCGTAGTAGGCGTACTGGCCGCGTTCGTTGAGGAGGTGGGAGTTGCCGTAGAGCCGTTCGACGATCTTGGTGCACACCGAGGACTTCTCGCCGAGCCAGATCGGCGTGCAGAGCACCAGGATGTCGGCCTCCATGACCTGGGCCGAAATGGTCGGCCATTCGTCACGCTCCCATCCATGCTCAGTCATGTCAGGCCAGACTCCGGTGGCGATCTCGTGGTCGATCGCTCGCACAGCGTCGACGGTCACCCCCTGGCGTCGCATGATCTCCATCGAGATCGAGGCGAGGCCCTCAGTGTTGGAGATTTCCGGTGATCGCTTCAGGGTGCAGTTGATGAACATTGCCCTCAGGTCCGAGAAGTCCCACCGGCTTTGCCGGCACAGTTCTTCTTGCATGGCGTTGAGGGTCATGGAGTCCTCCCGATACGAGTCATGAGCTCAGTCTTTCCAGATCCGAGGACGTTACGAAGCCTCTCCGCGGTTCGCCAATGCCGGGTGCTCCAGTGGACAACAACCTGTCGACGGCGTCGGCACACTGCGAGCAACTCCACGGCGCATCCCCAACGCCAGCGGCGGCGCCCGCTAGGCCAGTGGGCGCCGCCGCTGGTTCGGGTTTTCTTAGAAGGCGACGATGCCCTCGCCACCCACCGCGCCCGCCACGGTCACAAATCCGACCTCGGTCAGGCTTCCGTTTCCGTTGACCTGAAACTCGTCGACGATTCCCTTTCCGCCAGTCTGGACGTAGAGGAATTGCCCATTGGCGGTAGCCGAGCTGTCGACTGTTCCTGGGTCGGTGGGAGTGAACCCGAGCAGGGTGAGCTGGCCGTTGAAGCTCGATTGGTACCCGCTCGTCGAGTTGCTGGCGGTGTTGCCCGTGAAGAAGAAGTTGCCGGCGGGAGTGACCCAGCACAGGCCGGGCTGCCCGTTGGCCACAGAGTCGAGCTGGGTCACGGTGCCGTCTCGGTGGAGCCTGAATGTCACCACCGCGCTGGTTCCGGCCTCACCGATCACCAGGTGACCAGCCTGGTCGAAGGTGATGGCGAAAGGAACCGTGCCGGGCTCCGAGTTCACCACCGGGGAGTGCGAGACGCGGCCGTCGGACCTGACGCCGAAGACATCGATGTCGTTGCCCACGACGTTGGCCTTGGTTGTCACGATCAGCTGCGTTCCGTCAGGCGAGAAGGCCACCTGTCCAGGGGTGTGGGTGAACTGTGTCGTGTCGGTGGGGATGGTGAGGCCCAGCGACCGCGTTGATCCCCAGATCGGGTGGAGCCTGCCATCGGCAACCCAGTAGCCCGACACACTCCCGCCGTCTTCGGCGTTGAGCACGTAAACGAGATCGCCGTGGACAGCGATGCTGACCGGGAACGTGCCGCCTGAGTCCACAACTTGGCGCAGGCTGAGCTGATCGCCGTCGACCGAGAAGACCGAGATCGTGTCGCTACCGGCATTCACGGCGTAGAGCAGGCCGTGCGTCGGATCGGAGGCCAGCGAGCCCTGTGAGCCCAGATGGTCGACGGCCGAGCCGTTCAATACGCCCCCGAGCCCTCCGGTGGCGTAGGTGTTGGCCAGATCCAGGGTGCCGTCGTGATCCCGGTGATAGGCGACGATCTGGTTGCCGGCGATGTTGTCGGTCTGGACGAAGACAGCGTGATCGCCACCCTCGCCGAAGTGTGATCCTGGCTGGAGACCTTCGGCTCCGGCGACAGGTGCAACCCAGGCCGAAAGTCCCAGGGCCGCTCCGGCGCCCAGCGCCAAACGAGTGAATCTCCTCATGTGCATCTCCTTTGTCGACGTCTCAAGGTGTCGACGTACAGTCCCGGGATGGGGGCCAAGCGTTACGTTGGTGCCTGGACCAGCCGTTGGAACCCACCCGATGTAACGCCTCCGAGGAGCCTGAGGACTTAAGGGTTATGTCCAGATGCCAGGGGACGGGGCGCAATCCGAGACAACCAGGCCGTGTCGGCTGGGCGCGACCCGGGCCCGATCGTGAAGTCGTACGCTTCGCGCTGTGGAGATGGACGGTGAGCTGCTCAGCCGGGTCCGCACCGGTGACGAGGAGGCGTTCGTGATGCTGGTGGCCCGCTACCAGCAGCCCATGCTTCGCCTCGCCTGTTCCCTAGTCTCCAATCAGGCCGTGGCCGAAGAGGCCGTCCAGGACACATGGCTAGGCGTGGTTCGTGGCATCGAGCAATTCGAGGGACGTTCTTCGTTCAAGACCTGGCTCTTTCGGATCCTCGTCAACCGCGCCCGGTCGGCCGGTGCCCGAGAGCCCTCCGAACCCTCGATCGACACACTGCGAGCTGTCGACCCGACCCGTTTCGATGCTCAGGGCCAGTGGGCCGATCCCCTCGACCGCTGGGCAGAAGAGAGCGAAGACCGTCTCGACGCTGCCACCTGGGTGCCGATACTCAAGGCTGCGCTCGATGAACTGCCTCCCCGTCAGCGCCAGGTCGTCATGTTGCGAGATGTCGAAGGTTTCGCCAGCGACGAAGCGTGCGCCGTGCTCGGAATCAGTACTGGCAACCAGCGGATCTTGCTGCACCGGGGACGCTCGCGACTGCGAGAGATCCTCGATGCCGAGATGGAGAAGAGCTGACCGTGTTATCGCTGCGACGGAGAGACATCGTGTGCCAGCAGGCGGTCGAACTCGTTACCGATTATCTGGAGGGGGCTCTGTCGCGTCGAGATCGGCGCCGATTCGAGGCCCATTTGAAGGCGTGTCCCGACTGTGCTGCCTACTTGGAACAAATCAGGATGACCATTCAGTTGGCGGGCCAGATGGAACCCGAGGACCTGACCCCCGAAGCAAGAGCAGACCTCACCGATCTCTATCGGCGTTGGCGCTCCGAGTAGTCGTGCTCCTGACGGTGGGTAGCGTCAACCAGGTGGAGAAGCGAACGGCGGCGGTCGCTCTGAGGTGTCGTTACTGAGAAGGTGGTTTTTGTCGTGAGTGGCGCGAGCGAATCAGTTCGCAAGCCCCGCCCGGCCTTGCCAAGTCGCTCGGTAATACAAGACGAGACGTTCGACGTCACCCGATCAGGATCGTCCAAGGCAGTCGAAATAGTTCGGTCGTCGAAGCGGTCCTCGCCGCGGCGGTCGCTCAAGGCTCCAAGGCTGGTGGTCGGCCGGGCCTGCGCATGGCCACGCCGACCTTCAACAAGGCCTGGCGGACCGTCTCGGGATTGACCCCGAGCTCCTCACCGATCGAGGCACACGAGCGTCCCGAGGAGTACAGAGAGACCGCTCGTTCAATGTGATCACGGGTCAGCACCCGCCCTCGTCTGGACACCGAGTGGCGGTCGAGGATTGCCAAGACAGTGGTCCGGTGAATCGAGTGATTGCTGGCCAAGGCGAGTGCCGTCGCCCCGGCTAGGTAGGCGGAGACGAGCTCCTCGATTTCCTCAGGTGGGAGCCGGCGCTGGACCTGTCTCGAGCCGTGAGACGGTACACGACGGCACCTGATAGTTGCGCCATCCCGGGACTCACCGAAGACATAGTCGTAGAGCTCGCCGACGGCTGTTCGGACCCGCGGATCGATCAAATCAGGCCATGTGACGCCGCTCTGATTTGCCATCTCCCCTGGTAAAGAGGGGTTTGAATGGTGTCCTCTAGGGTCCACTCGTTGTCGAAAACACAACGTTTCCTCTGGTCAGAGGCCACTTCTTGTGTCCCGTCGCTCAGGTAGGTTCGTTTCCTCATTCAAACCCTCCAGCGTTTGTTTAGGTCCGGCGTCAACCAGGCAGTTCGTCCTGGATCTGTCGGAACAGCTGTCGCGAATATCATTCGGTTTCCAATCGCAACGGCGTCCTGCAGACCCCTACGCCCAAGTGGCACGTCCCGCCCGGCGCCACTCAGATACACACGAATCGACCGGGAATCGCGATTCGTGGGCAAGCTGTCCCCGAGCCGTCGACCGGGGCGCGGCAAGAGCCGCTCGAGACGATGTTCTGCGTAGTATGGCTGCATCGACGTTGCCGAGATAGAGGTCCGTCGAAACGCAGAGGGGGGCATTGACAGTTGTCAGATTTCCTCCCATTCTTCGTCATAGGCATCACCACCGGAGCCGTCTACGGCCTGGCGGGCGTGGGGTTGGTGCTGACCTACAAGACGTCGGGGATCTTCAACTTCGCCTACGGCGCCGTCGCCGCCCTAGCGGTGTTCGTCTTCTACTGGTTGCACACCGAGCACGGCATGCCTTGGCCCTATGCGGCGGCCCTCTGCCTCTTCGTGCTCTCGCCGCTTGAGGGCCTCGTCCTGGAGTTGGTCGCCCGTACGCTCGAGAACGCCACCGCCACCTTGAAGGTGGTCTCCACCGTCGGGATTCTGATCTTCATGATCGGCCTGGGGGAGATCTGGTACGGCGACTCCAACACCTCCTTCCCATCGTTTCTCGACACCAACACCGTCCGGTTCCTCGGCGTCAACATTGGATTCGACCAGATCACGGAGACGATCATCGCCGTCGCCGCGACGGCCATCTTGTATTACTTCTTCCGCTTCGTGCGCCTAGGGGTGGCCATGCGCGGCGTGGTCGACAATCCCGAGCTCGTCTCGATCACGGGCACCAACCCCGTGGTCGTGCGCCGCTGGGCCTGGATTATAGGCACGATCTTCGCCTCCATGGCCGGCCTCCTCATCGCCCCATCGCTGAACCTCGATGCCTACACGATCGCCCTGTTGGTCGTGTCGGCCTTCGGCGCGGCGGCCATCGGTTACTTCTCCAACTTCTTTCTTGTGTTCGTCGGCGGCCTGTTCGTCGGTGTGGTGGACGCCCTGGCCACCAAGTACGCCGCCGGTATCTCGTGGTTGGGCGGGCTCTCGGTCGGGCTGCCATTCATCATCTTGTTCGTCATCCTCATCGTCATGCCTCGGGCCAGGCTGGCCGAACGTCGCGTGGTGACCTCCGTGCCGCTGCGCCAGTCGTGGTATGCGCCGATGCGGATGAGGCTGGTGGCGGCCGCCATCGCGCTGGCTTTCTTCGCCTACGTGCCCGCCTTCGTCGGCACGCAGCTAGTTACCTGGTCGAGCGGTCTGGTCTACGTCATGCTCTTCTTGTCGCTCGGCCTGCTGATCAAGACCTCGGGTCAGATCTCGCTGTGCCACCTGGCCTTCGCGGCCGTCGGAGCGGCGGCGTTTGGGCACTTCGCCGTCGACTGGCACGTCCCGTGGTTGGGGGCGCTGCTCCTGGCCGGGCTGGTGGCCATGCCGGTGGGCGCCATCATCGCCATTCCGGCCATCCGCCTCTCGGGGGTTTTCTTGGCCTTGGGCACCTACGGATTCGGGATCCTGTTCGAGCAGATGTTGTACCAGACCGGCCCCATGTTCGGGCCGACCACCTCGGGCATCCCCGCCCCCCGTCCGGACGTGACCATCTTCGGTTGGCAGCTCTTTAGCGACAAGGGGTTCTACTACGTACTGCTCGTCTTCGTGGTGCTGACGGTCGTCGCCGTGCAGTCCATCTTGCGGGGCCGCATGGGACGCCTCTTGAGGGGTCTCTCCGATTCGTCGGTGGCCCTCGAGACCCAAGGGGCGACGACCAACGTCATGAAAGTACTGGTGTTCTGCATCACGGCCGGACTGGCCGCCATCGCCGGCGCCCTGCTGGCCTCCCTTTACGACTACGGCCTGGGCACCAATTATAGCTCGTTTTCCTCGTTGACCATGGTTGCCGTCGTCGTCCTCATCGTGATGGGCGATCCGTGGTACGCCATCGCGGCCGGGATCACCTTCGCGGTCATTCCCGGCTACATCAACCTCGGCAACATCTACTACTACGAGTCGATGCTCTTCGGGCTCTCGGCCGCCACGTTCGCGGTGCAGGTGAACCGTGTCCCTTCGGTACCCCTGGGTCTGGTCAGGGTCATCGACCGCTGGGGCGGCCGAGCACCCGAGACCCCCCTGGCGGAGGGAGAGCTCGAAGAGCTGGTGTCCGACGCGGCGGAGGAGGAGAAGCAGAGCGCCCGGGCAGATCGCGAGATGGCCCGACGCGTGGCGGCGAGCGTCCCGGACAAGGCCGGTCTCGGGGTGCGCGAGCTATCGGTCCAGTTCGGTGGGGTGCGGGCCGTCGACAACGTCAGCCTCCACGCGCCGATGGCGTGTATCACCGGGTTGGTCGGACCGAACGGAGCCGGCAAGACGACGATCTTCAACGCCTGCTCGGGTCTGCTCAAGCCGACCGCCGGGAAGGTCCTCCTACACAATCGCGATGTGACGGGGATGGGTCCGGCGGGTCGGTCGCGCTTCGGGTTCGGGCGGACGTTCCAGAAAAGCGAGCTTTTCAACTCGCTCTCCGTGCGCCAGAACGTCGTGCTGGGACGCGAGGCGGCGATGGCCGGGGCCAACCCCATCACCCAGTTGGTGGAGAGACGTCGGGATCGCGGCGTGGTGCAGCGAGCGGTCGATGAGGCGATGGAGCTGACCGGGATCGGCCGGCTCTCCGACGTCCAGGCCGGGCTGCTCCCCACCGGCCAGCGCCGCCTGGTCGAGCTCGCCCGTGTCCTGGCCGGGCCCTTCGACCTGCTTCTCTTGGACGAGCCCTCCGCCGGGCTCAACGCCAACGAGACGGTCCAGTTTGGCAACGTGCTGACCGGCGTGGTAGCCGAGCGCGGCACCGGCATCCTGCTCGTCGAACACGACATGTCCCTGGTGCGAGAGGTCTGTGCCCATATCTATATGCTCGACTTCGGCCGCCTCGTCTTCGAGGGCAGCCCGGACGAGATGTTGGCCAGTGACGTCGTGCGCGCCGCCTATCTCGGCTCCGAGAGGGTCCTGGCCGCGGCCGTTAACTCCGCCCAGGATGTCGTGGTGGGCGAAGTCGCCGGCGCGCCACCGTCTGTACCTGGGCGGCACGGTCGAGGAGGGGAACCTGAGTGTTAAGGCTGGAGCACATCACGGCCGGCTACGGCGACACAGTGGTGCTGCGCGACGTGACCCTGTCCGTTCCCGACTCCACGGTCCTGGCCCTCCTCGGGCCCAACGGGGCCGGCAAGACGACACTGTTGCGAGTGGCTTCGGGCGTCATCAAGCCCATGAGCGGGCGGATCATCCTCAACGGAGAGGACGTCACCGGGAAGCGGCCGTACGACATGTCTCGCCGGGGTATGTGCAGTCTCCCCGAGGGACGGGGGATCTTCCCCTCGCTGACCGTGAGGGACAACCTCATCCTCCAGTCGCCCAAGGGCAAAGAGTCCGCCACCATTGAGAAGGCCGTGGCGTCCTTTCCAGCGCTCGCTACCCGCTTGAAGCAGATAGCGGGGAGCCTCAGTGGGGGGGAACAGCAGATGCTGTCCTTGGTGCGGACGTTCGCCTCCGAGCCCAAGATCGTGGTGGTCGACGAGGCGTCCCTCGGGCTCGCCCCCATCATCGTGGACCGCATCTTCGAGACCTTGGCGGAGATCGCCACCACCGGGGTGACGGTTCTCCTGGTCGAGCAGTACGTCACCCGCGCCCTGGCCCTGGCCGACTCGGCCTGCCTGCTCAACCGCGGCGAAGTGGTGTTCACGGGATCGGCCGATGAGCTCAAGGGCGACGAGATCTTCAAGCGCTACTTTGGGGTCGAGATAAGTCCCATTCAGTGATCGAGTATCAAGGGGGAGACGGCATGGTTCGCAAGGTATCGCTCTTGGTCTCGATGCTGAGCACTCTCGTGGTCAGCCTCCTGCTTTCTGGCTGCGGATCGGCCCCTGCCACAACTGCATCGCCCATAAACGTGGGGTTGATCTGCAGCTGCACGGGTGCATATGCCTCGAGCTTGGTCGGCGACGAAGCGACATATAAGGCTTGGGCGAGTGCCACCAACGCTGCAGGTGGAATCAACGGGCACAAGGTCGATGTGTTCTTTTCCGATGACCTCACCAACCCGTCAACGTCGCGCAGCGAAGTTGAGACGATGATCATGGCGGATCACGTGGTCGCAATCGTGGACGATAGTGGTTTTGACACCGTGTGGGAGGCCTTTGCCAATGAGCACAACGTTCCCATCGTGGGCGGAGGTCTCGGGGGGTCGATCTTCAATACCGACCCCGACTGGTTCCCTGAGGGTCAGACTGTCGACGCGTTGGAAGCTTCCGTCGTCGTAGGGGCAAAGAAGGCAGGCGCCAAGAGTACTGCCTTCTTCTATTGCGCCGAAACGCCGGGCTGCGCCGAAAGCGTTCCCTCCGTAAGAACCTTGGCGAGGACCCTCAAGACGCCGTTGGTTTACAACACACAGATCGCCTATGCAGCCCCCAACTACGTCGCGCAGTGCCTTGCAGCCAAGCAAAGTGGGGCACAAGCCCTCATCGTGGTCGAGGCTGCTGTGGTCGTTCAACACGCAGTGGCGGACTGTGCCAAGCAGGGCTACACCCCGATCGATATCGTGGACGGGAGTGCCGTCGCTCTCAGCGATACCTCCACACCGGGTCTGAGGGACAACCTTCTTGCGATCCAGTCGGACATTCCTTTCTCGGTTAAGGCGAACCCAGGAATGAAGGCAATGAGGGACGCTCTGCACAGATACGCTCCTGCTGTCCTCACCTCTCCTTTGTTTGGTGAGACGATCGTGTTCCAGTGGGTGTCGGGACAACTTCTCACTGCGGCTGTCAAGGCCGCTCATGTGAAGCCCGGTGAAGCTGTGACTTCCGCTGAGATCAAAACAGGTCTGTATTCACTTCAAGGAGACACTCTCGGCGGCATGGCTCCGCCGTTGACCTTCAAGAAAGGTGCGGGGCATCGCGTCGACTGTTGGTTCTGGATGCGGCTCAAGGGCGGCGTGTTCACGACGCCCTATGGGCTGACGACGACGTGTTACAGATAGCCGCCGCCACGTCCGCGTTGGTCAGGTGCGACATGTCAGCTCCTCTCATGTGGCCTGACGGGCCAGGGGACGTGGATTGTCGACGCCGTTCGGGCCGGCAGCTCGGCTGTCCGGAGTGTTCACGGCACGGATCCTTCTGAACTGGAGAACGCCGATGCGTGACAGAACTTCGCTGTAGGCCATGAGCACCAGGGCGAACTGCCAAATGTTCCCACCCGTGATGTCGTAGCGGAACGAGAATCGTCCGACCGCTTCAGCTCCGGTGTGGGTGACCCAGATGGCGAAGGCGAAGCTTGCTCCCATCCCGAGTACCCAGAGGAAGGCGGCGAGGACGCCGGCGCGGGCCAGAACACCGTCGCCCTGACGCCAGACGCTGGTGGTCATGCCGCTCAGGGTTCCGAGGGCAAGGCCGGCGCCGACCAGCACCGCGATCAACGTGAGATTGTTACCAGCCGGGGATATGGGGCGCAGGTAGGCGATGCCCGCCCCGGCCACCAGCCCCAGTGGTAGCAGGAGCGAGCGCAGGGTCAGTGTGCGGACCCGCATCTGTAGCACGACGACGGCGATGAGCGCGATGTCGGTGATGTAGTCGAAGGGTGTCATGGAGTCTCCTTTCGTGAAGTCAGTTTGAAGGGCCTTGGTTCAGGGATGAATGGATGTTCGCTCAAGCAGCGAGGCTGGGTGGCGGGTACCGATTGGTGAGTAAGCCGATATCAGCCACGATGCGGAGTGCGTAGCGGTAAACGCTGACAAGGAAGACCCGGATCCCGAGGCCGCTGCGAAACTTGCCCGCAACGACACGTAGATCGAGATTCGACGGGCGCAGACCACGGAGTCAGGCGTCGCGGTGCGCCGCCCGCATCGACGCCGCCGCCAGCGTGATCGCCGCATAGACCCCGAGGACCACAACGGCAGCGCCTGGCGTCAGGAGTCCCGTTGAATGGTTGACCGTGACAGCGGCTTGGAGCGCAGTCCCGGGCACGTACTGGCGGAGGCCGGCCGGAAGCAGCTGGCCGATCGTGACACCCCCCACGACGGCAAGCACCAGTGTCGTGGTCGCCGCTGCGGTGTGTCGGATGAGGCCGCCGAGCCCGACCCCGATGACGGCGATGAGGCTCACCGCCAGGGCACCGAAGACCACTGCTTGGAGGACGCCGGGATGAGCGAAAGACACTTCGAGGTGCTTGCCTGTGAAGACCCGCTGGCCGACTACGAAGCTGACCACGGCAGTCAGCAGCGCCACCGGGAACACGAACGCCGCCGTGACCCCAGCCTTGGCTGCCAGTACCCGCCGCCTCGTGGGCGTGGCGGCAAAGGTGGACCGAATCATCCCCGTCACGTACTCGGCCGTCATGGCCCGCACGCCAAGGGCCGCAAGCAGTACGGCACCGACGAAGACGACACCAAAGAGGGAACAGGCAGTTGGGTCGAACGTCTGGCGCTGCCCCGCTGTCATCTTCGACCACTGTTGGACTTGAGAGACACAGAGGATCGCCCCCAGGCCAACCGAGATGACAAAGGCCATGACCACTGCTCGCCAGGTGGAAGGCAGGGTGCGCAGCTTGGTCCACTCGGCTTTCAGAACCCGCCTGATCCTCGGGGTCCGCACCGATGGAGCCGGGGGGGTGAAGTACGTCGCATCGATGGTCTGGGTCGCAGTGCTCATGTCAGGCTCCTTTGGTTGCGCCAACCAGCTGGCCGGCGTGGTAGTCGGTTTGGTCCTTGGTCAGGTCGAAATACGCCTCTTCGAGCGACGATCCCAGTGGGGCCAGCTCGATGAGGGTGATGTCGTGGGAACGAGCGGCTGCGCCGATCGTGGAGGAGTCCATTCCGGTCACGACCATGGCGCCGTCAGATCCACAGTCGATCAGCGCGCCTCGCTGGGTCAGGGCCTCAGCTAGATCGGCTTGCTCCACGGCCCGGACCCGGACACTCGAGGCGGTGTGCCGGTTGATGAACTCATCGGTGCCGGCGTCGGCGATGATGCAGCCCCGACCGATCACGATGAGGTGATCGGCGGTCTGGGCCATCTCGCTCATGAGATGGCTCGAGAGGAACACCGTGCGGCCTTGTGATGCGAGGGACTTCATCAGGTTGCGGATCCAGAGGATGCCCTCGGGGTCGAGCCCGTTGATGGGCTCGTCGAACATCACGGTCTCGGGGTCTCCCAGCAGCGCGCCAGCGATGCCGAGCCGCTGGCTCATGCCCAGCGAGAATGTCCCGACCTTCTTTCCTGCCACGTCGCTCAGTCCGACGATGTCGAGCACCTCTGCCACCCGTCGGCGCGGGATGCCGTTGCTGTCGGCGAGCCACATGAGGTGGTTGGCGGCACTGCGGCCGCCGACGATGGCTTTGGCGTCCAAGAGCGCCCCGACCGACCGGAGTGGGTCGGCCAGCTGGCTGTAGGGCTTGCCGTCCACACGGACTTCGCCTGAGGTCGGGGTGTCGAGGCCCAGGATCATGCGCATGGTCGTCGACTTGCCGGCCCCGTTGGGGCCGAGGAAGCCGGTCACCTGCCCGGGCCGGACGGTAAAGGAGACCTCATTGACGGCCACGGTCTTGCCGTAGCGCTTGGTGAGGTGCGTTGCCTCGATCATGGTGCTTCCTTTCCTTGATGGGCTATGTGGGTGTGATGCGTGACTACTGGGCAACAATGGGTGAGTCGTCTGGGCCAGTCCGGTCCAGGGCCGCGACCGAGATCAGCGTCAGGCCGAGATCGCGGATCTTGTCGAGCAGGCCGTGCAAGGCGGCCTGATCGACCGCCCGAGCGCGGATGGTGGTGGTGCCATCGCCTTCATTGGTCAGGCTCAAGACGTCGAGCCGGGTCGTCCAGCGCGGAGCGAGGTGGCCCCGCAGGCGGATCTCGTAGAACCCGACCTCTTCCTGGCTGCAAGCTCCCGAGGGTGTCTGGCTCATGGCGTTCCTCACTTGTTCTGGTCGGTTGCGAATCTCTCGTTCTCTGATGGCAAGGTATGAGCGAATGTGGTGACCAGTCCTCACCACATGAGGTGATTCACCTGGTGAAACACGGTGGATTGGCCATTGGAGGGCGCCGACGGGCGCCGACGGCTCTCGTATCGGGTGGCTCTGTTACGCCAGGGAGGGCCGAGTTGCCAGGTGGGAGGGCTTCCCGGTCTCCTCAAGAGGCGTGTCTGACAGGATTGGCTGCCCGGATCATCCGCCGGTCGACTCGAGAGAGGAGACGCACGTGGAAAGCGCGCTGGTCGCGACCAAGTTGCACGTGCCCGCACCGCGGTCGGGACTCATCGGGCGGGTGAGGCTGATTGATCGCCTGAAGCGTGGGTTGACGTCGAGACTGGTGCTTCTTTCGGCGCCAGCAGGGTTCGGCAAGACATCCCTGCTCACCCAGTGGCTGGCGGCGATTGCAGGCCACGGCCGCACCGTCGCTTGGCTGGCCCTCGACCAGAGCGACAACAGAGCCCCCATCTTCTGGTCTCATCTCGTCGCTGCGGTCAAGACCGCCGTGCCTGGTTTCGGCGCCGGCCTCCTGCCGCTCCTCGAAGCAAGCGGGTCCACGAGCGAGGGGATGCTCGCCGCCCTGGTCAATGAGCTTGACGCGCTGTCAGGCGAGTTGTATTTGGTGCTCGACGATTACCACCTCATCGATGACCAGGGCATCCAAGAGGGCGTAACCTTTCTGCTGGAACACCTCCCGGCCCACGTCCACCTGCTCATCACCACCCGCGCCGACCCACCGCTGCCGCTGGCGCTGCTTCGCGCACGGGGAGATCTGGAGGAGATCCGCGCCGCCGATCTGCGCTTCACTCCCGAGGAGGCCTCGACGTATCTCAACGAAGTCATGGGTCTCGACCTACGGCCTGAGGCCGTTAATGCACTCGAAACCCGTACGGAGGGCTGGATCGCCGCCCTGCAGCTGGCAGCGCTTTCGATGCAGGGACGCGACGACGTTGCCAGCTTCATCGCCGGTTTCACCGGTAACGACCGCTACATCGTCGATTATCTGGTGGACGAAGTACTCGCCCGACAGCCCGACGAGGTCCGAAGCTTTCTCCTTCGCACGAGCATCCTTGACCGGCTCAGTGGGCCCCTCTGCGACGCCGTCACCGGATCCGCTGGCGGCAAGGCCATGTTGGAGCGGCTCGAGCGAGCCAACCTCTTGGTCATCCCGCTCGACGACCGGCGCCAGTGGTACCGCTACCACCACCTCTTCGCCGACGTCCTACGCGCCCACCTCGAAGAGGAGCAGACGGAGCAGATCCCAGACCTGCACCGTCGGGCGAGCGAGTGGTATGAGCAGCAGGGGGAACGCTCTGAGGCCATCCACCACGCACTCGCTGGTGGAGACTTCGAACGAACGGCGGAGCTGGTCGAATCTGCGCTCCCAGAGATGCGCAAGGCGAGGCAAGAGATGCAGCTGCGGGCGTGGGTGGATCCGCTCCCCGACGAGGTGGTCCGTCGTCGTCCGGTCCTCGCCGTAACCTTCGCCGGGGCGTTACTGATGAGCGGAGAGTTTGTTGGCGTTGAGGGTCGCCTGGACGACGCCGAGCGACGGATCGACGCGTTGGCTGGATCCGGTGTCGGTGATGAGGGTGAACTGCGTCGGGTCCGGGGGGACGTCGAGGTGTACCGGGCATCGCTGGCACAGGTTCGAGGGGATGTGCCCGCCACGATCGAGCACGCACAGAGGGCTAGGGAGCTGGCTCTCGAAGACGACCACGTGGTGCGAGCCGGGGCTGCCGGCTTTCTCGGCATCGCCTTCTGGACCAGCGGCGACCTCGATGCCGCCCATCGGGCATGGACCGAGTGCGTGGCGCAGCTCGAGGAGGCGGGACACGTCGCCGACGCAGTTGGGGCCACCCAAGCCTTGGGTGACATCTGCATCGTGCAGGGGCGCCTCCAGGAAGCGCTGGGCACGTACCAGGAGTTCTTGGAGCGTGTACCTGAGCAGAGCCGGTCCCTGGTGCGAGGAACGGCTGACATGCACGTGGGGATGAGCGAGGTCTTCCTCGAACGCCTCGACCTGGCGACGGCCAACGATCACCTCCAGGAGGCGCAGGAGCTCGGTGAGTACGCCGGGATGACGCAGTTCCCGTACCGCTGGCGTGTCGCCACCGCCCGAGTACGGGCAGCGGAAGGCGATCTGGACGGAGCTCTGGCGCTCATCAACGAGGCCGAGCACCGCTACGTCAGCGACTTCTTCCCCAATGTTCGACCGGTCGCGGCACTCAGAGCACGCCTGTTGATCGCCAACTCACAGCTGCGAGAGGCTCTCGGGTGGGCCCGTCGGGCGCGCGTGTCGGGCGACGATGAGCTGACCTACCTGCGCGAGTTCGAGCACATCACCCTCGCAAGGCTGCTTCTGGCGCGAGCGAAGTCGGAGCGCACGGGAGCCCTGATCGGCGATGCGCTCGCCCTGCTCGGGCGTCTCGGCGAGGCGGCCACCGCCGGGGCCAGGGCCGGCAGCATGATCGAGATCCTGGTGCTCGAGGCACTCGCCCTCCAGGCCCAGGGCGATGCCGTCGCCGCGCTCGGATCGCTGGAACGCGCCCTGACGGGCTCGAAGCCCGAAGGCCACGTGCGGGTCTTTATGGAAGAGGGCCAGCCGATGGCCTCCCTGCTCAGGGAGGCTGCTAGGCGCGGTATCGCTCCTGCCTACATCGCAGAGATCTTCGCTGCCGGTGCTTCACCGGGGCGTCCTTCGCCGAAGAAGCAGGGGCTCATCGAGCCTCTCAGCGAAAGGGAACTGGATGTGCTTCGGCTCCTCGGGTCCGACCTCAGCGGACCCGACATCGCTCGCGAGCTCATGGTGTCCCTCAACACTCTCCGGACCCACACGAAGAACATCTACATGAAGCTCGGCGTGAACAACCGTCGGGCGGCCCTTCGCAGGGCCCAGGAACTGGACCTGTCGTCGAGGACCCACACCGCCTGACACAGGACCGACACGGGCCTGAAGTACCCCCTGAACAGGTCCGATGCGAAATCACCACCTCGGTCACATCACCTGGTGATGTCGCGTCACCACATCCCTTCGTACGGTCCTCGACAAGGCCGGAAAGTGCCGGCTCAGGACCAGGACCAAGGAGCCCAGCCATGTCGATCACCCCTTCCAAGCTCACCCGGGCGGCCGGAATCAGCGCAGCGGTCGCCGGTGCCATCTACATCGCCGTCCAGATCCACCACCCGGCCATGAACGTCCACTCGGTCATGACTCACGACTGGGTCGTGCGCCAGA
>JBEKIJ010000014.1:0-80690 GCA_050011815.1 Acidimicrobiales bacterium | reverse complement strand
CCGGGCCGACGGTGGTGGCCGGGCCGCCGGTGTCCGACACGGCCGATGCGCCTCCGGGGGACGGTTCGTCGAGCGTCGGAGACCCCGATCCCGTGGTGCATCCCCGGGTGTGGCAGCGACGGATGGCGGTCCTGCGGGAGCAAGGTCGTCGTCGCCTGCGGTGGGTCGTCGCCGGGGTGGCGGTCCTGGTGGCGCTGTGCATCGCCCTGCTGGTACTGCACACACCGTTGCTGGCCCTGCGCAGTGCCACGGTGCGCGGGGCGCAGCACACCGGGACCCAGGCGGTGCTGCAAGCAGCGGGGCTGCTCAGCAACCCGCCCCTCATCGACGTGGACCCCAAGACGGTGGCCGCGGACGTGGAGAAGCTCCCGTGGGTGGCCCACGCCGCGGTGGTGCGGCACTGGCCCGACCGGGTCACGATCACCGTCACAGAGCGAGTCCCGCTGGGCTTTTTCCCCCGGCGCGGGGGGGTGGCCGTGGTCGATCACACCGGGCGCGTCCTGGCCTGGCAGCGCGGGGCGACCACCGGGCTCGTGCTCGTCGCCCCCGTGACGCCGGGGCGTCCCGGCACCGTCCTCGCCGGTGCGGCACGTCCCGTGCTGCGCGTGGCATCGGCGCTTCCGGCGTCGCTGTCGGCCCGGGTTCTCGAGGTGAGCGCGGATGCGCACGGGACGGTCCGGCTGAATCTGGGGGGAGGCGTCAGCGCCGTGCTCGGCCCGGCCACCGAGGTGCAGGCCAAGCTCACCGCGCTGGCCACGGTGCTGAGCGGTGCGCACGTGTCGGGACCGGCGGTGATCGACGTGACCTATCCCGACGAACCCACCGTGGGGCCGCCGCCTCCGGCGCCATGAGCGTCACCAAGATGCCCATGACCTGGGTTTGGACACCGCGAGTGACCGTTAGCCTTCTTGACCGGTTCGCGGTGCCGCCGTATCGTGAGGGCACCTCGGCATGCCCCGGAACGCATCCCAATGAAGCTGTGGTCGAGGGTGAGGTCACCTGGTGCTCGGCGCGTGTGCGGCCCGACCACCGGGCGGGGTTCCACGATGAGGCTCGAGGTTCGGGTCGTGGCGAGGAGGGTTGATGACCGGTCCAGCGCAAAGTAGCTACTTCGCTGTTATCAAGGTGGTGGGCGTTGGCGGCGGTGGTGTCAACGCCGTGAACCGGATGATCGAGGCCGGCCTCAAAGGTGTCGAGTTCATCGCCATGAATACCGACAGCCAGGCGCTACTCATGAGCGACGCCGATCTGAAGCTCGACATCGGCCGCCAGCTCACCAGGGGGCTGGGGGCGGGCAGTGACCCCGAGATCGGCCGCCAGGCGGGGGAGGAGCACCGGGTCGAGATCGAAGAGGCGCTCAAGGGCGCCGACATGGTGTTCATCACGGCCGGCAAGGGCGGCGGGACCGGGACCGGGGCCGCGCCGGTGGTGGCCGAGATCGCCCGGGCCGGGGGGGCGCTGACCATCGGCGTCGTCACCCGTCCGTTCTCCTTCGAGGGGCGGCGCCGCTCGGTGCAGGCCGAGACGGGCATCCAGAACCTGAAGGACAAGGTCGACGCCATCATCATCATCCCCAACGACCGCCTCCTCACGGTGTCGACCGAGAAGACGTCGATGATGAGCGCCTTCAAGATGGCCGACGAGGTCCTCTTGCAAGGGGTCCAGGGCATCACCGATCTCATCACCGTGCCGGGACAGATCAACACCGACTTCGCCGACGTGCGCATGGTGCTCGCCAACGCCGGCACCGCCATCATGGGTATCGGTCAGGCGACCGGTGACGGCCGCGCCGTCAACGCCGCCCGGGGCGCCATCACGAGCCCCTTGCTCGAGGCCTCCATCGAAGGGGCCCGCGGCATCCTGGTGGACATCGCCGGTGGTCCGGACCTCGGTCTGTTCGAGGTGAACGAGGCCATGGAGATCATTCACGGCCATGCCCACCCCGACGCCAACATCATCTTCGGCAACGTCATCGACGAGTCCATGGCCGACTCGGTCCGGGTCACGGTGATCGCGGCGGGCTTCGAGCGGTGGGAGGAAGGACGCGGGGGCGGGGGAGAGCCGCGGCCCGAGGATCGCAGCCAGGTGCTCGGGTTCGACAACGTGCACGAGGACATCTTCGCCACCCCCGACGACGATGACCTCGACCTCGGTGACGACGAGTTCGACGTCCCGTCGTTCCTTCGGTAGCGACGGCGCCACGCTGCTGCGAGGCACCCCGGTCCACGCCCGGTGGACGGGGGTGGCAGAGGGGGACCAGCGCTCGATCGGCGAGGTCCCGGCTCCGGCGGTGCTGCCCGGCGACGTGGCGGTCCGGCGGCTGCACCAGGTGCACGGGGCGGGCATCGTGGTGGTCGACACCCCCGTTCCCGACGGAGCCGTCCCCTGGGCCCCGGGCCTCGGCGGTGCGCCCCCGGACGGCGACGCCGTGGTGGCCTCGGGTCACGGGTTTGCGCTCGCCATCTTGACGGCGGACTGCGCCTCGGTGGCGCTCGGGTCACCCGAGGGGGTCCACGGTGCCGTGCACGTGGGGTGGAGGGGCCTGTGCGCCGGAGTCCTCCCCCGCACCGTCGACATCTTGCGCGTCCTGGGCGCCACCACGATCGTCGCCGGCCTGGGGCCATGCATCGGACCGTGTTGCTACGAGTTCTCCGAGAGCGATCTCGAGGCGCACCGGACGGCGTTGGGCCCCGAGGTGCGCGGCGTCACGACCTGGGGGAGCCCTTCGCTCGACCTGCCCGCCGCGGTCCGTGGTCAGCTCTCACGCTGCGGAGTCCCGCTCGAGGTCGACGCCGAGGTCTGCACCATGTGCAGCCCGGGGTACTTCTCCCATCGCGGTGGCGGCGACGAGGCCCGCCAGGCCCTGCTCGTGTGGCGTCACCGGTAGGGCGGTCGGTCGTGCCCGGTGCATCGCCACGAGTCCTGGGGACGCCCCCGCCCGTCGACGTCGTGGTGGCGCGCGCCGTGGCGTTGCGCCACGTGATCGAAGATGCCGGGAGGGATCCCGCCGGCGTGCGCGTCGTGGCGGTGACCAAGGGCTTCACGTCGGGCGCGGTGCATGCGGCGCGCGCCGCGGGGTTCTATGACATCGGGGAGAACTACGCCGATGAGCTCCTGTCCAAGGTGGGCGACGACACCGGGGACGATGCCCCGGGCGCGCCCCCGACGCGTTGGCACTTCCTCGGAGCGGTGCAGCGTCGGCGGGTGAAGACGCTGGCGCCGGTCGTGTCGTGGTGGCAGACCCTGAGCCGCGCCGTGGAGGGCGAGGCGATCGCCGCGCACGCGCCGGGCGCCACGGTGCTCGTGGAGATCGACACCACCGCCGACCCGGGTCGTAACGGGTGCGCACCGGCGGAGGCCCCCGGTCTCGTGGCGTCGTTGCGGGAACAGGGCCTCGACGTGCGCGGTCTCATGACCGTCGGTCCTCGGGGTGGGCCCGAGGAGTCCCGGCCCGCCTTCCGGCTCACGGCGAACCTGGCCCGCGACCTCGGGCTTCCCGAGGTGTCGATGGGCATGACCGACGACCTCGAGGTGGCGCTGTCGGAGGGAGCCACGATGGTGCGCGTGGGGCGCGCGTTGTTCGGGGAACGCCCTCTCCGGGCGGGGTGAGGGAGCCACCCACCGCGGCCCCCTGCTATCCCCATGTGCCTGGGTGGAGGCACTACGCTGTTCGAACGGGAGGCTGGCGATGGCGTCTGGATTCTTCAAGAGGGCCATGGTGTATCTGGGCCTGGTCGATGACGAGTACGACGAGTACGACGAGTACGAGCCGCGCCCGGCCGTCGGCCAGCGACTGAGCCAGCGCGTGTCGCTCGCCGCCGAGGAAGAGGACGAGCCGACCTCCGCGGTGGCCACGAGCACCATCCGGCCGCTCCCGAGAGAGGACTTCCCCACCGTGACGCCCACCATCACCCCCCGCAGCGTGGTGCGGCCCGTCGCCGCCGAGCCCGGCGCCCGCGTGCACGTGGTGGCGCCGATGCAGTTCGGTGACGCCCGCCAGATCGCCGACCGGCTCATGGCCAATCAACCGGTCATCGTGAACCTCCAGGTCGCGGATCGCGAGCTCATGCGTCGCATGATCGACTTCTGCAGTGGTGTCGCCTACGCGCTGAGCGGGAAGATGGAGCGCGTGGCCGACAAGGTGTTCCTGGTGACGCCGTCGAACGTCAAGGTGTCGGCGGAAGAGCGCCAGCGCCTCCAGGAGAACGGGCTCCTGCGGCCCTGAGCCGCCCGGTTCGAGCCTGCCGCCGTGACTCCTCTGTGACGTCGTAACCTCGTCGTCGTGCTCCGCACCGTCGTCGTCTACGCCCTGGAGATCTATCTGTGGGGCGTCCTGTTCCCCCGTGCCCTGCTCAGTTGGTTCCCGGCCGCCCCGGGCTCGACGTTGGCCAGCGTCAACTCGGTCCTGTACCGCCTGAGTGAGCCCGTGCTCGGTCCGGTGCGCCGGCTCCTGCCCCCGGTGCGGGCGGGCGGCTTCGGCATCGACCTGTCGTTCATCATCGTGTTCTTCGGCATCCAATTCGTGGTCATCCCGATCGCCTTGAACGTCCTGTAGCGCAGCGCCGGTGCGCACCCCGGCCGTCGGGGGCCCCTGGGGGTGGGAGGGGCTCAGGGTCGTGGTCGTGCGCCGAGCGTGCCCGTGCGGACCGTGCGAGCATGGCCCCGCGGGCCGTTGCTAGGATTGTTTGCATGGACAGTGGAAAGCCGACCGGCCAAGGCTCGAGCCTCGACAGCCTGCGAACCGTCGAATTCCGCCAGACACTTCGCGGTTACCACATCGACGACGTAGACGAGTACCTCGAGCGCGTTGCGGTGGATGCAGAGGCGCTGCAGGAACAGGTGCGCCAAGCAGGGGAGCGCCTCAGGCAGGCGGCCGAGCGCATCGCCCAACTCGAGGGCATGCTGCAAGAGGTCCAGCTCCAGCCCCAGGCCGCGGCGGCGGTGAGCGACGACACCCTCCAGCGGACGCTGTTGCTCGCCCAGAAGTTCGTCGACCAGACCCAGGCCGAAGCCGAGGCCCAGGCCCGCGCCCTCGTGTCGGACGCCGAGGACCGCGCCCGCCGGGTGCTGGG
The DNA here is from genome assembly GCA_050011815.1 of Acidimicrobiales bacterium. Classification (GTDB taxonomy): domain Bacteria; phylum Actinomycetota; class Acidimicrobiia; order Acidimicrobiales; family UBA8190; genus Chersky-840. The sequence goes on along the minus strand of JBEKIJ010000014.1, from coordinate 75,618 downwards.
CGAGGCCGAGCTGCGGGCGAAGTCGGTCACCGAGGACACCGAGCGGCACCTGCGCGAGGAGATCACCCGGTTGGAGTCGATCCGCGCCCAGCTCGCCGGTGACGTCGAAACCATCTCGCGGCACATGGAGAACGAGCGCAACCGGCTGCGCGGTGCGTTGAGCGACATGCTGACGTGGGTCGACGAGCACGTGCAGCCCAGCGGTTCGATCCTGGCGCAGCGTCCCGCACCACGGCCGACCGCTCGCCCCAGCGACGACCTTCCGACCATGGGCACGCCGCGACCGGGCGAGGACATCCCGACCGTGGCGGCACCGGATCCCGTCGGCGGCAACGCGGGACGTGAGCCTTCGGCCATGCCCCTCGAAGGAAGCGGTCGGAGCGCCGTTCCCGTCCAGGGCAACGCGGCGAGCGGTGGGGCGCGGGCCGTCGGATCGGACGGGCCCGGCGCCGAGAGCGATCAGGGTGTCATGGCCATCGACGACACCAGCCAGCCCCGGGTCATCGCGCCTCGCTGAGCCGCCCGGCGCGTGCGCGTCGGGGCCACCGCCGCATGGTGGCGCCGGGCTAGGGAGTTCGCCCGCCCGTCTCCTTCTCCACCCCTCTCCCGGGCTTGCTGTCGTGCCTGGTCAGAGGCTCGGGCAGGGAGTCCTGGTCACCTCGATGGACACCTCGGGCCCGACGGTGACCGTGACGGTGACGGCCAAGGTCTGTTCGGCGACGTAGGCGCTGTGGAGCTCTACGGCCCGTGCCGTGGCGGCGGGGGCCACGATGTGCAGGTCGATGCAGTCCGACACGTGCAGGCCGGTGTCGCGCCGCTGCGCCTGGACGAGGCGCACCACGTCGCGGGCCTGGCCCTCTGACTCGAGATCGTCGTCGGTGGTGGTGTCGAGGGTGACGACCCCCACGTTGTCGGGGAGGGTGCGGCCCTCGACCTCATTGCGGGGCCGGAGGAGGAGCTCGTACTCGCCGGGCTCGAGGCGCACGGCCCCGGCGAAGACGCCGTCGTCGGTGCGCTGCCAGTCACCGGCACGCACCGCGGCGGTGACGCGTTGGGTGTCGGGTCCCAAGCGGGGGCCGAGCACGGCGTGCACGAGGGTGAGCACTTCTTCGGCCACGCCCCCCACCTCGTCGGTGAGCACGACCTCTTTGACGTTCACCTCGTCCTCGATGAGCGCCACGAAGGGCCGCAGTCGTTCAGGACGCGCCGTGGCCACCGTGAGGCGGCGCAACGGCAACCGGGCGCGCCGGCCACTCGCCTTGCGCACCGCATGGGCGGCCGAGCACACGTCGCGCACGATGTCCATGGCCTCGACGAGCTCGGGGTCCCTCGGCAGCTCGCCCGGTGCGGGCCAGTCGGCCAGGTGGACGCTGCGCTCTCCCGTCAGTCCCCGGTACACGGCTTCGGTCAGCAACGGCAGGAGGGGGGCCGACACCTTGCACAGTGTCACGAGCACGGTCGACAAGGTGTCGTAGGCGTCGAGCTTGTCGGCCTCGACTTCGGCGGAGCCGTCCCGGGCCCGCCAGAACCGGTCGCGGCTGCGCCGGATGTACCAGTTGTTCAAGGCGTCGAGAAAGCGCGTGATGGCCGAGCACGCCGCGAAGAGGTCGAAGGCGTCCATCGAGGCCGTGACGTCGTCGACCAGGGAGGCCGTCTTGGCGAGGATGTAGCGGTCGAGCACCCCGCCGGCGTCGGTGCGGAACCGGCCCCTGACGCCGTCCACGTTGGCGTACAGCGAGAAGAAGTACCAGGCGCTCCAGATCGGGTTCAGGACCTGGCGACGGACCTCTTCGATGCCCTTGGCGTGGACCACGAGGTCCTGGCCCCGGAGCACGGCTGACGACAGCAAGAACCAGCGCATGGCGTCGGCACCCCAGGTGTCGAAGACCATGTCCGGCTCGGGGTAGTTGCCCAGGCGCTTGGACATCTTGCGGCCGTCGTCGCCCTGGACGATGCCGTGGACCACACAGTGGCGAAAGGGCGGACGGTCGAACAGGGCGGTGGACAGGACGTGCAGTGTGTAGAACCAGCACCGGGTCTGGCCCACGTACTCCACGATGAAGTCCGCCGGAGCATGCGATTCGAACCACTCGGCGTTCTCGAACGGGTAATGCACTTGGGCGAAGGGCATCGAGCCCGACTCGAACCAACAGTCGAGGACATCGGTCACCCGTCGCATCATGGAGCGGCCGGTGGGGTCGTCGGGGTTCGGTCGGACGAGCGCATCGATGGCCGGGCGATGGAGGTCGTCGGGGCGCACCCCGAAGTCGCGCTCGAGCTCGTCGAGGCTGCCATAGACGTCGACGCGGGGATAGCGCGGGTCGTCGCTCCGCCACACCGGGATGGGCGCTCCCCAGAAGCGGTTGCGGCTGATGGCCCAGTCACGAGCCCCTTCCAGCCATTTTCCGAAGGCGCCGTCGCGGATGTGGGTGGGGACCCAGTCGATCTCCTGGTTGAGCTCGATCATGCGGCCCTTGAAGGCGCTCACGGCCACGAACCAGGAGCTGACGGCCTTGTAGATGAGGGGGGTATCGGTGCGCCAGCAATGGGGATAGCTGTGGGTGTAGGACTTCGCCTCCACCAGTGCGCCGGCCGCCTTGAGATCGGCGGTGATGGCGCGGTTGGCGTCGAACACGAGCTGGCCGGCGTAGGGCGGGACCTCGGCTGTGAACCGCCCCCGGTCGTCGACCGGGCAGACGACGGCGATGCCCGCCGCCTGGCAGGCGAAGTAGTCCTCCTCGCCGAAACCGGGCGCCATGTGGACCACGCCGGTGCCTTCGTCGGTGGCGACGAAGTCGCCCGAGAGCACGGTGAAGGCGCCGGGATGGTCGGCGAAGAAGTCGAACAGCGGTCGGTAGGTCCGTCCCACGAGCTCGGCGCCGGTGACCGAGCCGAGTGGGGAGGCGTCGGCGAAGAGCGCGGGGTAGGCGGCCACGCGATCGGCGGCGATGGCGGTGGGATGACCCACGAGCTCGTAGATGTCGTAGGTGATTTCGGGGCCGACGGCCAGGGCCAGGTTCGATGGCAGCGTCCAGGGTGTCGTCGTCCACACGAGCAGACGCAGCCCCTGGTCGGCCACCGAGGCCGTGGCGCCGGGGGTGGAGGGCTTGGGGTCGAGGGTGAAGGCCACCGTCACGGCCGGGTCCACCCGCGGCCGGTAGGCATCGTCGGTTCGGGTCTCGAAGTTCGACAGCGAGGTCTCGCACTCCCAGCACCAGGGGAGGACCTTCTCGCCCTCGTAGACGAGGCCTTTGTCCCACAGCGCCTTGAACGCCCACAGCACGCTCTCCATGTAGGAGAGGTCCATGGTCTTGTAGTCGTTGGTGAAGTCCACCCAGCGGGCCTGGCGTGTCACGTAGTGCTTCCAGGCGTCGGTGGTGCGCTGGACGAGGGTCCGGCAGTAGTCGTTGAACTGGTCGATCCCGTAGTCGATGATGGCGGCCCGGCCCGAGAACTCGAGCTCTTTCTCCGCCTCCATCTCGGCGGGGAGTCCGTGGCAGTCCCAGCCGAATCGGCGCTCGACCCGCCGGCCCCGCATGGTCTGGTACCGGGGGACGGCGTCTTTCACGAAGCCGGTGAGGAGGTGGCCGTAATGGGGAAGCCCGTTGGCGAAGGGCGGACCGTCGTAGAAGACGAATTCGTTGTCGCCACCGGGTCGAGCGTCGATGGAAGCCGCGAACGTGCCGTCCCGGGCCCAGTACTCGAGGATCTCCTCCTCCAGACGGGGGTAGTCGGCCTGCTGGGCGACCTGGGGGTAAGGGGCCTGGTCGCCAGGCGTGGTGGGCATGCCCCCAGCGTATGGGAGGAGTCACGACCCGCCGACGATCCGGAATACCGCCGGCCGAGATGGTGTTGCTGCCCACACGTGGCGACGCTATGGTCGCCCACCTTCGTCGAGCAGACGAAAGCCTGGGGAGATGATCACCATCCCGATCACCGCTCGGCGGCCGAAAGCATCTCGCTGATGGCCGCGGTCAAGAAGTCGCCACCGGCGAAGAAGAAGTCCGCTTCGGCCAAGAAGGCCGTCCCGGCGAAGAAGAAGGCCGCCGGCGCGAAGAAGAAGGCCGCCCCGGCCCGCAAGCCGGCCCCGGCCAAGAAGAAGTCGGCCCCCGTCAAGAAGGCCCCGGCCAAGAAGAAGTCGGCCCCCGTCAAGAAGGCCCCGGCCAAGAAGGCGCCCCCGGCCAAGAAGGCGGCGCCGGTAAAGAAGGCGCCCCCGGCCAAGAAGGCGGCCCCGGCCAAGAAAGCGACGGTGGCGGCTCCGGTCAAAGCGCCGGCTCCGGCCAAGGCGGCACCCAAACCGCCGCCCAAGCCCACCCGGGGCCCCTTCGCGTCGGAGCCGAAGTTCCTCGAGGAGCAACGCAACTTCCTGCTCGAAGAACGCGAGGTCTACAAGAACCAGGCGGCGGACCTGCGGGCCGAAGCCGAGTCCCTGGCCCTCGAGCGCGAGCCCGGGGACGTCCAGTTCGACGAGGAGTCGGGCGAAGGCGGGACGGTGGCGGTGGACCGCGAGCGTGACCTCACGCTGTCCGCCCAGGCCATGGCCACCATCGATGAGATCGACATGGCGTTGAAGACCATCGAGACCAAGATGTACGGCGCGTGCGAGAGCTGCGGGCAGGCGATCCCCAAGGCAAGGCTCCGGGCGCTGCCCTACGCCCGGCTGTGCGTGTCATGCAAAAGCGGAGGGCTGCACCGGCGCTGAGCGACGGGGAGCGCCCGCGGCGCGACGCCCTACGGCGCCTGCTCATCGCCGGGGTCGTCGCCGTCGTGGTGGTGGCGGCCGATCAGGTGAGCAAGACCTGGGCCGTGGACCGGCTGTCGCGTGGTTCCATCCACGTCGTGTGGAAGCTCGACCTCCAGCTCACCTACAACTCGGGCGCGGCCTTCAGCTTCCTCCAGGGGTGGGCCCCGGTCCTCGGGGGCCTGGCCGTGGTGGCCGTGGTGGTGATGCTGGGTGCGGTGCGCCGCGTCCAGTCGACGGCCATCGCCGTCTCGCTCGGCCTGGTCGTCGGGGGTGCGCTCGGCAACCTCGCCGACAGGGTGTTCCGGTCCAACCACGGTTCGGTCATCGACTTCATCGCCCTGCACTTTTGGCCCACGTTCAACGTCGCCGACTCGTGCATCGTGGTGGGCGGGATCATGGCCGCGGCGCTGTTGTGGCGAGCGGACCGGGCCACGTGAACGAAGCCCCGGGCCCCCCCGTGCCCCCTCGGACGTCGACCACGCTCGACGTGACGGTTCCCGTCGCGCTGGCCGGGGCGCGCGTCGACCGGGCCGTGGCCCTTCTGTGCGGGTTGGCGCGCGCCACGGTGGCGGACCTGGTGGAGGCGGGGGGAGTCCGCCTCGACGGCGTGGCGGTCACGACCCGCAGCCGTGCCGTCCACAGCGGGCAGCGTCTCGAGGTCGACGTGGCGCGCCCCGACGTCGACGTCTTGGTGCCCGATCCATCGGTGGCCTTCGCAGTCGTGTACGAGGACGCCGAGCTGGTGGTGGTGGACAAGCCGGCCGGGCTCGTGGTCCATCACGGCGCCGGGCACCACGGCGGGACCCTGGTGGACGGGCTGGTGGCGCGCTTTCCCGACCTGGCCGACCTGGCCGGAGCGGGAGGCGGTGACCGGGACCGCCCCGGGATCGTGCACCGCCTGGACAAGGGGACCTCGGGGCTCCTGGTGGTGGCCCGCACCCCCGACGCCTACCGGTCCCTGGCCAAGCAGTTCCGCGCCCACAGCGCGGGCCGCCAGTACCTGGTGCTGGCGGCGGGGACCGTGGAGGCCGACGAGGGGACCATCGACGCGCCCATCGGGCGCTCCACCCGGCAACGCACGCGCATGGCCGTCACGGTGCGGGGGAGACAGGCCCGTACCGGGTACCGGGTGGTGTCGCGTTTCTCGGGTCCCGTCCCCTGCACCTTGCTCGAAGCCAGCCTGGACACGGGCCGGACCCATCAGGTGCGCGTGCACCTGGCCGCCATCGGCCACCCCGTCATCGGGGACGAACGCTACGGACGGTCCCTGGCCCGACCCCCCTCGGTCATGGCGGAGATGGCGTCGGGCCGGCTCTTCCTCCACGCCTTGCGGCTCTCACTCGACCATCCCTCGAGGGGTCCCATGACCTGGGAGGCGCCCCTCCCCGACGATCTGGCCCGGGTGCTCGCCGGCCTGTCGCCGGCCTGACGGCCCACGCCGCGGGCGACCTGCCCGGTGACGGTCAGGCGGCCTGGTGGGCGGCTTCGACGTCGGCGAGCGTGGCCAGCTGCTGCAGGGCGCGCGCTTCGGCCTGCCGGGCCCGGCGAACTCCGATGCCCAGTCGAGACGCGGTGGCCTGCAGAGACGTCGGCATCCCGTCGTCGAGCCCGTAGCGGAGGCGCAGGACGTCGCGCTCGAGCTCTCCGAGGGTGTCCACCGCATCGCGCACCCGACCGAGGACGATCTGCCGTTCGACGTCGTCTTCGAAGGTGTGCTCGTCCGCGCCGACGAGGTCCCCCAGGGCCGTGCCGCTGTCGCTCCCGGCGGGCTGGTCCAGGCTGGCCACGACCCGCGCCGCGCTCTGGACCGTCTCCAGGGTGCGACCGTCCACACCGCTCGCTTCGGCCACTTCCTCGGGGGTCGGGTCGCGCTGCAGGTCGGCGGCGAGCTCCCAGGTGACGCGGTCGGCTCGTTGGGCCTGCTCGGCGACTTCCATGGGGACCCTGATGGTGTTGCCGTGCTGCTGGACGGCCCGTTGCAGCGCTTGACGGATCCACCAGGTGGCATAGGTCGAGAACCGGAAGCCCCGCTGCCAGTCGAACTTGTCCACGGCGCGCATCAACCCGAAGGTGCCCTCCTGGACGAGGTCGCCGAAGTCGACGCCCCGGTCCTGGTAGCGGCGCGCCCAGTGGACCACCAGGCGGAGGTTGGACGCGATCATCTGGCGGCGTGCCTCGTCGTCTCCGGCCGCGACGCGCTTGGCCAGCTCGACCTGCTCTTCGTGGTCGGGCAGCGGGTAGTTGTCGAGGTCGTCCAGAAAGAGCCGGATGCCGTCATGGGTGCTTGTCGAGTTCGCCATCGCTCCTCTTCGTCGTAATGCAGGCGTATGGATGAACACCGCGTCGGTGTCTGACATTCCGGGTCGTCGGTCCGGGGGTGAAGCTAGGGCGAGGTTGTGACGGCGGCGGGTGGGGGGTGGGCCCTCCACCCCCGTCCGGGCCCTGTCCCGAGGCTCTTGGGGGCCGGGTTGCGGCCCGGGGGTCGACGTGCTCCGCTGGGCCGATGCCCTCGGGAGCTGCCCAGGTCCCCCCCGACACGCTCGGCGCCCCCTCGGGTTCGTCGTCATCCTCCTCGGCTCGTACCCCCGGGGGGGATGGCCCAACCCCGCCCCGGCTGGTCGTGGTCCGACACGGGGCCACGGAGTGGAGCCGCTCGGGACGCCACACGGGCCGCACCGACCTCCCGCTGCTCGACGAGGGTCGACGCCAGGCGGAAGAGCTCGGGCGCCGGTTGGCCGGCCATGATTTCGCGCTGGTCCTCACCAGTCCGCTCGAGCGGGCCCGCCAGACCTGCGAGATCGCCGGATTCGGTGCCCGGGCGCAGGAGTGTGACGACCTGCACGAGTGGGACTACGGCGAGTACGAGGGGCTCACGACCGACGAGATCTGGGAGCGACGACCGGGGTGGTCGCTGTGGGAGGACGGGGTGCCGGGCGGCGAGAGCGCCCAGGACGTCGCGGTGCGCGCCGACCGCGTCATCGCTCTGGCGCGGAGCAGGCGCGGCGATGTTCTCGTCTTCGCCCATGCCCACGTGCTGCGCGTGATGGGGGCGCGGTGGGTGGGCCTCGACGCCCGGGCGGGGGCCCTGTTCACGTTGGCACCGGCGACGGTCAGCGTTCTGGGCTGGGAACGCGACGTTGCCGTGGTCGCCCGGTGGAACGACGCGGCCGGCGCCCCGCTCGTCTGAGCGCGACGGTGGGGCGGTCGTGGCGGACCGGTGCGGCGTGGTCCCGGTGGTTCAGTGCAGCGGGCGGGCCGGCGCCGGGTTCCCCCTGGCGCGCGACACCATGTCCTCCAAGGTGAAGGAGTCCAGGTGCCCCCGCATGTGCTCGCCCACGTCGGACCACACGGTCAGCAAGATGCACTGACCCTCGTGTTCACAGGCACCGTTCTCGTGCGGCCGCCCGAAGTCGCCGGCCACGATGGGACCGTCGACGGCGCTCACGATCTGTCCCAGGGTGATGTCCCGGGGGGATCGGGCCAGGACGTACCCACCGCCCACGCCACGCTTCGAGCGGACCAGGCCCGCCCCCTTGAGGGCGAGAAGGATCTGCTCGAGATAGGGCTGGGGGAGACCGGTCCGCTCCGCGATGTCGCGCACCGACGTCGGGCTCTGCGTGTCGTCGTGCAGCGCCAACGAGAGCAGGGCGCGACTGGCATAGTCGCCACGGGTCGAGACCTTCACGCTCCGATGCTACCTGTGAGGCTGTGGCGCACCGGCTGACCGAGCCCGCCCCCAGGGGTCTTCTCGCCGAGGTCCGGCGGTCCGCGCCGGCGTGGGTACAGTGCCCAGATGAGCGACGCTCCGGCGACCGGCGGGACCGCCGGACCAGACCGGAGCGGGCCCGTCCCGGTGCTCCCCGACTACACCGGGGGATGCCTGGCCTCGGTGATCCCCGCCCTGCTGTCGGGGCCGTCGGGGCGAACGGGCGACGGCCCCCCGCCGTGGGTCCCGGGCCCGGTGCTGGGCGCGAGACAGACCGTCCTCCTCGTGCTCGACGGACTGGGATGGGAACAGCTCCAGGCCTTCGGGCCCTCGGCCCCGACCCTGGCCTCGGCGCAAGGTGGACCGATCACGTCGGTCGTTCCCACCACCACCGCCACCGCCCTCACGTCGCTCACGACCGGCACGGCGCCCGCTGTCCATGGCGTCGTCGGCTACCGGTTGCGGGTCGACCTCGACGGACCCGGTGGGTCGGGGCCGGGCGAGGTGATGAACGTCCTGCGGTGGCGTACGGGCCGGGGCGACATGCGCCGTCAGCTCCCGGCGCCGCAATTCCAGCCGGTGGCGCCCTTCGGGGGTCGTGCCGTGCCCGCCGTGACGCGCTCGGAGTTCGGCTCCACCGGCTTCACCGCCGCCCACCTGACCGGCGTCCGCCTCTTCGGCTGGTCGGTCCCCTCGGCGCTGGTCGTGAACGTGCGGCGGCTGCTGGCGGCAGGGGAGACCTTCGTCTACGCGTATTACGACGGGCTCGACAAGATCGCCCACGAGCACGGTCTCGGTGACCACTACATCCAGGAGCTCGGCGCCGTCGACCGGTTGGTGGGGGACCTTCTCGGCGTGCTGCCGCCCGGTGCGGTGCTGGCGGTCACCTCCGACCACGGGCAGGTCGAGGTGGGCAGTGCCACGCGCCTGCCGTCTCCGGGCCTGTTCGACATGGTCGAGCTGTTCTCGGGGGAGGGCCGGTTCCGGTGGTTGCACGTGCGCCCGGGGTCACTCGACGACGCCGTGGCGGTGGCGACCGAGGCCCACGGCGACGAGGCGTGGGTCCTGACCCGGGACCAGATGGTCGAGGAGGGATGGTTCGGAGGACCCCTGGCTCCCCACGTCGCCCGGCGACTCGGGGACGTGGCGCTGGTGGCGCACGCGCCGGTGGCCTTCCTCGATCCCGGCGACACCGGCGAGACGCGGCTGATGGGCCGGCACGGGTCGCTCACCTCGGCCGAGATGGCCGTCCCCTTCGTGGCCTTCTCGGCCGACTGATCCAGCCACACCGAGGCCGGCCGGCTGCGCCTGGCCGGCAAACCACCCGTTTGGGAGGATCGGACCATGAAGAACGAACCCGAAGCGACTTCCGCCGAATCCGGCGAAGCCGTCCTCCTCGATCCCGGCGAGCGCCCGTCGGGCCTCGTGCCCCCGACGGGCGCGTCGGGGCCCGGGAGCGCGGCGGCCCCCGAGGGTGGGGGGGAGGCCGACGTCACCGAGTCCATCGAACAGCCGGCCAAGGTCATGCGGATCGGGTCGATGGTGAAGCAGCTGCTCGACGAGGTCCGGGCGGCCGGCCTGGACGAGGCCAGCCGGACGCGGTTGCGCGAGATCTACGAGCAGTCGGTGAGGGAGCTGGCCGGGGCCCTCAGCCCCGACCTGGCCGCCGAGCTCGATCGCATGACGTTGCCCTTCGACGAGTCGATCCCCTCCGAAGGGGAGCTGCGCGTCGCCCAGGCGCAATTGGTCGGTTGGCTCGAGGGCCTTTTCCACGGCATCCAGGCCACGCTCCTCGCCCAACAGATGGCCGCCCGGGCCCAGCTCGAGGAGATGCGCCAGCGTGGTCTCCCCCCGGGGATGGGTGGCCAGGAGAACCTTCCGGCCCGCCCCGGCACGTATCTGTGACGTCGGTGGGGGACTGCTATCGTCGAATGACACTCGTGTGATTTCTCCACAGGGGCTGTGGCTTTTCCTGGGGAGAACGCCGAGGTGGTGCGGACCAGGGGCCCACACAGCGTTTTTCTAGGTTCTTCTAGGCCACCGAGGGAGGACGGGGCCGATGGCCGCCACGGGATCGTTCACGCATCTGCACACCCACACCGAGTACTCGATGCTCGACGGCGCCTCCCGCCTCGACGACCTGGTCGAGGCGGCGGTGGCCGACGGACAGCCGGCGCTGGGGATCACCGACCACGGGAACATGTACGGGGTCCTCGACTTCTACGCGACGTGCCGCAATGCCGGCATCAATCCCGTCATCGGCACCGAGGCCTACATGGCGGGCGAGTCCCGACACGAGCGGCCCGTGCGGCGCGGCAAGGTCGACGACACCGGTGGTGACGTCGAGGGGGGCGAGAAGCTCTACTACCACCTGACGTTGCTGGCCGAGACGAACCAGGGGTACCGCAACCTGCTCAAGCTGTCGTCGGCCGCCTACCTCGAGGGCTACTACTACAAGCCCCGCGTCGACTGGGAGCTGCTCGAGCGTCACCACGAGGGCATCATCGCCACCACCGGTTGTCTCGGCGGCGTGGTGCTCCAGGCGCTGTTGGCCGACGACGAAGAGCGCGCCCTCAAGCTGGCGGGCCGGCTCCAGGACGTCTTCGGGCGCGACAGCCTCTTCGTCGAGCTCCAGGACCACGGCCTGCCCCAGCAGACCCGCACCAACCCCGCCCTCGTGCGCATCGCCCGACAACTCGGCGCCCCGCTGCTCGCCACCAACGACAGCCACTACACCCATCGCCAGGACTCGGTCGCCCACGACGCGCTGCTGTGTGTCCAGACCGGTGCGCTCATCGACGACCCCAAGCGGTTCAAGTTCGAGGGGGAGGAGCACTACCTGAAGTCCGCGGCGGAGATGCGGACGCTGTTCTCAGAGCTCCCCGAGGCGTGTGACAACACCCTCCTCATCGCCGAGAGGGCCAACGTCGAGATCGAGTTCGGGCTCAACGCCCTGCCGGAGTTCCCCGTCCCCGCCGAGTTCACCGGGGCCAACTACGAGGAGCGGGCCGACGCCTACCTCCGCCACCTGACCTTGACGCGGGCGCAGAGCCGGTACGGACCGTCGTTGCCGCCTCCGGTCGTCGAACGCATCGACTACGAGCTCGGGGTCATCGCCAGCATGGGGTTCTCGGCCTATTTCCTCGTGGTGTGGGACCTGATCCGCCACGCCCGGGAGAGCGGCATCCGCGTCGGCCCGGGCCGGGGGTCGGCGGCGGGGTGCTGCGTGGCGTACTGCCTCGGGATCGTCGATCTCGACCCGATCAAGTACGACCTGCTCTTCGAGCGGTTCTTGAACCCCGGGCGCAAGCAGATGCCCGACATCGACATGGACTTCGACGAGCGCTACCGCGGCGAGATGATCCGCTACGCCACCGAGCGCTACGGCGCCGATCGTGTGGCGCAGATCGTGACCTTCTCGACCATCAAGGCGCGCGCCGCGGTGCGCGACGCGGCCCGTGTGCTCGGCTACCCGTATCTGGTGGGCGACCGGATCGCCAAAGCCATGCCGCCGCTCATCATGGGTCGCGACACCCCGCTGCGGGCGTGTCTCGACCGCATCGAGGGATTCGACGACGGGTACGCCACGGCCCAGGGCCTGCGGGAGATGTACGCCACCGACGAGGAGGCCCGCCGGGTCATCGACGTGGCCAAGGGCCTCGAGGGACTGCGACGCCAGGACGGCATCCACGCCGCGGCGGTGGTCATCACGAAAGAGCCCCTCACCGAGTACCTGCCCATCCAGCGCAAGCCCGAGAGCGGCCAGAATCCCGCCGAGGCTCCCATCGTCACGCAGTACGAGATGCACGGCGTGGAGGAGCTGGGGCTGCTCAAGATGGACTTCCTCGGCCTGCGCAACCTCTCGGTCATCGAGCGGGCCCTCGACCTCGTGGCCAAGACCGAGGGCCAGCGTCCCGACATCGACGCCGTGCCCCTCGACGACCCCGCCGTCTTCGCCATGCTGCAGCGAGGCGACTCGATCGGCGTCTTCCAGCTCGAGGGTGGGCCCATGCGGTCCACCATGCGCGCCCTGGCCCCGACCTCCTTCGACGACGTGGCCGCCCTGGTGGCGCTGTACCGGCCCGGGCCCATGGCCGCCAACATGCACCGCGACTACCCGGAGCTCAAGAACGGGCGCAAGCAGTTGTCGTATCTCCATCCCGACATGGAGGCGATCCTGGGCGACACCTATGGGCTCATGCTCTACCAGGAGTCGGTCATGCGGGTGGCCCAGCGGTTCGCCGGCTACACCCTCGAGGAGGCCGACAACCTGCGCAAGGCGTGCGGCAAGAAGATCCGCAAGATGATCCAGGCCGAGCGCGAGAAGTTCGTGGCCGGCTGCGAGCACAACGGCTACGGCACGGTGCTCGGGACCCAGCTGTTCGACATCATCGAGCCCTTCGCCGACTACGCCTTCAACAAGTCCCACTCCTACGGGTACGGGCTCGTCGCCTACCAGACGGCGTGGCTCAAGGCCCATTATCCGGTCGAGTACTTCGCCGCGCTGTTGACGTCGGTCAAAGACGACAAGGACAAGACCGCCATCTACCTCGGCGAGTGCCGGACGATGGGCACCGAGGTGCTCGTCCCCGACGTCAACCGCTCGGCCGGTGAGTTCACCCCGCTCGTGGGCGAGGACGGCGGGCACCGCATCGTGTTCGGGCTCGCCGCGGTGCGCAATGTGGGGGAGAGCCTCGTCGACCGGATCGTGGCCGAGCGCGAGGCCAACGGGCCGTTCACCGACTTCTACGACTTCTGCCAGCGGGTCGATCCGATGGTGCTCAACAAGCGGACCATGGACTCGCTCATCAAGGCGGGCGCCTTCGACTCGCTCGGCCACTCCCGCCAGGGACTCTGTCTCGTGTGCGAGGAGATCGTGGACCGGACCCTCGAGCGCCGGCGCGAGGAGCAGGCCGGCATCTCGACGCTGTTCTCGACGCTCGAGGGCTTCGGCGATCCCGACGGGGGATCGGCACCCGTCGGCTACGGCGACCCTCGCGTCCCGGTGCCCGACACGGAGTTCGCCAAGACCCAGCGCCTGGCCTTCGAGAAGGAGATGCTCGGCCTCTACGTGAGCGACCACCCCCTGCGCGGTTTCGAATCGGCGGTGTCGCGCCTCACGGACTGCTCCATCGCCGATCTGAAGGACATCGACGACGGGCCCGGCGACGGATCGGGGCGAGACGGCCAGGTCCGGACGATCGGAGGGGTCGTGACCGGGCTCGTGCGGCGCTACACCAAGCGCGGCGAGCTGATGGCCACCTTCGTCCTGGAAGACCTCCGGGCCTCGATCGAGGTGTTCGTGTTCCCCAAGACCATGGCCGAGATCGGGGCCCTGCTCGCCGACGACGCCGTGTTCGTGATCCGGGGACGGCTCGACACCCGGGACGACCAGGTGAAATTCGTGTGCATGGAGGGCCACCGCCCCCAACTGGCCGCCGACGGCGTGGGGGAGCTCCGGGTCGAGCTGCCCCTGGGGGTCCTCACCGACCCGGTGGTCGATCGCCTCAAGGAGCTGCTCTCGGAGCATCCCGGGAACGAGCCCGTCTTCCTCCACGTGGGCCAATCGGTCCTGCGCCTCCCGGCCGAGTTCAACGTGGACAGCCGGCGGGGGCTCCTCGGCGAGCTGCGCATGCTCCTCGGTCCGAGCGTCATCGTGGCCTGATCGGCGGCGCCGGCAGGGGTCGCCACCTGCGCTCGAGACCGGGCCGGAGATCTCGAGTGGGCCAGGGGTCGCCGCGTCCCGTATCCTGGTGGATACCCCCGAGCCGATGCGGACCCTGGCCATGCCATCGCCCGCGCCGTGTGAAGGGGCGTCGGAGCAGCTGGACGAGCACGGAGCAGGCCATGCCGTTTGAGGTCGGGACCAAGGACTGCACAGCACTGAGTGATGCCGAGCTGGCCGAGATGGCCGACCTCTGCGTCGACCGGGCGCCGGGATTCGACATCGGCTTCCTCTCCAAGCAGTGCGAGGAGTGGGTCCTGGTCAGCCTGGTGCGTGAAGGGACGAAGCTGCGCGGCTATTCGTTTTCCACGCTGGAGCGCATCGGCGGGACGCCGTCGCTGCTTGTCGGCGTGGCCACCGTCGACAGGACGGTCAAGGCCGAACAGGCCATGCGGCTCCTTCTCGGCGACCAGTACCGCCGGGCCCTGCTCGCCTTCCCCGACGAGGACGTCCTCGTCGGGACCCGTCTGGCGTCGTGCGAGGGGTACAGCTCCTTCGTGGGCCTGGCCGACGTCGTGCCCCGCCCGGGCCACAAGGCCTCGGGAGAGGAGCGGGCCTGGGGCCGTCGCCTCGCCAAGCGCTTCGGCGCCGAGGGCCGGATCGACGACCGCACCTTCATCCTGGCCGGAGACGGCTCGACGGCGGGCGCCCTCGACCTCGGTGGCCCCAAGGTGCGGGTCCCGGCCGACGACGTGGCCGCGCTGTTCGCGGGGTTGAACCTCAAGCGCGACGACCGTCTGGTCGCCTTCGGGTGGGCCATGGCCGAGGACCTGGCTTCGGGCCGCCTCGCCGCCGGCAAGACCACCCGGCACTAACACCCGCCCCGGCGCCGCCTCCCGGCGCCAACCGCCCCGGCGCCCGCCTCGAGGTGGTGCCGGTTCAGGGTCGGGGCAACAGCGCCGCCACCGTCTTGTAGCAGTGCCCGTCGCGCGGCCGGCTCAGCACCGCCACGAGAAAGTGGGGGCGGAAGCCGAGCGCACCTTCGAGGTCCTTGCCCGACAGGCGGTCGCGTCGGGCCGCCTGGAGCGCGGCGATGGCCCGACGGTCCTCCAGGGGGAGCCAGTTGTCGCTCCGGGGCCAGCCGAAGCGGGCCCACACCGTGTCGTCTTCGCGACGCCGGAAGATCACCGGACCGCGGCTCGGCACCACCACCGCCACCGAGGGCCGCATGCCGCGGAACTCCCAATACGGAGCCGATGACCCGGGGAAGCCGAGCAGCTGCCGTTGCGGGGGCAGGGCCACGTCCGACAGGACGCGGCGCGCCCGGCGGCCCTTGACCGTGCCGAGGGCGGCGGGCACACCGGTCACGGTGACGGCTTCGGGTTGGGCCAGGTCGTCTCGCTCGGGGTCCTCCGCCCACAGGGCGTCGACGACCTGGAGGGGCGAGAGGGTGGGCCCGGTGGCCGGGTCCCAGTCGATGCGGAGCCGTACCAGCGCCCCACTGTGGAGGTCGACGGCCGTGGTGTCCTCGTCGGTGCAGGCCAGGACCATGCAGCGACGTGTGCCCGGCGCCTGCGGGGGCAACCGGCCCCGGCGGCGGCGTCCTTTGGCATCGTTGTCCTCGGGCTCGAGGTGTCCCGAAGAGCCCAGTTCGGTGTGGGTCGTCATCGGCTCGCCGGTGCCGAGCCGGCCCGTGCGGTGGCGAGCTCGTCGTCGAGGCGGTCCTCGAGCTCGGCCGGGCTCGAGGCCGGCGCCCGGCAGACGAAGCGGCGACACACATACCCGTAGCCGTCGTCGCGCCCGGCCCACAGCGGCGACGCGGTGGGCTCGCCCCAGGCCAGGACCATGGTCGGTTCGAACCGGGATCTCGCAGCGCGCAGGAGATCGGGCCGGTCCCCGGTGACCACGACCTCGGTGATGCCCCCGCCCGCCAGCGCGCAGGCGGCCACGGAGTTGGCACACGCCAGCGGATGCGCCGCGGCGACGGCGCTGAGGGCACCGAGCAGCGCTTCCCCCGCGTCGGTCATCTCGTCGTCGCCGAGCAGGGCGCCCAGCCGGAGCAGGGCGGCGGCGGCCACCCCGTTGGCGGCGGGAACGGCGCCGTCGAGGATCTCCTGGGGGCGGATCACCAGGGGCGGCGCGTCGTTCCCCGTGGTGTAGAGCAGTTCCCCCTCACCGCTGAAGAGCTCGAGCATGGCTCGCGCCGACTCTCGGGCTCGATCGAGCCACAGAGGCGCGCCGGTGAGCTCGGCCAACCGGGTGCACAGGTCGACGACCCAGGCGTAGTCGCCGGCGTAGGCCAGATGGCGGGCCCGGCCGTCCTGCCACGACCGCAGCCATCGTCCCGTGTCGCCGGCGCGCAATTCGGCGAGGAGGAACTCGCCCACCGCCACCGCGGCCTGCGCCCAGTCCCGGCGCCCCGTGGCCGCGGCGGCCTCGGCCAGCGCCGAGGCGAACATGGCGTTCCACTCGGTGAGCACCTTGTCGTCGAGACCGGGGTGGACGCGTGGCTGGCGTGCCGCGAACAACAGGCGGCGGGCCTCTTCGACCTCCGGTGGTCGCGCCAGGGGAGCACCCGGCGGGCGTCGCAGGATGTTGCGACCTTCGAAGTTCCCCGCCTCGGTGACCCCGTACCAGTCGGCGGCGACTCCACCCAGTTCGGGACCGAGGGCCCGGTCGAGCTCGGCCCGCGTCCAGACGTAGAAGCGACCCTCCTCACCTTCGGAGTCGGCGTCCTGGGCCGAGTACAGCCCGCCGCCGGGCGATGTCAGCTCGCGCCGCACGTAGGCGATGGTCTCTTCGACCACCTGGAGCCAGCGCGCCTCGCCGGTGACCTGCCAGGCGTGCAGGTAGGCGCGCACCAGGCCGGCCTGGTCGTAGAGCATCTTCTCGAAGTGCGGCACCGTCCACGAGACGTCGGTGGAGTACCGGGCGAAGCCGCCGCCGACGTGGTCGTAGATCCCGCCGGCGGCCATGGCCCCCAGTGTCGTGGTGGCCATGGCGAGCGAGGAGGCCTCGCCCGTGGCGCGGTAGTGGCGAAGACACAGCTCCACCAGGTGCGCCTGGGGGAACTTGGGGGCGGGCCCGAACCCTCCCCAGGTGGCGTCGAAGCGGGCCCTGAGCTCGGCGACCGCCGACTCCAACAGCGCCCCGGCCCGCTCGCCGGCACCGGCGCTCGAGGGGTCGCCCCCGGCGGCGGGGCCGGCGGGGACCAGCGTGTGCCGGCTGATGGCCTCGGCCAGCGCGGCGGCCTGTTGATCGACCTCGTCGCGACGGTTGGTCCACACGTCGTCCACGGCGTCGAGGACGCGGCGGAAGCTCGGCATCCCGTGACGGTCGTGGGGGGGGAAGTACGTGCCGCCGTAGAAGGGCCGGCCGTCGGGTGTGAGGAACACCGTCATCGGCCATCCGCCACTCCCGGTCATGGCCTGGACGGCGTCCATGTAGACGGCGTCGACGTCGGGACGTTCTTCGCGGTCCACCTTGATCGGGACGAACCGGGCGTTGAGCTCCTGGGCGGTGTCCTCGTCCTCGAAGGACTCGTGCGCCATGACGTGACACCAGTGACAGGCGGAGTACCCCACCGACAAGAGCACCGGACGGTCCTCGGCCCGGGCCCGGGCGAAGGCCTCCTCGCCCCAGGGGTACCAGTCCACCGGGTTGTCGGCGTGCTGGCGGAGATAGGGGCTCGTCTCCGAAGCCAGTCGATTCATCCCTGCGAGCCTACGGCCCCGGCGCGCGGCCCAGGCCCATCCGCAGCGCCCCGAGGGCCGTGAGGCCGTGGTCCGCGCCTCCGACGCCCGGCGATGGCCGAGGCCCCGGTGGGGCCGTCGTAGGGTGTGGCGCCATGGAGCTCCGGCTCGACGGCAAGGTGGCCTTGGTGACCGGGGGGTCGCGCGGGATCGGCCGGGCCATCGCCGCGCGCTTCGCCGAGGCCGGAGCGAACGTGATGCTGTCGTCGCGCAAGCCCGAGGCGCTGGCCGAGGCGGCGGCGTCCATGGAGGCCCTCGCCGGCGACGTGGCTTGGCACGCCGCCAACGTCGGTGACCCCGACGCCGCCCAGGCCACGGTGGACGCCACGATCGAGAGATTCGGTTCGCTCGACGTGCTGGTCAACAACGCCGCGACCAACCCCTACTACGGACCGCTCATGGAGATCGACCTGGCCCGCGCCGAGAAGACCGTGCAGGTCAACCTGGAGGCCACCTTGGTGTGGACACAGTGTGCGTGGCGGGCCTCGATGGCCCAGGGTGGCGGCTCGGTGATCAACCTGGCCTCGATCGGGGGTCTGTCGGTCGAGCACGGCATCGGCTGGTACAACGTGACCAAGGCCGCGGTGGTGCATCTGACCAGACAGCTCGCCGCCGAGCTCGGACCCGGGGTCCGCGTCAACGCGCTGGCCCCGGGCCTGGTGCGCACCGACTTCGCCCGGGCGCTGTGGGAGCACTCCGGAGACGCCGTGGCCAGGCGCCTGCCCCTCAAGCGGCTCGGCGAGCCCGACGACGTCGCCACCGCTGCGCTCTTCCTGGCCTCGGAGGCGGCCTCGTGGGTGACCGGGCACGTGCTCGTGGTCGACGGAGGCGCCCTCGCCATGCCGTCGGGCGGGGTGTGACGCCGTGAAAGGCTGGGAACGTGTCCCCTGAGCCGGCCGAGCCCTCGCTATCGGCCGACTTCGAGTTCCGGGGCCTCGTCCATCAGGTCACCGACCCGTCGCTGCTGAGGCGCCTCGACAAGGGGGCGCCCGACGAGGCTGCGCTGACGGCGTACATCGGCTTCGATCCCACCGCCGACAGCCTGCACGTCGGGCACCTGCTCCAGGTCCTCCTGTTGCGGCGGCTCCAGCGGGCCGGGCACCGGCCCATCGCCCTGGCCGGGGGCGGCACCGGCGCCATCGGTGACCCCGGGGGCAAGTCCGAGGAGCGCGTGCTGCTCACCCCCGAGGACCTGCGCGCCAACCTGGAGGGGATGCGCGCCCAGCTCGAGCGCCTCATCGACTTCGGCGAGGGCCCGATGCAGACGCGTGCCCTGTTGCTCGACAACGGCGAGTGGTTGAACCAGCTCGGCGCCATCGAGTTCCTCCGGGACGTGGGGAAGCACTTCAGCGTCAACCAGATGATGGGCAGGGAGTCGGTGAAGGCCCGGCTGGAACGTCCCGACCAAGGCATCTCCTTCACCGAGTTCAGCTACATGTTGCTCCAGGCCTACGACTTCCTCCGCCTCTTCGACGACCACGGGTGCACGCTCCAGCTCGGGGCCAGTGACCAGTGGGGCAACATCACCATGGGCATCGAGCTCATCCGCAAGGCGCGCCGAGCCGAGTCCTCCGGGCTCACCACCCCGCTCGTCTTGAAGGCGGACGGGACGAAGTTCGGCAAGACCGAGTCCGGTACCGTCTGGCTCGACGCTCGACGGACGAGCCCGTACCAGCTGTACCAATTCTTCTACCGCACCGAGGACGCCGTGGTGGGCGGCTACCTGCGTTACTTCACGTTCCTCGATCACGACACCATCCGGGGGCTCGATGCCCTCACCGCCGAGCAGCCCGCCCGCCGGGAGGCCCAGAGCACGTTGGCCCGGGAGGTGTGCACGCTGGTGCACGGCGCGGGCGAGACGGCCCGGGCCGAAGCCGCCGCGCAGGCGTTGTACTCGGGACACCTGGCGACCCTCGACGAGCAGTCCCTCCTCGAGGTGTGCGCCGAGACGCCCACCTCCACCCGGGGACGCGCCGCGCTCGACGGCGAGGGGCTCCCCCTCGTCGACGCCCTCGTCGAAAGTGGCCTGGCGTCGTCGAAGAGCCAGGCCCGCACCCTGGTCTCCCAGGGAGGGGTGTACGTCAACGACCGCCGGGAGAAAGAGACCGACACCAGGCTGGGACGGTCGGACCTGCTCTTCGACCGGTACCTCGTCCTGCGCAAGGGGCGGGACTACCATCTCGTCTGCTTCGAGTGACCGCCCCGGGCTCCCGAGCGCCAAGGAGCCATCTGTGATGCCACGAGACGCAATCGACGCCGGGCCCGGGGACGGGGGCTGATGTTCTACGCGCTCCTCGCCGTGGCGGTGATCGTGGTGGTGCTCGGCGCGGGGGCCCTGAGCTTGTTCCTGACACACCGCGGCGACCCTCGCGCCCTCGACTCGGGGAAGTCGTCGCCGTGACCGGTCCGATCGATCTGGGTTCGGCACCCCCCGACACCGCCCTCGAGCCGGCACCGGCCCCCGCGGTGACGCGCCTCGCCACCGCTCTCGACGCTCCCGCCGCCGCACGCCGCGACGCCGTGGCCGACGTGGTGCGCGCCTTTCCCGAGTGGTCCGAGGCCTGGGCGGCGCTGGGCGAGGTGGCTCGCGACGACGTCGAGGCCTACGCGTGCTTCCGGGTCGGCTATCACCGCGGCCTCGACGCCTTGCGACGGGCGGGGTGGAGGGGCAGTGGCTTCGTGCGGTGGGCCCATCCGAGCAACCGGGGCTTCCTCCGCTGCGTCGACGGGCTCCGGGCGGCGGCCGCCGCCATCGGCGAGACCGCCGAGGAGGAGCGTTGCGCGCTCTTCCTCCGCCAGCTCGACCCGACCTGGCCACCGGCAGGACTTCCCGGCCCCGGCGACAGGTGATCGGGCGCGGGCCGGCCCTGGTGGTGGCGGCCCTGGTGCTGGCGTCGTGCGGGAGCCCGTTCCCCGGTGCCACCCTCGGCCAGCAGGTGCATTCGTGGGTCACGTCGACCGGTCTCGGCGGGAGCCTGAGCACCTTGCGCACCGACGCCCACCGCGTCGCCGTCCTCGAGGCCAGAGATGACGCCGCCGGGGTGCGCACCGACTGCGACGTGCTCGTGAACGACGCCTTGAGCGCCAATCAGAACCTGCCCAGCCCCGACCCCGTGCTCACCCGCATTCTCTCCGCCGCCTACGCGGCGGCCTCGGCCGGAGGGCGGCACTGTCTCACCGGCGCAGCCGGGAACCGGGCGCTGCTTGCTCTGTCTTCCACCGAGCTGGCCACGGCGGAATCGGGATACGTGAAGGCACAGGCCCGCTTGGATGCCCTCGACGCCACGGGGCCGGACTCTTCTTCGTGAGCCCGCCGCACGACGTCATCGGTCCGGTGCCCACGGGGAGAGACCCCGAGGCCTATGACCGTCAGCGTCGTCGCGTGCTGTGGTCCATGCCCTCGGGCCTCTACGTGGTGGGAACGCGCGCTGGTGCGCGCCGCAACCTCATGACCGTGAGCTGGGCGACCCAGGTGGCCATGACCCCGAAGCTGCTCGGCATCGGGGTGGAGACCGGCGCGCTCACCCACGAGCTGCTCGACCAGGGGCGGGTGTTCGCGCTCAGCATCCTGCCCCGCTCGGAGCGCGCCCTCGTGCGCCGCTTCGTCAAACCCGTCACCGAGTCGACCGTCGACGACACCACCGGGGTCGGCACCATGAACGGAGAGCCGGTCCACAGCGCCGGCACCGGGGCCCCCGTCCTCGACGTCTCGGCGTCGTGGCTCGACTGTGAGGTACGACACGTGCTGGCGCTCGGGAGCCACTCCTGGTTCGTGGGCGAGGTCGTCGACTGCGGGGAGTCGCCCGAGGAGGCGGGGGAACCCGACGGGGGGGTGCTGCGCATGGAGGACACCCGCATGAACTACGGCGGCTGAGGAACCGGTCGGCCGCCGGAGCCGACAGCCGGCCGGGTCTTCGGAGCCGTCAGCCGGCCGTGGACTCCGGCGCCGACTCCGGTTGGGGTCGAAGGTCGACCCGGAGGGTGAGGATCCCGCCCTCGAGGACCGCTTCGGCGTCTCCGAGCATGGCGTAGTCCATGAAGTCGAGCTGCGCCTGCTCGGCGAAACGCTTGCGCTCGGGGCCCTCGATGGGGGGCAGGCCCCGGGAGCGCACGGCGGCGGCCCGGGCGCGGAACCGCTCCACCATCGCCGCCGGATCGAACTCCTCAGGCACGCCCCGACTCTACCGGCGACCTGCGGGTCGGTCCCCGAGGCGCCCCTGAGGGCAGGGGGCCGGGACCGAGTCGGCCTGAACGGCGGGTACACTCGAGAGGAGTCCTCGCCGTGATCTCTGTGTTCGGCCGACGGAGGAGTCGCTCGTGAAAAAGGGACGGCATCGCCGCTTCGAGGAGGCCCGCAGCCTGAAGCGGTCGATCGCGACCGCTAATAAGAGTTGCCCTGAATGCGGTGCCGAGCCCGACGACGAGCACGCCTCGTGGTGCATGGCCGAGACCGAATACGAAGACATTCTGGGACCCGGCCCCGGTGCGGATACCGGCCCCGGGCCCAGCGCATTCGCGGAAGACGACCCGCTGGCCGAGTGAGCCGGGCCCGGCGCTCGGCGCCGGGCTTCAAGACGAGCGGCCGCGCCTGATGGCGGGGTGGGGCAGTCGCACCGGCACCGGCGTCGTCGCCGGCACTGCGTCTTGGGCGGCCCCGTTGCGCGTCGGCCGCACGGCAACCGGGGCGCCGGTGGTGCCCTCTCGGGGCGCCAGCGCCACCGCCGGCTCGCCCAGGGCCTCTTCGCGGGCCTGGAGGTACTGCACCAGCCGCTTGTAGATCTTCTTTCCCACCATTTCGACGATCTCGGGCTCGAGCTCCTTGAAGACGGGACGGGTGCCCACGAAGGCCTCGGGTGACTCGGTGCACCACCAATGGAACTCGAAGCCCCCCTCGCCCCAGTCGCGACGGTCCCACTGCCGGATGACCGAGGTCACGTGCCCGTCGTCGGCCACCTCGTCGTCTCGGCGCAACGGCAATTGCCAGCACACGTCGGGCTTGAGCTCGAGATGCGGGACCCCTCGTTCGATGGCGGCGCGGTGCAATGCGCATCCCGCACCGCCGGGGAAGTCCGGACGGTTGAGGAAGATGCAGGCGTCTTTCACCAGGCGCGTCGTGAGCTCGCCGGACTTCGACTTGAGCACGACGTTGGGTCGCGTCCCGCGCTTGGGGCGGGCCTTGGCGTGGAACTGCCACTGCTCGGGTGTCAACGTGGCCGCGGCGGCCTGGACCCGGCGGGCGTCTTTGGCGCTGGTGAAGTGGGCCCCATAGGAGCAGCATCCCTGGACCAACTCGGGGGCCGGTCCGGTGAGCACGCCCTGGCAGCCGTTGCCGAAGATGCACGTCCACCGGCTCTCGAGGAAGGTCACGTCGAACTGCCAGGTCCGCTCCTCCTCGGGATCGGGGAAGCTCACCCATTCGTGTGCACCCTCGGGGGCGCCGTGCCAGGGACCGTGGCGGTCCTTGGCTTTGGCGGTGTTCCCCTGGGTGGTCGCTCGACCCGTGGCCATCTCTCTCACTTTCCGCCCACGACGACCGGCGCGGGGGCCCATGGCGGGACCCCCACGGCGGCCATCTGGGCACCGCTCGGCTCAGCACAGCAGAACCACGCCTCGGTCAACCGGGGCCGCTCGTCGGCCGGTAGCGGCGAACGGAGTCGGGGGTCGGGCAGGGGCGCCGCGGCGCGCGACGACGCTGACTCCCCGAGCACCGCCACCGCGGTGGCCCGCACGGCGTCGTAGGACTTCGACGCGGGCCATTCCTCGGCGCCACACCGTTGCGCCATCTCGGTCAGGAGCTCGTGCAGATGGTCGAGCCTCGGATCCGGGGCTCGCCACGACCATCCCAGATGCTCGTCGTCGTAGTCGTCGAGTCGCCCCTCGAGTCGCCCCGAGGTGACGAGGAGCGAGCCAGGCGGCACGAGCAGCCGGATGGCGTACTGCACGGGGTCCACGTTGCCGATCAGATCGCACCGCGCCACCAGGTCCAAGAGGTCGAACACGTCCTCGGGCCGTGTCCAGGGCGTGAAGGGGAGCAGTGAGGGCCGGGGTTCGATCCCCGCGCCCCGGAGCACGGCGACGGCGTCGGCTTCGTCTCGCGCCGTGTGGCCCTTGTCGAGCTGTTCGAGGATGTGGTCGCTGGCCGACTCGAAGGCCGACACCGCGAAGAGACAGCCCGCCGCCCCCATCCGGGGCCACAGGTCGCGATGGGCCAGGATGTGCTCCACCTTGACGGTGACGTCGAAGCTCAGCTCGGGGAAGGCTCCGTGCACGGCGTCGATCACCCGGGCGCCATGATGCGGGCCGTTCAGGAAGTCGGGGTCTCCGAAGGTGATGTGGCGGGCCCCCAGGGCCACCAGTTGGGCGACATCGGCCAGGAGCGCCTCCTCGCCGACCAGCCGGGTCCGACCGTCGTAGACCACCGGGACCGGACAGTGGCGACAGCGGTGGGCGCACCCGTGGCTCGCCTCGACGTAGCCGACGAGGCGGCGGTGCTCGCCCTGGGCCAGCGCGGCGTACCGGTCCAGTCCCGGCAGGAGATGGCGGGCCGGTAGCCCGAACCGACCCCGTCCGAGCTCGACGACGCTCCGGCGCGGCGGGGGCGCACCGGTGGACGCGCCCTGGGGCGCGGCGAGCGCGTCGACCCAGGCGACGAGCCCCGGCTCGTACTCACCGGCGATGGCGAGGTCCGCAACCGGCGCCGATCCGTTCGCCCCGTCGAGGCCCGCGTAGAGGCCGTAGAGACACAGTGCGAGGTCGGGTCGCCGCGACCGGATCTCGCGGCACGCCGGTCGGGCCAGGCGCATGGCGGTGTGCATGGGCACCGAGAAGGCCACGGCGTCGGCCCACGAGAGCACATCGGTGTCGAAGGGGTCGACGGCGAGGTCGACGGCGCGGACGTCGTGACCGGCACGCAGCAACGCCCCTGCCGGTGACGCCACGTGCAACGGTTGGTGGCCGAGTTCGTAAGTCGACACCAGCACCACGCGCACGGCCCCACGGTAGCGGTATCTGTGCGGGGGGACGGACCTCGGCCCACGACCGGTGTCAGGGCGGGGGCGATGGTGCGAGGGGTGGATCGACGCGTACGTCGAGGCAGGCCCAGGCCCGTCGCAACGCCCGCTCGACACGGGCCGGCGTGCTGTCGCGCGCGAAGACGAAGCCGAGGTACCGGTTCCCCTCGGGCACCGGCGCCACGGACCGGCCCGCCGCGATGGTGATCTCGAGGTCGGTCACGCCCGGCACGGCGCGCGCCTCGGTCTGCCCGTCCACTGCGACGAGCGTGCCGGCGTGGGGGATCGGCACCATGAGGACGCCCGAGGCCCCGAGGGCCGCGGTCGGGCCCAAGGGCATGCCCAGGGCATGGGCGATGACGAGCTCCTCGAGCGATCGCCCGGTGGAGAACGACAGCGTGCGCGCGCACAAGCCGCCGATGGTGCGCGCCGCCACCTCGATGACCGTGGCCCGTCCCTGGTGCACCCGAAGCTCGGCGTGGACGGGGCCGTCGACGAGCCCCAGGGCCGCGGTGGCCGCCGCGGTGGACGCCAGCGCGGCGGCGAGGTCGCCGGGGGCCAGACGAGTCGGCGTCACGTAGATGGTCTCTTCGAAGGCCGGCCCGTCGAGGGGATCGGGTTTGTCGAACACCGCCAGCGTCCGCAGCTCGCCGGAGACGAGGAGGCCCTCGACGGCGATCTCGGGTCCCGGCGCGAACCGCTCCACGAGGAGGGGGGCGCCGGGGTCGACCCCGGCCGCCTCGGCGATCCGCTGCACCCGGCGCACCACGGCCAGGGCCTCGTCGGGCGTGTCGGCCCGCAGGACCCCCTGACTGCCCGACAACGTGGTCGGCTTGATCACACAGGGGAGCCCGACGGCTCCGACCACCGCCGCGACCTCCTCGGCACCGGCACCGGCGGGCAGGGGGGCGAAGGCCGGTTGGGGTACCTCGAAGGCGGCGAGCCGGAGGCGCATGGCCAACTTGTCGCGCGCCGCGGCCACGGCCTCGACGGGGTTGTGGCCCAGGCCCAGCACCCTCGACGCCTCCGCCGCCACCAGGGTGCCGACGTCGTCGACGGCGATGACGGCGTCGAGGGGGGTGACGGCGTCGTGGGCGACGATCAGGCGGGCCGCTTCCCCGGGGTCGCCCAGGGGGATCTCGAGAGCCCGTGCGCCCATGACGTCATGCAGGGCGTGGGTCTCTTCGGTGGCCACGACCACCTCGACACCTTGGGCCCGCGCCGCCTCGAGGAAGTCCCGGGCCCGGTACGAAGCCGAGGGAACGACAAGGAGTATCCGGGCCACCCATCTATGATGGCTGGAGGAGGTTGACCTGATGGGCGAGGACGGGGCGCAGGCTGGCGCAGTGGACGTCTCTGCGGTGCTGACCGTGACACCGGCGGCCCGCGGCGTGGTCCTCGACGCCCGCTCCCAGGAAGCCGACTTCGAACGCCTGGCCCTGTGGGTGGAGGTGACCGGCGCCCGGGACGGTGCCTACACCTACGACATCTACTTCCAGGCCGCGGCCGACGCCGGTGCCGGCGACCGGGTGGCCGAGGACGACGGCCTGGCCGTGGTGGTGCCCGAGTCGAGCGTGGCCCGGCTGGTCGGGGCCCGGCTCGATTGGTCCGACGAAGGGGACGGCGGGCTCGTCATCGTGAACCCCAACACCCCGCCCCGTCCCGAGGTCTTCGCCGATCGACCGGCCGTGGACCTCTCGAGCGAGCTGGCGCAGCGGGTCCTCTCCGTCCTCGACGCCCAGGTGAACCCCTCCATCGCCATGCACGGCGGCCACGCCGATCTCGTGGCGGTCGAGGAGGGTGTGGTCTACGTGCGGCTGAGCGGGGGCTGTCAGGGATGCGGCCTGGCCTCGGTGACGCTGTCGCAGGGCATCGAGGTGGCGTTGCGCGATTCGGTCCCCGAGATCGTGTCGGTGATCGACGTGACGGACCACGCCAGCGGGGCCAACCCCTTCTACGAGCCCGCCAAGAAGTAACCCGAGCCCACCGGCTCGTCTTTCCGTCCTCTTTCTCTCTCGCTCTCTCGCTCTCCTTCGCTCCGTCGGGGCTCGCCGGGCCGGGGCGCGCATCCGCGGAGGCGCCGGGGCCGTCGGTTATCTTGCCGACATGCACGCCCTCGTCACGGGGGTCAGCGCGGGGGCCGGACTCCTCCTCGGCGGTGAGCTCGAGTTCGTCGTCGAGCGGCTGGGGGAGCGCCGGCCGTTCGATCGTCCCTGGTGGCGTTGCCCGTCGTGTGCCACGCCCTATCGCGGCCGGGGGCTCGTGCCGGTGGCGAACTCCTTGTTCTTGCGCCGGGGGTGCCGGTCGTGTCGGGAGCGGGTCTCGCACCCCTGGCGCCCGGCGGTGCTCGGGGTGGTGAGCGCGGTCGTGCTCGGCGCCTTCGCCGCCCGTATCGGGAACGACATCGTCCTGGCCGCCTACGCCGTCTTCGGGTTGTCGATGGTGGCGATGAGTGCGGTGGACTTCGAGCGCCAGATCATCCCCAACCGGCTCGTCTACTCCACCCTGGCCGTCCTGGTGCCGCTGTTCGTGCTGTCCTCGCTGGTCGACGACCGCTGGGTGTCTCTCGAGCGCGCCGCCATCGGGGGGGCCGCCGCCTTCGTGGCCTTCCTGGTCGTCCACCTGGCGGTCCCCCGGGGCATGGGGTTCGGTGACGTGCGCCTGGCCGGAGTCATCGGCTTCGCCGTCGGGTGGCTGGGGCTCGGCCACGCCTTCGTGGGATTCTTCGCCGCCTTCGTGCTGGGCTCCCTGGTCGGGATCGTGGCCATGGTGGTGTCGGGCGCGGGGCGCAAGACCAGGATCCCCTTCGGTCCGTTTCTCGCCGCCGGGGCCGTGGTGGCGATCCTGTGGGGCAGCCCTGTCGCCCACGCGTTGTTCCATCACAGCGTGTGATCCCCACCGCGCCCGGTCCCGGGGCCCCGAGGGCTCCGAAGTAGATTGGCGCCGTGCTCAGGTTCCTCACCGGCGGAGAGTCCCACGGCAAGGCGCTCGTGGTGATCGTCGAGGGCCTGCCGGCCGGGTTGCCGATCACGGCTCCCGAGATCGCCGGCGAGCTGGCCCGGCGGCGCCTCGGGTACGGCCGCGGGCCCCGGATGCGGTTCGAGGCCGACGAGATCACCCTCATCGGGGGGATCCGCCACGGGCGCACCCTGGGCTCCCCGGTGGTCATCGAGATCGCCAACACCGAGTGGCCCAAGTGGAGCGAGGAGATGTCTCCCGATCCGGGTCTGCCCTCGAAGGTCCTGACCAAGCCGCGTCCGGGCCACGCCGATCTGGCCGGCATGCAGAAGTACGGGTTCGACGACGCCCGCGACGTGCTCGAGCGGGCCTCGGCTCGTGAGACCGCGGCCCGGGTGGCGGCGGGATGTCTGGCCAAGGCGCTCCTGGCCCCGCTCGGCATGTCGGTGCTGAGCCACGTGGTGGGTCTCGGCGCCGTGCACGCCGAGGGTGCGGCACGCCCGGGGCCCGGCGACCTCGAGCGAATCGACGACTCCGCGGTGCGCTGCTTCGACCCCGAGGTCGAGGCGCGCATGGTGGAGGCCATCAAGGCCGCGGCCAAGGAGGGGGACTCGCTCGGCGGCGTGGTGGAGGTCCTCGCCTACGGGGTGCCGGTGGGCCTCGGCAGCCACGTGCACTGGGACCGCCGCCTCGACGGGCTTCTCGCCCAAGCGCTCATGAGCATCCAGGCCGTCAAGTACGTCGAGCTCGGCGAGGGCTCGGCGGTGGTGTCGCGCCGCGGGTCGCAAGCCCACGACGCCATCGGGTGGGACGAGGGTTCGGGCAGCTACCGGCGCGAGACGGACCGGGCGGGGGGCATCGAAGGGGGGATGTCGACGGGCGGGCTCATCGCCGCGAGCGTCGGGATGAAACCGCTCGCCACCTTGAACCGACCCGTGCTCGGGACCGTCGACGTGGTGACGAAGGAGCCGACGGTGTCGTTCAAGGAACGTACCGACGTCACCGCCGTCCCGGCCATGGGGGTGGTGGCCGAGACCATGACGGCGTGGGTGCTGGCGTCCGAGGCACTGCGCAAGTTCGGCGGGGACTCGCTGGCCGAGGTGGTGCGCAACCGCGACGGGTACCTGGCGTCGCTCCACGACACCCCGTCGTCGGCCTCTGCGGCCGGCCGTGGCTGAGCACCTGCTGCTCGTGGGGATGATGGGCGCGGGCAAGTCCACGGTGGCGCGCTTGGTGGCGGCGCGTCTCGACCGCCCCTGGGTCGACACCGATCGGGAGGTGGAGCGACTCGCCGGCTCGCCGGTGCGGGCGATCTTCTCCGCCCACGGGGAGGCCGAGTTCCGGGCCCGGGAGTCGAGCGTGTTGGCCGCCGTCCTCGCCGACGAGGTGCCCGCCGTGGTGTCGGTGGGGGGAGGTGCGATCCTCGACCCCACCCAGCGGGCGGCGTTGCGCCACGGTGGCACCGTGGTGTGGTTGCGGGCCCGACCCGAGACCCTCGTCCGACGGGTGGGGCGAAACGCCGATCGTCCCCTGCTGGCCTCGGACCCGGGGGGACCGGCCGCGGCGCTCACCCGCATCGAGGCCGAGCGTCGGGCCCTCTACGAGGAGGTCGCCGGGGTCGTGATCGACGTCGACGAGCTCAGCGCGGCGGCCGTGGCCGATCGTGTGGTCGCCGCCACACGCACACAGACCGGGGAGCAAGCGATGCCGAGCGAGGGCAGCCGATGATCACCATCCCCGTGGGGCTCGGGGAGCGCTCCTACGACGTGGTGGTCGGGGGTGGGGCGCGGGGGCTCCTGCCCGAGGTGCTCCCCCCCGGAGTCGAGCGCGTCGCCATCGTCACCCAGGACAACGTCGAGGCTGAGGTGGATGCCGGCGTCCCTGCGGAGACCTTCGTCATACCCGACGGCGAGTCGGCCAAGACGATGACGACCGTCGAGAAGCTGTGCCGGGACTTCGCCCGCTTCGGGTTGGCGCGCTCGGATGCGGTGGTGGCGCTCGGCGGTGGTGTCGTGAGCGACGTGGCGGGGTTCGCGGCGTCGGTCTTTCTCCGGGGCATCGCCTACGTGAACGTGCCCACCACCCTCCTGGCCCAGGTCGACGCGGCGATCGGCGGGAAGACCGGAGTCAACCTGCCCGAGGGCAAGAACCTCGTCGGTACCTTCTGGCAGCCCGCCGCGGTGTTGTGCGACATCACGACGCTGAGCTCCCTCCCGGCGCGCGAGTGGTCGTCGGGTCGAGGCGAGATGGCCAAGTACGCCTTCCTGGGCGAGGGGCTCCTCGATGAGGGCCGTCCCGGTGCCTCGATCCTGAGCCTCCCTCTCGACGAGCAGGTGGCCAAGTGCGTGGCGATCAAGGCTGCGGTGGTGAACGAGGACGAGCGCGAATCGGGCCGTCGCATGGTCCTCAACTACGGCCACACCCTCGCCCACGCCCTCGAGGCGTCCTCGTTCGGCCCCAATGCGAAGTGGGACCTGCTCCACGGGGAGGCCGTGGCCATCGGCCTCGTCTTCGCCGCCATCCTGGCCCGGCGTCTCGACCGTATCGACGACGACCGGGTGGCCCTCCATCGCCGGGTGGTGGCGGGGTTCGACCTGTACGCCGACATCCCCGTGGGTGCCTCTGCCGCGCAGCTCCTGGAGTTCATGGCCCGCGACAAGAAGGCGCGCCACGACCTGACCTTCGTGCTCGACGGGCCCAAGGGTGTGGAAGCGGTGCGCGGCGTGGACGAAGCCCAGGTGCTCGCCACGTTGGCGGACATGGGATGCGCACCATGAGCGGGCCGGGACGACCGCTGGTGGTGCTCCTGTCGGGGCCCAACCTCGACCTGCTCGGCGAGCGGCAACCCGAGATCTACGGCAGCGCCAAGCTCGCCGATCACGTGGCCGCCGCGACCGAGGAGGCGTCGCGTTGCGGCCTCGAGCTCGAGCATCACCAGTCCAACCACGAAGGTGAGCTCGTCGAACTGGTCCATGACGCCCGGGGGCGGGCCGCGGCGGTGATCGTCAACGCCGGTGCGCTCAGCCACTACTCCTGGTCGTTGCACGACGCCCTGGCCGCCTTCGACGGAGTCGTGGTCGAGCTGCACCTCTCGAACCCCGCGGCACGCGAGCCCTTCCGCCACACCTCGGTCGTCGCCCCCGTGGCGCACGGGGCCATCGCCGGCTTCGGCGGCCTCGGCTACCCCCTGGCCGTCCAGGCGGTGGCCCGCCTGCTGGCGGCCCGATCGACGACGTCGTCATGACCCTCCCCGCCGTCGGGACGCTGCCCCCCATGCACTTCCCCCACCGCATGGCGAAGCTTCACGCCGGGCTCGACAGCGCGGGGGTGGACGCGCTGCTCGTCACGGCGCTCCCCAACATCCGGTACCTCACCGGCTTCACGGGCTCGGCCGCCGTCCTCCTCGCCACCGGGGCCGGGGGTGGGTACCTCGTCACCGACGGCCGGTACCGGACACAAGCCGCGGAGCAGCTCGAGGCGGCCGGCCTCGGTGGGACCGTCGAACTGACCGTGGGGGGCATCTCGGTGCAACGCCAGGCGCTGGCGGCCGCGCTGGGTTCGCCGTCCATGCGACGGGTGGGACTCGAGGCCGACCACGTGACCTGGTCGGCGAAGCGTCGGTGGGCCGAGGACCTGGCGCCCGCCGCGCCCGTGGCCACCACGGGTGTGGTGGAGGCGCTGCGGCAGGTGAAAGACGCCGGGGAGCTCGCCCGCATGGCACGAGCCGCCGCCATCGCCGACGCCGCTCTGGGTGAAGTGCTCGATCTGTTCGGCCGAGCCAGTCGCGAGGACGAGGTGGCGCTGGCCCTCGACACCGCCATGCGCCGGCTCGGAGCGGAGGACCGTGCCTTCGAGACCATCGTGGCGTCGGGGCCGAACGCGGCCAAGCCGCACGCTCGACCCACGAGCCGGACGATCGAGACCGGGGACCCGGTGGTGGTGGACTTCGGTGCCATCTTCGAGGGATACCGGTCGGACATGACGCGCACCTTCTGTGTCGGGGGGGACCCGCCCGGACCCTTGGCCCGGGTCTTCGAGGTGGTGGCCGAGGCCCAGGCGGCCGGGGTGGCGGCGGTGCGGGCCGGGGTGTCCGCCGGTGACGTCGACAAGGCCTGTCGGGACCTGATCGCCGAGGCGGGATGGAGAGAGGCCTTCGAGCACGGCACCGGGCACGGCGTGGGCCTCGACATCCACGAGGCCCCGGCGGTGGGACCGGGGTCGACTGCTATCCTCGCCTCCGACGTCGTCGTGACCGTCGAGCCGGGCGTCTACCTGGCGGGAATCGGCGGTGTTCGTGTCGAGGACACCGTCGTGGTCACCGCGGACGGATCCCACACGCTCACCCGATTCCCCAAGGACATCGCCGCCTGATGGCAATCACCACCAACGACTTGCGCAACGGTATGACCCTCGACCTGCCCGACGGGTTGTTCTCGGTCGTGGAGTTCCAACACGTGAAGCCGGGCAAAGGTGGTGCCTTCGTCCGCACCAAGCTCAAGAACGTGCGCACCGGTGCCGTCCTGGAGCGGACGTTTCGAGCCGATGAGCGTGTCGAGCAGGCCATCGTCGACAAGCGGGAGATGCAGCTCCTGTATCGCGACGGCACGGACTACGTGTTCATGGACATCGTGTCCTACGACCAGATGCACGTGTCTCCTGCTTCGCTCGGCGACGCCGCCCAGTACGTGAAGGAGGGTGACAACGCCGTGCTGCAGATGTACGCCTCGGAGATCGTCGGGGTCGACCTGCCTGCCGCGGTGGAGCTGTCGGTGGCCGAGACCGAGCCCGGCGTCCAGGGGGACCGGGTGTCGGGGGCGCGCAAGCCGGCCACGCTCGAGACGGGCCTGGTGGTGCAGGTCCCGCTGTTCGTGAATCCCGGTGAGCGCATCAAGGTCGACACGCGCTCCGGCGAGTACATCACCCGGGCCTAGCCCGGCACTGGTCGTGCCGGAGGAACGCGTCCCGGCCGTGCCGGGCGAAGGACCCCGCCACGAGGCCCGCGAGCGAGCCCTCGCCCTGCTCTACGAGGCGGAGATGAAGCGGCTCGGGACCGAGGAGGTCCTGGCCGCCCTGTCGGTCGTCCCCGACCCCTTCACCGTGGCCCTGGTCGAGGGGGTCGGCGCCCACGAGGAGCGCATCGACGCCCTCATGGCGGCGGCCGCCAAGGGATGGGAGGTCGAGCGCATGCCCGTTCTCGACCGCAGCATCCTGCGCCTCGCCACCTACGAGCTCATCGCCGAGCCCGACGTGCCGGTGGCCGTGGTCATCGACGAGGCGGTCGAGCTGGCCAAGCAGTACTCCACCGAATTCTCCGGCGGGTTCGTGAACGGCGTCTTGTCGACCATCGCCCGCCAGGTGCGCGTCTGACGATCCCCGAGCGGGACCGAAAACGGCCCCGAAGGCACCACCGGCGCGGAGCCGACGGTGGTACCATGCCGTGACGACCGTGAAGCGGGTCCCGAGAGGCCCGTACGGACCGTGGAGGAGCTTTGGCAGAGAGAGAACGCAGACTGACCCCGCCGCGAGGTGGGGTCTTTGTTCCTCGGGTCCAGGTTCTGACCGCTCAGGACGTCCAGCGGGCCCTGACCCGCATCGCCCACGAGATCATCGAGCGCAACCACGGTCTCGAGGACGTCATGCTCGTCGGGCTCCAGACCGGCGGGGTTCCCCTCTCGTTCCGGATCGCCAGCGTGCTCGAGGAGATGGAAGGCACGGCCGTGCCCGTCGGCCTCCTCGACGTGGCCTTCTACCGCGACGACATCGGGATCCGCCCCGTGCTCCCCGAGGCCGCCACCGACATCCCCGGTGACCTGGCCGGCCAGCTGGTCGTCCTGGTCGACGACGTCTTGTTCACGGGCCGCACGGTGCGGGCCGCGCTCAACGCCCTGGGGGACTACGGCCGGGCCCGGGCGGTGCAGCTGGCGGTGATGGTCGACCGGGGCCATCGTGAGCTGCCCATCCGGCCCGACTACGTCGGCAAGAACATGCCGACCCGGATCGACGAGCAGGTCGACGTCAGTCTCGACGGCGTGGTGCTCGGCGACGTGGTGCCCCGATGACCGGCGTCGTCCCCACGACGAGCGCAGGGGTGGAGCGGTCCAAGGGGGGCCGTCGCCACCTGCTGTCGATCGCAGAGCTCGGGGCCGAGGGAATCGAGGAGATCCTCGAGGTGTCCGACGCCTTCGTCGAGGTGGGGAGACGTTCGATCCCCAAGGTTCCCTCGCTGCGGGGCCGCACGGTGGTCACCCTCTTCGCCGAGCAGTCCACCCGCACCCGGCTCTCGTTCGAGACCGCGGCCAAGCGACTGTCGGCCGATGTCCTGTCGTTCGCGCTCGACACGTCGTCGGTGAAGAAGGGGGAGTCCCTGCGAGACACGGTGGAGACGGTGGCCGCCATGGGGGTGGACGCGTTCGTGGTGCGCCACACCGCCGCCGGCGCCCCCGCCGCCGTGGCCCGTTGGGTCGACGCCTCGGTGATCAATGCCGGTGACGGATGGCACGAGCACCCCACCCAGGCTCTGCTCGACTGCTACACCATCCGCCAGGTCCTGGCCGAGCGGGCCGGGCGCGCCCTCGAGGATGCCGGCGTGGAATGCTTCGCCGGTCTGCGTGTGGCCATCGTGGGCGACGTCCGCCACAGCCGGGTGGCCCGCTCGTTGGTCCTTGCCCTCGGGGCCCTCGGGTCCGAGGTCACCTTGGTGGCGCCGGGCAGTCTCCTCCCCCCGTCCCTGGAGGGTTGGCCGGTGGCGGAGGTCTCCTACGACCTCGACGCCGTGCTTCCCCGCGTGGACGTGTGCTACCTGCTGCGGCTCCAGTCCGAGAGGGGTGCGGGT
The DNA here is from genome assembly GCA_050011815.1 of Acidimicrobiales bacterium. Lineage (GTDB taxonomy): Bacteria > Actinomycetota > Acidimicrobiia > Acidimicrobiales > UBA8190 > Chersky-840. The sequence continues at coordinate 40,951 of JBEKIJ010000014.1, read as the reverse complement.
GCCTTCTTGCCGTCGGTGCGCGAATACAGCGCCTGGTACGGACTGACGTCGCGTCGGGCCGCGCTCCTCGGTGACGAGGCGCTCGTCATGCACCCCGGCCCCATGAACCGGGGTATCGAGATCGCCGACGACGTCGCCGCGCTTCCCCGGTCGCTGGTGTTGCGCCAGGTGTCCAACGGCGTGGCCGTGCGCATGGCGGTGCTCTTCATGTTGCTCGGGCAGGGCCAGGTGGGAGCGGGCGGGGGTGCGCTCGCCCTGGCGCCCCCGCTCGGGACCGTCGGGACTGTCGGGACCGTTCTCGGTGCCTGAGCCCCAGACCAGGGGGGCCTCGTCGCCCGACGGGGCGGGGCCCGTCGTGGTCATCCGGGGAGGCACCGTCGTCGACCAGGGCGGCACGCGCCGGGCCGACGTCGTGGTGCGCGGGGGAGAGGTGGTCGAGGTGGGTCCGGAGCTGACGGTTCCCCGGGGGGCGACGGTGCTCGACGCCGGGGGGTGTCTGGTGGCCCCGGGGCTCGTGGACCTGCACACCCATCTGCGCCAGCCCGGCGCCGAGGACGCCGAGACCGTCGAGTCAGGGGCGAGGGCCGCGGCGTTGGGCGGGTTCACGGCCGTGGTCTGCATGCCCAACACCGACCCCCCCGTCGACAGCGCCGCGGTCGTCCTCGAGATCCTGTCGCTCGGGGCCGGCGCCGCGTGCCAGGTGGCGGTGGCCGGCGCCATCACCGTGGGCCGTGCCGGCGCGCACCTCGCCCCCATCGGCGAGCTCGCCGCGCTGGGGGTGACGCTGTTCACCGACGACGGTGCCGGGGTCCAGGATGTGGCCGTCATGCGTCGGGCCCTCGAGTACGCCCGGGGCTTCGACGTCACCCTGGCCCAACACTGCGAAGACGACACCCTCGCCTGTGGCGGGCACATGCACGAAGGGGAGTGGTCGAGCCGGCTCGGGGTTCCGGGAATCCCGGCCGAAGCCGAGGAGATGATGGTGGCACGCGACATCGCGCTGGCGAGGCTCACCGGCGGGCGGGTGCATTTCCTCCATATCTCCACGGCGCGGTCCGCCGCGCTCGTGGCGGCGGCGAAGGCCGAGGGACTGGCGGTCACCGCCGAGGTGACACCGCACCATCTCTCGCTCACCCATGCCGAGCTGGTGGGCTACGACCCCGTGTACAAGGTGAACCCACCCCTGCGCGACGGGACGGACGTGGCGGCTCTGCGTCTGGCGTGCGCCCGGGGCACGATCGACGCCATCGCCACGGACCACGCCCCCCATGCTCCGGAGCGCAAGGACGCCACCCTCGACGCCGCGCCGCCGGGGATGCTCGGGTTACAGACAGCGCTCCCCGTGGTGTTGGGTGCCCTCGGCGAAGCGGGCGGAGGCGCCGCGCCCGAGGACAGCTCGTCGGGCAACGGTGTCGGGGCGGACGGTTCCCCGGCCATGTCGACCCGTGACGTCCTGGCCCTGCTGTCTTGGCATCCGGCCCGCATCGCCGGGCTCTCCCGGGAGCGGGGGGGCGACCAGGGTGGGCCCATCGAGCCCGGAGCACCCGCCAACATCTGCGTGATCGACCCCGTCGCCACCTGGGAGGTGGACCCCGCCCGCCTCGCCAGTCGGAGCCGCAACACGCCGTGGGCGGGGCGCACCATGACCGGGCAGGTCCGTCACACCGTGTTCCGGGGCGAGCCCGTCGTGATCGACGCCGAGGCCCAGCGATGACCGGGCACGCCGGGTCGCCCGCGGTGGGGTGGTTCGAAGGGCGGGCCCCGGCTCTGCTCGTCCTGGCCGACGGCGAGGTGTTCGAGGGTGAAGCGGTGGGCGCGGTCCCCCCCGACGGCGTGGCCACGGGCGAGCTCGTCTTCAACACCGTGCTCAGCGGCTACCAAGAGGTCGTCACCGACCCGAGCTACGCGGGTCAGGTGGTCGCCTTCACCTACCCCCACATCGGGAACTACGGCGTCACCGCCGAGGACGACGAGGCCACGAGGCCGTGGTGTCGGGGCGTGGTGGTGCGCGACGTGCCCCCGCGACCGTCGTCGTGGCGCGCCACGGGATCGTTCGAGGACTTCCTCATCGATCGCGGCCTGCCCGGGATCTCGGGGATCGACACCCGGCGACTGACCCGGCATCTGCGCGCCGACGGCGCCATGGGATGTGCCTTCGGGACCGCAGCCGAGTCGGTCCTGCGCGGCGCGGCGGCGGCAGAACCGGGCACGACGGGACGTGACCTGGTGACCGGGGTGTCGGTGTCGGCGCCCTACGAGCGGGGCTCGGGGCCGCTGCGCATCGTCGCCTATGACTTCGGTGTGAAAGAGACCATGCTGCGGAGCCTGGGCGCCATGGGAACCGTGACCGTGGTGCCCGGGGCGCACTCCGCCTCCGACACCTTGGCCTTGGAGCCCGACGGCGTCTTTCTGTCCAACGGACCCGGCGACCCCGCCGCGCTCCCGATGCACGCCGCGGTCATCGGCGAGCTGCTCGGTCGGGTCCCGGTGTTCGGCATCTGCCTGGGTCACCAGTTGCTGGCCGAGGCCATCGGGGCGCGGACCTACAAGCTCCCCTTCGGACACCACGGGGGCAATCATCCCGTGCGCCGTCTCGATACGGGCCAGGTCGAGATCACGAGCCAGAACCACAACTACGCCGTCGACGGCTCCACGCTGCCGACCTCGGGGCCCTTGGCGGCCGAGGTCACCCACGTCAACCTCAACGACGGAGTCGTCGAGGGATTCCGGTGCACGGGGGTCCCCGCCTTCAGCGTGCAGTACCACCCCGAAGCCGGACCCGGTCCCCATGACGCCCGCTACCTCTTCGAGCGGTTCCGGCAGATGATCGAGGAGGTGCAGGGCTGATGCCGCGCCGCAGCGACCTCGAGACCATCCTCGTCATCGGCTCGGGCCCCATCGTGATCGGCCAAGCATGTGAGTTCGACTACTCCGGTACCCAGGCGTGCCGGGTGCTGCGGGCCGAGGGCTACCGGGTGGTGCTCGTCAATTCCAATCCCGCCACGATCATGACCGACCCGAGCGTCGCCGATCGGACCTACGTCGAGCCGCTCGACCTCGAGGTGCTCAGCGCCGTGGTGGAGCGGGAGCGACCCGACGCCCTGTTGCCGACCATGGGGGGGCAGACCGGTCTGAACCTGGCCTTCGGCCTGTCGGAGCGGGGAGTGCTCGACGCCTTCGGGGTGGAGTTGATCGGCGCCAATGCCCGGGCGATCGCCACCGCCGAGGACCGGGACCAGTTCAAGACGGCCATGGAGGAGATCGGCCTCGAGGTGCCGGCCTCGGGCTTCGCCACCCACCTCGACGAAGCCATGGCCCTGGGCGAGCGGATCGGCTTTCCCCTCATGATCCGCCCCAGCTTCATCCTGGGAGGCGCTGGCACCGGCACCGCCGATGACCGCGTCGAGCTGGCCAAGGCGGCCGCCGAGGGATTGGCGGCGAGCCCGGTGCACCAGATCCTGATCGAACGGTCCATCGCGGGGTGGAAGGAGTACGAGCTGGAAGTGATGCGGGACCGCGCCGACAACTGCGTGGTGGTGTGCTCCATCGAGAATTTCGACCCCATGGGCGTCCACACCGGCGACTCGATCACCGTGGCCCCCGCCCAGACGCTGTCCGACGTCGAGTACCAGGCGATGCGCGACGACGCCTTCGCCTGCATCCGGCGCGTGGGCGTGGAGACCGGTGGGTCCAACATCCAGTTCGCGGTGAGGCCGACCGACGGGCGGCGCCTGGTCATCGAGATGAACCCCCGCGTGTCGCGGTCCTCGGCCCTGGCCTCGAAGGCCACCGGGTTCCCCATCGCCAAGATCGCGGCGCGTCTCGCCGTCGGCTACACCCTCGACGAGATCACCAACGACATCACCGGAGCCACGCCCGCGAGCTTCGAGCCCACCATCGACTACGTCGTCACCAAGATCCCGCGGTGGGCCTTCGAGAAGTTGCCCGGCGCCGTCGAACGCCTCGGCACCCGCATGCAGTCGGTGGGAGAGGTCATGGCCATCGGCCGGACGTTTCCCGAGTCGTTGCAGAAGGCCATCCGATCCCTCGAGCAGGGACGGGCCGGGCTCAACGGGGACCGGGCCGAGGTCGCCTACGACCTCCTCGACGACGACGAGCTCGTGGCCCAGGCCTGTTCCCCCACGCCCGGGCGCATTTTCCAGCTCGAAGCGGCGCTGCGCCGGGGCGTCACACCCGACACCTTGGCCGCGGCCACCGGCGTCGACCCGTGGTTCTTGGACCAGCTGGCCCTCATCAGCACGGCCCGCACCCGTCTCGAGGCCATGGCGGGCTCGGGCCTGGGGCTCGGGGATCTCGACCGGCGCACGTGGCGGGCCGTCAAGCGACTGGGGTTCTCCGACGCCCAGATCGCCTACCTCTTGTCGGGGGGTTCGGGCCCCGGCGCCGGCGACGGGTCGAGTGCGGTCACCGAGGCCGAGGTCCGAGCGGCCCGTCTGGCGGCGGGGGTGCGGGCCACCTTCAAGACCGTCGACACCTGCGGCGCCGAGTTCGCGGCCCGTACCCCGTATCACTACGCCACCTATGAGGACGAGGACGAGGTCCAAGCGAGCACGCGTCCGCGCGTCGTGATTCTCGGGTCGGGGCCCAACCGCATCGGCCAGGGGATCGAGTTCGACTACTGCTGTGTCCACGCCTCGATGGCCCTGCAGGCCGCGGGCTACGAGACGGTGATGGTGAACTGCAACCCCGAGACCGTCTCCACCGACTACGACACCTCCGACCGCCTGTACTTCGAGCCCGTCACCGCCGAAGACGTGGCCAACGTGCTCGACGCCGAGATCGCCGCGGGCTCGGGGCCGGGGGGAGCGCCGATCGCCGGCGTGATCGTGAGCCTCGGGGGCCAGACCCCGCTCAAGTTGGCCCACAGCCTCCCACCCGAGTTGGTCCTCGGTACGAGCCCGGCCTCGATCGACCTGGCCGAGGACCGGGAGCGGTGGAATCTCCTGTGCGAGGGCCTGCACATCCCCCAGCCCCCGGGCGGCATCGCCCTCTCGGTGCAAGAGGCGCTCGTGGTGGCGCAGAAGGTCGGGTACCCCGTGCTCGTCCGTCCGAGCTACGTGCTCGGTGGCCGCGCCATGGAGATCGTCTACGACGACGAACGGCTGACCCGGGTGGTCGAGGAGCTGGCGGGATCTCTCGCCCGCGAGGGTGCGGCCACCGCCGAACGCCCCGTGCTGGTCGACCGGTTCCTCGAGGACGCCATCGAGGTCGACGTGGATGCGGTGCGCGACCGGACCGGCGAGGTCGTCATCGCCGGGGTCATGGAGCACGTGGAAGAAGCCGGCGTGCACTCGGGCGACTCGGCCTGCGCGCTCCCACCCCAGACCCTGTCCGACGACGTCCGAGAGACACTGGACGCGCACACCCGGGCCATCGCCGAGGCACTCGAGGTGATCGGGCCCATCAACGTGCAGTACGCCGTGAAGGAGGGTTCGGTCTACGTGATCGAGGCCAACCCCCGCGCCAGCCGGACCGTGCCCTTCGTCGCCAAGGCGACCGGCGTGCCGATGGCCATGGTCGCGGCGCGGGTGATGACGGGGGCCACCTTGACCGAACTGCGCGCCGAGGGCCTGCTCCGCCCTCCCACCGGCGGAGCCTGGGTGAGCGTCAAAGAGGCGGTGCTGCCCTTTGACCGCTTCCCCGGCGTCGACACCCTGCTCGGCCCCGAGATGCGGTCGACGGGCGAGGTGATGGGGATCGGGTCCACGTTCGGGCTGGCCTTCGCCAAGAGCCAGATCGCGGCGGGAACTCGCCTGCCGTCGGAGGGCGCCGTGTTCCTCTCTCTGGCCGACCGGGACAAAGCCGGGGGCCTCGAGGCGGCCCGGACGTTTCGCGAGCTCGGCTTCGAGCTGCTCGCCACGTCGGGGACGGCCGCCTTCCTCGAGTCCAACGGCCTGCCGGTGGCGACGGTGGTGGCCAAGGTGGGCGAGACCGGGGCGTCCGATGCCGTGGAGCTCATCGCCTCGGGCCGGGTGCAGCTCGTGGTCAACACCCCGCGCGGCCGTGGCCCGCGCGCCGACGGGGTGCACATCCGTTCTGCGGCCCTCGCCCACCAGGTGCCCTGTCTGACCACGGTGGCCGCGGCGCGCGCCGCGGCCACCGGCATCGCCGACTGGCGGCGCCACGGGATGTCGGTCGTGTGCCTCCAGGAGGTGCACGGATGAGGACGAGCGTGGATCTGCGCACCTTCGTGGGATCGGTGCCGCTTCCCACGCCCGTCCTCACCGCGTCGGGAACGGCAGGGCACGGGGCCGAGCTCGCCGCCTACATCGATCTCTCCACCCTCGGCGCGGTCGTGGTGAAGTCGCTGTCGGCACATCCCTGGCCCGGCAACCGGGCGCCACGGGTGCACGAGACCCCGGCGGGCATGCTCAACTCCGTCGGGCTGCAGGGACCGGGCGTCGCTGCATGGGTGGCGCGCGAGCTTCCGCTCCTCAACGACCGCGGCGCCCGGGTCGTGGCGAGCATCTGGGGGAGGAGCGCACAGGAGTACGCCCAGGCCGCCTCGATGCTCGCCGGCGCCCCCGGGGTCATCGCCGTCGAAGTCAACGTGAGTTGTCCGAACGTCGAGGACCGCGGTCGCATGTTCGCCCACTCCGCAGAGGCCACCGCCCAGGCGGTCTCGGCCTCAGCCGCGTGCGGGTTGCCGTTGTGGGTGAAGTTGAGCCCGAACACCCCCGACATCATCGACATCGCCGGCGCCGCCCTGTACGCGGGCGCCGAGACGCTCGTGCTCGTGAACACGGTGCTGGGCATGGCCATCGACCCCAGGAGACGCACCTACCGTCTCGGCTCGGGACCGGGGGGCGGCGGGTTGTCGGGGCCCGCCATTCGTCCCGTTGCGGTGCGCGCCGTGCACGACTGTCGCGCCGCGTTCCCGCGGGTCGGCATCGTGGGAGTCGGGGGGGTGTGTCGAGGAGTCGACGTCGTCGAGATGATGTTGGCGGGCGCAGACGCGGTGGAGGTCGGCACCGCCACGTTTCGCGACCCGCGGGCTCCGGCGCGGGTGTTGGCGGGGCTCAAGCGGTGGTGCCGGGTGCACGACGTCGCCGATGTTCGCAGCCTGGTCGGTGCCGTGCACGGCACACTCGGATCAGCGACGACGGCGCCGATGCCCGCGGCACCGGTGTCAGAAGCGCCCGCGCCCGGGGCGCCCGCGCCCGCGGTGCCGGTGGCGCCGGCCGTCACGGCACCGGCTCCATCGACGGCCCCGCCCGCCCCCGAGCCCGCCGGCTTCTCCTCGCCCTTCACCGCCACGCCCGACCGTCAGTCCGTCCCGGCCCCGGCGCCGGCCCCGGTGGCGCCGCCCGTGCGACCCCGGCCCGGTGTGGTGACGAGGCCCGACACCTCCTCGCGCGTGCCGCCGCTCCCGCCCCGGCGGCGGCCGGGGACGGGGGGCGATCATGCTTGACGACGACCCGCGTACCCGGTTGGCGCTCGCCTTGGATGTGGACGATCTGGTGGTGGCGCTGCGCCTGGCCCGGAGGCTCCGGCCTTGGTTCGGTGTGGCCAAGGTGGGCCTCGAGCTGTTCGGGGCGGCGGGCCCCGAGGCGGTGTCGGCCCTCCTCGACGAGGGCTACCAGGTGTTCCTCGACCTCAAGCTGCACGACATCCCCACCACGGTGTCCAGGGCGGCCCGGGTGCTCGGGGGGCTCGGTGCCGCCTACGCCACGGTGCACACGCAGGGTGGTGAAGCCATGATGAAGGTGGCGGTTTCGGGCATGGCCGAGGGGGCCTCGGCGGCCGGGGCGTCAGCACCGTGCGTGCTGGGCGTCACCGTCCTCACGAGCGACGTCGACGCCCCGGCGGACGCGTTGGCCTCGCGCTCGAGGTTGGCGGCGGCGGCCGGCTGTGGGGGACTGGTCTGCGCGGCGTCGGATCTGGCCGTGACGAGCCGTGCCGCTCCGGGGCTCCTGACCGTGGTCCCCGGCATCCGGCCCTCGGGCGTCTCGACCGACGAGCAGGCGCGCGCCGCCACCCCCGGCGCCGCGATCGCGGCCGGTGCCGACATTCTGGTCATCGGTCGTGCCGTCACCGGCGCCGAGGACCCCGAGGCCATGGCGGCCGCGGTGGCCTCGGAAGTGGCCTCGTCGATGGCGAAACGGCGGGGATGACCCCCGCTCACGAGGGCGCTATGGTGGCCCGCATGCCGCAACCTCCTGCACTCACCCCGGAGCAGCGCCAGGCGGCGCTGGACAAGGCCGCCAAGGTCCGCCGCGAGCGGGCCGAGGTGAAAGAGAAGCTCAAGATGGGGTCCATCACCCTGTCGGAGCTCCTCACTCGTGCCGAAGGGGACGAGACCGTGGGCAAGATGAAGGTGCTCTCGGTGCTCGAGTCACTGCCCGGTCTTGGCAAGGTCAAGGCCCGCCGTCTCATGGAGACGGTAGGGATCAGCGAGAGTCGTCGGTTGCAGGGCCTCGGTGCCAACCAACGCGACGCTCTGCTGACACATACTTCGAAGTCCTGATCCTCGTCATCTCCGGCCCCGGTGGGGCGGGGAAAGGCACCGTCGTCGCCCGGTTGGTCGCACGCGACCCCAGGCTCTGGCTCAGCCGCTCGTGGACGACGCGTCCCCGGCGTCCCGTCGAAGCAGAGGACGCCTACACCTTCGTCGACCGCCACGTCTTCGAGGAGAAGGTCGCCCAGGGAGGGTTCCTCGAGTGGGCCGAGTTCCTCGGGCATCTCTACGGCACCCCGCTTCCCGACGCCCCGCCCGGCAAGGACGTGGTCCTCGAGATCGACCTCCAGGGGGCGCTCCAGATCAAGGACCGGCACCCCGACGCACTCGTGGTCCTGTTGGTGCCGCCCTCTCCCGAGGTCCAGCGTGAGCGGCTGCGCCGCCGGGGCGACGACGCGGCCGAGGTCGACCGGCGTATCGCCAAGGGCGCCGAGGAGATGCGCCTGGGCAGGGAGCTCACACCGTTCGTCGTGGTCAATGACGAGGTGGACCGGGCTGTGTCCGAGGTGGCCGGTATACTGGACATTCACCGCGACCACCCGCCCGACCCGGCGGCTGGCCACCCTCGAGGAGCCTGACTTGCCCCAACGCCGCTCGACCCTCATGGACCCGCCCATCGAGGATCTCCTCGACAAGGTCGACTCGAAGTTCACCCTGGTCGCCCTGTCGGCCAAGCGTGCCCGGCAGATCAACTCGTATTACAACCAGCTGGGGGAGGGCCTCGGCTTCGTCGTGCCACCCCAGGTGACCTCGGTCTCGGGCAAGCCCCTCACCATCGCCTTCGAAGAGGTGGCGGCGGGCAAGGCCACCTACCACCGCATCGACCCCGTCGAAGAGGGTGAGGAGGGTGTCGAGGGCGCACCCGTCGAGGACGGCGCCGGCGCGGCAGCCGAGCTGACCGCGCTCGTCGACGATGTGGTCGACGAAGTCGTCGCCGAGGTTGCCGCCGAGCAGCCGGAGGCCGGCGAGTAGCAGGCGGGAGTGCCCGCCCGCGCTGCCGGGAAGCCCGGACCAAGATGACAGGCCCCGTGACGGGGAAGACCGTCGTCCTGGGTGTGACCGGTGGCATCGCCGCCTATAAGGCGGTGGAGGTGTGTCGCCGCCTCGTCGACGCCGGTGTGCACGTCGTCCCCGTCCTCACCGATGACGCCACCCGCTTCGTGGGCGAGGTGACGTTCTCGGCGCTGGCGTCGGAGCCGGTGCAAAAGACCCTGTGGACCGAAGCGGACCCCATTCCCCACACCACGCTCGGTCGCCGTGCCGATCTGGTCCTCGTCGTGCCGGCCACGGCTCGCTTTCTGGGCTGCTACGCGCACGGCATCTCCGACGGGTTGCTCACCGCCACCGTCCTCGCCACCCGCGCCCCGGTCATGGTGTGCCCGGCCATGCACACCGAGATGTGGGAGCACCCCGCCGTGCAGAACAACGTGGAGACCCTGCGCCGGCGGAGGGTGCATGTGGTGGAACCGGGTGAGGGTCGCCTGGCCGGTGGCGACGTCGGCGCCGGCCGACTGGCCGAGCCCGTCGACATCGTCGACGCGGTCCTCGCCGTGCTGGGCGCGGTCCCTCGGGGCCGAGATCTCGCCGGTCGCCGCGTGCTGGTGAGCGCGGGCGGCACCCGGGAGCCCATCGACCCGGTGCGGTTCATCTCCAATCGCTCGTCGGGCAAACAGGGCCATGCCGTGGCCGAGGCGGCCGCGGCGCGCGGCGCCGACGTGGTCCTCGTGAGCTCGGCGGGCCGAGTGGCGTCTCCGGGCATCGAGGTCGTCGCCGTCGAGACGGCGGCGGAGATGGAGGCGGCTGTCCTCGAACGGAGTGCGGGCGCCGATGTGGTGGTGATGGCGGCCGCGGTGGCGGACTTCAGGGTCAAGGCACCCGCCGATGCCAAGTTGTCGAAGTCCGACGGGGTGCCCGAGCTCGTCCTCGAGCCCACGCCCGACATCCTCGCCGAGCTGGGGCGGCGGCGACGGGACGGACAGGTCCTGGTGGGGTTCGCGGCCGAGACCCACGACATGGCGGCCCGGGCCGCCGCCAAGCTCCGGGGCAAGAACCTCGACTTCATGGTGGCGAACGACGTCTCGGCACGGGGCGTGGGCTTCGACCACGACACCAACGCCGTGACCATCCTGGGGTCCGACGGCACGTGCCGCGAGGTCGCTCTGACCTCGAAGATCGAGGTGGGCCACGCCATTTTGGATAGTGTGATCGATCGCCTGGGCGGACAACGCCGGGGCGGGGGCACCCGGCACGCCGCGGCCTCCGGGGGGGAAGACGAATCGAGGAGCGACTCGTGACCACGCGCCACACCTTCACATCGGAGTCGGTGACCGAAGGGCATCCCGACAAGATGGCGGACCAGATCTCGGATTCGGTCCTCGACGCAGTGCTCAAATCGGATCCCGACGGCAGGGTGGCGTGTGAGACGTTGCTCACCACCGGACTCGTCGTCGTGGCGGGCGAGATCTCCACGCAGTGCTACATCGACATCGCCAGCCTGGTGCGAGAAGTGGTGTGTGACATCGGGTACGACAGCGACGCCCACGGGTTCAACGGCCGGACCTGTGGGGTGTTGGTCGCCCTCGACGAACAGTCTCCCGACATCGCCCAGGGGGTGACCTCGGCCCACGAACTCCGGACCGGCTCCGGTGGCGAGGACCAGCTCAACGCCCAGGGTGCGGGTGACCAGGGCATGATGTTCGGGTACGCCTGCGACGAGACGCCCGACCTCATGCCGCTTCCCATCTGGATGGCGCACCGGCTCGCCCAACGTCTCGCCCAGGTGCGGCGCGTCGGCGTCCTTCCCTATCTGCGTCCCGACGGCAAGACCCAGGTGAGCGTGGTCTACGAGGGCGGCCGGCCCGTGGCCATCGACACCGTGCTCATCTCCACCCAGCACGCGCCGGGAGTGGACATCGAGACGCTGCTTCTCCCCGACCTTCGTGAGCACGTGATCCATCCCCTCCTTCCCCCCGACCTCGACACCTCCGCGCTGCGCGTGCTGGCCAACCCCACGGGCCGCTTCGAGCTCGGAGGGCCCCACGCCGACACCGGGCTCACGGGACGAAAGATCATCGTCGACACCTACGGCGGTATGGCCCGCCACGGCGGGGGAGCGTTCTCGGGGAAGGACCCCTCCAAGGTCGACCGCTCCGCCGCCTACGCGGCGCGGTGGGTCGCCAAGCACGTGGTCGCCGCCGGTGCGGCGAGACGATGCGAGGTGCAGGTGGCCTACGCCATCGGCGTGGCCAGCCCGGTGTCGCTCATGGTCGAGACCTTCGGCACCGAGACGGTGGACCCCGACAAGATCGAGCGCGCCGTGCGCGAGGTGTTCGACCTGCGTCCCGCGGCCATCGTCCGCGACCTGGACCTGAAGCGGCCGATCTACCGCCGCACCGCCGCCTACGGGCACTTCGGCCGGTCGGACAAGGAATTCACCTGGGAGGCGACGCCCAGGGTGGACGACCTCAAGCGCGCCCTCGGGCTGTAGAGGTCGGGCGCCGGCACTCCGGCCCGACCCAGCGCCGCGTCAGACTGCCGCCATGCCGGCGGAGCACTCCGAACGCGTCGTGCGGGTGCTCCCCGATGTGAGCGCCCTGCGCAAGACCTTCGACTACACGGTTCCCGCCGCGCTCGCCGAGTCGGTGCGAGTCGGGAGCCAGGTCCGCATCGCCCTCGGTCCGCGCCGTGTGGGGGGATGGGTCGTCGAGGACGACGTGGAGCCCGACCCCGGTGTCGTGCTCCGGCCGATCGCGGCGGTGCGGGGCTGGGGACCGCCGCCCGAGGTGCTCGACCTGGCCCGGTGGGCGGCGTGGCGCTGGTCGGGCCCCGTCCCCGCCTTTCTGCGCACGGCCTCGTCGCCCCTGGCGGTGCGGGCCGTGCCGACGAGCCGACCGCCGGTGTCGGCGCGCCCCGCCTCGGAGGGCCCACCGATCGGGGTCGGCCTCGAGGGGGGGACCAGGGTGGTCCGGGTGGCCCCGGCCGGTGACCGGTGGCCCATCCTCGAGGCGCTGGCCCACCAACGCGAGCAGGCGGGAGCCGAGGCCGGTGCACTCGTGCTCGCCCCGGGACACCGCGCCGCCGGCGATGTGGCGCGGCGCCTGCAATCGGCGGGCATCCCGGTGGCGCTGGTTCCGGGCGAATGGGCCCGGGCCCGGTCCGGCGGGTGCGTGGTGGTGGGCACGCGCGCCGCCGCCTTCGCCCCGGTGCCCCGGCTGGCCGGTGCGGTCGTGCTCGATGCGCACGACGAGGCGTATCACGAGGAGCGCGCCCCGACGTGGGCGGCGCCGGTGGTGGTGGCCGAGCGCGCCCGACGGGCCGGTGCGCCGTGCGCCCTCGTGTCGCCGTGCCCGACACTCGAGATCCTGGCGCTCGGTCCTCTGGTGGTCGGGCCCCGCACCGTCGAACGCCGGGGCTGGCCCCCGGTCGAGGTCATCGACCGCCGCAGCGACGACCCTCGCACGGGGCTGTTCTCCGAGCGCCTCGTGCGCGTCGTGCGCGACGTCATGGAGACGGCGGGTGGGCGGGTGGTGTGCGTCGTCAACCGGACGGGACGGGCGCGACTGCTGGCGTGCGCGGCGTGCGGCGAGCTGGCGCGCTGCGAGAGGTGTGGGGCGGCGCTCGAGCTCGTGGACGCGACACGCCGGGCCAGGAGCGGGCCCGGCGTGTCGTCGGGCCCGAAGGACGACACCGGGGCGGCCGCGGCCCTGGCGCCGTTCCTGCGCTGTCGACGGTGCTCCGAGGAGCGGCCCGTGGTGTGCGCGGTGTGTGGAGCCACCCGTATGAAGGCGCTCCGACTGGGCGTGTCGCGCGTGCGAGAGGACCTCGAGGCTCTTGTCGGCGTGGCGGTGGCCGAGGTGTGGGGCCCGGCGAAGGCCGACGAGAAGGAAGAGGACCGGGTCGAGTCGGCCCGGGTCGTGGTGGGCACCGAAGCGGCGCTGCACCGGGTGCACGGGGCGGATGCCGTGGTGTTCTTGGAGTTCGACTCGGAGTTGCTCGCCCCGCGGTTTCGTGCCGCCGAGCAGGCCCTCGGGCTCTTGGCCCGCGCCGCCCGGCTCGTCTCGGGTGCCGAGGTTCGACGCCCCGGCGACCGCGCCCCGGGGAGGGTGGTGGTCCAGACCCGCCAGCCCCGCCATCCCGCACTGGTCTCGGCCGTGTCGGCGGATCCCGGGGTGTTGGCGGGGGTCGAAGCCGACGTGCGCCGCGCCCTGGACCTTCCGCCTTTCAGCGCGTTGGCGGTGGTATCGGGACCGAGCGCCGAGGCCTACGGCGATGCGCTGCGGGGCGCGGCACCGGCCACCGTGGCCGTGCGGGGTCCCGTGGACGGGGCCTGGTCGGTGCGCGCTCCCGATCACGCCACGCTGTGCGACCTCCTGGCGTCGGTGCCGCGGCCCCCGGGTCGGCTCCGGGTCGAGGTCGACCCGGTACGGGCCTGAGACCGGCCCCCAGGGGCGGTCCCGGTACCATGGCCTGCATGTCGAGGTACTCCATCCGTCTCTACGGGGACCCCGTGTTGCGCCAGCGGGCGCCGGAGGTCGACGGGATCGACGGGACGCTCAAGCAGCTCGCCGAGGACATGGTGCAGACCATGTACGAGGCGCCCGGGGTGGGCCTCGCCGCGCCCCAAGTCGGTGTGCAGAAACGAGTGTTCGTCTACGACACCGGCGACGGGGCAGGCCCGGTGACGGTGGTGAACCCCGTGCTCGCCGAAGCTCGAGGGGAGTGGACCTTCGACGAGGGGTGCCTGTCGGTGCCCGGCCTGTCCTGGCCCATCGTGCGCCCCAAGGAGGTGCACCTCACCGGCTACGACCTCGACGGCAACGAGATCTCGGTCGAGGCCGACGAATTCCTGGCCCGGGTGTTCCAGCACGAGGTCGACCATCTCGACGGCGTGCTCCTCGTGGAGCGGCTCGACGAGGACCAGCGCAAAGAGGCCAAGCGCATCCTGCGGACCCGGGCCCTCGGACTGCCCGGGGCCGATCCCGATGGACGCCCCCGCGCCGCCGAGGAGCGGGCTGCCAGGCACACCGGCCTGTAGCGACGCCGCGCCCCGGTGGCCCGCCTGGTCTTCCTGGGGACACCTCCGGCTGCCGCCGTGTCGCTCGCGGCGCTGGTGCGCGCCGGGCACGACGTCGAGCTCGTGGTGAGCAGGGCCGACACGCGGCGCGGGCGCGGCACGGCGCGCACCCCCAGTCCCACCAAGCAAGCGGCCCTGGAGCTCGGGCTGGAGGTGACCGACCGGCTCGATGACATCACCTCGACCGGCGCCGCGCTCGGCATCGTCGTGGCCTACGGCCGGCTCGTCCCGGGGCGGATCCTCGAGTCGCTCCCCATGGTGAACCTGCACTTCTCGCTTCTGCCCCGGTGGCGCGGCGCGGCCCCCGTGGAGCGGGCCGTCCTGGCCGGCGACGTCGAGACCGGCGTGTGTGTCATGCGCCTCGAGGAGACCCTCGACACCGGGCCCGTGCTCGCCTCACGCCAGGTGGGGATCGACGAACACGAGCACGTCTCGTCACTCGTCGACCGCCTGGCATCGACAGGGGCCCAGCTCCTCGTCGAGGTCCTCGCCCCCGGCGTCGACGCGCTCGGCGCCGGCACGCCCCAGCGCGGTGAGGTGACCTACGCCGAGAAGGTCCTCCCCGAAGAGCTCCGACTGCAGTGGTCGCAGCCGGCCGCAGTGCTCGAGCGTGTCGTGCGACTAGACCGGGCCTGGACGACGTTCCGCGGCGATCGCCTGCTCGTGCTCGACGCCGAGGCCAGGCCGCATTCGGTGTCGTCGGCGGGGCCCGACGACACGCCCGGGCCCCCGGGCACGTTGCACGAGACCAGGGTCGACACCGGCGAGGGGGTCATGGAGCTGCACGTCGTCCAGCCGGCGGGCAAGCGACCCATGCCCGCCGCGGCGTGGTGGCGCGGCATGCGGGTCGAGGCCGGGGAGAGGCTCGGCGACGAGGGGGAACGCCGGTAGGCTCGGCGCGGATGCTTCGGATCGCCCCATCGGTGCTGTCGGCTGACTTCGGCAGCTTGGCAGAGGCCGTGGGCGAGGTGGCACCCGAGGCGGATTGGCTGCACGTGGACGTCATGGACGGCCACTTCGTGCCCAATCTGACCATCGGCCCGCCGGTCGTGGAGTCGTTGCGCAGACACTCGGGGCTGTTCTTCGACTGCCACCTCATGATGACCAACCCCGGGGACTTCCTCGAATCGTTTCGTCACGCCGGCGCCGACGGATGCACGGTGCACGTGGAGGTGGGCGACACCTCGGCCCTCCTGGCGACAGCCAAGAGCCTGGGGCTGCGCGCCGGCTTGGCGATCAACCCCGAGACGCCGTACGAGGCCATCGACCCCTTCCTGGCCGAGGCGGACCTGATCCTGTGCATGACGGTCCACCCCGGCTTCGGCGGGCAGAAGTTCATGGCCGAGGTGCTGCCCAAGATCGCTCGGACGCGCGCCGAGCTCGATCGGCGCGGTCTCGGGGCCGACCTCGAGGTGGACGGGGGCATCGACGAGGACACCGTCGGGTCGGTGGTGCGGGCCGGGGCGCGTGTCCTTGTGGCCGGGTCGGCGATCTTCGCCGACGAGCACCCCTGGGAGGCGGCGCGCCGGATCCGGGTGGCGGGGGAAAAAGCCCTGCCCGGAGGCCAAGGAGACCAGGCCAAGTAGACTGGTGGTCCCATGACGGCCCCCCAGGAGCGGCCCGGGGCGGCCACCCGGGACGAAGATCTCGCCGCCATGCGTCGAGCCCTGGCGCTGGCGGCGTCGGTGCGGACGCGCACCTCCCCCAATCCCTGGGTCGGCGCCGTCGTGGTCACGCCCGACGGTGAGGTGTTCGAGGGGGCGACCGCGCCGCCCGGTGGCCCCCACGCCGAGGTGGTCGCCTTGCGTGCCGCGGGCGACCGCGCCCGGGGGTCGACGCTGTACAGCACCTTGGAGCCCTGTGCCCATCACGGCCGTACCCCCCCGTGCACCGGGGCGATCCTGGCGGCGGGGGTGGCGCGCGTGGTGGTGGGCGTCTTGGACCCCGACCCCCAGGTGGCGGGACGGGGAGTGGCCGCGCTCGGCTCCCGGGGCGTCGTCGTCGACGTGGGGGTGGGAACCGAGGAGGCCACCGATCTCCTGGCCCCCTATCTGAAACATCGGGTCACCGGTCGGCCCTGGGTGGTCCTCAAGCTGGCCGCCACCCTCGACGGGCGCATCGCCGCCCCCGACGGTTCGGCGCGCTGGCTGACCGGGGACCTGGCGCGCGCCGATGCGCACCGGTTGCGGGCCATGTCCGACGCCGTCCTCGTGGGGGCGGGGACCATTCGTGCCGACGACTCCGAGCTGACGGCGCGCCTCGACCCGGTCCCCGAGCACCAACCGTTGCGGGTCGTCCTCGGCCACGCGCCCGACGGTGCCCGGGTCCACCCTGCCATCGAGCTGACAGGAGACCTCGGCGCCGTGCTCGACGAGCTCGGGGCCAAGGGTGTGCTGCAGGTGCTCGTCGAGGGGGGAGCGCGTGTCGCCCACGGCTTTCACGCCGCGGGGCTCGTGGACCGCTACGTGCTCTACTTCGCTCCGGCCTTGTTCGGAGGCGACGACGCCGTGCCCATGTTCAGCGGTCCCGGGGCGCCTCGGGTCGAGGACCTGTGGCGCGGTCGGGTCGTGTCGGTCACCCAACTCGGTTCCGACCTGCGCGTGGAGCTCGCCCCCGACCCGAGTCCCTCCTCCACGCCCGGGGGAGCGCCATGACCGGCTTCAGCGCCATCGAGGATGCCATCGAGGCCGTGAAGCGCGGGGAGATCGTCGTGGTGGTCGACGACGAGGACCGCGAGAACGAAGGGGACCTGGTCATGGCGGCGGAAGCCGTGACCCCCGAGAAGATCGCCTTCTTCCTGGCGCACACGTCGGGAGTCATCTGCGTGCCGTTGCTCCCCGAACGCGCCGATGCGCTCGAGCTCCCGCTCATGGTGAGCGAGAACACCGAGTCACAGCGCACCGCCTTCACCATCAGCGTCGACTACGGCCACGGGACCACGACGGGCATCTCCGCTGAGGACCGCGCCTCGACGATCCACGCGCTCATCGACCCCCACACCCGCCCGAGCGAGCTCAACCGTCCGGGCCACATCTTCCCGCTCCGGTACAAGCGAGGGGGCGTGTTGAAGCGCGCCGGGCACACCGAGGCCACCATCGACCTCGTCGCCGCCGCAGGCCTGTACCCCGCGGGCGTGTTGTGTGAGCTCGTGTCGGCCGACAAGACCCGGATGGCGCGACTGCCCGAGCTCGAGCAGTTCGCCGCGACACACGGGCTGAAGCTCATCACCATCGCCGATCTCATCCGGTACCGGCGCCACAAGGACAAGCTGGTGGAGTGCATCGCGGGTCCGGCCCGGATCCCCACCGAGTTCGGCGACTTCGCCGGGTACGTCTACGAGTCCGAGCTCGACGGCGAGCACCACCTGGCGGTGGTGCGCGGCGATGTCCGGGGAAAGAGCGACGTCCTCGTGCGGGTCCACTCCGAATGTCTGACCGGTGACGCCTTCGGGTCGCTGCGCTGCGATTGCGGCCCTCAGCTCACCGAGGCCCTGCGGCTCATCGCCAAGGAGGGGACCGGGGTCATCGTCTACCTGCGGGGCCACGAGGGCCGCGGCATCGGCCTGGCCCACAAGCTGCGGGCCTACAACCTCCAAGAACAAGGCCACGACACCGTCGATGCCAACTTGGAGCTGGGCTTGCCCGTGGACAACCGGGAGTACGGCATCGGCGCCCAGATCCTGGTCGATCTCGGGGTCACCACTATGCGCCTGATGACCAACAACCCCATGAAGTACGGCGGCCTCGAGGGGTTCGGGCTCGACATCGTCGAGCGCGTCCCGCTCACACTGCACTCGAACCCCGAGAACATCGCCTACCTGCGGACCAAGCGCGAGCGCCTCGGGCACTTCATGGAAGGTCTCGACGACGATGACGAGCTCTGACGCCACCGCGCTGTCGGCGGACGCCATCGACATCGTGGCGGGTCGGGTCGGCCATTCGCACGTGGGGGACCCCGCCGTCGAGGGCCGAGTGGCGTTGGTGTGCGCCAAGTTCAACGGCGGGATCACCGAGCGCCTGCTCGAGGGAGCGCTGGCCGGGCTCGAAGCGCACGGGGTCAAGGCGGTCACCGTGACCGTGGCCTGGGTGCCCGGTGCCTTCGAGCTCCCCCTGGTCGCCTCGCGCCTGGCCGGGTCGGGAACCGTCGACGCCGTCGTGGCCCTGGGAGCGGTCATCCGCGGCGAGACCGCGCACTTCGACTTCGTCGCCGGGGAGTGCGCCACGGGGTTGCAGCGCGCCGCCCTGGACACCGGGGTCCCGGTCGTGTTCGGGGTGCTCACCACCGACACCGTCGACCAGGCTCTGGCCCGGTGCTCCCCCGGGGCAACCAACAAGGGATACGAAGCGGCGGTGACGGCGCTCGAGATGGCCGACCTGTTGCGGAAGCTGCCGACACCGTCCCCGCCATCGGGGTCACGACGCCCCCGGGAGGCCTGAGCATGCTGAGGCTCGTCCTCCCCAAGGGATCGCTCGAGAAGGCGACGCTCGATCTCTTCGCGTCCGCCGACCTCGCCGTCGTGCGTGGATCTGATGTCGAGTACCGCGCCACCATCGACGACCCCCGCATCGACGAGGTCCGCATCCTGCGGCCCCAGGAGATCCCCGGGTATGTGGCCGAGGGCAATTTCGACCTGGGGATCACCGGCCGCGACTGGATCGAGGAGACCGGTGCCGAGGTGATCTCGCTGGGGGAGCTGGCCTATTCGAAGGTCACCTCCAATCCCATTCGCGTCGTGTTGGCGGTGGCACAGGACTCCCCGGTCAAGACGATCGCCGACCTGGCGTCGGGGGCGCGGGTCTCGACCGAGTACCCCGAGCTCACCCGGCGGGTGTTCGAGAAGCACGGCGTGCACGCCGAGATCCGCATGTCGTACGGGGCCACGGAGGCGAAGATCCCCGACATCGCCGACGCCGTGGTGGAGATCACCGAGACGGGCCGAGCCCTGGCCGCGGCCCGGCTGCGCATCGTCGAGACGCTGCTCGTGTCGCGTACCGAGCTGATCGCCAATCCGGTATCTGCCTCGGATCCCGCCAAGCGCCTCGCCATGGGTCACGTGATGACGTTGCTGCAGGGTGCCCTCGAGGCCCGTGGCAAGGTTCTGCTCAAGTTGAACGTGGCGGCGAGCAAGCTCGAGGCGGTCGTGTCGGCCCTTCCCGCCCTCAAGTCTCCGACGGTGTCGGAGCTGTCGGGGGAAGCCGGGTACGCGGTCGAGACCGTGGTGCCCAAGTCCGAGGTGAACGTGTTGATCCCGGCGCTCAAGGACCGGGGGGCGACCGACATCATCGAGTTGCCCATCTCCAAGATCGTGCACTGAAGGCGACTGACGACGATGGCCAACGCGCGCGCCGGCCCCCGCGCTCCGAGGATCGGGGTGGTGATCGAATTCGACGAGCCCCGGGGGCTCGGAGTGGTGCGCGGCGACGACGGCAGCACCTACGGCTTCCACTGCACGGCCCTGGCCGACGGCACCAGGCACGTCTACCCCGGCACCCGTGTCGCCTTCTCGTTGGCCGCCGGACACCTCGGGCGCTACGAGGCCCGCGCCCTGACGACGATCGCAGGGCCCTGACCCTCAGGGCCGGGGCTCGGCCTCCCCGTCGGCGGTGGCGAGGGTCTCGCTGATCTGGACGAAGGCGAGCCGGATCTGCGCCAGCGCGTCCCGGAGGGACGGTTCGGCCTCTCCCAGCCGGCCCGCCAGGCCTTCGACCAGAGCCGCCATGGCGTCGACAGCCAGACGCGCCTCCTCGCGCCGGGGCGGCTGTTGTGAGAGGTGGATGGCGGCCAGCTCGAAGAGGCCGTAGGCGTGGTTGGCGACGACGATCTCGGCCGGGGTGCCGAGCAACTGGCGGCGTAGCTCGTCGAGCCGGCCGGCCAGCTCCGCCTGCTCCTCGGGTCCGAGGTTCTCGAGGTCGAGCTCGTCGGGCCCGGCGCCCTCGGCTCCGGGGCCGCCCGCGGCTCCGGCGCCCGAACCGGTCGGCGAGGGTGGTCGGGGAGGGTTCGACGTGCTCGTGTCGTCGCCGGCGGGCTTCACCCGATGCTCGCCCTCAGGTGTCCAGAGGCTGCTCACGCCTGGTAGCGTAGAACTTTGAGCCAATAGGGAAAGCGGGGTCACGCCATAAGGCGCAACCCCCACCCGCCACCGGGAATGGTGCGTCGGGTTTCGCATGGGGTTCCCTCCGGGGACGCCGAAGGCAGC
This sequence comes from Acidimicrobiales bacterium, assembly GCA_050011815.1. Classification (GTDB taxonomy): domain Bacteria; phylum Actinomycetota; class Acidimicrobiia; order Acidimicrobiales; family UBA8190; genus Chersky-840. Next base: position 20,203 of record JBEKIJ010000014.1, on the reverse strand, counting down.
GACCTCGCTTCCGTTAATGGCTCCGGGGAGACCCGGAGTCCCGCACGACGGGAGTGATGTCGCATCGCCACACCCATGACGACCAACGAGACCAGGATCAACGACCGCATCCGTGCGCGTGACGTCCGCCTGGTGGACCCGGAAGGCCAACAGCTCGGGATACGCCCGTTGCCGGAGGCCCTGGCCATCGCCAGGCAGCTCGACCTGGATCTGGTCGAAGTCGCCCCCCTGGCCAACCCGCCCGTCTGCCGGATCATGGACTACGGCAAGTACAAGTTCGACGAGGCGCAGAAAGCCAAGGAGTCCAGGCGCAAGACGACCAGCGTCGGGATCAAGGAGATGAAGTACCGGCCCAAGATCGGTCCCGGCGACTTCGACACCAAGACCCGGCAGGTGCTCAAGTTCCTGAACGACGGGCACAAGGTCAAGGTCACGATCATGTTCCGGGGTCGAGAGGTGTTCCATCCCGAGCTCGGGAAGAAGATTCTCGACCGGGTGGCCGAGCACGTCGACGGGACGGCCCGTGTGGAATCGGATCCCAGGCTCGATGGTCGCAACATGGTCATGGTGCTCGCACCGGACAAGCGGGCCAAGCAGTCGGCAGCGGCCCGGGCCGCTGTGCACGAGGACGACCCCGGCCACCCGGGCGGGGCGCCGCCGAAACCCGCCACGGGCGGGAGCCCGGTGGCGACGGAGAGCAACGGCGGAACGCCCGCCGAGGTGCCGGCCGCGGCCACCGGGGATGCAGTGCCCGGCCGCGAGGGAGGAACGTGACATGCCGAAGATGAAGACGGACCGGGGTGCTGCCAAGCGCTTCAAGGTCACGGGCACCGGGCGGTTGCGCCGGCGCCAGGCCAACCGTTCCCACCTGCTCGAGAAGAAGAACAGCGTCCGCACGCGTCGTCTGGGGCGTGAGGTCGAAGTGGCAGCCGCCGACCGTCGCGAAGTGCGGCGCCTGCTCGGTCGATAACCAGGGCGGGCAGACGCCCGCCGCCGTGATCGCCGCACCGGGTGTGGTGGGGGCGATCCCACGTCGTTCAGAAAGGAGCTGGTCATGGCCAGGGTGAAGCGCGCCATCAACGGCAAGAAGCACCGTCGCGCCGTTCTCGAGTCGGCCCAGGGCTACTACGGCAACCGGAGCCGCTCGTTTCGTTCCGCCAACGAGGCGGTCATGCACTCGCTGCAGTACGCCTATCGCGACCGTCGGGCCCGCAAGGGCGATTTCCGGCGGCTGTGGATCCAGCGCATCAACGCCGCGGCGCGGGCCAACGGCACCAGCTACAGCCGGCTCATCGCCGGGCTGCGCGAGGCCGAGGTCGTCGTGGACCGCAAGGTGCTCGCCGATCTGGCTGTGACCGACCCCGAGGCGTTCTCCCGCCTGGTGGCGGTGGCGACATCCGCTCTGGCCGACGGGGCGGCCACGCCCGTGGCGGCGGAGGCCGGGGACCGCTCCTGACCACGGCGCTCGCCTTCCGGCACCAGCGGGTTCAGCGCCTGCGCCGGCTGCTGGCGCGGCGCAGTACCCGTCGCTCCGAAGGAGCGTTCGTGGTGGAAGGCGTCAAGCTCCTGCACAGCGCGCTCGAGGCGGGCGCGCCCGTGGAGGCGGTGTTCGTCGACGACAGGGCACGCTCGCTCCCCGAGGTGACCTCTGTCCTCGATACCGCTGCGCAACGGGGGGCGCGGGTCTTCGACCTCGCACCCGGTGTGCTCGAGCGGGTGGCCGACACCGTGACCCCCCAGCCCGTGCTGGCCGTGGTGGGGATGCCCGAGGCGACTCTCGACGAGTTGGCGGGCATGACCTTCGTGGTGGTGTGCGTCGAGGTGCGAGACCCCGGAAACGCGGGTGCGGTGATCCGTGTCGCCCACGGTGCCGGTGCGGGCGCCGTGGTGTGCTGTGAGGGAACGGTCGATCCCTTCAACCCCAAGACGGTGCGGGCGTCGGCGGGCTCGGTCCTCCACATCCCCATCGTGGTGGCCGGTGGGGGAGCGGAGGTGCTCGACACACTGGGCGGCCAAGGGCTCCGACGAGTGGCCGCGGTGTCGAGAGGTGGGACTCCCTATACCGACGTCGACCTGACGTCGCCCTTCGCCTTGGTGCTCGGCAACGAGGCGAGCGGCCTCCCGGCGCAACTCGAGGACCGCCTCGATGCCCGGGTGACCATCCCCATGAGCGGTGGTGCGGAGTCCCTCAACGTGTCGACCGCCGCGGCCGTCCTGTGCTTCGAATCCGCTCGCCGGCGCTCTAACCTGCAGGCCATGGAGGAGGCCCGATGACCCCGTCGGCGGGGGGCGAGGGACCCTCCTCGGGAGGGGTCGATCCCGACGTGCTCGTGTCGTCGGCTCTCGGCCAGCTGGCGACGATCACGACGTCGGCGGCGCTCGAGGAGTTGCACACCGAGCTCCTGGGCAAGCGCTCGGCGCTGGCCCGGGCCCACCAGGGTCTCGTCGCCCTCGATCCCGGGCAACGTCCCGAGGCGGGGCGCCGTCTCAACGAGGCCCGGCGCCTGATCGAGTCGCACCTGGCGGACAAGCGCGCCGAGCTCGAGCAGGGCGAGCGGGCGGCTCGCCTCGAGGCCGACCGCCTCGACCTCACCGAGGTCGTCGTCCCCCGCGGCCGGGGGCGCCTGCACGTGGTCCAGCGCACGCGCGACGAGCTCGAGGACGTCTTCGTGGGGATGGGGTTCGTGGTGGCCGAGGGCCCCGAGGCGGAGACCGATTGGTACAACTTCGAAGCGCTGCACATGCCCCCCGCCCACCCGGCCCGGGGGATGTGGGACACGCTGTACCTCGACCTCGGGGAGCCCGAGACCGTGATGTTGCGCACCCACACCTCACCCGTGCAGGTGCACCTGATGGAGACCCAGGGCCCACCGATCTACGCGGTCATGCCGGGGAAGTGCTATCGCCGCGACACCCCCGACGCCCGCCACATCCCGACCTTCCACCAGATCGAGGGGCTCGTGGTCGATCGGGGCATCAGCTTCGCCGACCTGGCCGGCACCATCGAGACCTTCACCACGGCCTACTTCGGGCCCGACATCCACAGCCGGTTGCGCCCCTCGTACTTTCCCTTCACCGAGCCCTCCGCGGAGTACGAGGTGACTTGCACCATCTGCAAGGGCACGGGCTGCCGGACGTGTTCGCAGACGGGCTGGATCGAGCTCGGGGGCTGCGGCATGGTCGACCCGGCCGTCTTCGCCGCCGTCGGGATCGACGCCGAGGAGTGGACGGGATTCGCCTTCGGGTTCGGCATCGACCGGTGTGCCCAGATGCGACACGAGATCCCTGACATGAGGGTCTTCTTCGACAACGACGTGCGCGTCCTGCGCCAGATCTGACCGCTCCCGATGCGCGTCCCTCTGTCCTGGCTGGTCGATTTCGCCCCCTTCACCGGTGACCCCGCCGACCTGGCGGCCGCCCTCGACGACCTGGGGCTGGTCGTCGAGGAGGTCCAACGCGTGGGGGAGGGTCTTGATGACGTCGTGCTGGCACGCGTGCTCGAGATCGGCGCCATCGCCGGGGCCGACCGCATCCGCCGCGTCACGGTGGAGGCCGGAGGCGAGCCGGTCGAGGTGGTGTGCGGGGCCTGGAACTTCCACGAGGGTGACATGGTCCCTTTGGCGCCGGTGGGGTCGGTGCTCCCCGGCGGGTTCGAGATCAGCCGGCGCAAGATGAAAGGCGTCGTCTCCAACGGGATGCTCTGCTCGGGCCGCGAGCTCGGCTTGTCGGAGGATCACGAGGGGATCCTCGTGCTTCCCGGGGCCATGGCGCCCGGGGCACCGCTCACCGACGCCCTGGGAATCACCCCCGACACGGTGTTCGACATCGCCGTGGAGGCCAACCGCCCCGACGCCTGGTGCGTGGCTGGGATCGCCCGGGACCTGGCCGGCGCGTTGCACCTGCCCTTCTCGCTGCCCGAGCCGTCGACCCCGGACGTGGAGGCCGCAACGCCGGTGGCGTCGCTGGCGACGGTGGAGGTCGTCGACGACGACCTGTGCCCGCGCTTCACGGCCCGGGTCTTGCTCGATGTCACCGTCACGTCGTCACCGGACTGGATCGCCCGCCGTCTGACGCTGGCGGGCATGCGCCCCATCAACAACGTCGTGGACGCCTCGAACTACGTCATGCTCGATCTGGGCCAGCCCACCCACCCCTACGACCTCGACCTCGTGGGCGGGGGCGGCCTGCGGGTGCGAGCCGCCGCGCCCGGGGAGATCGTGAAGACACTCGACGGCGTGCAACGCCCGTTGGGCGAGCGCTCCGTGGGGATCGGGGACGATCGTCGGGACTGTGTCATCTGTGACGCCCGGGACGCGCCCATCGGCATCGGCGGGGTCATGGGCGGGGACAGCAGTGAGATCTCGGCCACGACGAGCCGCGTCCTGCTGGAGGCGGCCTACTTCACGCCCATGGTGATCGCCCGGACCTCCAAGCGGCTCAACCTCCGGTCCGAGGCATCGGCGCGATTCGAGCGCGGCTGTGATCCCGAGGGGATCGATCGCGCCGCGCTGCGGCTGTGCGAGCTTCTCGGGGCCACGGCGGGGGACCGGTTCCGCAGCGCGCAGGGCGTCCTCGATGTCCGCGGCACGGTGCCGGGGCCGAGCCGGGTGCGGGTGCGCACGGCCCGGGTGAACGCCGTGCTCGGGAGCGATCTCGACGACGACCAGGTGGCCGGTTATCTCGAGCCCATCGGGTTCGGGTGCGAGCGGGAGCGCAAGGGCGTGGTGGAGGTGACGGTGCCGACGTTCCGGCCCGACACCGAGCGGGAGATCGATGTCATCGAGGAGGTGGCGCGTCACCACGGATACGCCCGACTGCCCCGGCGCCGCCTCTTCGCACCGCAGGTGGGCGGCCTCACCCCCTACCAACGCGACCGGCGGTTGGCGCGCCAGGTGGTGGCCGGCTTCGGGGCGCACGAAGCGTGGACGCCCTCGCTGTTGGCCCCCGACGTCCATCTCCGGGTCGGCATGGAGGGAGGGGTGCGAGTGACGAACCCGCTCACGCCCGACGAGAGCGTGCTCCGACAGAGCCTGCTGCCCGGGATGCTGGGCGCGCTCGCCTTCAACGCCGATCGTCGCCAGGGAGACGTGCGCCTCTTCGAGGTCGGTCACGTCTTCCCCCCGCCCGACCCCGCCCGGGTCGCCCGGGCGCTGGCGCGCCAGGGCGACACCGTGATCGCCGAGCGCGAGGTTCTCGGGGTGGCGCTGGCGGCAGACGGCGACGACGCCCGCAGTGCCGCCTCGCTCTGGCTCGTCCTGGCCGACGCCTTCGGGATTCAGGATGTGGAGATGACGGCTCTCGACGGCCTCGCCGAGCCCGGGCCCGGTTCCGGCGCCGCCGGCCTGCACCCCACCCGGTCGGCGCGGCTCGTCCGGGCCGACGGCGGCGGTGACACAGCGCGGCCGATCGGCGTCGTCGGTGAAGTGGACCCCGATGTCCTCGACGAGTTCGGGCTCGACGCCAAGCGTCGGCGGGTGGGGTGGCTCGAGATCGACCTCGAGGCGCTCCTCGACGATGCGGCCCGCCGGTCCTCGTTGGTGAGGACGGTGAGCCGGTTCCCCTCGAGCGATGTCGACCTGGCCTTCGTGGTGGACGACACCGTTCCCGCCGCGGCGGTGTACAGGACCTTGCGTCAGGCCGGCGGGGAGCTGGTGGAGTCACTGACGCTGTTCGACGTGTACCGCAGCGAGACGACCTCCGAGAGCGCCCGCAGCCTCGCCTACCGGCTCCGGTTCTGCGCCCCGGACCGCACCCTCACCGACGACGAGGTGGCGCAGTTGCGGGCCCGGTGCATCGCGGCGGTGGAGCATGCGCACGGGGCCCAGCTGCGGGGCTGAGCCGAGCCCTTCGTCGTGTCCGGGGACCGTGGCGCGATGAAGGCGTCGGGGATCGAGGTCCGAGCCGGTCGGGGCGCGGCGCCGTCTCGGCGCGAGGTCGAGGAGACGCTCGTGGCCGAGGGACTGACACCGCACGCCTGGGGGAACGCTGCCGGGTACGCCTATGCGTCGCACGCACACCAGGACCACAAGGTGCTCGTGTGCGTGAGGGGATCCATCGTCTTCCACGTCGCCGCCGGCGACGTGGCGCTGGGCCCGGGGGACCGTATGGAGCTTCCCGGCGGTGTCGACCACGGTGCCACCGTGGGCGCCGGGGGCGTCGAGTGCGTGGAGGCGTACCGGCACTGAACGCCGGAGCCGGCGATATGCACGGGCGGGTGCCTGAGCACTACCGTCGCGACGCGATGGCCGCTCGTGCGAGCAGGGGGGATGAGGGGGGAGACCCGTGCCGCTCGCCGATGTGATCTCTCCTCCCATCCGGTTGCACACCCTGCTCACGGGGTTCCAGACCGACTCGTTGAGCCTGGTGACGTTGGCCATCGAGCTCGCCCTGGCCGTGTGGTACGTGGTGTCGGTGCGGCGGCTGGCGGCGCGGGGCCGCCGGTGGTCGCGGTGGCGGACGGCGTCGTTCCTCGGTGGGACCGCCCTCCTGATCGTGGCCGTGCAGTCGGGACTGGCCGCCTACGACGACGAGGTCTTCGCCGCCCACGTGGTCCAGCACCTCCTGCTCATGAACTTCGCCCCCATCCTCTTCGCCCTCAGCGCGCCCGTGACCCTGGCGCTGCAAGCGTCGGGGCGACCGACACAGCAGCGGTTGCTCAAGGTGCTGCATCACCCCGTGGTGGAGTTCGTCACCAACCCGGTGGTCGTCGTGATCGTGAGCTACGGCACGATGCTCGTCTACTTCTTGACCTCGTTCTACAACTTCTCCCTCGAGCATCCCCTCGTGCACGACCTGACCCATCTGCACTTCCTGGTGTCGGGGTGCCTGTTCTGGTGGTTGGTGGTGGGGCGCGACCCGTCGCGCTGGCGCCTGTCACATCCCGCCAAGCTGGGCATCCTGGCCATCGGCATCCCCGTGACCGCCATCCTCGGGGTCAGCCTCACCGGAGCCAACATCTCGGTGGCCCCGCTCTTCCACAGCGTGGCGGACACCCACCGGGGCGGCTCCATCTTGTGGATCGTGGGGGAGATCACCACCTTCGTGGCCATGGGGATCATCGTCTTCCAGTGGATGCAATTCGAGGAGCGCGAGGCCATCCGTGCCGATCGTCTGGCCGATGCCGAGGCCCTCGACTCCTAGTCCGGACGGAGAGACGACCATGGCATGGCAGTCCCCCGAGGTGGCCGCGTGGGAGCGTCGAGGGACCTACCGGACACTGGCGGGCTTCAAGACCTTCACGATCGACGTGGCACCCACCGGCCCCGAGACCCTGGAGCCGCTCGTCGTCCTGCACGGGTTCCCGACCAGCTCCTTCGACTTCCTCCACGTGGTCGACGCGCTGGCCGAGCACCGCCGGGTGCTGCTCTTGGACATGATCGGGTACGGGCTCTCCGCCAAACCCGATCAGGCCTACACCATCGCCCTCCAGGCCGACGTGGCGCAGGCCTTCGTCGCCGACGTGGGCGTGTCGAGGTTGGCGTTGCTCACCCACGACGTCGGCGACACGGTCGGGGGTGAGCTGCTGGCGCGGCACGCCGAGGACCGGTGGCCGGTCGAGATCACGAGAAGGGTGCTCACCAACGGCAGCATCTACATCGAGATGGCGAAGCTCAGTGTGGGCCAACAACTCCTCCTGAGCCTTCCCGACGAGCGGTTGCCGGATTCCGCCGGCATCGACGGTCCCACCATGGAGGCGAGCCTGGCGGCGACGTTCTCGGCGAGCTCGCGCGTCGAGGAGTCCGATCTGCACGGTGCATGGGAGCTGATCTCCCACGACGACGGCCACCTGCTGCTGCCCCGGACCATCCGCTACATCGAGGAGCGGCGTCGCAACGAAGCCCGCTTCACCGGGGCGATCGAGACCCACCGGTCACCGGTGACGATCGTGTGGGGCACCGAGGACCCCATCGCCGTCGCCGCCATGGCCACCCGGCTTCAGGGCGTCCGGCCCGAGGCCCCGCTCACCTGGTTGCACGACGTCGGGCACTACCCGATGGTCGAGTCTCCGGCCGCGTTCCTCGACGCCGTCGTTCCCGCCCTCGGCTGAACCGGCCACTTCGCCGGTTCCGGCGGGTGTTTCTCGGGACGTCGGTGTCAGGGGTCCTCGGGGGGGTGGGGGTCGCGCCACATGGGCCACACCGTGGGGCCGCCGGGCAGGACGATCTCCCCGGTCACCTCGAAGCGGTGCCGGCGGTAGAAGGCGATGTTGCTGTGTTTGGAGGACTCGAGATAGGCGCCGATGCCGTCGCGATCGCATCGGTCGAGGATCGGTGCGAGCAGGGCGGAGCCGATGCCCTTGCCCTGATGGATGGGGTCGGTGCCCAGGACGGCCAGGTACCAGTGGGGGATGCGGGGGTGCTGGCGCTCGATCGTCGACAGGACGCGCAAGGCCCGGGGGACTCCGAGACCGAAGGCGGAGATCATCTGGGGCGAGGCCCGCAGGATCTGCCCGTAGCCCAGCTTCCAGTGGTTGGGCGGATCCCACAGGGCGCCGCCGGCGCGGTCGGTGTCGGTGTAGCAACCCCCGTGGGGCAGATGCTGCACGGAGAGCGCCACGTCGAAGTAGGTGGCGATGCGGCGTCGACGGGTGGGCTCGTGGGGGATCAGGAAGCTCATGACGGGATCGTCGTAGAAGGCGCGCGCCAGGCTGGCGGCCAGAGGGGCGGCATCGGCTTGGGTGGCGACGCGGACGGGCCCGGGCATGGGCAACTTATAGTCGCCGGGCCCGCCACGCGTCGAAGCGCGAGCAGCTGCACCGGGGCTCCCGGCACCTGAGAGACTCGGGGCCATGTCGCGCCCGACGCCGTTCCTGCATCCCGTCAACGTGCGGTATCTCGAGGTGGACGTGCAAGGTGTGGTCTTCAACATGTGGTACCTGGCCTACCTCGACGACGCCATGACCGCCTTTTTGGGCGCGGGGGGCCTGCCCTACGGGGAACTGGTGGCCGCGGGTTATGACGTCCAGGTCGTGCACACCGAGGTGGACTGGCACGGGCCGCTCCGATTCGGCGATCGGGCCGCGGTACAGGTCGACGTGGCGCGCATGGGACGGACGTCGTTCACTCTCGATTTCGAAGTGACCTCGTCGACGGGCGTGGCGGCCAAGGCCGCCACGGTGTACGTCGCGGTCCGTACCGACGGGACCGGGAAGTGCGAGATCCCCGCGGTGCTCGTGGCCGCGCTCGAGCCCCCGGGGTAGGGGGCGGGGGAGCCGACGACCGCCCGTCACGACCGGGTGGTCGGGTCGGGGTCGACCTCGTGCAGAAGGGCCCGGGTGCGGGGGCCGAGCCAGGCCTCCAGCCGTCGCCGGTCCTCGGGCGACAAGCTGTCGAGGAACGCCCACGCCACCAACTCGGCGGCGTCCTCGGAGCTCACCGCCACGGACTCCACAGCCTCGAGGCAGCGGGCCAGGGTGGCCGTGTCCCCCTCGATGCCGGCCACCAGGCCGGCCACGTAGTCGGCCAGCTCGGTGAAGGTCGCCGCCATCCCGGGATCGCCGTCGGCGGCCTCGGTCAGGTCGAGATAGCGGTCGACGAACCCGGGTGTCGCGTCGAGGACCACGGCCACTTCGGCGTCCAACATAAAGAGAACCTATGAAAGATCATGAAGAGAGTCAAGGGGCGCCGAGGGCCACGAGGGGGGGCACGGGGCTCGGCCCGGAAGAAGTCGCCAGGATGACAGGGGCAGCGGGACGCAGGCACCAAATAGGGGTAAAGAGTCGGTGCCCGCGTCCCGCCGTTCCCCCCCGGGACGAGCTTCCAGAACCCCTAGGGGAGGTTTCCCGGAAATCGCCCGGCCGCGAAGATAGTCCGAAGACCCAGTCGTGTCACAGCACAAACCCAGGTATTTCCCAGTGTGACCGCCCGCCGGCGTGGCCCACCGTCCGCGCCGTAGCGCCTCGGCGGGGTCGGTGTCCGAGGGGAGCGAGAATCCCTTGTCGGGGTCGACCCTGGGGCGGTGGTGGCGGCGGGGCGACATCCGACCTCCGGCCTACGGTGAGGAGAATCCTCGAAATGGACTGGCGGGCAGCCATCGCTCGGCAAGGCCGTCCCAGCGCATGTCTCGGGCGCAGACGGCGCCTGGCCAGTCCGGGTGGGGCTGACAGGTCGTCGTGGTTCCAGAAAAGGGCTGGACCTCGGTGCTGAGGAAACCTCGACAGGCGTAGGTGGGACACGGCCACTGAAAGGGTGAGTCCACCTAGGAAGGGTAGGGAGGACGGAGGTTGGCGAGAAGGGCCATAGGTCCCTGGGCCAGGTCAGGGCGCAGAGCCTGTTTCGCGAACGCACACGGCCCCAGTCAGTTGCATATCCATGCATGATCTTGTATTTTCTTGCGGATGCAGGTGGGGATCGCCGGGGCCTCCGGCTACGCGGGGGCCGAGTTGCTTCGGCTCTGCGCCGGCCACGGTGAGCTGGACGTGGTGGTGGCCGGAGCCGACAGCCAAGCGGGGCAGCCGGTGGCGGCGCTGTACCCGTCGCTGGCCGGGGCCTACCCGTCGCTCGAGTTCTCGAAGGCGGGGGTCGACGAGCTCGCCGGTCTCGACGTCGTCTTCCTGGCCCTCCCGCACGGAGAGTCCCAGGAGGTGGCCCCGGGGCTGGTCGGCCGGGTCGAGGTCCTCGTGGACCTGTCCGCCGACTTCCGGTTACGAGACGCGCAGGCCTACCCGCGCTGGTACGGGCACGCCCATGCCGCTCCCGATTTGCTCGGTCGGTTCGCCTACGGGCTTCCCGAGCTGTTTCGGTCCGAGCTCATCGGGTCCCGGTTGGTGGCGGCACCGGGCTGCTACCCGACCGCGGCGGCACTGGCCCTGGCCCCCTTGGTGCGCGCCGGCGCCATCGAGACCACGGGGGTCATCGTCGACGCCGCCAGCGGTGTGTCGGGGGCGGGTCGGAAGCTGGCCCACGCCACCCAGTTCAACACCGCCGACGAGGACTTCACGGCGTACGGGCTGCTGGACCATCGCCACACCCCCGAGATCGAACAGGCGTCGGGCGCGCAGGTCCTGTTCACGCCGCACCTGGCTCCCATGAACCGGGGCATCCTGGCCACCTGTTACGCGCGCCCCGCCGTCGAGCTCGCCACCGAGGGGGTTCTCGGGATCCTGCGTGACGCCTACGCGGGCGAGCCGTTCGTGGTGGTGAGCGAGACACCTCCTTCGACCAAGGCGACGTCGGGGTCGAACTGCGCCCACGTGACGGCGCGTGTGGACCCCCGCACCGGATGGGTGGTCGTCCTGTGCGCGCTCGACAATCTCGTCAAGGGGGCGTCGGGCCAGGCGGTCCAGTGCGCCAACATCGCCCTCGGCCTTCCTGAGGTGACGGGGCTCTCCAACGTCGGGGTGTACCCGTGAGCATCACCGCGCCCGAGGGGTTCGTCGCGGCGGGACTGGCATGCGGGATCAAGGCGTCGGGCGCGCCCGACCTGGCCCTGGTGGCGTCGACATCGGGCCCGGTTCCCGCCGCCGGGGTGTTCACCGCCAATCTGGCCGCGGCCGCCCCCGTGCAGGTGTGCCGGGACCATCTGGCGGTTACGGCGGGCCGGGCCGGCGCCGTGGTGCTCTCGAGCGGGAACGCCAACGCGGCCACCGGGGCGCCCGGCAAGGCGGACGCGCTGCGCATGTGCACGCTCGTGGGCGACGGGCTGGGTGTGCGCGCCGCCGAGGTTCTCGTGTGCCAGACCGGGCTCATCGGGATCCCGCTGCCCATGGCGCCCATCGAGACGGGGATCCCCGCGCTCGTCGAGGCGCGCGCCGGGGGGCGCGACGCGGGTCGGCGGGCCGCGGTCGCCATCATGACCACCGACACCATCTGCAAAGAGGTGACGGTGCAGGGGCCGGGGTTCACCGTGGGCGCCATGGCCAAGGGGGCGGCCATGCTCGCTCCCAACATGGCGACCATGTTGGCCGTGCTCACGACCGACGCCCGGTGCGATCCGGCGGACCTCGCCGTCGCCCTCCGGGGCGCGGTGCAGGCCACGTTCAACCAGATGACCGTGGACGGGTGCACGTCGACCAACGACACCGTGGTGGTGATGGCCAGCGGGGCCAGCCCCGCGCCGGTGACGGTCGGGGCGCTGGGTGACGCGTTGTGTGAGGCGTGCGGGGAGCTGGCCGCCATGATGGCGGCCGACGCCGAGGGGGCCACCAAGGTGGCGCACGTGATCGTCACGGGGGCGGCGTCGGACGACGAGGCGCATCGCGCCGCTCGCAAGGTGGCGGAGTCCGCGCTGGTCAAATGCTCGCTCAACGGCGAGGACCCCTACTGGGGTCGGGTCGTGAGTGAGCTCGGTTCGGCCGGGGTGGCCTTCGATGTCGACCGGGTCGAGGTCGCCTACGGCGGCGTGGCGGTGTGCCGGGCGGGCGTGGCCGCCCCCCACGACGAGGCAGCCGTGCATCGGCACATGCAGGGCAGGGCCATCGAGGTGCGGTGCGACCTCGGCCTGGGGGCGGGGACCGGGGCCGTGCTCACCACCGATCTCGGGCACGGCTACATCGACGAGAACAGGACGACGTCGTGACCGACGAGCTCGACCCCTCCGAGCGCGCTGCCGTGCTGGTGGAGGCCCTGCCCTACATCCTGCGGTTCTGGGGGAAGGTCATCGTCATCAAGTACGGGGGCAACGCCCTCACCCACGCCGAAGGGTCAGAAGCCGACGGGCCCGAGGCGCAGCCCGCGACCCCGGCCGGGGAGGGGAGTGGTGACGGGGGGGCCCTGGCCTCGTTCGCCGAGGACGTGGTGCTCATGCGGTCGGTGGGGATGCTGCCGGTCGTGGTCCACGGTGGGGGGCCCCAGATCGGCGAGCTCATGGCGAGGCTGGGCAAGGTGCCGGAGTTCCGCGACGGGATGCGGGTGACCGACGCCGAGACGCTCGAGATCGCCAGCATGGTCCTCATCGGCAAGGTGAACCGCGAGATCGTGTCGGCCATGAACGTGCACGGCGCCCTGGCCGTGGGGCTGTCGGGTGAGGATGCCAAGATGATCACCGCCACCGCCCGCGACGAAGCCCTGGGTTTCGTGGGCGACGTCGAGGTGGTCGACCCGTCGATCCTGCAACGCCTCCTGGCCGAGGGCATCATCCCGGTGGTGGCGACCATCGCCGGCGACACCAAGGGGCAGTCCTACAACATCAACGCCGACGCGGTGGCAGGGGCCATCGCGGCGGCACTGCACGCCGAGAAGCTCGTCTGCCTGACCGACGTCACCGGCCTCCGGGCCGATCCCGACGATCCGAGCTCGAGGCTGAGCCAGATCTCGGTCGACGAGCTCGACGCTATGGTGGCCTCGGGCGCGGCATCGTCGGGGATGATCCCCAAGGTCGAGGCGTGCGCCCGTGCCGTGCGCGCCGGGGTGCCACGGGCCCACATCCTCGACGGCCGGGTGGCCCATGCGCTGTTGCTCGAAGTGTTCAGTGACCGGGGTGTGGGCACGATGATCTTTCGTGAGGGCGAGGTGGCCCGATGAGCGGCGTCATCGATCGCAGCGCGCTGATGCACACCTATGCGGAGCCGGCCGTGACGTTCGTGCGGGGTGCGGGTTCGGAGCTGTGGGACACCGAGGGCCGGCGGTATCTGGACTTCCTGTCGGGCCTGGCGGTCACCGGGCTCGGACACGCCCACCCCGCGGTGGCCGAGGCCCTGGCCGAGCAGGCGGGCACGCTCCTGCATGTCTCGAACCTGTTCGGGAACACCGTGGGGCCCGAGGTGGCGGCCACGCTCGACCGACTCGTCGGAGGAGGTGAGGCGCGGGCCGGGGGACAGGTGTTCTTCACCAACTCCGGAGCCGAGGCCAACGAGTGCGCGCTCAAGCTGGCCCGCAAGTGGGCCGGTCCCGGGCGTCACGTGGTGGTGAGCACGTGGGGCGCCTTTCACGGGCGGACGTTGGCGACGCTGCACGCCACGGGCCAACCCGAGAAGCACGCGCCGTTCGCGCCGTTGCCCGAGGGGTTCGAGCACGTCGCCTACAACGACCTCGCCGCCCTCGAGGCGGCGTGTGCCCCCGACAACGTCGCCGCCGTGCTCCTCGAGCCCATTCAGGGTGAGGCAGGGGTGATCGCGCCGTCTTCGGACTACCTCGGGGGGGTGCGGGAGTTGTGCACCGAGCGGGGGATCCTCCTCATGGTGGACGAGATCCAGACCGGTCTCGGGCGGACGGGGCGGTGGTTCGGGTTCCAACACACCGGCATCGAGCCCGATGTCGTCACCATGGCGAAGGCGCTCGGCAACGGGGTGCCCATCGGCGCCTGCTGGGCCCGGGCCGAGGTGGCCGCGGCGTTCTCGCCCGGGGACCACGGCAGCACCTTCGGCGGCCAACCCCTCGCCGCCGCGGCGGCGCGGGCCACGCTGGCGGTCATGGAAGCAGAAGACGTCCCGGCCCGGGCGGCGCGGGCCGGGGCGCGGCTGCGGGCCGGCCTCGAGGTGGTCGACGGGGTCGTCGGTGTCAGGGGAGCCGGGCTCCTGCTCGGGGTGGCGCTCGACCACGACCGGGCCAAGGACGTGGTTGGCGCCGCGCTGCGACGAGGCCTGGTCGTGAACGCGCCCCGCCCCGACACCATCCGCCTGGCGCCGTCCCTGTTGGTCGGCGACGACGAGATCGACGAGGGGGTGGCCCTGTTGGCCACGGCGCTGGCCGACGTGGCCGGGGCGACCACGACGGCGGCGGCGAGCGCAGGCGCGCCATGACCCGGAACTTCCTCGACGTCGACGACCTGTCGTGTGAGGAGCTCGACGACGTCCTCGCCACCGCGGCGCTCCCGGTGGCCGAGGCCCCCCAGGTGCTGGCCGGTCGGGGCGCCGCCCTGTTGTTCGAGAAGCCCTCGGCTCGCACCCGGAGCTCGACCGAGCTCGCCGTGGTCGGACTCGGGGGGCATCCGGTCTACATCCAGGGCGCCGAGGTCGGCATGGACGAGCGCGAGACGGTCGAGGACGTGGCCCGGACCTTGGCGTGCTACCACGCCGTGCTGTGCGCGCGGGTGCTCGACCACACCACCCTCGTGCGGATGGCGGGCGCCTTGGACACCGGGTCGCCGGCACAGTCGAGGTCGGGAGATGACGACGGTGCGGTGTTCCCGGTGGCGGTGCCGGTGGTGAACCTGCTCTCGGATCGCGCCCATCCCTGTCAGGCCCTGGCCGACCTGTTGACGCTGCGCCAGGTGTTCGGCGATGTCGAGGGCAGGACCGTCGCCTACATCGGGGACGCCAACAACGTGTGGCGGTCCCTGGCCCTGGCCGCGGCCATGACCGGCATCCGGGTCCGGACCGCGTCGCCCGAGGGTTACGAGCCCGATGCCGACGACCTGGCCCGGGTGGCCCGGCTCGGCGGTGAGGTGGAGGTCACGTCGGATCCCATGGAGGCGGCCACCGGAGCCGATGCGCTCTACACCGACGTGTGGACGTCGATGGGCCAGGAAGACGAGGAGGAGCTCCGCCGCAAGGCGTTCGCAGGGTTCACCATCGACGACGACATGGTGGCGTGCGCAGCACCCGACGCCGTGGTGCTGCATTGCCTGCCCGCCCACCGGGGCGAGGAGATCACCGCGGCGGTCCTCGAGGGTCCGCGCAGCGTGGTGTGGCGTCAGGCGGCCAACCGGATGCACGCCGTGCGGGGGTTGCTCGGGTGGTTGCTCGGCCCCGGTGGTGGTGATCCCCGATGAGACTGGGCAAGCCCCAACGCCAGCACCGGGTGGCCAAGCTGCTCGAGACCCACGCCGTGTCCAACCAGGCGCAGCTGGTGGGGCTCCTCGCCGAGGAGGGGGTCGAAGCCACCCAGACCACGGTGTCGCGCGACCTCGAGGAGATCGGCGCCATCAAGGTGCGGGCCCCGGGCGGGGAGACGGTCTACGCCCTGCCCGAATTGCCGGTGCGCCAGGTGGCGCCCGAGGACCACCTCCGGCGGGTGCTCGGGGAGTGGGTGGTGGAGGTGGCGCATTCGGCCAACCTCGTCGTCCTGCGGACACCGCCGGGGTGCGCCCACGTGGTGGGCTCGGCGCTCGATCGGAGCGGGTTCGACGGCGTGATCGGGACGGTCGCCGGCGACGATACGGTCCTCGTGGTCGCCGCCGAGGAGGCCGGGGGTATGGCGGTGGCCGGTCGGCTCGCCGAGCTGGCCGGGACGAATGGTGCGGGGACGACCGACATGAACAGTGGTGGCGCCGAGATGAATGGAGCTGGGTGATGGCGAAGAGAGTGGTGTTGGCCCACAGCGGAGGCCTCGACACGTCGGTCGCGGTGCGGTGGCTCCAGGAGGAGCTCGGCGTCGAAGTCATCGCCGTGGCCTTGAACGTGGGCCAGGGGGGCGACTTCGAGGTGGTGCGCAGCCGGGCCCTCGCCGCCGGTGCGGTCGAAGCGGTGGTGGTGGACGCCCGGGCCGAGATGGCCGAGGACTTCGTGGTGCCCGCCATCGCCGCCAACGCCCGGTACGAGGGCAAGTACCCGCTCGTGTCCGCCTTGTCGCGCCCGGTGATCGTGCGTCACCTGGTGGAAGAGGCCCGCCGCCACGGCGCCGATGCCGTGGCCCACGGGTGCACCGGCAAGGGGAACGACCAGGTGCGGTTCGAGGTGGGCACGCGCACCTTGGCCCCCGACCTCGAGATCCTGGCCCCGGCCCGCAGCTGGGGGATGACCCGGGCCGACTGTGTCGAGTACGCGGCGCGCTTCGACATCCCCATCGAGGCCACCAAGGAGAAGCTCTACTCCATCGACGAGAACCTGTGGGGCAGGGCCATCGAGTGCGGCGCGCTCGAGGACCCCTGGGCGGCACCGCCGGCCGACGTCTTCACCCTCACGCGTCCGACGGCGACCGAGCCCCGGGACCTCGTGCTCGGGTTCGAGGCCGGGGTGCCGGTCAGTGTGGACGGGAAGTCCCTCGCCCTTCCCGAGCTCATCGCCGAGGTGGCGTCGGTGGTCGGGGCCTACGGGTGGGGCCGGATCGACATGGTGGAGAACCGGCGGGTGGGGATCAAGAGCCGCGAGACCTACGAGTGCCCGGCCGCGCTGGCTCTCCTACTGGCGCACTCCGACCTCGAGGACCTCACCCTCGAGCGTGACGTGGCCCGGGAGAAGGCCCGGCTCGAGCCGCGGTGGGCCGAGCTCGTCTACGACGGGATGTGGTTCTCGCCGCTCAAAGAGGCGATCGACGCCTTCTTCACGAGCACCCAGCGCCACGTCACCGGCGAGGTCCGCCTGGCGCTGTCGCCCGGGGCCTGCATGGTGACCGGCCGGCGCAGTCCGGTGTCGCTCTACGACCACGGGCTCGCCACCTACGACGCCAGCGACACCTTCGACCACGCCGACGCCGGGGGGTTCGTCCGCCTGTGGGGCCTCGGCCTGGCTACCTGGGCGGCGCGCCAGGGCGGACCGGAGCGGTCGGGGACCGACCGACCGTGACGCTGTGGGAGGGCCGTCTCGGGGGGACGGCGGACGAGGTCATGGCCTTCACCGCCAGCCTGCCCTACGACCGGCGGCTGGCCGGCGACGACCTGGCGGGGTCGCGTGCCCATGTCCGGGGTCTCGAGCGCGCCGGGGTGCTCGAAGGGGGCGAGTCAGCCATCTTGCTGACCGCGCTCAAGCGGGTGGAGGAGGAGCTCGACTCGGGGATCTTCGTCTTCCAACCCGGAGACGAGGACATCCACACCGCCGTCGAGCGGCGGGTGACCGAGCTCGCCGGCGACGTGGGGGCGAAGCTCCACACCGGGCGGAGCCGCAACGACCAGGTCGCCACCGACCTGCGGCTGTACACGCGCCGGGAGTTGCTCGCCGTCGCCGCCGCGGTGATCGAGCTCCAGGACACACTCGTGCACCGGGCCGTCGAGGCGGGCGACGCCTACCTGCCCGGGTACACCCATCTCCAGCGGGCCCAGCCCGTGCTCCTCACCCATCACCTCCTGGCGCACGGTTGGGCCTTGTCGCGCGATCTCGACCGCATGCTCCTCAGCGTGGTCCGGATGGACGTGAGCCCTCTCGGGGCCGGCGCCCTGGCGGGGTCCTCCCTGCCTCTGGATCCCGACGGCGTGGCCGACGACCTCGGGTTCGGGAGCCGGTTCGAGAACTCCCTCGACGCCGTGTCCGATCGCGACTTCGTGGTCGAGGCGCTGTTCGACCTGGCGCTGTTGGGTGTCCACCTGTCGCGTCTGGGCGAGGAGTTCGTGTTGTGGTCGAGCGAGGAGTTCGGGTTCCTCGTCCTCGACGACGCCTACGCCACGGGGAGCTCGATGCTCCCCCAGAAGAAGAACCCCGACGTGGCCGAGCTGGCCCGGGCCAAGGCGGGACGGTTGATCGGGCACGTGGCGGGGATGCTGGCCACGCTCAAGGGGCTGCCCCTCGCCTACAACCGGGATCTCCAAGAGGACAAAGAGCCCCTCTTCGACGCCTTCGATCAGATCAAGCGGGCCCTGCCCGCCGTGATGGGCATGCTCGGCACCGCCCACTTCGACACCGACGCCATGCGCAGCGCGGCGGACGGGCCCGCCGCCGCCGCGGTGGACCTGGCCGAGTGGCTCGTCGTGCAGGGGATGCCCTTTCGCCAGGCCCATTCGGTGGTGGGGTCGCTCGTGCGGGACTCGGTCCAGCGGGGCGTGCCCCTGGCCGAGCTGGTGCAGGCCAACCCGCACCTGGGAAGCGAGGCGCTCGGACTGCTCGAGCCCGGTGTGGCGGTCACCCGGCGGACGTCGCCGGGGGGTGCGGGGCCCAAGCCGGTGGCGGTGCAGGTGGAGCGGTTCCGGCACCGGTTGGATCTCGACCGGCAGCGGGTGAGCCACGCCGCGGCCGCCGCGCACATCGTGGGTGGCCCCGACAAGGACGACGCCCGGAACGGGGCGTGAGCCCCCCGGCGCCGTCGCGTCGGCGTCCCCGGGTCCTTCCCCGCCGGTTCTACGCGGGCGGCGCGTTGGAGGTGGCCCCCCAACTGCTCAACAAACTTCTGGTGGGCGAGGGGCGGGCGGGCCGGATCGTCGAGGTGGAGGCGTACCGGGGGAGCGAGGACCCCGCCTCCCACGCCTTCCGGGGGGAGACGGCGCGCAACGCCGTCATGTTCGGCGCGCCGGGGCACCTGTACGTGTACTTCACCTACGGGATGCACTTCTGCGCCAACGTCGTCTGCATGCCCCCCGGTGTCGCCGAAGCCGTGCTGATCCGGGCCCTGGCGCCGGTGGAAGGGGTCGACCTCATGCGGGCGGCGCGGCCCGGGATCGCCAGAGACACCAACCTCGCCAACGGCCCGGCCAAGTTGTGCCAGGCCATGGGCATCACCCGGGCGCAGGACGGTGCCGACCTCGTGACCGGGAGCGACGGCCTCCGGGTGATGGACGACGGGGTGGCACCACCGACGGTCCCCGCATCCTCGGGTCGGGTCGGCATCCGCCTCGCCTCCGAGTGGCCGTGGCGGTGGTGGGTGCCCGGCGACCCCAACGTGTCGAAGGCCCGGGCCCTCGGAGCGGCCCGAGGCCGGTAGAGTCAGCGGTTCAGGTATCGGTGACAACCCCAGCGGGCCGCCTGTCGGTTCGTTCGTTGTGTGACTTGTGTGGTGGGAGTGGCGCGTCTGGCCCCTTTGACACCTCGACGGTCCGCCGGTATCCTGATGAACCCCCGGTCGGGAGACTGACCGTCGGGACCTGGCACCAACGCCTCCGGGTGTGTGCCGCGTCGCTCCTTGAAAACGGAACAGTGAGAGCCAAAAGCCAGTGCGGGCGATCGCGCGGCGCGTTTCGCGCGTCTCGTGGTCGATCCACACAGAATTAAGTAACAGAACCAAGCACTTCACGGACAGCAACACACCGTGCTGTGCCGGGTCGATGAGGGGGCAGTCAGCCCCGAATCGGCTCTCCGATTTGCGGTGGAGCCTTCGGGCGACATCGTAGGTCTCGATGGAGAGTTTGATCCTGGCTCAGGACGAACGCTGGCGGCGTGCCTAACACATGCAAGTCGAACGAGGTCCAACCGGTGGCAACACTGGTGAAGACCGAGTGGCGAACGGGTGAGTAACACGTGAGCAACCTGCCTCGAAGACTGGGATAACCCCGGGAAACCGGAGCTAATACCGGATACCCCCACCGGGTCGCATGGCCTGGTGAGGAAATGGATTCCGCTTTGAGAGGGGCTCGCGGCCTATCAGCTTGATGGTGGGGTAACGGCCTACCATGGCACCGACGGGTAGCTGGTCTGAGAGGACGATCAGCCACACTGGGACTGAGACACGGCCCAGACTCCTACGGG
>JBEKIJ010000013.1:0-154751 GCA_050011815.1 Acidimicrobiales bacterium | reverse complement strand
ATCACTGGGCCGCAGCTCATCCCGAAGTCCCTGTGGTACGGACCGGTTTCGTGCAGTCGGCATTCTTGCCGAAGTACTACGCGGCAGCAGACATTTTTGTACTGGCGTCACTCGAAGATCCTTGGCCCACGGTGTGCTTGGAAGCGCTCGTCGCGGGTCTGCCTCAGGTCACCTCATCTTTGGTCGGTTCGGTGTCTGATCTAATCCTATCGAGCGACATCGGAGATAGCGTTGACCCCCACGACGCAGCGGCGTTTGCGCAGCGTCTCGCTTCCCGCATACGTCGAGCACCGGCCCTAGTGCCCGACAGTGCCCGCAATCATGCGTCGGAGGCATGGTCGCCGATTGCAGCCGTCACAAGAGGACTCACTTCGATCCGCGCTTGCCTAGAGCATAACTGATCAGATGACGACATGTTTGGCTGGTGTGAATGGCAATCGAGTTCTGGCTGGAACGAATATGTCATAACGAAGGCGAAGGCCCCGGTTTCGACTGTTAGACAATCGAAACCGGGGCGCGGGTGACGGTGAAATCGCAAGAGTTGAACACAGGACAGTGGCGGTTTCGCTCGTGGGCCACTCGGGAACGTAGTTCAGCCCAGATCTTGTCGGGACTGCACCTGCTCTACCAGCCGAGCTAGGTCACCAGTGCGGGACGGCGCCAAAGAACGGTGACTCCTGTGGACGCAGGCCGTGCGATGCGCCAGCTCTGGATGACCGGAAATGTCCTAAGCGGGGGTGAAGGTGAACGATTGGATGATGACCTGGGCCCCTTGTCCGTACATGGGGGCGTGGCCGCTGTTCAGCCAGAAGTTCATGTCTGCCAATGCGGCGCCGTTCGGTGGCGTGTCGGGGCCCGTGTAGGTCCATGTCGCCGGTGACGCCCCTGGCGCCGAGAACGACACCCCGGTCGCCGTCCAGGTGAACGAAAGCGTGGCCGGTAACGAAGACCCCTGGGTGATCCGCTGCAGGTTGGCGGTGGGGGGGTAGGGCTGCACGACGAACTGCTCGTTGGTCGGGTCGAAGGCGTTCCCCCACCGCGAGGCCTCGATGTCGATCTCCCGGTTGTTGAACGAGGGGTCGGAGTCGTCGTAGGTGAAGAGTCCCAGCACCATGTTGGGGTCGAGGTTGTCGACCCGGGAGGCGAGCACCCAGGTGTAGGTGCCGTATCCGAGGCTCCGGGTGTTCACGACTTCGCCGACGGTCCAGTGACGACGGACCTTCGTGATGACGAGGTGGAGGCGTCCGAGGCTGTCCACGTAGGCGTTGTTCTTGTTGAAGTAGTTGGGGCCGGGTCCGACCCGGTGGGCGCCGCTCTTCTTGATGGTCCATGTGTACCCGGAGAACGAAAGCGTTCGGTGGGGAGCCGCGGCGGCGGGGGTGGCCGAGCCGAAGAGCGAAAAACCACTGCAGACGAGCCCGACGGCCAAGGCGATCGACGCCCACCGGTGGGCCAAAGCTCGTGGCAACCCGGCTCGATGCACGCCCCGACGCTAGCTCGTGGAGGTGGCGCCGGCCCGGGTGCTCATCGGGGGTCGGGCCGGTCGAGGTTCCAGTGCAGGCTGACCGTGCACAACCAGATGGTCTCGTCGCCGTCGGGCCGGGGGACGAGGGTGAAGCGGCTGATGGCTCGCTGGCCGCCTTCGTGGTCTCCGTACAGCAGCTCGATGGTGAAGGGCTGAGGGGCGGTGATGGATTCGAGAAGACCCACGTAGTCCCGGTCGTTCGGGTCTCGGATGGCGCCCTGCCAGAAGCTGATGTCGCCGGGGGGAACGTAGAGGTCGCGCGTCTGCTTCCGGAAGTCCTCGGGATCGGCGTGGTCGGTTCCGGCGAGTCGCCACTCACCTGAGGGCCACCAGCCATGGATGACGGCGAGGCCCGATCCGACGTTGCGCAGAGACATGGCCAGATAGATGTTGTCGTCGGCGATCTCGACCGCCCCTCGGCCGCCGGCGACGGCGGTCCAGTGCCGATCCACCCACATCATCTTCTCGACGGGGTCCTGCGGCCTCGAGGGAACGAGCACGGGACGGAGGTTCGCCTGGAGCGATCGTTCGGCGGTGCGGGCCGCCTGGTTGGCGGACCGGACCGAGGCGAACGTGGCCAGCGCCAGGACGAGGGTGCCACCCGCGGTGGCGAACGACGACACCGAAACCCAGTTGGTCATCGTGCGAAGGATACGACGCACCGCGGGTGAGGACAGCGTCCTGAGGGGAGCTTCGGCCAGCCCCCGAAGACCGGGTGACGACCGGTAGCCTCTGATCCACCGCCCCCGGGGTTGCCGCACGAGCGGCCTCGACCCCGAGGTGCGGCCAGAAATGCCCCGATCGATGCCCCCTGCCCGTTCCCACAAGCCTGCACATGCTCGAGGCGTCGCTCGACACGAGGCGGAGCACCGCCGTCGCGGCGCCCGGCCCTTGGTCGTCACGGTCGCCCTCGTCGTCCTCGCCGGCGGCGTGGCTCTGGGGCTCTGGCTCCACGCCCGCACGCGTCACACCGCAGCCCGGATTCCCCCCACCTCGACGACCGCGCCGGCAACGACGCTCCCCCCCACCACGACCGAGCCCACCGTGGCGTCCGCCCTGGCGCCCTGTACGCCCGTGACCGTGGCGGGTGGCGTCTACGCGGTGGGCGACTCGGTGATGCTCGACGCCCAGCAACCCCTGCAGGGCTGCGTGCCCGACATCGATGTGAACGCGGCGGTGAGCCGCCAATGGTCCGACGGCGAGACTCTCTTGAGCCAGGTCATGGCCGGACCGTCACCACCCTCGGTCGTGGTGGTGGCCCTCGGGACCAACGGGCCGATCACGGATGCTGACTTCGACGCCATGATGGCGATCCTCCACGGTGCGTCTCGCGTCGTCTTCGTGACCGTCCACGTCGACCGCCCCTGGCAGGTCCAGGTCAACGGCGTCCTCGCCAGCGGCGTGGCCCGCTACCCCAAGGCGGTCCTGGCCGACTGGCAGAGCCTGGCGGTCCAGCACCCGGAGTGGTTCTACACCGACGGCACCCATCTCCCCATCGACGGTCCCGGAGCCCAGGCCCTCGCCGGGCTGATCGCCTCCAAGGTGTGAGCGGCCAAAGTTCGCTCACGCACCGAACTACCGCAAGAAGTAGGTGATCTCGTCGATCTTCTTCAAGACGTCCTCGTCGAGGAGAGGGATGACGTCGAGCGCCTTCATGTTCTCGTGCACCTGCTCGACCCGACTGGCCCCGGTGATCACGGTCGACACCCGGGGGTTCTTGGCACACCACGCCAGGGCCATCTGGGCGAGCGTGCAGCCCAACCCGTCGGCGACCTCCTTGAACGCCTTCACCTTCTTGTTGCGTCGTTCGTCGGTCAGCATGCCCTGGAGCCACTCGTAGCCGGGGAGCGCGGCCCGGCTCCCGTCGGGGATGCCCTCGATGTACTTGCCGGTGAGCAGTCCCGAGGCCAGCGGGCTCCAGATGGTGAGGCCGAGACCGATCTCGTCGTAGAGACGGGCGTACTCGGTCTCCACCTTGGTGCGCTCCAGGATGTTGTACTGGGGCTGTTCCATGACGGGCTTGTGCAGGTTGTGGCGCTCGGCGATCTCCCAGGCGGCCCGGATCTCGTCGGCGGCCCATTCCGAGGTCCCCCAGTACAGGGCCTTGCCCGAGCTGACCATGTCCGACATGGCCCACACCGTCTCCTCGATGGGGGTCTCGGGGTCGGCGCGATGGCAGAACACGAGGTCCACGAAGTCGAGGTCGAAGCGCTCCAACGACCCGTCGATCGCCTGCGACAGGTACTTGCGGTTGAGGGTGTTGCGCATGTTGACCTCGTCGTGGATGCCCCAGAAGAGCTTGGTCGACACGACGTAGCTGTGGCGCGGCCACCCCAGGCGGGCGAGGGCCTTGCCCATGATCCGCTCGGACTCGCCCCCGGAATACGACTCGGCGTTGTCGAAGAAGTTGACCCCCGCCTCCCGGGCCGCCCCCAGGCAGTCTGCAGCCAGCCCGTCATCGAGCTGGGGCCCGAAGGTGACCCATGACCCGAAGGACAAGACGCTCACCTTGAGGCCCGAGTGGCCCAGCCGGCGGTACTCCATCTCCATGATCGGTTCCTTTCAGGAGGACTCCCGGCGAGGTCGCGTGGCGACTCGCCATCTGAGTGCCGAGCCTACGAGGTTCGTCGATGGGTGTCCGATGGCCCCGTCGTGGTGCCGAGAGGCCGAACCGCGTGATCGATCAGGGGCGTCCGGCCCCCACGAGCCCGTCGTTCCAAATGGCCTGGATGCGAACCAACTCACCGGTTTCGGGAGCGTTGATGATGTCGCCGCCGCCGACGTACATGCCGACGTGGCTGATGCCACCGCCCCCCCAGAAGAGAAGGTCGCCGGGCTGGAGGTCCGACAGCGACACATGGGCGATGGCGTCGTACTGCGCCGCCGCGGTGCGGGGCAGGTCCACCCCGGCCTGGCGCCAGGACCATTGGATGAGGCCCGAGCAGTCGAAACCGTGACCGGGGCTCTCGCCACCCCACACATAGGGGACCCCGATCTGGCTCTCGGCGGCGGCGAGGGCGGTGGCGGCACCCCCCGCGGCGGGGAGGTTGGGCAGGACGGGCCGCGGGGGCCGGGCGGGCTTGTCGCCCCGGGGTCCGTGGTTGGCGGGGACGGGAGCCGCTGCGGCCGCGGCGGCGGCCGCCTGGCGGGCCAGGAAGGCGGCATGCGAGGCGGCCAGCTGGGCAGCCTGACGCTGGGCCACCAGGGTCCCGATCTGGCCCTGCACGCGGGCCAGGGTGGCCTGTTGGTTGGCGACGGTCGCCTGGGCGGCTTGCTGGGCGGACGCCGCCTGGGCCAGCTCGGCCTGGTCCTGGTTCTGGGCGGTCTGGAGCTGGCTCTGCTCGCCGGCCAGCTGGGCCTGGGCCACGCCCAGGGCGTCGATGGCGTTGGAGATGTTGCCGCTCGCCACCGACTGGTACTCGCCGGTGACCGTGGCCTGCTCGCTCCCCGAGCTGAACAGCGTCTGCAGGTCGCTGTCACTGGACCCCGACATGTAGGCGGCGACGGATTCCTGGCGCAGGTTGGCCGTGTCGGCGGCCACGTGGACCCGGTCCGAGTCGACGGTCGACTGGAGCTGGGAGATCTGCTGGCCGACTTGCTGAACCTGTTGCTCGGCCGCGTCGTACTGCTGGGAGGTGGTGTCGAGGCTCTGCTGGTCCGCGGCGAGCTGCGAGGTGATCAGCGCCGCCTCGGCCTGCGCGCTGGCCAGAGGGTCGGCGACGGCGGAGCGCGACGAGACGCCCAGGACGCCGGAAAGGACTGTGACGACAGCTCCGGCCACCAGAGCGGCGCGGCGGGGCCACCCTGTCTGCTGGCTTGACGGAACCGTCGAGGGAAGCTCGACGTCAGTCACGATGGGCGTACTGCATAGCAACGCCGCTTCGACCCAGGCAAACCCAGCTCGTTGTCCCCCGCACGCGCTACGGGCCCTGGCAGGGAAATGTTGTCAGAGTGACAAATGTGACAGCGCCGGGACGGCCGCCGGCCGGTCCCTGCGATGGGGCGAAACCCCTCCCTGTCTTCGGGGCCGTTCCGGGCCCGCCCCCGGGCCCATGTTGGGGCATTTCCCCTTGCAGTTCGCCGTCCCCGGGAGGATGCTGGCGGTACTTCCGGTCGACATCCAGGGAAGAGGCCACCCATGACCTTCCAACCGGCGCCCGCCTGGGACGGTGATCCCCCCGATCACCGCCGCCTCCTCGACATGGCGCATGAGCTCGGCCCGATCTCCAACAAGGGCGACCACGTCCTGTTGAGCGATGTCGCCTCGGCCCTCCTCGAGGCCTTCGTCCGCCACGCCGAGGCGGACCGGCCGGCGGTGCTCCGCCTCTCCCCCTTCACGGCCCGTCTCATCGAGCACGGCCAGCAGCGGGTGGTCGACCGCTTGGTGTCGCTGGTCCTCGAGGCCGACCTGGCCGAGGAGCCCTGCCGCTGCGCGGAGCTCGCCGAGGAGATCGCCTCGCTCATGGAGGTCCAGATCATGTCCGAGGAGTGGGACCAGACCGACCGCTGACCCACCCATAGGCTGCGGCGGGTGGAGAAGCTCGTCTATCTCTTGTGGGGCGACGGGTCGACCGAGAGCGGCGACCGACTCCGCCACCGGCTCCTGGGGGAGACCGCCCCCGCCCTCGTCGATCTCGGGGCCCACGCGGTCACGGTGAACGTGCACGACACCTCGGCGGCCGAGGCCCCTTCACCGGTGCCCACACCGCAGGGCGAGGACCCCCACGTGGCCGAGGTCGCGGTCTGGCTCGACAGCTACGACCGTCGCTCGTCACTCGAGCACGTCATCGTCGACCTCGGCCTCGTGACCGCCGGCTACCTCGTGGTGGAGTCGCTCTACGAGGACTACGGGACGACGCCGCACTCGGGCCCGCGCCGGTGGGCCGACGGCCAGCGATCGCCGGGCGTCCTCACCGTGTCGCTCATCCATCGGCCCGAGGGTCTCGACTACGCCACGTGGATCGAGCGCTGGCACGGCACCCAGTCGCCGCTGTCGGGCGAGCTCCAGCCCCGCTGCCGGTATGTGCGGAACGAAGTGGTGCGGGCCCTCACTGCGGATGCTCCGGAGATCAACGGGATCGTCGAGGAGGCGTGGCCCTCGGCGCGACACGTCGCCGACCCCATGCTGTTCTTCAACGCCCAGGGGGATCCGGCTGTGCTGTCGGAGAACATCACCGCCATGCTCGAGAGCGTGAACGCCTGCCTCGACCTCGCCCGCATCCGCAACGTCACCATGAGCGAGTACCTCGTCAAGTCGCTCTGAGCGATGCCATGGGGTACCGCGCCCCAAGTAACTCGGTGGATTTGTCACAATGGGGCTGTGGGGCCGGCTCTCAATCGATCGATCAGCATGGCCGCCGTCATGGTCGTCCTGGGCGTGACGGCCACGGCCTGTAGCTCAACCCCGAGCGCGGCGCCCACCACGACAACTCCCTCGGTGACGACCACGACGGTCGTCCCGGTCACCACGACCGTCGCCCCCACCACGACGGCGCCGGGGGGCTTCGTGCCCCTGTCGGTGCCGACGACGGCCGCTCCTGTCGTCCCGCCCGCCCCGCAGCCCACCGCCGAAGACGCCGCCAACGCGCTGGTCGGCTACTGGGCCGACGGGAACCGGGCTTCGGCGCTGCGGGTGGCGACCCCCGACGCCGTCTCCACGCTCTTTGCCTCCGCCTATCCGAGCGGCCTGGCCGTCAACCGGGGATGCACCGACGCCTTCCCCCCCATCATCTGCACCTACGGGGCGCCGGGCGGCGGTCCCACCAACGCCCCGATCTATCAGCTCTACGAGTCACAAGCGCCGGGGGGCTGGTACGTCGGGTCGGTCAAGATCCAGTAGTCGACCGCTGCGGCGCGGCCGCCGGAGTCGGCCTGCGGTTAGGAGTCGGGCTGCCGGGATTTGAACCCGGGACCTCCACGTCCCGAACGTGGCGCGCTAACCAAGCTGCGCTACAGCCCGTGGTGCCGGCATCCCGGCCTGCGCCGGATCGTTGTCCACCGACCGGCAACCGGGTCGATGGTAGTGCGAAAACCCACCCCCGCCCTCCGGAGGTCGGCCGGCGCTCAGCTCTCGCTCGACGGCTCTTCCGCGCCGGTGCCCTCAGCCGACTGCACCACGACCTTGGCGACTCGCCGCTTGTCCATCTCGGCCACCCGCAGCTCCCAGCCGGCGTGGGTCAACCGCTCACCTTCCTCGGGGATGTGGCCGAAGGCGTCGAAGAGGAATCCGCCCAGGGTCACGTACTCGCCCTCGGGGATGTCGATGCCGAGCTGATCGCGCACGTCGTCGATGCTCGCCCCTCCGTCGACGAGCCACCGGGTGCGGTCGACGCGGATGATCTCGGGCTCGCCGCCGGGGTCGAACTCGTCGCGGAGGTCCCCGACGAGCGCAGCGAGGACGTCTTTCACGGTGACCACACCCGACACCCCGCCGTACTCGTCCACGACGACGGCGAACGCTCTCCGATCGCGGCGCATGTCGGCCAGGACGTCGAGGACGAAGCGGCTCTCGGGCACCGGATAGGGCTGGCGCAACCGCCGCGAGATGTCGAGCGGGGTGGGCTTGTCGGGTTCGCCCCCACCGTTGGCGGCGTCCCCACCGTTGCCGGTGCCGTTGCGTCCGTCGAGCTCCCAACCGGAACGGAAGAGGTCGTTGACGAAGAGGATCCCGATGAGATGATCGAGGTCGTCGTCATAGACGGGGAAGCTGCTGTGCCCGGTCTGGCGAACGGCTCGGGCCACATCGGCGGCATGGACGGGGATGGGGAGACCCACCACGTCGACGCGCGGCGTCATCACCTCGCGGACGGTGGTGTCGCGCAGGTCGTGCAGCGCGGCGAGGATCAGTCGTTCCTGATCCTCGCCCGCCTCCTCCCGGCGCCGGCCGCGCCCGGGGCGAAATCCTGGAGGGCGGTCGTCGGGTGAGTCTTCGCGTCGGCGGAACACGTCGCGCAACGAGCGGTCAGCCGCCGGCACCGGGGGTGTGCTCACCGCTGACCACGGCCAGGACCGGCACCGGCTGAAACGACTCGTCGTGGAAGGTCGCGCCCTCGATGAGCGCGGTGGTGGCCTTGCGCAGCCGGATGGGGTCCAGGGGCTTCACGATCCACCCCTCGGCCCCCGAGCGCTTGGCGAGAAAGACATCGGGGCGACGATCGAGCAGCATCAAGACCGGCACGTGGGGGAGATTGCCGTAGGACTCCTCGAGGCGGAGCTCGAGACACACCGCCATGCCTCCCATGCTGCCCATCTGCAGGTCGACGATCACCAGGTCGGGCTCGTGCTCGTCGACGGCGGGAGCCACGCCGTGCCCGGACTCGACCTCGATGACGTCGGTGTCGGGGTCGCCCACCACGGCGATGACGTCGGCCCGGACCGACGGGGCGTCGCTGGCCACCACGATCGTGCGCACGGGGCTCAGGCTAACGGCTGTCGAGTCGGTCCGAAAAGACGTGGTCGGCGACGAGCCCGAGGCCCTCCACGTCGTGCACGTCGACGTCGAGCAGCGGGACCAACGACACCGGCGAGGGCGCCACCTGGGTGACGAGCGCCGCGAATGCGTCCTCCTCGCGGTGGTTCACGGCTTGATATCCCCGGAGGTTGGCGATGAGCGCTTCGAGGTCGCTCCCGGCGGGAGCCACGGGCAGCGGCTCCGGCGCCGAGAAGGGCGGATGGACCCGGTTGACGACCAGCCCCTCCACCGCCAGGCCGGACTCGTTGAGCTTGTCGGCGAACCACCCCGCCTCCTCCACGGTGTCGGACCGGGGCGAGGTCACGAGCACGAAGGCCGTGGTGCGGCGGGCCAGCAACCGGCGCATGTGCTCGGCGCGGGTCCGGAACCCTTCCTCCATGCCCTCGAAGGCCTGGAAGAAGGCCACGGCGTCGTGGACGATCTCGGCCCCGGCCACCTTCGAGATCGTGCGCAGGAGGGCCTGGGTGGCGACCGAGACGGCCCGGAGATAGGCGCGGGTCGGCATCAGCAGCAGCTGGAAGAGACGGTGGCCGAGGAACCGGGTGAGGCGGCGGGGGGCGTCGAGGAAGTCCAGGGCGTTGCGCGACGGCGGCGTGTCCACCACCACCAGGTCGAACCGCCCCTCCTCGGAGAGCTCGTAGAGCTTCTCGATGGCCATGTACTCCTGGGTCCCCGACAGCGCTCCGGTGAGGTTGCGGTAGATCCGGTTGGCCAGGATGCCCTGGGCCTGCTCGGGTGACGACGCGTACCGGGCGATCAGCTCGTCGAAGGTGCCCTTGGGATCGAGCATGAGCGCCCACAGCTCCCCCGGCCAGTCGCCCTCGATCCGGTGCGGCGTGTTGGCCAAGGTCTCGACGCCCAAGGCGTCCGCCAGCCGTTTGGCGGGGTCGATGGTGACCACGCACGCCCGTCGGCCCCGGCGGGCGGCCTCGAGCGCGAAGGCGGCCGACACCGTGGTCTTGCCGACCCCACCCGAACCGCAGCACACCACGATGGCCCGCTCGGCCACGAGCTCAGACAGCCCGACGATCGCCGCCCCCGCGCCGGGCCCGGGGGTGGCGCTCACGACGTGCCCCTCTCATCGGTGGGCTCGGGAGGCGCGGCGTGCTCGGCCATCGGGGCGGGCCCGTTTCGGGGGAGGGCGGCGCGGGCCTCGTCGTCGGGCAGCCGGCGGACCGCCACCGCCAGCTCCTGGGCCAGGAGGTCGAGCTCGTCGGGGCCGATCCCCGCACTGAAGAGGAACGGGGCCTGGAGCTGGGGCAGGGGCAGCTCGGTGGCCAAGCGCCCCCGCTGCTCCTCCTGGAGCACGAACCGATGGGCCCGGAATTCGGCGGCGGCCCGCAGCGCACCGGCCTGGCCCTCGCTCAGGGTGATCCCCACCTCCGACGCCGCCTCGTGCGGATCGCGCTCGAGGGCGGGTTCGGGGGGCAGACAGGCATTGACGATGACGGGCCCGAGGGAGATGCCGATCCGGTCCTCGAGGGCGTAGGCGGCCTCGACCACCTCGTTCACCGGCATCTCCTCGGGGAGGGTCACGAGGGCGACCTGACACCGGTCCGGATCCGACAGCAGCTCGACGACGTCGGCCGCCTGGGTTCGCACCGGGCCCGAACGGGCCGCGTCCAACAGCCCCTGGGCGGAGGACAGGAAGGTCATGGCGTGGCCCGTGGCGGGCGCGTCCACCAGGATCAGGTCGGCAGCCCCCTGGCGCTCGAGGCTCTTCACCTTGCCCAGGACCAGGATGTCCCGGATGCCGGGGATGGCGGTGGACACCACGTCGAGGGCCCCCGAGGACACCAGCCGCTTCGAGATCCGCTTCATGCCGTGGTCGGCGAGGTACTCGAGCAGGGCGTCGTCGGGGGTGATGCGCCGGGCCCGCACCGTGCCGCCCCCCGGCACCGACTCCACGTCGGAGAGCTGGGACTCGTCGTAGGCGAGGGCGCCAGCGCCCCCGAAGGCGGCCGGGACCCCGGGCTTGCCCTCGAGCTCCACCACGAGGACGGACAGTCCGGCGTGGGCCGCCATGCGGGCCAGCGACGCCGTGATCGTCGTTTTACCCACCCCGCCCTTGCCCGCGACCACCAGGACCCGGCTCTGGCGGCAGAAGGCGGCGACGTCCATGCGCGGGCGAGCGTATCGGTCTCCTCCCCGTGTCTGTGAAGGAAGGCGACCCGTTTCGTCTACCCAGGGCGCGGTGTCCCTGACGCTGCGCGCGCCGGTCGCCGCTAATAACCTTTTTGGGCCTCAAATCATGAGAACTTCCTGGTCACACCCCTTGTCGGCTTCACAGGGAGCGGAGTAGCGTCACATTTAGGAGGGGGAGTGCAGACTCGAACGTTGGGGGAGACTTGGCAGGCTCGGGCGGCATGCAGGGGACCGCAGTCGGCGGTCTTCTTTCCGCCCACCCACGCCGAGCGCAAAGAAGACAAGATCGAGCGGGAGAACCGCGCCAAGGAGATTTGCGCGAGTTGCGTCGTGCAGCACGACTGCCTCGAGTACGCCATCCGGATCCGTGAGCCCCACGGCATCTGGGGCGGGCTGAACGAAAACGAGCGCAAGCAGGTCCTCCAGCGTCGGGCCGGCTGACCTCCTGCCGACCTCCTCGGCTCCGCCTCCGAGCGGATCCGCCTCCCGAATCGCGCCTCCTGAATCGCGCCTCCTGAAATCCAGCCTCCCGAAATCCAGCCTCCGAGCTGGTGATCAGGGCAGGCCGAGGCGGCTCGCCCCCGCCCTGACGCCCACCGACGTGCACACCGACGCCGGTTGCCCGCCCGTGGCGGCGCAGATCGCCGCCGACAGCTTGTTGGCCGCCCCCAGGATCGCCTGGGCATCGGAGCTCGACGGGTGGGAGAGATCGTCGGCGATCTGGGTCATCGACTCGCCCTCGAGCACACCCGGCGAGAACCCGATCCCCGATCCCGAGACCACCAACCGGTTGTCCACGTCCACGAAGGGGAAGGTCCCGTTCCCGGGCACGAAGGGCTCGGTGTCATAGCGCCGGACGAGGGCCCACTCCACAGGTGTCGGGTCGCGGAGCTTGGGAAAGCCGGCCGGGGAGGTGGTCGAGGGACGGGCGCCGTACTCCTCGACGGCGGCAAAGGTGACGTACCGGCTCCGGTAGACGGCCCCGTCGAAGGTGAAGGTGGCGGTGCCCGGGAAGACCTCGGCGTCCGAGGACGTCGTGGCCCCGAGGTGGGTGAAGGTCCCGAACCGGCCCAGCGCGGCGACCAGGGCCCACCGCTCCGCCGCGCAGTAGGGGCAGAACTCCGCACCCACGTACACCACCGCCGGTCGTCCCCCGATCGACAGGGGAGGCTGTCCCGACAGCACCGCCTCGCCCGGGTCGACGGTCTGCTCGGCACCCACGGCGTCGAAGTCCGCGCCGGGGACCGAGCCGGCGGCCTGGATCACGCCGGAGGTGGCCGGGGCCACGGGGGGCGGCTCGACGGTGGTCGAGCCCCGGGTGATCTTGACCACCAGCAAGACGACCACGATCAGGAGGATCAGGCCGACGAACACCCAGGTGACCAGGGCCATGGGGACGCGCCGTGGAGGCGGGCCGGCGGGGGTCTCATCGGTGCCGTTGACCTGCGTCGTCGCCATGGTGGAGGAGCCCCGCTGTGTCGGTCGAGTGCAGGCGCCGACACCGCGCCCGGACCGAGGAGCCGACAGCCTACCCATGGCCCGGTCGTGGTCGTCGTCGTCGGCGAGCGAGGTCGGCGTCGCTAGCCTGGGGACGTGTCCGCGCCCTCCGAGTCCTCCGACCAGGTCGCGGGGCCGGTGGCGGCGCGTGACGCCGCCACCATCATGCTGGTGCGCGACGCCGTGTCCGAGGGGGGACCCGCCCTCGAGGTGTGCATGCTCCAGCGCCACCTGAACTCCGACTTCGTCGGGGGCGCCTATGTCTTTCCGGGGGGAAAGGTCGACGACGAGGACCGGACGCCCGCCGCCGAGGAAGCCTGCGCGTTGCGCAGCGACGCCGAGGCGAGCGCCATGTTGGGCGTCGTTTCCGGGGGTCTGGCCTTCTGGGTGGCGGCCCTCCGGGAGTGTTTCGAGGAGGCGGGCGTCCTCCTCGCCTATCGCGGTGACGGGACCGACGACGACAACGCCATCCTCGAGGCCCACGACGCCGAGACCCGGCACCGGTTGGCCGCCATGCGGGTGGCGCTCAACGCCGGGGAGGTCCGCTTCCTCGACGCCTGTCGCGGCGAGGGGCTCCGCCTGGCCACCGACCGCGTCCACTATTTCAGCCACTGGATCACGCCCGAGCCCGCGCCCAAGCGTTACGACACCCGCTTCTTCGTGGCCGCGGTGCCGCCGGGCCAGGTGCCCATCCACGACGACCACGAAACGGTGGACACCGTGTGGGTCCGCCCCGACGACGCCCTGGCCCGGGCCAAGGCGGGCGAGTTCGATCTCATCTTCCCCACCATGAAGAACCTCGAGGCGATCAGCCGGTTCGCCACCAGCGGCGACCTGCTCGCCGCAGCGGCGGCCGTGGAGCGCGTCCCCACCGTGCTCCCCCGGGTGGTGGCCGACGAACGCGGCTTTCGGATCCTGCTCCCCGGCGATCCCGGCTACGACGAAGCGGTCGGCGAGGGCGCACCGGAGGCGGGGCGGGGGCGTTCGATGACCCCGTCCGAGGTGAGCGCCATCGTCAGGACCATCGACGCCGACGGGCGGTCCGAACGCCCCCGATGAGCCACGCGCTCGTCCTCGAGCCGTCGGGCGCTCCCGAGCCCGGTCGGCCCGTGGCCCTCTCGGCGCGGGTGGCCCGGGCCACCGCCCCCAACCCGGGCATGATGACCGGTCCCGGGACCAACACCTATCTGGTGGGGACCACCGAGTTGGCCGTGGTCGACCCCGGCCCCGACGACGTCGGTCATCTCGACGTCTTGGCCGAGCTGGGCGCCGGCCGCATCCGCTGGATCGTGGTCACCCACACCCATCCCGATCACGCCCCCGGGGCCGCCGGACTGGCGGCGCGCACCGGCGCCGAGGTGCTCGGGTTCTGTGCCCGCGACGACTTCGTCCCGACCCGCCAGGTCGGGGAGGGCTACGAGCTGCGGGGGGCGGGCTTCGTCCTGCGCGCCCTGCACACCCCGGGCCACGCCTCGAACCACCTCTGCTGGCTGCTCGTCGACGAGGCCATGCTCTTCTCCGGCGACCACGTCATGTCGGGATCGACCGTGGTCATCGCGCCGCCTGACGGCGACATGGTGCAGTACCTGGCGAGCGTGCGGCGCCTCGTGGTCCTCGACCCTCCTCTGGTGACGATCGCCCCGGGACACGGCGCCCTGATCACCGAGCCCGTCGCCGCCCTCGAGGGCATCATCGATCACCGGCTCACCCGCGAGCAGGCGGTCACCCGGGCCCTCGCCACCGCGGGCCGCGCCACCGTCGACGAGCTCCTGCCCACGGTTTACGCCGATGTCCGCGAGGAGCTGCTCCCCGTGGCCCGGAAGTCCCTGTGGGCCCACCTGCGCAAGCTCGACGACGAGGGCAGCGCTCGTTCCGAGGACCGCACCGACATCGAGGCTGTCTGGGCGTCGACGGCGTGACGAGGCGGAGCGCTTCAGGCGGTTAGCCGGCGTCGCCCAGCGCCGCCTCGACCTTGTCGAGGAGACGGGCGGTGCAGCCCGACAGCTCGACGACCGGGGCGATGTCCTGGGTGATGCGGGTGGCCAGGGCATCGAAGGCGACGCCCAGGACCCCTCGTTCCAGGGCCACCGGTGTGCCGCTGTCCCCGGCGGTCGCCATGTCGGGGTGCAGCGGGACGGTGCCCACCAGGGGCACGCCGATGTCGGCGGCCAGGCGCGCACCGCCCCCCGCGCCGAACAAGGGGTAGGAGGTGCCGTGGTCGCAGGTGAAGGCCGACATGTTCTCGATCACGCCCGCCACCCGGAGGTGGCCCTTGCGGGCCATGTCGGCGGCCCGGGCCGCCACCTTCTGCGCGGCGAGGGGCGGGGTCGTCACGACGAGGACCTCGGTGCGCGGCAGCATGCGGGCCAGTCCCATCTGGATGTCCCCGGTGCCCGGGGGCATATCGATGAGGAGGTAGTCGAGCTCCCCCCAGCGGACGTCCTCGAGGAATTGCTGCACGGCCCGGTTCAAGATGAGGCCCCGCCACATGATGGCGGAGTCCTCGTCGGCGAGGAATCCCATCGACACCACCTTGAGCAGGCCCGGGCCCACCGGCTTCTCGAGGGGCACGATCTTCTTGCCCTCGGCCGTGAGCTCACCCTGCATCCCGAGCAGGCGGGGGACCGAGAAACCCCAGATGTCGGCGTCGAGGAGACCGACGACCAAGCCGCGCTGGGCCAGCGCCACGGCCAGGTTCACCGTGACCGAGGACTTGCCCACCCC
This sequence comes from Acidimicrobiales bacterium, assembly GCA_050011815.1. Classification (GTDB taxonomy): domain Bacteria; phylum Actinomycetota; class Acidimicrobiia; order Acidimicrobiales; family UBA8190; genus Chersky-840. The sequence goes on along the minus strand of JBEKIJ010000013.1, from coordinate 139,389 downwards.
TCCCTTGCCCGACGACACGGCCATGACCCGGGCGGTGGCGGGGATGTCGGTCGAGATGGCCCGGTCCTCCTGGGCCTTGCGCCGGGCCCGGTCCATGAGGGCGCTGCGCTGGGCGGCGTCCATCTCCCCCATGACGACCTCGACCAGGCGCACCCCGGGCAGGCTCCCCACCCTCGACTCCACGTCCGAGCGGAGCTGGGTGCGCAGGGGGCACCCGGCGATGGTCAGGGCGATCTCCACCACGACCCGCCCGTCGGGGTCCACGGCCACGGAGCGGACCATGCCGAGATCGACGATGTTGTCGCCGAGCTCGGGGTCGATCACCCCCAGGAGTGCGGCGCGCACCGTGTCCTGCGCTGGTGGCGAGGAAGGCGCGGGCACTCCACCGATCCTACCGTTCACCTGCTCGGCGACGGCTCCCACGACCACGGTGAGCTGGGCTCGGGGCCTGTTCGGTGCCCGGCTCGGATAAAGTGACAGGTGAAGCACGGGGTCTCGTACCCCCGTGGGTCGGGCCACAGGCCCGGGAACCGAGGAGGCAGCACGGTGACGACGATGAGCTCGGTCAACATCGGCAGGAAGCCGAGTGTGATCACGCTGACAGACAGCGCCATCGCCAAGGTCACCGACCTGCTCGCCCAGGAGGGCAACGACGCGCTGGCGCTGCGCGTGGCGGTCCGGCCCGGGGGCTGCTCGGGCTACAGCTACGAGATGTTCTTCGACTCCGAGCTGTCCGACGACGACGTGGTCACCAACCAGGGTGCGGTGAAGGTCGTGGTCGATCCCGCCAGCGCCGAGCTGCTGAAAGGCGCGAGCCTCGAGTACACCGACGGCTTGCAGGGCGCCGGGTTCAACATCTCGAACCCCAACGCCACCCGCACCTGTGGGTGCGGTTCGTCCTTCAGCTGACCCACCCCGGCGCGCCCTCGGCGCCGACGCTGTCGCTTCGTGTCGACGGGGCCGACGTCGAGGTTCCCGACGACGGCGCATCGCTCCTCGAAGTCCTGAGACAACGCCTCGGTCGCCGTTCGCCCAAGGACGGCTGCAGCCCCCAGGGCCAGTGCGGGTGCTGCACGGTGTGGGTGGACGGCTCCCCACGGGTGGCGTGCGTGACGCCGGCCCGACGCGTCGCCAATCGCGAGGTGACCACCCTCGAGGGTCTCGCCCCCGAGGTGCGCGAGGCCTGGGCCGAGGCCTTCACCACGGTGGGGGCGAGCCAGTGCGGCTTCTGCACCCCCGGGATCATCATGCGGCTGGCCGCCCTCGGCGCTCGCCACGAGGCCCCCGACGACGAGGCCGTGGAGCGGACCCTGCTCGCCCATCTCTGTCGCTGCACCGGATGGCGCTCGATCCTCGAGGCCGCCCGCCAGGTCTATGACGGCCCCGGCGCGCCACCGTCGACGCCGCGCCACCGCGGGCCCCGTGACCTCGACGCGGCGGCGCGCCGGGCCGGGCTCGAGGGAGGCGGGTTCCAAGCCGTCGGCGCCGGCGTGGCCTGTGGGGGCGGAGGGTTCGCCGAGGACACGGCTCCGGCCGACGCCCTGGTGGCGGTGCCCGACGGTCGGGGCGGCTGGGCGGTCGGGGCCTCGCTCGAGGAAGCTCGGTCGCTCGCCCGAGGTGTCCCGGGCCGCAACTCCACCGTGGCGCTGCGCCACCCCCTGGAGGTTCCCCCCGGGGAGTGGGACCTGACCCTGCGCACCACGTTCGTGGAGCCCGCCTACCTCGAACCCGACGCGTCATGGTGCGTTCCCGGCGGCGAGCCGGTCACCCCGCTGGCCAACGGGGGCGCCTTCGGCGGGAAGGTGGGCTCCCCGGTGCGTGCCGCGGCCCGCCGCCTGGCCGACGAGGCCGGCCGTCCCGTGCGCGTCGTCTTCTCGCGCGAAGACGTGGTGCGCTACGGGCCGAAGCGTCCCCCCGTCGCCGCCGGCGTGTGGGCGGACGGGTCGGGGATCATCCGGGTGGCCCGCACCCCGGGCTCGGTGGCCCTCGACCGATGGGCACAGGCGGTCGCGGCGGTCGCCCCGGGCCTGGTGGTGGACGAGGTCGCCGTGGCGGGGCCGCCGGTCTCGGCCGACCTGCGCGCCGCGGGCTGGGCCGAAGCCGCCGTACTGGTCGCCGCCCTCGAGGCGATCCGCACCGCCCGGACCGGACCCGGTCACCCCGTCACGATGCGGTCACCGGCGGGGGCTGTTGCCACCGCCACCATCACCGCGGCGGGGACGGTGCAGGTGTCGGTGGCGGCGGGCGAGCCTCTCGACGTCGTGGTGCTGCGGTCGTACGTGGTGGGTGCTGTGCACCAGGCGCTCGGATGGGTCCGGAGCGAGGGGGTGGCGGTGGACGAGGCCGGCACCGTCCTCGACCTGACCATCAGGTCGTTCGGGATCCTGGCGGCGCGCGCCATGCCCAGCGTCGAGGTCGCGGTGGAGGATGATCCTCGGCCCGCTCTGGCGGTGGGGGATACCGTCTTCGCTGCTGTCGCCGCCGCGGCCTGGGTGGCGGCCGGGCTGCCGTCGTCGTGGCCCGTGGACAGAGGAGGTCTTGTGGGGAGAGATGGTCTGGTGGGCAGAGGGGGGAAGGCGTGAGCACGCCGGTCGGGCCCTACTCGCCGGCGGTGCGGGCCGGGCCCTGGCTCGTGTGCTCGGGACAGATCGGCATCGAGCCCGGGCCCGACGGCCCCGTGCTCGTGGCGGGAGGATTCGAGGAGCAGGCGCGTAAGGCCCTGGCCAACCTGGCCACGCTGTTGTGGGGGCGCCAGATCGGCTGGGCCCATGTGGTGAAGACGACGGTCTTTCTCACCGACATGTCCGACTACGGCGCCTTCAACGCCATCTACGCCGAGGCTCTGGGCGAGCACCGCCCCGCTCGGTCGGTCGTCGCCGTGCAGGGGCTCCCCATGGGAGCGCTCGTCGAGATCGAGGCCTGGGCCTACGGCGTGGACCACCCCATCGCCTGATTCCCCCGGCGGTTTCCCAGCGATTCCCTAAGAGATCCTCGTCTCCCGATCCCCGTCACGGAGCCCAGGTGCCGTGACCGAAGCGGTAGCCGACCGAGCGCACCGTCTCGATGAGATGGGCGTGCTCTTCTCCGAGCTTGGCCCGCAGGCGGCGCACGTGGACGTCCACGGTGCGGGCTCCGCCGTAGTACTCGTAGCCCCACACCCGGCTCAGCAACGTCTCGCGGGTGAACACCTTGCCCGGGCGGGCCGAGAGGAAGCGGAGCAGCTCGTACTCCATGTAGGTGAGGTCGAGGGCCCGGCCCGCCACCGCGGCCTGGTAGGTCTCGAGGTTGAGCACGAGCGGTCCGTGCTCGATCAGTTCGGGGCGTAACCCCCGGCCCGTGCGCCAGAAGAGGTGGGCGAGGCGCGCCGCTACCTCCTCGCCGCGCACCGGGAGCACGCAGAAGTCGTCGAAATGGTCCTCCCGGAGGTGCAGGTCCGCCAGTTGGGTCGGGGCCACCACGAGGAGGAGGGGCCGCAGCGGGACGTCACGCGCCCGCACCAGCCGGCACAGCGCGAAGGCCCCGGTGGCGTCGGACTCCGCCGATATGACCGCCCCCGCCCAGCCGTCGTCGGGCTCGTCGGTCTCGGCGTGCTCGGGGCGGGCCACGGCCTTCCACGGGTAGCCGGCCCGTTCGATGACCAGGGCGAGCTCGGTGGGGAACGGCTCGGGGTAGCACAGCAGCGGTTCCATCAGCGGTCGTGTCTCTTCGTGGGCGGCACCATCGAGGGCGGCCTTGGGTCTACAGGAGCGGGAAGTAGCGGTCGAGTTCGAACTGACTGATGTGTGTCTTGTAGGCCCCCCACTCCGCTCGTTTGTTCCGGATGAACCATTCGAAGACGTGCTCGCCCAGTGCTTCGGCCACCAACTCGGAATGCTCCATCTCGGCCACGGCCTCGTTGAGGCTGCCCGGCAGCGGCCTGATGTCGTCGGCGGCGAGCTCTTCGGGCGTCATGGTGAAGAGGTTGGTGGCGGCCTCCCGGGGCAGCTCGTAGCCCTCCTCGATCCCCTTGAGCCCGGCCGCCATGATCACGGCGAAGGCCAGGTAGGGGTTGCAGGCGGTGTCCGGTGCCCGGTACTCGATCCGGGTCGACTCGTGCTTGTTCCGCTTGATCACCGGGACCCGGATGAGAGCGGAGCGGTTGTTGCGGGCCCACGACACGTGGATCGGTGCCTCGTAGCCCACGACCAGGCGCTTGTAGGAGTTGACCCACTGGTTGGTGACCGCCGTGATCTCATGGGCGTGGCGCAGGAGTCCTGCGGTGAACCTCTTGGCCACCTCTGACATGCCGAAGGGGTCTTCGGCGTCGTAGAAGGCGTTGGTGTCGCCTTCGAACAACGACAGGTGGGTGTGCATGCCCGACCCCTGGACGCCGGTGAGCGGCTTGGGCATGAAGCTGGCGTGCACGCCCTGGCGTTGTGCGGTCTCTTTCACCACCAGCCGCACCGTCATGACGGTGTCGGCCATGGTGAGGGCGTCGGTGTAGCGGAGGTCGATCTCGTGCTGGCTCGGGGCGTCCTCGTGTTGGGCGTGCTCGACGGGGATCCCCATCTCCTCGAGGGTGAGCACGCTGTGCTTGCGGAGGTCGCTCGCCACATCGGTGGCGGTGAGCTCGAAGTAGGAGCCGGTGTCGAGGGTCACCGGCGGCTTCGTCGGATCCGGGTTGGCGAAGTAGAAGTACTCGATCTCCGGCGACGCGAAGAACGTGAACCCCCGTTCGCGGGCCCGGTCGAGGTTCCGGCGCAGCACGTGACGGGGGCAGCCCTCGAAGGGGGTGCCGTCCAGGTTGAAGATGTCGCAGAAGACCCGGGCCACCGGAGCCTCGTCGGGATGCCAAGGCAGGATCTGGAAGGTCTTGGCGTCAGGGCGGGCGAGCACGTCGCTCTCCTGGACCCGGGAGAAGCCGTCGATGGCAGAGCCGTCGAAGGTCATGCCCTCCTCGAGGGCGTTCTCGAGCTCGGCCGGCGTGATGGCGAAGGTCTTGGCCGTCCCGAGGACGTCGGTGAACCACAGCTGGACGAACCGCACGGCGCGCTCCTCGACCGTCCGGAGCACGTATTCCTGCTGGCTGCGCATGTTGCCTCCGCTGTGCGTTCGCTCGATGGCGGCGGTCGTTCCTGGTGGCCGGGCCGACCGCGGCCGACCGCGCCCACCAGTGTCGCAGGCCATGGAGGGGTTTGCGGACGAGTTCATGCGCCGTTTACAGACGGGCAATGCATGCGAAATCCCACCGTGGAAGGCTGAGCACCGGCTGATCGGGCCCCTTGGGCTGGCGCGGTGACACGGACTTGTGACTCGGCGGGCCAGCCACCACCATGGTGCCGCCCGTGAGGGCTCCGGCGGGGAGCCGGGTTGAGAACAGGCAGCCGGTGATCGGCCCGACCAGGTCGACGATCGGCCAGACCAAGGAGGAACCGTGGAGAAGCGGACCCCGGCGGAAGTGCTCCGCCTGGTTAAGGACGAGGGCATCGAGATCGTCGACGTCCGGTTCGTCGACCTGCCCGGCCTCATGCAGCACTTCTCGGTTCCGGCCCACGCCCTCACCGAAGACGTCTTCGAGGAAGGCTTCGGGTTCGACGGGTCCTCGATCCGGGGGTTCCAGGAGATCCAGGAGTCGGACATGCTGCTCATGCCCGACCCCAACACGGCGGTCATCGACCCCTTCCGTGAGCATCGCACCCTGAACGTCAATTGCTTCGTGCGCGACCCCGTGACCTTGGAGCCCTACTCCCGCGACCCGCGGTACGTGGCGACCAAGGCCGAGGCCTACCTCGCCACGACCGGTCTGGCCGACACCTGTTACTTCGGGCCCGAGGCCGAGTTCTTCATCTTCGACGACGTCCGCTACTCCCAGGACCAGCGCCACGCCTTCTACCAGGTGGACTCGGTCGAGGGGCACTGGAACTCGGGTACCGACGAGGGACCCAACCTCGGGTACAAGATCCGGCCCAAGGAGGGGTACTTCCCGGTCCCTCCCGCCGACCATTTCCAGGACCTGCGGTCGGAGATGATCCTCACCATGGAACGCCTCGGCATCGAGATCGAGGTGCAGCACCACGAGGTGGCCACGGCGGGTCAGGCCGAGATCGACATGAAGTTCGACACGCTGCTCGTCATGGCCGACAAGTTGATGCTCTACAAGTACGTGGTGAAGAACGTGGCGCGTGCCGCGGGGTTGACGGCCACGTTCATGCCCAAGCCGCTGTTCCAGGACAACGGATCGGGCATGCACTGCCACCAGTCGCTGTGGAAGGACGGGAACCCCCTCTTCTACGGAGAGGGCTACGGCGGCCTCTCGGACATGGGGCGCTGGTACATCGGAGGTCTGCTCAAGCACGCCCGGGCCGTCCTCGCCTTCGCCGCCCCCACCACCAACTCCTACAAGCGGCTCGTCCCCGGATACGAGGCGCCGGTGAACCTGGTGTACTCGCAGCGCAACCGATCCGCGGCGTGCCGCATCCCCCTGTACTCGCAGAGCCCCAAGGCCAAGCGGGTGGAGTTCCGCTGCCCCGACCCCTCGTGCAACCCGTACCTGGCTTTCTCGGCGATGCTGATGGCGGGCCTCGACGGCGTGCAGAATCGCATCGAGCCGCCCGACCCGGTGGACAAGGACCTCTACGACCTGCCTCCCGAGGAGTTGTCCAAGGTGCCCCAGGTGCCGGGTTCGCTCGACTTGAAGGCCGGCGGTGTGTTCACCGATGACCTTCTCGAAACCTGGATCGACTACAAGCGTCTGAACGAGGTCGACGCCATCCGCCTGCGTCCGCATCCTTGGGAGTTCATGCTCTACTACGACATCTAAGGTGACATTGACGCTTGGGGTTGTAGAGGTTGAGTGACTCTCCTCGCACAACGAGACCGAGTTGGCCCTTCGAGCCTGACGGTCGTTCTTCCGGGCGCTTGGTCCAACCGAAGTGCGGTTCGCGCGTGAACGCTATGGATCTCATTTGACGGTTCTCGTTTCGACAGCGAGTCAAGAGGCATGCGTCCTTGAGCCACGCCGTCGAAGCCACACTGGTCGGTGGAGGTCGGTTCAGCACGCCGCCCGAGAGGGACGATCCGTCGCCTCATCCGAGGAACGCATGCGAAGACGCGAACGATGACAATCCGCTCCGATCTCCGGGAGGATCTGTCGGGTGGTTGGGGATGAGGAATCCTCGGAGACCGATCCCGACAAGCTATTGAGACCGGGTGCTCTCTGTAGTCACGGCATCTCTAGACGTGAATCGTCAAATGGGATGATTGCTCTATATCGGTGTCCACTCGTATGGTCAACGTCAACACACCTAGTGTCACTTCAAGTGATTCTTGACACTCAGTGTCACATCAAGTGATTCTTGGCCCCCCAATCGAGGAGATCCTTGTCATGCGCCGCACCCGTGTTCGCTACATCTTGAGCGTCATGACCGGCCTATTGCTCCTCTCCGCCGGATTGACCACAGTTGCGCTCGGAGGGTTCCAGACCGTGGCGTCTGCGGCAACACCACCGACAACGAAGGCGCCCTTTAACGAATGTCCGGCCATCGGGGAAGACACGAGCTGCGGTTTGCTGATCGACATCACCAAGAGCGGAATCGAGGTTCTCGGGGACCCGACCCAGAGTCCCTTTGATGGGACCGACGACACCCTGGTTGGTGTACTGAACCAGTCCTCCGCCGCAGTGAGCGACATACCCCTGTCTTCCAGCACGGCGGACGTCTTCGATTTTGATGGCGACGGCATCTGCTCAGGGGATTACGGAACATGGAGTGCAGCCCCGGCGAGCTCCACCGTGAGCGGCGACGCGGGTAGCGCCAACTGCCCCTATAACAGTGACACCACTACGTACGCGGGACCGGACACGAGCATGTCCGGCATCAGCGCCGACGACATGAGCGGGACCGTCGACTTCCCGACACCGCTCGCGACGGGCCAGAGTACGTATTTCTCCTTGGAGTCGGCCATCAGCACAACGCCGCCGATTAATCTCCAGGTTGCAGTCGTCGACGTCGATCTCACCAACGGAAACAGCGCCGACTACTCGGCGCCGTTCTCGCAGTCGACGCTAACCCCTGGCCCCGTTTCAAGCGGAACCTTCACGTTGGATCCCGCAGTCACCCGTCAGACCATCGACGGGTTCGGCGCCACCCTGACGAATTCATCGGCCGCGGTTCTCATGAGTCTGCCCTCGGCAACGCTCCACAGCGTCCTGAACACGCTGTTCAATCCAAATGACGCAGGCATCTCAGTCATTCGGCTGCCGATGGGTGCAAACGACTTTTCGGCAAATGGTTGCTCGGCCGGCGACTGGTTCTGCAATTCCAACGCAGCGAATTACACGTACGACGACATGCCACAACCCGACAGTTCCAACCCCTACTGTCGACACAACACCACGGATCCGACCCTAGAATGCTTCAGCATTCTTCCTTATGACCAGGACATTGTCGATATTCTTCAATACGTCGAACAGAATATCAATCCACATCTCACGATCATCGCGTCCCCATGGACGGCACCACCTTGGATGAAGACCAACCTTAGCTGTCGGTCATTTCTCGACCGGTTGCTCGGCAACGACTCTTGCACCTACACGGCTATCGGCGACGGCACGCTAAATCCAGTTAATCACTATCAGTACTACTCCACTTATGCCCAGTACTTTGTCAAGTACATCGAGCAACTCCAAGCAGCCGTTCCAGGCCTTACCGTCAACTACGTCACACCCCAGAACGAGCCAGGAAACGTGACGCAGACGTATCCCGGGATGTTTTTCAGTCCGTCACAGGAGGCGTTCTTCGTTGATCAATATCTTGCGCCCGCCTTGTCAGGCGCGCACCTCTCGTCGCAGATCCTAGGGTATGACTGGAATTGGAGCGGGAGTTGGACCGATTCACAGATCGACGGGTTACTGAGTGGCGCCCCTTCAAATGTCGCAGGGACCGCGTGGCACTGCTACGGGGGCTCCCCCAGCACTCAGTCTACTATCGAGACCGCCTACGGCTACCCGAGATTTCTCGCATTCATCACCGAATGCTCCGGTCACGGCCCCGATAACACCTACGGCCCTCCGAGCGCTCGAATTCCGGGTGAATCTCATCCGGTTTCCAACTTTGCCTACAACCTCTACTGGGATTCGCAGTATCTGATAATCGGCGGACTGAGTAACTGGGCATCCGGCGTGCAACTCTTCAATCTCGCGCTCAATCAGTTCGATGGCCCGCAAAACGGCGGATGCAACGACTGTCGAGGTATTGTGACAGTCGCCACGAACACACATGCTGTGCATCAAAATGTGGATTACTATCTTTTGACGGAGGCTTCTAACGCATTTGAGCAGGGTGCCAAGATAATTTGCACAACGACGTCAGTTTGCACCATGACATCAGATGGCCTGCAAGCCGTCGGTGGTATCAATCCCGACGGCACCACGGGGCTTTATGTGAGCAATCCAACTGGCAACAATGTTCCCTTCACCGTCGACGATCAGGGAGAGGGATTTGCTTACACGATTCCCGCCAACTCCGTCGCCAGCTTTAGGTGGGACAACTAGTCCACTCTCCAGCCGAGTCATCATCTTCTGGCTAGCGCTCTTGCTCTTCCAGGCCACCCAAAGATTCACGAGCCCCTTGCCCTACTACGACATCTAGAGCCGGCACCACGCTCACAGGGCTGATCAGACCACCGCGCTGTCCACCGGTACCGAAGGGCCCTGTTCCACTGCACCCGCCAGATCGAAGCCCATCTCGTCGTCCGGCGCCGCTCGGGGCAGGAGCCAGACGAGCCCGAGGCAGGCGACGATGACGGCGGCGACGACGGCAACGCTGATGGTCATGGCTCTTGCGCCGCCACTGTGACGCAGGACGCTGAAGAACAGGGTCGTGACGATGGCCGACCCGATGGCCGTGGCCAGCTGCTGTACGGCGCTCAGGGAACCGCTCGCGCTTCCGGCTTCCTCGTGAGTGACGTCGCCGAGGGCGACTTCGAAGATGGTGCTGAAGCAGGCGCCCATTCCCAGGCCGAGCACGAGAAGTGACGGGGCGGTGAGCCAAGGTGTCACCGAGATGCCCTTGGCCAGAACCGTCAACCAGAGGGCCGCCGTGCCCACCAATGTCGTCACCAGGCCGATGACCACGAGTCGGCGTCCCATGGTGGTGAGCAGCGGTCTGCAGACGATCGATGCGCCGATGATGCCGACCATCACCGGTGCAAGGCCGAGGGCGGCATGCGACGGGCTCAGGTGGAGCACGAGTTGGAAGAACAAGGAGATCACGTAGGCCAGACCGCTGACGGCCGCGAAGAATGCCAAACCCAGTACCAGTCCCGCAGTGAAACCCCTGTTCTTGAGCAGTGACGGTGTGATCAACGGATTGACGGCCCGGCGCTGTCGCACGGCGAAAGCGCCGAAGAGCAAGACCCCGCCGACCAGGCTGGCGATCGGAAACGCTGTCCACCCGTTGGTCGAACCCTCTATGAGGCCAAAGATGAGCCCGAGCATGGTCGCGCCGAGAAGGACGGCACCGATGGCGTCTATGGGCTCGCGGGAAACGGGTTGGTCTCGGGGTAGGAGCCGAATGGCCGCCACCAACCCGATCAGACCGAGAACGATGTTGATCAGGAACACGGGGCGCCAGTGCAATCCGGCGATGTTGGCCGAGATGATGAAGCCGGCCGCGATCGGTCCGAGCACGGCGGAGACACCCATGGCCGGACCGAACGCGCTGACGGCTCTCGGCAGCTGCTCTCGCGAGAAGGTCCCCATGAGGATGCTGATTCCTTGGGGGATCATGAGTGCTCCGAAGCCCCCCTGGACGAAGCGGCTCACGACGATCATGGTTGGATCGACCGACAGCCCGCACAGGGCCGACGCCACCGTGAACCCGGTGATCCCGATCAGGAAAATCCGTCGTTTCCCGTAGCGGTCGCCCAGTCGGCCGCCGACGACGAGGAGCACCCCCATCGCCAGGGCATAGCCGGCGCCCAGCCACTTGATCAGCCACGCGCCGCCTCCGAGATCGCGGGCGATCGAGGGCGCGGCGATGTTCGTGATGGTCGAGTCCATGAGGTCGAGGACGTCGGCGATGACCACAACGGCCAGGACCGCCCTGAGGCGGGGGGTCAGGCGTGTCGGGTCGACTGGCTTGGCCCCGGACGACGTCTCGACAAGGTCTGCCGCGTCGAGCGAGGGAGACGGCGTCATGGCCGTTCGACGTTGTGCTCCGCCTCGAGGGGCGGACGAGGTGTCGTCGCCATGCCGGTGAGCAGCACCCGGACGTGCCACTCGAACCGGGCTTGCGGCGTTCCGGAGAGCAGGTCGTCACCCAACGCCGCGATCGTCGGATGCTGGTTCGTCGTGGCTTGACGGATGGCGTGCGCGAGTGCCTCTTCGTCCTCGACTCCGTCCATGACCTGGCGACGGGTGCCGTGCTCGAGCGCGATCGAGGTTGCAAACAGGAGCAGGATGTCGATTCCCCACGCCGACTGGGCATCGGAGACGCCTCCCTCCCGAAGCAGGGCCAAGAGTCGCTCCACCAGCGCCAGGTAGTTCGGCCCCGCCGGCCTGGTGACCAGCGCCGACCGGGCCAGGCCGGGGTGCTCGACGAGGATCGAGGTGTAGGACGCCAACACCCCGACGACCGTGTCGGCCCACTGTCGGGGCATACCGTCAGGCTCGAATCCCACGGACCCGAGAATCTCGTCGAGCACGGCGGCATGCAGCTCGTCGGTATTGCGAACGTAGACGTAGAGCGAGGCAGGTCCGGTATCGAGCTCAGCCGCCAATCGCCGCATGGTGACGTGCTCCAAGCCCTCCGCTCTCATGACCGCAACGGCGGTCGAGATGATCCCTTGCCTGCTCAGGGCGGGTTTGGCCGGACGCTCCCGGCGGCTGCGGGAGATCGTCGTCGTCGGCATACAAACATTCTAACGAACATGTTCGTTACGAACAAGTTCGTTGCCACCTCCATGAAACTCCCTGAGGGCCCAGGTCCGGGCGAGACGGCGCCTCGACCCTTATTCGACGGTCACGCTCTTGGCCAGGTTGCGGGGCTTGTCGATGTCTCGGCCCAGCGCCAACGCGGCGTGATAGGCGAGGAGTTGGAGAGGGATCGAGAGAAGGATGGGTTGCAGCTCGGGCTCGGTGGTCGGAACCACGATCGTGGCCGTGACACCCGGGATCGTCGTCGTCGAATTGGTCACGGCGATGACGGGACCGCCCCGGGCCTGGATCTCGGCGATGGAGCCCATGTTCTTGTCCCACAGTTCGTCACCGGGGGCGATGACCACGGTGGGGATGTCGGGGTTCACGAGGGCCAGGGGGCCGTGCTTGAGCTCGGCGGCGGGGTACGCCTCGGCGTGCACGTAGGAGACCTCCTTCAGCTTCTGGGCACCCTCGAGGGCGGCGTGGTAGCCGCGCACCCGACCGATGTAGAAGGCACTCGACGCCTTGGCGAGGTGCTTTGCGGTGTCGGCTATCTCCCCTTCTCCGGCCAGCACTTCTGCGATCTGGGCGGGCAGGGCGGCGAGGGCCCGCACGAGCCGGCCACCGTCGGCCGGCCCCACGTCGCGGATGCGACCGAGATGAAGTGCCAGGAGGGCCAGGACGACGGCGGTCGACGTGAAGGCCTTCGTCGAAGTCACCGACACCTCGGGACCGGCGTGGAGGTAGATCCCCGAGCCGCACTCGCGGGCGATGGTGCTCCCCGGGGTGTTGACGACGCCGAGGACCCGGCCTCCCTTGCGCTTGATCTCCTGGACCGCAGCCAGGGTGTCGAAGGTCTCGCCCGACTGGCTGACGGCGATGTAGAGGGTGTCGGGATCGATGACCGGGTTGCGGTAGCGGAACTCCGAGGCGGTCTCGGCATCGGCGGGGATGCGGGTGAGATCCTCGATCAGATGGGCGGCGGCCAAGCCGGCGTAGAAGGCGGAGCCGCAACCGAGGATCTTGACACGACGTAGCGCCAGGACATCTCGGGCGCAGAGCTCGATACCGCCGAGATGGGCGGTGGCGAAGCGGTGGTCGATACGTCCGCTCAGCGCTCGCTCGATGGCGCTGGGCTGCTCGCAGATCTCCTTGTGCATGTAATCGGGGTGCCCGGCTTTGTCGTAGGCGGTCTTCGACACCGGTGAGGTGGTCGGCCGCTTCTCGGTGGGCTCGGCGTCGAGGGTGAAGGTACGGAACTTGTCGGCCTCGACCACCGCGATCTCCCGGTCGTCGAGGTAGACGACCTGATCGGTGTGACGGACGAGCGCCGATGCGTCGGAGGCGACGAAGTGCTCGCCGTTGCCGATGCCCAGGAGCACGGGACTGCCGTTTCGAGCGGCGACGATGCGATCGGGCTGTCGAATATCCATGACGATGATCCCGTATGCCCCTTCGACGAGAAGCAGTGCGGCTCGCACGGCCTCCTCGATGTCCTTCTCGGGCTGGGCCGCGATCAGGTGGGCCAGCACCTCGGTGTCTGTCTGCGAGGCGAACACCACGTCGGCGAGGACGGTGGCCCGGAGCTCCGACGCATTCTCGATGATGCCGTTGTGCACCACGGCGATGTTTCCGGCGGCATCGACATGCGGGTGGGCGTTGGCGTCGGTGGGCCCACCGTGGGTTGCCCACCGGGTGTGGCCGATCCCGGGATGGCCGCTCAACCGCTTGGGTGCGCTCCGGATCAACTCGTCGACCCGGCCGGCGCGCTTGTGGACCTTCAGGCCGCTTCTTCCCACGACGGCCACGCCGGCGGAGTCATAGCCGCGGTACTCCAGGCGCTGGAGGGCCTCGAAGAGGATGGGGACGGCATCCTTGCCGCCCACGTAACCGACGATTCCGCACATTCGACGCGCTCCTAGCCGTAGACGATGCGCCGGATCTGGCGCTCGGAATATTCCGGGGCGGCCACGGGCCGAGCCGCCAGCTCGGCCGCGATGGACCCGAAGATCTCGGCGTTGGGCAGCCCCTCTTCTTGGAGCTCGCGGTGGCGACGACGGACGAACTCCTCGGCGGACTCGCCGAAATAGGTCACGATCTCTTCGACCACCCGGGTGGCCATGTCGGCGGGCAGAGGGGTCGTGCGGGTGAGATGCCCCACCAAGTCGTCCCAGGACCGAGTCTCCATCCCTCGAGTATGTCCCCTAGTTCGGCAGTTTGACCACGGTTCTGCCCGAAATTGGGCAAAAACTGGTCAAATAGGGCCTCAAACGAGCTTCAAGTACCTAGCTCAAGGGCGGCGACGCCGTCGATCACCCGCCGCGATCGACTCGAGGTCGAGGGGCGGAGCGTCGGTGGAGGCCGTGGCCACCTGGGGGTGGTACTTGGCCATGGTGGCACCCGTCAGCCACCACCCCCGGTGGACGAGCAGGCGGCAGAGCTCGCGATCGAAGCGATCGAAGGAGGTGGGGACAAAGGCGAGATCCTCCTTCCCCCACATGCGCTGTTCCGGGAACCCCCAACCGGGGGAGTCGATGGTGGTGGACAAGGCGAACAGGACCCCCTGGCGGGCCTCGGGAGAGGTGGCGCCCCCGGGGCGCTGGTACGCCTTGAAGCGGTCGACCATCCAATCCGTTCTCAGCGTGGTGCTCTGGCGGTAGAGGACGGCTTCGGCTCGTTTGACCGCTCCGACGATCGGGATGGGAAGGGGGCGTCCCATGGGGAAGACGCCGCCGGCGTTGAGACAGACGAAGAAGAGGTCGTGATAGTCGTCGCCGTCGAGCGCGGTGAGCCCGGTGTTGTCATAGACACCCCCGTCGAGCAGGAGCGGGTCGGCAACAGGAGGACAGGGAAAGTGGATGCCCCGCAGCCGGAGGGGGGCGAAGGCCCCGGGGACGGCGGCCGAGGCCGCGACCGCGGTGCTGAGACTGATCCCGGTGCCGGTCGTCGGCGTCAACCCCGTGACGTAATCACCGAGGTAGTCACGCTCGAAGGCGAAGCGCACGCCGGTGACCAGATTCGAGGCGTTGAAGATCCAGCGGCACTGCGAATCGAGCGACTCGAGCGTCTGGCCCTCGAAAAAACGACGGTCAAGAGCGTCGGCCAACAGGTTGGTCCGGGTCCGGGGTCCTGCTGCCCGCCAGATGTTTCGGACCAGCTCCAGTTTGAGCGAACTGGACGAGATGGACGCGATGATCGGATCGATGACCAGTTCATCGACCGCTCCGGGTGAGAAGGCCCTTCGGCGTAAGGAGTCCCAATGGTGCGCCAACATGGCGCTGGCGATGGAGCCGCCCGACACCGAGGAGACGTAGCGGACCTTCGAGAGCAGACCTACGTCGGCGAGGTACCGGATGACGCCGAGGGCGGAGAACGTCGCCCGGAACCCACCTCCGGAAAACGTGAGCGCCAAGGTGGGACCGGGCGACGACCGGTCCGGATCATCGGGCCGGTTCGCGTTGTCGCAGGGGTGAACGAGACGCTTCTCCTGGGGATCGAGGACGGGTGCGACGTTGAAGCTCCGAGACCGCTCATTCATCGGTGTCCGTCCATGGTTTGGCCGGGTCCGCCAGGACCGGGGGGATCAAGAAGGCGGGGGGCGCCTTCAGGTCGAGGGCGCTGAGCGGGGCGGTGGCAGCCGCATCTCGCTTGGTCAACGCCGGGAGATTCCACTTCTCTTCGACCAACCTCAGGATCGAGGTGTGGTCGAAGGGATCGGAGACCTCACACTTTTGTCTTGCATATGGAGACACGATCACCGCCGGGACCCTGAAGCCGAATCGGTCATAGGTGCGAGGCCCGTCGTCGGCGAGGTCGAGCTTGGCCAGAGATCCCTTGAGGAAGGGCAGCTTCCGGAGCAGCGGGAACCGCTCAGCGAGGCTGGTCCCGGCAACGCCGTCGGGCGCGGGCGCTTCATCGGGGACGACGTGGTCGTAGTAGCCCCCGTGCTCGTCGTAGAGCCAGATGAGAAGGGTCTTGGGCCAGCCTGGGCCGCGCATGACGGCATCGATGACGGTGGCGGCGAAACCTTCGCCGCACTGGATGTCCTGTGGATTCTCTTCGGAGAAGGCTCCGTAGTCGGGGTCGACCAGAGAGAAGCTGGGCAGAGAACCGTCGGCAGTCGCTGCGAAAAACTGCTCGAGCGGAAGAGCATGGTTGATGGTGCGCAGCAGCTCGCGCGGGTACATATCGGCGGAGAACTGGAACTCGCCGATGACGAAATGCTCGATCCCCGGAATGATCCCGGCCAGGTAGGGAAGGAGGCGGCGCCCGACTCTCTGCCCGGTGCGCCCGAAGATCGCCTTGAGGAGCACCTTCCACCGAGGTTTGTTGTGGTAGTTCGCCCATGAGATCCCATGGGCGGTGAGCAGGTCGAAGATCGTTCCGGTGGGCGGCCAGTCGTAACAGCTGGCGATGACGTCATCGATGAGGCCATGGGCGGTGCCCGAGATCAGAAAGCGCCGATTCGGGAAGGTCGGGCCCAGACATGAGGAGAACCACCGCGTCGCCAGCGGAAAGGTCGCGGCAAGGCTGTGGTAGAAGGGCAGGTCATCCTTCTCCCAATATCCCATGGAGACCTTGGCGTCCTGTTTGTGGGTCGGAACGGTTCTCTCGATGCTGTACGGGAAGCCGTTGAGCTCACCGTCGGCGAACTGGATATGGCTGGCGGCCCAGGACTGCGTGGGAACGTCGTCCGACTGCTGGGTGCGGGGGAGCCCGTGGGGAGGGACCAGCGCGCCTGATGCGTCGCGATTTCCATGGGGATCGATCGGATTGCCCTGGGCGTCGAGGGGAAAGCCATCTCCTTTTCCCGCCAGCGTCCCCAGATAGTTGTCGTAAGAGTGGTTCTCCATCATGAGGACCACGATGTGCTCGATCTGCGGGAGGAGATCGGTGTGTTCGGGCTGGCTCGAGTCGGGACGGGGCCCGGCATGATAGGGACGCTGACGCTTGACCCGACGTTTGGCATTGGAGCGCTCAAGGGTTCGGAGCATTCGACCTCCGCAAGGCTGCCGGCAAGGACTCTTCTCTCGTGGTCTACGCGTCGCTCTCGGCTGTCACCGCAGCACCACGGGAAGCTCTCGCGGGCCGCGCACCTGCCCGCCCGCCCACAGCACGGGCGTGGCCTCCTCGAGATGGAACGACGGGATGCGCGCCAGCCACTCCTCGAGGGCGACTCGCAGCTCCATGCGGGCCAGGTTCGACCCGGCACAGCGGTGGATGCCCAATCCGAACGCCACGTGGCGGTTGGTGGCGCGGTCGAGTACGACCTCGTCGGCGCGGTCGAATGCGTCGGGATCCCGGTTGGCGCCGGGAAAGTTCATCAAGACCCTGTCGCCTCGGCGCATCGGGCACCCCTGAAAGGTCACGTCCTCGGTGACGACCCGCGCCATCGTCACGGGTGAGTACGCCCGGAGGAACTCCTCGACGGCCGTGGTCATCAACTCGGGCTGTGCCACGAGCCTCTCGCGGTCGTCGTCGTGGGTGGCGAGGTGCCAGAGCGCCGATCCGATGGCGCTCCAGGTCGTGTCGATTCCCGCGATCAGCGTCAGCATGGCCATTCCGAGAACGATCGTGGGTTCGATGGGCCCACCGTCGACCTCGGTGTGCAGGAGATGGCTCAACAGGTCGTCGCCGGGAGCCTCTCGGCGCTTCTGCATCTGGTCCCACAGGTAGTAGCCGATCCCGTAGTTGCCGCGTTTGCGGCGCTCGGGGTCGTCGGCGAACTCCAGGGAGTCGCGAACCCATCCCGTGAAGGCCTCCGACATCTCCTCGGGCACCCCCAGGATGGCCGCGATGACACGGACGGGGATCTGTTGGGCGTAGTCACGCGCCGCGTCGGCTCGTCCGTCGTCGATCATGGCGTCGATGAGCGAGCGGCACAGCGTCCGGGTCATCTCTTCGTAGCCGTCGACCTTGCCGTGCGAGAACCAGGGCAGCAGGAGCCGCCTCGTCCACGTGTGCAGGGGCGGATCAGCCGAGATAGGCGGCAACCCGTAGGGAAGCTTGTCGGCATCTTCTTCGTCGGGGACGGGGGGGATCACGCTCACGTCGAGCGAGCTGAATCGTGCGATGTCGTGAGCCATGGCGGTGACGTCCGCGTAGGTGGTGGGCAGCCAGGCCCGGCCCCGTCGGTCGGTCTGCGCGATCGGGCACGCCGTGCGCAGCTCGTCCCAGATCTCGAAGGGGTCCTCGACGTAGCGATCGTCGAGGACGTCGAAGTCGGTCGCCCAATCCTGCACTGGCTCGGTCTTCGACATGCGGGGACCCCCAGAGGCACCCAAGCCGGCGCCCGTCGCCGACGAGTATCGCGCCGAATCGGCCCCGCCGCCGTCTCCGGTCATGCCCCTTCGCTATGCGTCGAAGGGCGCCACCACACGGCGCAGAAGACCCGACAGCTCCGCTCGTTCGCCGTCGTCCAGGGTGCCCAGAATCGCCTGCTCGCGTGCCACGAGGTCGGTGAGGGCACCGTCCACGCGTCTCCTGCCGGCCGAGGTGATCTGGACGCGCACCGATCGGGCGTCAGAGGGATCGGGGCGTCGGCGTACGAGGGCGCGGCCCTCGAGATGATCGAGGCGGTTGGTCATCGTCCCCGACGAGACCAGCGTCTGCGCGAGCAGTTGGCCGGGAGAAAGATGTTTCGGTGCCTCGGCTCGTCGTAAGGCCGAGAGCACGTCGAAGCTCCAGATCTCCAGGTCGTGGCGGGCCAGCACGACCGTGCGCTGCCGATCCAGATGGCGCGCCAGTCGGGACACGCGGGAGAGCACCTCGAGAGGCGACACGTCGACCTCCGGTAAGGCCCGCCGCCACCCCTGTACCAACCGGTCGACTTCGTCGTCCATGGCATCCTCCGCACCCGGGAGATTTTATCTTGACATCAAGATATAAGGCCTGGATACTTATCTTGATATCGAGAGACTATGGGGGCGGGAGATGCGTCGCAACGAGGGCAGGGCTCACGAGGTACCCGGTCAGCGAGCCACCCCGCCGCCGGCACTTTTCTCCGGGGTCTACGCAGGTCTGCGCCAGCGCGTCTCGGTGGGGCGCGCCCAGTTCGACAGGCCGCTCACCTTGGCCGAGAAGGTGCTGATCGCTCACCGACGGTCCGGGGCTGGCCCCGAGCCCGAACGGGGCCGCACCTATGTGGACGTCGACCCTGACAGGGTCGCCCTCCAAGATGCCCTGGCCCAGATCGTGGCCCTCCAATTCATGACGGCGGGGCTCGACGATGTGGTGGTCCCCACGACCGTCCACTGCGACCACCTCATCCGAGCCCGGGTCGACGCCGCGGTGGACCTGCGTACTTCGGTGGACGCCAACATGGAGGTCTACGACTTCCTCCGTTCGGTGTGCGCCCGCTACGGCATCGGATTCTGGGAGCCCGGCTCGGGGATCATCCACCAGGTCGTCCTCGAGAATTACGCCTTCCCGGGCGGCATGATGATCGGCACCGACAGCCACACCCCCAACGCCGGCGGCCTGGGCATGATCGCCGTGGGCGTCGGCGGTGGAGACGCCATCGACGTCATGACCGGCGCCCCCTTCAACGTGCGATGGCCGCGGCTCATCGGGGTTCACCTGACCGGCGCGCTGTCAGGGTGGTCCTCGGCGAAGGACGTCATTCTCCGCGTCGCCGATCTCCTCACCACGAGCGGGGGCACCGGGGCGATCGTCGAGTACTTCGGCCCGGGTGCCGAGGCGATCAGCGCCACGGGGAAGGCCACGATCTGCAATATGGGAGCCGAGATCGGGGCGACCACGTCCATCTTCCCCTACGACGCCAACATCGCCGCCTACCTGTGTGCCACGGGCCGGAAGGAGGTCGCCGACGCCGCCGACGCGGTGGCCGTCGATCTCCGCTGCGACCCGGAGGTGGAGCGGGATCCCGAGCGGTTCTTCGACCGCGTCATCGAGATAGACCTGGCGCAGTTGCGGCCGCTCGTCAGTGGGCCCGACACCCCCGACCTCGCCCACCTCAGCGCCGAGGTGGGCCCCTGGGCCCGCCGGCACCAGGTGCCGACCACCATCTCGGCCGCGTTGGTGGGATCGTGCACCAACTCCTCGTACCAGGACATCGCCCGTGCCGCCGCCGTCGCCCGCCAAGCCGGGGCCCGGGGCCTGCGAGCCCAGGCGCCGCTCCTGGTCACCCCGGGCTCCGAGCAGATCCGCGCCACCATCGAGCGTGACGGCCTGCTCGGCGATCTCGAAGCCATCGGCGCCACCGTGCTCGCCAATGCCTGTGGGCCCTGTATCGGCCAGTGGGACCGCGACGGACTCGACCCCGGTGCGCTGAACACCATCGTCACCAGCTACAACCGCAACTTCTCGAAGCGCAACGACGGGAGCGCCACCACGAAGGCATTCGTGGCGTCGCCCGAGATGGTGGTGGCCTACGCCCTGGCCGGCACCCTTGACTTCGACCCGCTGACCGACACCCTTCCCAGCGCGGACGGTGCCCGTGTCCGCCTCGACGCCCCTGTCGGCGATGTGCTCCCCCCCGACGGATACGAACGGTCCGAGCCTCCACGGTCCGGTCCCGACAGCGGGGCCCGGGCCGAGGTGGCCGTCTCGCCCACCTCCGAGCGCCTCCAGCTCTTGACCCCGTTCCCCGAGTGGGACGGACATGACTACCTGGCCATGCCGGTGCTCGTGAAAGCACGGGGCAAGTGCACCACGGACCACATCTCGGCCGCCGGTCGGTGGCTCGTGTACCGGGGTCACCTCGAGAACATCTCGGCGAACCTCTTCCTCGGGGCTGTCAACGCGTTCTCCGGCGCCACGGGGGAAGGCAGGGATCCCCTGGACGGGGAGATCCGGCCCTTCCCCGAGATCGCCAAACGCCTGAGCTCGGCGGGCGTGGGGTGGTGCGTCGTCGGAGACGACAACTACGGCGAGGGGTCATCGCGAGAACATGCCGCCATGGAGCCCCGCTATCGCGGTGGGCTCGTCGTCCTGGCCCGGTCCTTCGCCCGTATCCACGAGACGAACCTGAAGAAGCAGGGCATGCTCCCCCTGACCTTCTCCGACCCGGCGACCTACGACGAGATAGAAGAAGGCGACGTGGTCAGCGTCCTGGACCTGGCCGAGCTCGCCCCCGAACGTGCCGTGCCGTGTTCGATCACGAAGCCCGACGGCACGACCGTTCCCTTCTCCTGCGTGCACACCTTCAGCGCCGAGCAGATCGCCTGGTTCCGCGCCGGGAGCGCGCTGAACGTGATCAGGCGGGAGCGACTCGGTCTCTAGGTCGAAGGAGGTTCGTCGGGAGAAGGTGGGGGCGCCGGACGTGAGGCCGCGGTTGCCGCCGCTTCCAGGTAGCGCCAGGCGATGTCCGGAGGCAGGCCGCCCACCAGGGGTTGCAGTGCGAGCGGCACGCCCCTGGCCACGTAGGAGGCGGCCACGTCGGGAGTGATGATCTGGTAGGCACCGCGCTCCGCCTTGAGCTCGGCCACGGTGGTGGCGAACGACGTGGACGCGATCCCGGGTCGCTGGGCGTTCCACTGTGCGTAGCCGCCCGCGTCCACCAGCAGGTACTCGCCGATCTCCGCCCATGCTCGGTCAGGGTCGTCGGCGACGAAGGCGGTCAGGGGGATGTCGGCGGCAGGGAACATGCATCCCGCCGGGGTCGCCCCGGCCCGCGCCGCCTCGTCGAGGTAGGCGTCCTCCAGGCTCGAGTCGTGGGTCTCGGCGATGAAGGTCAACCCCAGCCGGCCGGCCCGCCGGGCGGCGGCTTCGGTGCCGCCTCCGTAGGCGAGCATGGGTCCGCCGGGGGTGAAGGGCAGAGGAGTGATCCTGGCCCGACGCCCCTCGACGTCCACCTCCTCACCGGTCCACAGCCTGCGCAGGATGCCGACGCGCTCCTCGATCATCTGCGCCCGACGCCGTCGGTCCACCCCGAACATGGCGAATTCCTCGGCGCGGTACCCGATCCCGATCACGTACGACACGCGTCCCCGGCTGATGAGGTCGACCACGGCCATGTCTTCCGCCAACTTGACCGGCTCGTAGAGGGCGAGGAGCAGGGCGGCGACGCTCACATGCAATGTCGTGGTGCGTGCCGCGATCGCCGCCGCCAGCGGGATCGGCGACGGCAGGTATCCGTCGTCGACGCCGTGGTGTTGACTGACCACCGCCGCCACACAGCCGCGCGTCTCCGCCCAGGCGCACATGTCGAGTGCGGCGGCGTACAGGTCGGCGCGCGTCGACGGATCGCCGGTCCGAGAGCGCATCCCAAATCGCATGAGGAAGATGGCCGCTACTTCACCACACTTCTCGGGCGACCGGGACGATCGGGGACGCGAGATCCACCAACGAGGGGGCGTCGCGGTCAAAGATAGATGGCATGGCGTCCGCGTCTCGTTCCCCGTTCGACCAGACCGCCCCCGAGGAAGCAGATGTGCTTCGACGATTCATCGAGGCCATCGAGTCGGGGGCGCTGATGGACAGCGCGCCGCAGGACGCCGCCGTCGTGCGGCGGCTCCAGGGCGAGCTGAGCGCTCTCGAATCGGCGCCTCGAGGTCCTCGTCGCGGACGGGGTGACGGCGGCTAGCGCACTTCGGTGTGCGCTGCTCTCCACGGAGCGAGGTCGAGCCCGGGATAGCGCCCGGCCACACCGGCCAGGGTCTGTTCGGTCCAGAAGGGATGGCCCGGTGCGGGGAATCCCAAGGCCGTCAACTGCCGGGGTGAAGCCTGCTGGACGAAGTTGTGCCACTCCACCGAGAACCCTCTGAACGGCCACGCCTGGTAGCCCCCCCATTCCATGGTGGCGGGCTTGAACGACACATGCAGCATGAAGCGGGCCTGGGTCTGGTCGGTGAAATCCACCGACCGGTGGTAGACGTCGGGACGGTAGACGACGATCGATCCGGCCGGTGCCGAGGCGTCGCCGGGGTCGCGGTAGAGGTCCTCGTAGTCCTCGAAGTTCAGCGTGTGCTGCTCCACGGGGATGTCACGTGTGCGCCGTCGCGAGACGAAGCGGGTGGCGCCGTTGTCGGGGCCGACGTCGCTGAGGTAGATGAACGTCTCCATCTGGTGATACCCGGGTTCGGGCCGCGGCACGGTCAGGGTGTGGTTCGGGAAGTCGGTGTGGAGGAGTTGGTTGTACTCCGAAGGCTGGCCGGCGTACTTGGCCGTCACGATGGCCAGGTACAGACGGATGTCGTCGGCGCCGAGGAGGTCCTGGGCGAGGTCCATCAGCACGTCACCCAGCACGATGCCGTTGAGCGAGCGGCTCCGAAAAGGGAACTCCGGCCACGGTGCATCCCAGGTGCGCCACCGGTCGAGGTCGCTGCCCGGCTCGGCGCCCGCCATCTCCTCGACGCCGGGGAACAGTTTCGCCACGGCGATCTGCGCGGCGACCAGATCCTCTTTGGGCACGGCTCCTTCGAGCACGCACCATCCGTCTTCGTCCCAGGCCCGTCGTTGGTCGGCGGTCACGACGTCGCTCACGGCCCAAGGGTACCTGCGACTACGTGCTCGTGGTCAGGTGTTCGTGCACGGAGCGGACCGCGCTCGAACCCTCGCCGACGGCGGCCGCCACACGCTTGAGCGATCCGTGGCGCACGTCGCCGACGGCGAACACCCCCATCATCGAGGTTTCGAACGGCAACGGGTCCCGTCCCGCGAACGTCGGGTACGAGGCATCGGTGTCGGCCAGGTCGCGGTCGGTCAGGATGAACCCGTTGCGGTCGAGTGCCATCGTGTCTGACAGCCAGGACGTCGACGGCTCGGCGCCGATGAAGCAGAACAACCCCCCACAGTTCACGTTCCTTCGCGTCTGGGTGGGGGTGTGCTCGAGCGTGGCCTGCTCGAGATGGGTTGTGCCCACCAACGCTCGCACTTCGGTCCTGGCCAGAACCTCGATGCGGGGGTTGGCGTCGATGCGTTCGATCAGATATCGCGACATGGTCTCGGAGAGGTCGTCCCTCCGGATGGCGATGAGCACCTTGCAGCCGTTCTGGGACATGTAGATGGCGGCCTGTCCTGCCGAATTCCCTCCACCGACGATGATCACGTCGCGCCCGGTGCAGATCCTCGCTTCGAGGTCGGTCGCCGCGTAGTAGACACCGGCACCTTCGAAACGCTGCAGGTCGTCGACGGCGAGCCGACGGTACCGGGCGCCGGAAGCGACGATGACCGCTCGGCAGGGGATCTCGCTGCCGTCCGCCAAGGTGACGACATGGAACCCGTTTTCGGGCCGGAGCCCGGCCACGACGCACGGGGCGTTGAGCCGCGCCCCGAGGCGCTGGGCCTGTATGGCGGTCCGCGACACCAGGTCTTCGCCCGAGATGCCGTTGGGAAAGCCGACGTAGTTCTCGATGCGTGAGCTGGCGGCGGCTTGGCCGCCCACCGAGAAGGCGTCGAGGGCCACGGTGTTGAGACCCTCCGAGGCGCCGTACACCGCCGAGGCCAGCCCGGCGGGGCCGGTTCCGATCACCACGAGGTCGAACAGGGTTCCCGGAACCGGTCGGAACGTGAGCCCGAGGAGTTCGGCGAACTCCCCCGGCGAGGTGTGGCGCAGCACCGCCGTCGAGGTGATGACCGCCGGGGTGTCGGGCGACCGCAGGCCCATGCCGGCGAGCAGCACGTCAGGATCGACCGAATCCTCGAGGTCGATCCACTCGTGGGGCAGATGAGAACGGGTGGCGAAGGCGCGTAGGGCCATCGCCTCGGAGGAGTACCGGGAGCCGACGATCCGGACGGCCCGGGCGCCGTCGCCCTGGCGCAGACGCTCTCTGCGGGCCGAGAAGGCGTTGAAGATCAGGTCGGCGAGATCGGGCTTGGCGCTCATGAGGCGACGGAACTCGTCCCCACCGATCCGCAGGAGTCGTCCCGATTCGACGACGCGACCGGTGAGGTACGGCCGCTGGCCCGTCAAGAGGCTCAGCTCGCCCATGAACCCCCCGGCGGAGAAGCTGGCGATGATGTCCTCGCGCTCGGTGTCCTGGCGCACGATCTCGACCTGTCCCTCGAGGACCACGAAGAAGTCGTAGGACGCGTCGCCGGCCCGGTACAGGACGTCGCCGGCCTCGACGACCTGCTCGTCGCCGAACTCCGCCAGCTCGGCGAGCGCGGCCGCGCCCAACGTCGGCGCCACCTCGTCGTCACCGGACTGGATCACCGAAGAGACGGCCCCGGGTCGATCGCCGCCGCCGTGGTCGGTCATGGCTCGAGGGTATTCGAGCGCGTCGGTCGTGGTGCGCTCGAACCGAGCGCCCGCTCGACCGCCAGCGTCGCGGCCGCCCCCGCCGCCACCACGGGCTCGGTGCTCTTGAGGGCCTGGCTGAGGACGAAGGCGCCCTCGAGCAGCGAGATGAGGGTGAGCGCCAGCATGCGGGCGTCGCGGGGGGAGACGCGCTGCGTTTCGAGGCGCCGCGTCCCCGATTCGATCCATGCCTCGAACACCTCGGCGGTGGCCACCCGGAGTCGCTCGTTCGTGCTGGCCACCTCGAGCGCCACCGTGGCGATCGGGCACGCCACGGCGAAGTCGGTCGACTCGAGGGTCTGCGCAGCACCCTCGAAGACCGCAGCAACCGCACTGACCACGTCGGGCGCTTCGTCCCATACCGCCTCGACCAGCGCTTGGAACCGGGCGCCCGAGGCGCGGATGGCCACGTCGGCCAGCTCGTCCTTGCCCCCGGGGAAGTGGTGGTAGAGCGAGGAGTACGGGGCACCGGCCTCGGTCAGGATCTGCTTGATCCCGGTCCCGGTGAGTCCCTGCCGCTGGAGCAGGGTGGCACTCGTCTCGACGAGCCGGTCTCGGGTGTCGGGCACGGGGCTCCTTGTCGGATCCTTCGCCGCATTTGCAGGCTGCCGCACAGTGTAACTACGTTGCGAACTGGATCGATCTATCCAGAGGTGGCGCCATGTACAAATGGGCTGTTCGGTGGATGATTCGTCGGAGCATGGCCGCCCTGGGCCGGGGCGATCCCGGGCCCATGCTCGCCGCCTACGCGCAAGACGCCGTGCTCGTGTTCCCGGGGGTGAGCTCCTGGAGCGGGGAGCACCGGGGGAAGCCGGCCATCGAGGCCTTCCTGCGGCGCTTCGTAGCGGCCGGGCTCTCGGGGACCGCCCAGGACATCCTCGTCAACGGGCCCCCGTGGCGGACCACGGTGTGCGTGCTGTTCTGCGATCGGGCCCTCGACGACGCCGGTGCCCTCGTCTACGAGAACCGGGTCACCGTCTTGGCCCGGGTGGCATGGGGAAAGATCGTGTACCACGAGGACTTCCTCGACACCCAGAAGGTGGAGGCCCTCGACCGGTACCTGGCCGAACGGGAGTCGAGGGTCAGCTGATGGTCGACGGGCGGCAGCTTCCCGCCGGCCAGTTCCAGAGGGCGAGGATGGCGCTGGGCACGGTGATCGAGCAGGGGGTGCCGTCGGGGGTGCCGGCCAGTCCCACGTCGTAGGCCTTCCAGGCGCCGGTGGCGGTGCGGGTGAAGAGCAGGTACGCGCCGTCGTCCTGGGTGGAGACCTGGGCCGGGGTGGAGGAGGAGCTGGGGAGGAGACCGGCGCCCGCCCAGTAGGTCTGGGTGGTGGCGTCGTAGGCGTAGTAGGTCTCGCCGGGACGGAGCCCGGTGTAGGCCGAGGCGGGGAGGCTGTTGAGGGTCGCCCCGGCGGCGACGAGCTCGGACCGGATCTGGTCGGTGACGACGAGATTCGAGGTCGTCGGTTGCGTCGTGGTGGGAGCCGGTTGCGTCGTGGTGGGAGCCGGTGTGGTGGTGGTGGCGCTCCCAGCCGCGTGACCCGTCGGGCCGGTCGAACACGCCGCCAGCCCCAGGGCGCCGACCACGACGAAGGGGACCAGTCCGGCGCGCACGGGGGAACAGTATCGGTGGTCCTTCCCCGGTCCCGTCACGCCAGGGGTGTCATGCCTTGGCCGGATCGAGATCGGAGGTGGAGTCCGCCGCCTCTTGCGGATAGACGAGCAGGTGGAGCCCCGCGGCCAGGACACCGCCCACCAAGGGCGCCACGATGAACAGCCAGACCTGGTGCAAGGCGGTGCCCCCGACGACGAGCGCGGGCCCGAGGCTGCGAGCCGGGTTCACCGACGTGCCGGTGATGGGGATCCCGATGAGGTGCACCACGGTGAGGCTGAGCCCGATCACCATGCCCGCCGTCGCCGTGTTCCCGATCTTGCTCGTGACCCCGAGGATCACGAACACGAAGAAGGCGGTGAGCACGACCTCGGCGAGGAAGGCGCCTCCGACATCGATGTGGATGTGGCTGGCTGCCCCCCAGCCGTCGGTGCCGAGCCCGGTGGTCGATCGGCTGTAGAGCGGTGAGGAGCTGAACGTGGCCCACAGAAGAAGTGCGCCCAGGATCCCGCCCACGAACTGCGAGACCCAGTACCCCACCGCTTCGACCAGAGAGATCCTGCCGGCGAAAAGCGCACCGATCGTCACCGCGGGATTGACGTGACATCCCGAGATGGGGCCCAGGACGTAGGCCAGAGCCAACAGGGTGAGGCCGAACGCCAGGGCCGTGGCCACGACGCCGGCATAGAAGCTCGTTCCGGTGGCACCGAAGCCGAAGGACAGTGTGGCCACCCCGACGGCGAAATACACGAGGATCAACGTGCCGAGGAGCTCGGCGGACAGCTTTCGCACCATCGAGGGCCCCCTTGAGCGGTGTGCCCCGGAGGTTAATTCGTCGGCGGGGCGCGCGCCGGTTTCCCGACGATGCGGTGTGTCTACGAGACCCCTTCGTCGACGAGTTGGTACCCGACCCCGGGGTTGGTGCGGAGCAGCTCGCCCTTCTCGTCGCCGAGCTTGCGGCGGAGGCGGTACACGTACACACGGAGGTACTGGGTCTCGGTGCCGTAATGGGGGCCCCAGACGTGCTCGAGGATCATGCGGTGGGTGCAGATCTTGCCGGCGTTGCGGGCCAGGAAGACCAGAAGGGCGAATTCCCGGGTCGTGAGCTCGACGGGACGACCCTCCATCCGAGCCTCGTGGTGGACGAGGTCGAGCTGCAGCGCACCGACTTCGATGGCCTTGACCTCTTCCTCGCCGGGCTCGGGGGCGCGGTGCCGGAGCGCCACCCGGAGCCGGGCCTCGAGCTCGCCCATCCCGAAGGGCTTGGTCATGTAATCGTCGGCCCCACCGTCGAGCGAGGCGATCTTGCGGTCCTCGGTGCCGTCGGCGGAGAGCACGATGATCGGCACGTCGCTCCAGAGCCGGATCCTCCGGCACACCTCCATGCCGTCGAGGTCGGGAAGCCCGAGATCGAGGACGATGATGTCGGGCCCACCGATGGCGGCTTGGGACACACCCTGCTCGCCCGTGGAAGCCACCAGCACGGTGTGCCCGAGCGCGCTGAGACCGATGCGCAGGACACGGAGCAAGGCCTGGTCGTCGTCGACCGCCAGGACGGTGGCCACTCAGGTCACGACCATGGTGACGGGTGCCGGCGGCATGGTGAAGCAGAACCGCGCCCCCCCGCCCGGAACGTCTTCCACCCAGATCTCCTGACCGTGGGCCTCGACGAACGCCTTGGCGATCGACAGGCCGACACCGGTGCCACCCGAGGTCCCGCTGCGGTTGAACATGTGAAAGACGTTGGTCCTCTCGGCGCGAGGCACACCCGGGCCCCTGTCCTGCACCGCCAACTCCACCAGTCCGTCGTCGCGAAGTCGCGTCGAGACCGAGATGGCCGTGCCGGGCGGAGCGTAGCGGGCCGCGTTGTCGAGGAGATTCGCGAGGACCTGCCCGATGAGGAGGTGGTCGACATCCACCAGGGGAAGGTCGACATCGAGCTCGGTGGTGATGTGGAGAGCGTCCGCCCTCGGCCCCAGGCCGCGCAGGGCGTCCGCCACGAGGTCCCCGACGGCGATCGGCTCGTTGCGCAGTTCCAGCGCCCCTGCCTGGACGCGTGACAGATCGAGGAGGTTGGTGACGAGACGGTTGAGGCGATCGGTTTGGTTGTCGATCAGTTCCAGCAGTTCCTCACGGTCTACGAGCGCCAGGTCGGCATCGGCGCTGCGCAGCGTCGAGGCCGACGCCTTGATCGTGGCCAGGGGCGTGCGGAGGTCGTGGGAGACCGCACCCACGAGGGAGCGTTGGAGGCGGTCGACCTCCTCGAGCAGCTCCGTCCGCAGCGCCTGCTCACGGAGTTGCGCCCGCTCGAGGGCGAGAGCCAGGTGATTGGCGAAGGTGTGCAAGAGCTCCTGGTCGTGCCGGGTGAGCGCCGCCCCCCAGATGTGGAGCAGTCCGATGGGGCGTCCCATGGCGGAGAGCGCCACGGTCTGGGTCTGGTCATGTCGGGGCCCGCTGGAGGTTCCCAGGCTGGCGGGAATCCCCGGTTCGGGCGCGATTCGCCGCAGCTCGACATCGGAGACGGGTGCTCCGGCCGACGCCACCACGTCGAGACGGGTGTCGACGGGGAGCAGGAGGGCGACACTTCGCAAGGCGAACGCCTCGTGCACCGTGGACACGATGAGCTCGAGGACCTCGGAGAGGGGCCGGTCCTCGATGAGGAGGTCGGTGAGCTCGAAGAGACGCCGGATGGCCTGCTCGTGTTGGTTGGCCTCGGCGCGCGTCGTCTCCAGACGGGCCACCACCTGGGCCACCGCCAGCATCACCGCCACGTACACCCCGAGCGGCACCCAGTTCTCGCTTCTTCCCACCGACAGCGTGAAGTAGGGCGGGATGAAGACGAGGTCGTAGACGACGAACCCGGCCACCACGCCGAAGGCACCGGCCTTGAACCCTCCGACGACCACACCGATCACGACCGGGACCACCAGGACGAGCCCGGGAGTGGCGATGCTGAGGTGGCTCCGGAGAGGAACCATGACCGCCACCAGCACGGCCATGACCACGAGAGCGACGACCGACCCCACCACTGAGTGCCGCCACGTTCCCATGTGCTCTACCTCGTGTCCTTCGCTCTTCAACGATACCGGTGCGCGGTTTGCTCCCGCCCCCTCGGGCACAGGGCACAATGGGGGACCATGGTCGAATACGGTCCGACCGATCGCCTCGAGCACCTTGAGTCCGACGCCGTCGGCCCCACGGGTCGGTTCCGCATCTACATGGGGGCGGTCGCGGGCGTCGGGAAGACCTTCGCCATGCTCGATGAAGGCTGGCGCCGACACCGCCGTGGCGCGGATGTCGTGGTCGGGTTCGTGGAGACCCACGGACGTCCCCGGACCGCCGAGCTGATCCGCGACCTCGAAGTCGTCCCTCGCAAGGTCGTCGCCTACCGGGGATCGCAGTTCGAGGAGATGGACATCGACGCCGTGCTCGCCCGCAAACCCGAGTTGGCGCTCGTCGACGAGCTGGCCCATACCAACGTCCCTGGATCGGGTCGCCACGAAAAGCGATGGCAGGACGTCTTGGAGCTGGTGGACGCCGGCATCGCCGTCATCACCACGGTCAACGTGCAGCACCTGGAGAGCATCGCCGACGCCGTCGAGCGCATGACCGGGACACGGGTGCGTGAGCGCGTGCCCGACTGGGTCGTCCGCCGGGCCGACCAGCTGGAGCTCATCGACTCCTCGCCCGAGGCCCTCCGCCGGCGCATGGTGCACGGCAACATCTATCCGGCGGAGAAGGTCCCCGACGCCCTCACCCATTTCTTCCGTTCCGAGAACCTGGTGGCGCTGCGCGAGCTCGCCCTTCGGTTCGTGGCCGACGAGACAGAGGAAGAGCTGCTCGCGTACCTGCGCGATCGTCATGCCGACGCGCTGTGGGAGACCCGGGAGAGGATCATGGTGGCGGTCACCGGCGCCCACGGTACCGACGCCGTGATCCGCCGGGCCGCTCGCATCGCCGCTCGGACCAAGGCGGACCTGCATGCCGTCTATGTGGCGAACAGCGAATCGTCACACGTCAGGTCCGACGACGAGCTCAACGGGTTGCACAAGCTGGCCGACGACCTCGGAGCGCACTGGCACGTGCTGAGCCGCGACGAACCGGCCCGAGCCCTCGTCGACTTCGCCCGCGAGCACCAGGTCACCCAGATCGTGCTGGGGTCGAGCCGGCGGAGTCGCTGGGAGGAGCTCACCAAAGGCTCTGTCGTCCAACGGGTGCTGCGATTCGCGGCCGACTGTGATGTCGACGTCCATGTCATCGCCCGGCGCGACGTCGAGCCGATCGAAGGGCCCGATCAGTCGGAGTAGCCGCCGAGGTCACCTCGGCAGCGGCACCCACCAGTGCAGGCGCGTGCCGCGTTTGTCGGCTCTGCCCACCGTCATCGACCCGCCGCGTTCCTCGGCCCGGGCCCGCAGGTTGGCGAGACCGCTCGACCGGGTGGTGTCACCCATTCCCACCCCGTTGTCGGTCACGGTGATGGTCAGGTCGTCGTGGACATCGACCCGGACCACGACCCGCGAGGCCTTGGCATGGCGGGCCGCGTTGGAAAGGCCCTCGCGCACCACGGCCAGAACATCGGGGACGAGCTCCTCGGGCACCTTGGTGTCCACGGGCCCGTCGAATTGGAGGCGGGGTTGGAATCCGAGAACCTGCGCCGCCATGGAGGTCACGTCGAGGAGCCGGGCCCGGGTGCTCGTCCCCACCCTGTCACTGGTGCGCAGAGCCAGGGAGAAGATCGTCGACCGCACGTCGCGGATGGTGGCGTCGAGCTCTTCGATGGACTCCCCGATCCGCTCGAGCGCCGGGGGGTCCGAGATCGACCGGGAGGTGGCTTGCAGCGCCATGCCCACGGCGAAGAGCCGCTGGACGACATGGTCGTGGAGATCCCGGGCGATCCGTTCCCGGTCGCCCATGATGGCGAGCTGTTCCCGATCGTTCTGGGCCCGGTCGAGCTCGATGGCGAGGCCCGCCTGCTGGCCGAAGCTCTCGACCACCCGGATCTCCTCGGGGCTGAACCCGGCTCGACCGACCAGGCGCAAGACGCCCAGGACGCCGTCGTTGCCGTGCGAGGTCGTGATGGGGGCGAGGAGCAGGGGGCCGAGTCCGGACGGGACGGCGTCGGGCTGGTCGACGCCCAGGACCGAGGAGGGGTCGGTGGTGACCGTCGTGCGCCCGGTGGTGAAGACCCGTCCCGCCGCGGTGCCCTCGATCGAGACGAGTTGGCCGCGCAGGTCCAGCACCGGGTCCCCGTGGGTGGCGATCACCTCGAGGCGGGTGTCGTCGTTCGCCACCACCACGCTCACCGTGCTCCCGTCGGCATCGGAGAGTTCCGCCACGCGCCGGGCGATGAGCGCCAACCACTGCTCGAGCCCGCCTCCGGCCAGCATCGACAATCTGACCTCTGAGATCGACCCGAGCCAGCGCTCGCGCCGCTGGCCGTCGACGAGGAGCCGGCGGAGCTCGCGCTCGGCTCTCTTGCGCGCCGTGATGTCGCGCAACACCGCCGAGATGCCCGTGGCATTGCCCGACGGCTCTCGAATGAGCGAGAGCGCCTCCGCCACCTCGATCTCGTGCCCGTCCTTGTGGCGGCGGACCGTGTCGCGTGTGGGGAGGTGCATGCCTCCACGGACTCGGGCCATCTGCTCGTCGATATCGACGAGCAGATTGTCGGGGACCAGCCGCGACACCGGCTCACCGCAGATCTCGTCGGCGCTGTAGCCGAGGAGTCGCTCGGCACCGGGGTTCCAGGTGGTGAGGGTGCCGCCCAGGTCCATCGAGACGATGGCGTCCTCGGACGACGACACGATGGCGGCCAGCCATGCTCCGGCTTCCCAGGCGGCGCGCCGGCCCGTGACGTCGCGTACCACGGCCAGCGTGAGCGAACGCTCGGGGGCGTCGAGCGGGGCCAGGCTGATGTCGGAAGGGAATTCGGTCCCGTCGAGACGTCGGGCCCACAGCTCGGGGGCTGTGCCCATGGGGCGTGGCACGCGGTGCGCGCCGTAGGCGGCTCGGTGCCGGGCATGTTCGGTCCGGAACCGCTCGGGGACGAGGGTGTCGATGGCGATCCCCGCCAGCGCACCGGGTGGGTAGCCGAAGATGGACTCGGCGGCGGGGTTGGCCGCCACGATCAGTCCCTCGGCGTCGGTCACGATGGCGGCATCGGGCATCAAGCCGAGCACAGCGTCGATCAGCTCGGCCGAACCCGGGTCCCCGTGGCGGTCCTGCTCGAGGCGGTGGCGGGTCGGCATGCGATCAGGACCGTTCCCGTGACTGCATCCGATGAATGCTAATGGTGCGGCTCTCGTCGGCCCTCGGCGTGACACCTGAAGCGTCACCCATCGGTGATCCCGTAGAAGGCGCGATCGACGACCCTTCGGGCCCGTCGGGTCAACCGGCGGTAGTCGTCGCGCAGCGCCGAGGGCGTGGTCCGGAGGCTCCTCGCCAGATGGGAGAGCTGGTCGGCCTGGGTGGGGAGGGCGTCCCCGGGGGAGGCGCCTCCGGGCAGCGCGCCGACCAGATGCCAGCGGTTCCTGGTCTGCTCGCAGAACCGGTAGGCGTCTCGGAGCGTCCCCAGGTCGGCGGGAGAGAGCAGACCGCGATCGCCGAGGACCTCGAGGGCCGTGTTGGTGCTCGCCCCGGGGACGCCGTGGCGGAGCTGGAGCAACTGCACGGTCCACTCGATGTCGGACAACGACCCGCGTCCCAACTTCAGGTGGAA
Organism: Acidimicrobiales bacterium; assembly: GCA_050011815.1. Taxonomy (GTDB): domain Bacteria; phylum Actinomycetota; class Acidimicrobiia; order Acidimicrobiales; family UBA8190; genus Chersky-840. The sequence continues at coordinate 105,963 of JBEKIJ010000013.1, read as the reverse complement.
CTGCGGGTCCTCGCGCGACGGGATGCGCTCGCGTTCGATGCGGGCCTTCATCCGCCTGATGGCGGCCACCTCGTCATCGTCGAGGGGACGGCCCCACACGAACTCCGCCACCAGGGCCATGAACCGCTCACCCAAGGCTCGGTCTCCGGCCACGACGCGGGCGCGCGCCAGCGCTTGACGCTCCCAGGTCTCGGCCCAGCGGTCGAAGTACGCCGCGTACCCCTGGAGGTCGCGCGCCAGTCGACCCTGACCCCCCTCGGGTCGCAGCCCGAGGTCGATGGCGGCCACGCGCTGCGAGGGGCTGGGTCCGTGCACGAGATGGAGCAGCGCCTCGGCCACGAGCTCGCCTTCGAGGTCGTCGGCACCGTCGAACACGAGGAGGAGGTCCAGATCGCTGGCGTAGGACATCTCGGCACCGCCGAGACGGCCCAGTCCGATGATCGAGAACGGCATGCCCGGGTTGACGACCTCGAGAGATGCCTCGAGGAGCGCTTCGCTCATCTCGGTGATCGCCCGACCGGTGGCCACGACGTCGTCCACGCCGAGGAGGTCGCGCGCCGCGATGCGCACGTACTGGTCCTGGCGCATCCGGACCAGCTGGGCCCGTCGCCACGATTCGTCCTTGTTGCGATGGAGCCGTTCACCGGCCTCGGAGACCAGGACGTCGCGAGGGGTCGGTGTGAGGGCCTCGTCGTCGGAGACCAGGGGGATCAGCTCGGGATTGCGCTCGATGGCCTCGACCAGCGTCCGGCTCGATCCGAGCAACAGGCACAGCCGGCGCGCCGCCTCGGGGGACTCCCGGAAGGTGGAGACCAGGAGCGTGCGCTGGTGGGCGTGGACGACGAGATCGCGCAGTCCCAGGAGGCCCAGGTCGGGATCGGGTGAGAGCGACAGCCAGTCGAGCAGGAGTGGGAGCAGTTGGGCCATGAGGCGGGAACTGCGGGTCAGGCCCCCGGCGAGGTCCTGTACGGCGGCACGCGTGCGCATGGCGTCGGAGAACCCGAAGGCGTCGAGGCGCCGAGCGACCGCCGCCTCCGACATGACCGGGCCCGGGGTCTCCCCGGGTGGACCGGACGCGGCGGGGGGCGTCCGGGGCGATGTCTCGACGGTGGCGAAGGCCTCGAGGAGAGGGCGGAAGAAGAGCCGTTCGTGGATGGTCCTCACGTCGCGTTGGCACAGGCGCAGCGCGTCGTCGAAGCGGGAGGTGGCAGAGGCTGATGCATCGTCCTCGAATCCCAGCACCAGAGACAGGCGGCGCCGGGCGGAGGGCTCGGCCGGGACCGAATGGGTCTGCTCTTCCTCCACCAACTGCAACCGGTGCTCCACGGTACGGAGAAAGCGGTACGCATCGGCCAGCGTGACGGCATCCTCGGTTGCCACGTACCCCGCCCCGGCGAGCTCGGTGAGCGCGTCGAGCGTCGACCTCGCCCTGATCCCGGCGTCCTGTCCGCCGTGCACGAGCTGCAGGAGCTGGACCGCGAACTCGATGTCACGGATCCCGCCCGGGCCTCGCTTGATCTCCCGCCCGAGGAGGCCCCGGCGGGCCACCACCCCCTCGGCCCGGGCCTTCATCGAGCGCACCGCGGCCAGCTCGTCGGCGCTGTAGTTCCTTCCCCACACCTGCTGCGCGGCGGCGCTCTCGAAGGCGGCACCGATCTCCCCCTCGCCGGCGACGGCGCGTGCCTTCAACAGCGCTTGGAATTCCCACGTCGCCGCCCAGCGGGCCCAGTAGGCCCCGTAACTGTCGAGAGACCTCGTGAGCGGGCCGGCGCGCCCCTCGGGTCGGAGGTCGACGTCGATCCGGAAACATCCATGGGCGACCTGCAGGATGCGGCGGGCGGCGTCCTCGTCGGGCTCGTCGTCGGTGACGAAGAGGACGTCCACGTCACTGGCGTAATTGAGCTCGCGCCCGCCGAGCTTCCCCATCCCGATCACCGCGATCGGTCGCGCCGGGTTGGAGAGCAGGACCGCGGCGTGGAGGACCTGTTGGGCGAGATCGGCCAGTGCCGCTCCGACCGTCTCGAGCGTGTCGAGGCCGAGAAGATCGCGCGCCGCGATGCGCAGCATCTCCAGTCGTTTCGAGCGGGCCAGCGCGGCCGGGTCCGAAGGGTCGATCGGGACAGGCCGGTCCAGGTCGTCGAGAACCTCCAGGGCCATGTGGTCCGCCACACAGAGCCGGCCCAGGGAATTGCTCGCCGCGCTCACCGCCACGAGCACCGAAGCCAGGGGGGTGGGTTCGGAGCCCGTCATCAGGCGCGCCGTGGCCTCGGGGTGCTCGTCGGCGATCCGGTGCAGCGTGCTCGACGACGATTCGGGCGAAGCGGAACATTCGGCCAGGTTCAGAAGCGCCCCGGGCACGGTGCGCGTTCGGGCGGCACCGTCACCGGCCCCGTGTTCCCCGGGAGACGGCTCGGCCATCGTCGCAGCATGCCAGGCTGAGGCCGCAGAGCGTGCCGGTAGGATTTCGTCGTGTCCCACCTGCGTTTGGCTTTGTGCCAGCTCGACACGGTCGTGGGCGAGGTGGATGGGAACGCCGAGCGCATCATCGAGGTCCTGGCCCGTGTCGAGGCCGAAGGCGCCGATGTGGCCGCGTTTCCCGAGCTCGCCATCACCGGGTACCCGCCCGAGGATCTCCTTCTGAAGCCGGCCTTCGTGGCCGACAATCTGGCTGCGCTCGAGACGGTGGCGGCGGCCACCTCGGCGTGCGTGGCGCTGATCGGGTTCGTCGACGTCGTCGGGGACGAGGATGTCGACGACGCCGTGGCCCACGCGGCGGGCGCGGGGGCCGTGGCCCGGGAGGCCGCCATCCGGGGGGCGCCACGGCGACTCCGCAATGCCGTCGCCATCTGCGTGGGTGGGGCGGTGCTCGGCGTGTACCACAAGCGCCGGCTTCCCAACTACGGGGTGTTCGACGAAGAGCGCTGGTTCGCGCCGGGGACGACGGACCTCGAGCTCTATGAGATCGCCGGCCTGCCCGTGGGGGTGTCGATCTGCGAGGACCTGTGGTTCCCGGACGGGCCTGTCGCAGGGCAGGGCGCCGGGGGTGCCCGTCTGGTGGTGAACATGAACGCGTCGCCCTACTCGATCGGACGCGAGGCTGATCGGATGGCGGTGGCACGCCAGCGCGTGGCGGAGGCGGGCTGCGCCGTCGCCTATGTCAACCAGGTCGGCGGTCAGGACGAGCTGGTCTTCGACGGCGGTTCGTTCGTCATGGAAGCCACGGGCCGGGTCCTCGCCGCCGCGCCCCGATTCGTCGAGACGTCACTCCTCGTCGACGTGCCCGTCCCCTCTCCGAGCCACGACGTGACCCTCCCGATGACGGTGGTGAGCAGGGTGCCCCGCGGCGGCGGCGAACGGCGGGCACCGGTGGTGGCCGCCCCGCTCGGGGAGGAGGCCGAGGTGTACGAGGCGCTCGTGCTCGGGACCCGTGACTATCTGAAGAAGAACGGGTTCACCGACGCCGTCATCGGCCTCTCCGGCGGGGTCGATTCCTCGCTCGTGGCCACTGTCGCCGTGGACGCGCTGGGTGCCGGGCACGTCCACGGCCTCTCGATGCCGTCGCGCTACTCCAGTCAGGGGTCGGTCACCGATGCCACCGCATTGGCACAACGGCTCGGCATCGACCTCTACGACGTCCCCATCGAGACGGCGCACGCCGCCTTCACCTCCGTCCTCTCGGCCGCGCTCGGTGCCGCTCCCTCGGGCCTCACCGATGAGAACCTCCAGTCGCGCATCCGCGGCGTGGTCTTGATGGCGGTGTCCAACGCCCGGGGATGGATCGTGCTCACCACGGGGAACAAGAGCGAGTTGGCCACGGGGTACTCGACGCTCTACGGCGACTCGGCCGGCGGCTTCGCCGTGATCAAGGACGTCCCCAAGACCCTCGTGTACCGGTTGTGCCGGTACCGCAACGCCCGGGAGGGAACCGAGCTCGTGCCCGAATCGGTGTTGACCAAGCCTCCTTCGGCCGAGCTGCGCCCCGATCAGCGCGACGACCAGAGCCTGCCGCCCTACGACATCCTCGACCCGTTGCTCGAGGCGCTGGTCCTCCACGACCGGTCCATCGCCGATGTCGCCGGCGACGGGTACGACCCCGCGCTCGTCGTGCGCGTCGCCGCGCTGGTGGATGGCGCCGAGTACAAGCGACGCCAATCGCCGCCCGGCGTGCGCATCACGGCCAAGGCGTTCGGGAAGGATCGGCGCATGCCCATCACGAACCGCTATCGGGATCCGGCCCCCGAGGCAACGTCGGCGTCTCGAGGGGCGGGGGACGAGGACGGGGTGATGCCCCGTGCCTGACCGGTTCGAGGCAGCGTCCCTGGCGCTCGGTCCCGGGGGCCTCGACGGCGCGGCCGCGTCGGGCGGCTCGACGTTGTCGCTCGAGGTGCAGGCGCGCCTGGTGGGCTCGTACCAGTGGGTCGAACGCCGGCTCTTCGAGGTGCTCGGCTCGTGGGTGGCGTCGGAGTCCGTCCCCGAGGCCCAGCTGCTCTTCGACGTCTACAGCCAGCAGCACGCCTGGCACGCCGAGTTGTTCGCAGACCGGCTCCCCGCCCTCGACACCGTCGACCCCGCCGCTCTCGTGCTGCCCCCGAGCGCCGAGGTGGACCGCATGCTCGGGGTGCTGGCCGGCGTCGTCCCCGTCGGCGAGGCCCCCGGCGCCGGTGGGAGCCTCATCGGCACCGGCACCGGGGGCGACGCACCCTCGGGGGGCACGCTGCCGCGCCTCGTCGGGATCGGCCGGGTGGTGCTGGCCCGGCTGGTCACGGGGTACACCCTCCATCTCCGGCGAGTGTCGCCCGTCGCCGACGCGCCGCTGGCGCGCTGTCTGACACTGGTGTTGCGCGACGAGACCGAGCAGTGGCAGGCCCTCGAGGCGCTCACCCAAGGGCTGCTGCGGCGCCCGCACGACGTGGCCGTGGTCACCGGCCATCAACAGCGCCTCGAAGAGATCATCGCCGGTTCCGGTGCCGGGCTCGTCCCGTGGCCCGATGGGCCCGACGCTCCGGTGGCGCCGGTCGATCCCCCACCGGCGTGACCCCCGTCTCAGGGGTCGGGTCTTGACCTGTCGGTAAACTGATATCCACAGGTGAGTTTGCATGCGTGGCCCCACGGCTTCGACCACCGGCTCGGATCGCCGGATGGTTCCGACGAAGGGTTGAGACGTTGGCAAAGGAGCGGGTCGAGCGCGACGAGGAGGATCTGGTCCGGCTCTACCTGACCGACATCGGCCAATACCCGTTGCTCACCAAGGACGACGAGGTGCGGCTGGCTCAGACCATCGAAGGTGGCCGCGTGGCCGAGCTGGACCTGGCGGTGAAGGTCAAGGACCTCACCCCCGCCAAGCGGCGTGAGCTGAAGCGCAAGGTCCAGACCGGCGAGCAGGCCCAGCAGACATTCGTCCAGTCGAACCTCCGCTTGGTGGTGTCGATCGCCAAGAAGTACCAGGCGTCGGGACTTCCCCTCCTCGATCTCATCCAGGAGGGGAACCTGGGCCTCATGCACGCCGTGGAGAAGTTCGACTGGCGCAAGGGCTTCAAGTTCTCCACCTACGCGACGTGGTGGATCCGCCAGGCCATCACCCGGGGCATCGCCAACACGGGGCGGACGATTCGGCTCCCCGTGCACGCCGGCGACACCTTGGCCCGTGTCCAGAAGGCCCAGGCCCGTCTCGAGCTCAAGTTCGGTCGGCCCGCCACGTTGGCCGAGCTCGGGGCCGAGGTGGAGATGCCCGAGGACAAGCTCATCGAAGCGCTGCGCTTCCGGGCCGAGCCCCTCTCGCTGTCCGAACCCCTGCGCGAGGACGGGGACGCCGAGCTCGGCGATGTCGTCGAGGACCGGTCGGCCGAGTCACCCTTCGAAGTGGCCGCGACGTCTCTGTTGCCCGAGGAGATCAATCGGCTGCTCTCGCCCCTCGACGAGCGCGAGCGGGAGATCCTCCGGTTGCGGTTCGGGCTCGACCGTGGTGAGCCCCGCACCTTGGAAGAGGTCGGGGAGCACTTCAACCTCACCAGGGAGCGCATCCGCCAGATCGAGGCGCGCGCCATGTCGAAGTTGCGTCATCCGTCGTCGGACACCGGCGCGCGCGACCTCCTCACCGTCTGAGCGTCTCCCCGCCCTCTGCGGGGTGACGGCCCTGGTCAGGGCGTTGGAGCGGGAGGGCACAGCCCTCTGGGTAGGATCGACCTCGTGAAGAAACTGCTGATCCTCGCCATCCTCGTCGGTCTCGGCCTCATCGCCGCCAAGCGGCTGCGCGAAGCCTGATCGATCCCTAGGCGCGGGCCGCTCTGTGCCCGTGTCGCCTGACCAGCACCGCAGCACCGGTGGCGGCGAGCGCCACACCGGTCAACGCGGCTGCCGTGGGAAGGTTGGGCACCGGAACCCGGTCGCGTAGCCGGACCGGTCGCGAGAACTGCAACGTCTCCCAGCCGCGGTCGCGAGCCAGTCGAGCCAGCACGCGGTCGGGATTGACGACCACGGGGTGGCCGACGGCTTCGAGCATGGGGACATCGGTGTAGGAGTCCGAATAGGCGTAGGACGCCGTCAGGTCGATCCCCTCGAAGGCGGCGAGATCGCGCATCGCCTCGGCTTTGAACGGCCCGTAGGCGTAGAAAGCCATCTCGCCCGTGTAGCGCCCGTCGAGATCCACGACGGCCCGGCTGGCGATGGCGCCGTCCACGCCGAGGTATTCGGCGAGGGGCTGGACGATCTCCTCGGGGGAGGCCGAGACGAGGTAGGTCTTGCGCCCCGATGCCTGGTGCTGTTCGAGAAGCTCGAGGGCCTCGGCGTAGATGATCGGCTCGACCACCTCGTCGAGGGTCTCGCGCACGATGCGCGACACCTCGGTTTGGTCCCATCCGCAGGTGAGCTTCAGCACCGACTCCCGGATCTTGGCCAATTTCTGCTCGCTGGCTCCGAGATGGAGGTACACCAACTGCGACGTGAGGGCGCGCACGACCGTGGACCTGGAGATCAGGCCGCCCCGGTAGAAGTGGTGCCCGAAGGCGGCCATCGACGCCCGGGCGATGATGGTCTTGTCGAGATCGAAGAAGGCCGCCTCCATGGCGGGAATTGTACGGGGGCGACACCGGGTCCCGGGTCCGGGTGCCCCGGGCTCGGCGGGATCTCCGTCCGAAGGTGATCGGGGCCGAAGGTGATCGGGGCCGAAACGGTTCAGTCGCCCACCAGCAGTTGTTGGACGGCCCGCTCTGCTTCTCCGGTGACGAGCACCATGACCTCATCGCCCGGGTCGAGCACCGTGTCGCCGCGGGGGACGACAAGCCGGTCTCCGCGCACCACGGCCACGATCGTGGCGTCCCGGGGGAACTGGAGATCGGCCAGAGACGTGCCCGCCGCCGGCGACCTCTCGGCCAGCGTCACCTCGACGAGATGGGCGTTCCCCCGTTCGAATTGCAGGAGGCGGACGAGCGACCCGACCGAGACGGCCTCCTCGACCAGGGCGGTGAGGAGCTGCGGTGTCGATACCGAGATGTCGACTCCCCAGGACTCGTTGAACAGCCACTGGTTGTTGGGGTGGTTCACCCTGGCGATCACCCGGGGCACGGCGAATTCCTGTTTGGCCAGCAGGGAGATCACCAGGTTGTCCTCGTCGTCGCCGGTGGCGGCCACGGCCACGTCGACCTGCGCCATGCCCGCCGTGTCGAGGGAGTTGACCTCACAGGCATCGGCCGCGACCCACGTGACGTCGACCGTGGCGCGCATGCGCTCCACCAGGTCGGGGTCTCTCTCGATGAGCAGGACGTCGTGGCCGTTGGCGGCCAGGTCCTTGGCGATCGCCGTTCCCACGCTCCCGGCTCCGGCGATGGCGACCTTCACCGCGCCGTCCCCAGCGCACGCCCCTCGGGAACCGAGTCGCCGCCGTCGAAGCGCCGTTCGAGCTCACCCACGTCGTCTTTGAGCACCGCCAGGTGGAGCACGTCGCCCTCCTGGCCGACGAGGTCGGCCACATCCAGCCGGGGCATGCCCGCCCGGGTGACCGCCACCACCTTGACCTTGCCCGCCATGCCGAGGTCCCGCAGGGCCTTGCCGGCCCAGGCCTCGGGCAGGACACGCTCGACGAGGACCAGGTGGCCCGAGGGGTCGCTCCATTCCCCGACGACGGCGTCGGGCAGCAACCGGTGCATGACCTGGTCGATGGTCCACGTCACCGTGGCGACGGTGGGGATGCCGAGGCGCTGGTAGATCTCGGCCCGCCGGGGATCGTAGATGCGGGCCACCACGCTGTGGATGCCGTAGTTCTCCCGCGCGATGCGCGCCGTCAGGATGTTCGAGTTGTCACCGCTGGTGACTGCGGCCAGCGCTCCCGCCTGCTTGGCGCCGGCCCGGTCGAGGTCGTCGCGGTCGAAGCCCGACCCCACGACCCGGGTCCCGGGCCAGTCGGCGGGGAGGCGACGGAACGAGCGCGGGACCTTGTCGATGATCGACACCGTGTGGCCCTTCTCGACCAGGTGGATGGCGAGCCCCGATCCGACCCGGCCACAGCCGACGATGACGACGTGCACCGGCACCATGCAACACGGCATCGCAGCGTCGGACAACTCACGGGATGTGCTTACCTGAAGGTGTGAGCGAGGCCCCGGTACCCGAAGCGGGCCATTCCGTCCCGTCAGGCGTGGAGCCGGGGACCGTTCCTGTCGTCGGCCGGGCCCGGGCCGGGGTGCCGGGGCGTCGGGTGGCGCCCGAGGCCCTGCCCTCCTTCGACGCCGCCGACCTGCCCGAGAACGCCCGGTACCGGCTCAAGAACGCCTTCCTCGGGCCACCGATCGCCTCCGAGCGACAGTCCGTGGAGCGCCTGGGCAAGCCCACGGCGCTGGCCGTGCTGTCGTCCGACGTCATCTCCTCCTCGGCCTATGCCACCGAGCAGATCCTGGTGCAGCTGGTCAAGTACATCGGCGTCGCCGCCTTCGCGCTGGTGGTGCCGGTGACCGCGGCCGTGGTGGTCGTGCTCCTGTTCGTCACGGCGTCGTACCTCGAAGTGGTGAAGGTCTACACCAGAGCGGGCGGCGCCTACGTGGTGGCCCGTGAGAACTTCGGGCTGGGCGTGGCCCAGATCGCCGCGGTGTCGCTGCTCATCGACTACACGCTCACCGTGGCGGTGTCGGTGGCGGCCGGGGTGGACGCACTGGTGTCGGTCTATCCCCGCTTCGGTCACCACGACGGCACCATGTGGATCGCCGTCGGACTCGTGATCCTCATCGCCTACGGGAACCTGCGGGGCATCCGCGAGGCGGGCCGGACCTTCGCCATCCCGACCTACTTCTTCATCGCCAACATGGCGCTCCTGATCATCGTGGGATCGGTCAAGACCGTCCTCGGCGACCTCCACCCCCATTCGTTGCATCAGGCCGGGGCGGTGTCGTTGGGGACGCCGGGCAACGGCCTGCTGCTCGGGGCGTCGGTGTTCATCGTGATGAAGGCCTTCGCGTCGGGGGGCTCGGCGCTGACCGGCACCGAGGCCATCTCCAACGGGGTGAGCGTCTTCCGGCCCCCCGAGTCGCGCAACGCCCGTATCACGCTGGTGATCATGAGCCTGGTGCTGGGGTCGCTCGTCCTCGGCATCGCCTCGTTGGCCGCCATCGTCCACCCCGTGCCCCGTCTCGGGGGCACCCCGACGGTCCTGGCCCAGGTGGCCACGTACGTGTACGGGCACGGCGTGTTCCCGCACGTGCTCTTCCTGCTCCTCCAGGGGGGCACCATGCTCATCCTGGTCCTGGCGGCCAACACCAGCTTCACCGGCTTCCCCTTCCTGGCCAGCTTCGCGGCGGACGACTCCTATCTGCCCCGCCAGCTCACCCGGCGTGGGCACCGTCTGGTGTTCTCCACCGGGATCCTCGTGCTCACGGCGGTGTCGATCGTCATCCTCCTCATCACCCGGGCCAACGTCGACAGCCTGATCGCGCTCTACGCCATCGGCGTCTTCACCGGGTTCACCATGGCGGGGGCGGGGATGGTCAAGTACCACCTGACCCACCGTGAGCCCCATTGGCGGCGCGGCGTCGCCGTCAACGGCACCGCTGCGGTCCTGTCGTTCGTGGTGCTCCTCATCTTCGTCGTCACCAAGTTCACCGAGGGGGCGTGGGTGGTCGTCGTCCTCATGCCCCTCGGGGTCATGGGGTTGCTGCGCCTCCATCGCCAGTACGTGAAAGAGGACCTCCAGCTCGAGGCCGGAGCGTCACAAGCGTGCGAAGCCCCGGTGCTCCGTCATCACGTGGTGGTGGTGCTCGTCGACCGGATGGACCTGGCCACGGCCCGGGCCGTGCAGTACGCCCGCACGCTGTCGCCGGACCATCTGCGTGCCGTGCATTTCGCCGTCGACCCTCTCGAGTCCGGCACCCTCGAACGGGATTGGAGCCGCCTCGGTCTGTCCCGGCTGCCGCTGGACATCATCGACTGTCCCGACCGGCGCCTGGCGCGCGCCGCCCTCGAGCTCGCCGCCCAGATCACCAACGACGGGGACACCGAGCTCACCATGTTGTTGCCCCGGCGGGGCTTCGCGGCGGGATGGCGCCGGCTGCTCCATGACCGAAGCGCCGATCGCATCGCCGCCGCGGTGGGGCACCTTCCCCATGTCAACGCCACCATCGTCCCCTTCCAGCTCTCGGGCGGCTGGCGCCACGCCGAGCCCGAACCACCGGTGGGCGGTCCGGGTCCACGACCGACGCGGGCGGGGATGCGGGCGTCGTCGCGCGCCGCGGCGCGCGCCGGCGATGCGGCCGGGCCGGCGGTGGACGGCACCACACCGATCGGAGAGGCCCAGTGGCGCCAACGGGTGCGGGTGGCGGGGCGCATCCGATCCGTGCGGGTGCCCACGGGAGGGGCGACGGCCAACCTGGAGTGCACCCTCGTGGACCAGACCGGGGCGATCCTCCTGGTCTTCCAGGGCCGGCGCCGGATCCCGGGGATCCAGCAGGGGGCGCGCCTCGTGGCCCAGGGAATGGTCGGGGCCTGGGAGGGGAGCCTGGCGATCTTGAACCCCGATTACGAGCTCATCGCCGGTCCCGACACCAAGGAGCTCGACGTCGGGGTCTGAGGGTCCGCCCCGCGCACCCGCCGGGTGCTTCCTTGCCCGTCCTCGCGCCGAGTCGGTATCGTCGGCCCCCGTTCTTCGGGGGAGCGTCTCATCTTGAGGCGCGCCCGACCCCGGGTCCGACCGATAGACCCCACAGACCGACCCCCAGACCTCGGCCGCCGAGTCTCGTCCCGGGCCCCAGGGCCCACGTGAAGGGAGCATCACGTACATGACCCACTTCCTCGCCAGCGAAGGGGGGTATCAGAGCTTCGTCTTCTCGAGCACCGAGAAGTTGTGGCTGGTCGTCGCCCTGGTCGCCGCGATCTTCGGCCTCGCCGTGGGGCTCGTCCTCATGCGGGGGGTGTTGGCCGCCGACACCGGGACCCCGAAGATGCGCGAGATCGCCGCCGCCATCCAAGAGGGTGCCGTGGCGTTCCTCCGCCGCCAGTTCCGGGCCATCGGGATCATCGTCATCCCCCTGGCCGTCCTGATCTTCTTCACCGCCACCAAGGTGTCCCGGCCCAACGGCTCCATCGCCCTGTCGTTCGGCGCCGCGGGCGGGTTCCGGGTGCTGTGCTTCTTGGCCGGGGCCACGCTTTCGGGGCTCACCGGCTTCATCGGGATGAGCCTGGCCGTGCGGGGCAACGTCCGCACCGCGGCGGCGGCGCGCGACGGCAAGCTCCCGGGGGCCCTCAGGGTGGCCTTCCGCACCGGCGCCATCACCGGCATGCTCTGTGTCGGCCTCGGACTGCTGGGGGCGACGGTGATCGTGTTCCTGTTCCAGAACACCGCCACCGCCGTGCTCGTCGGCTTCGGGTTCGGCGCCTCGCTCATCGCCCTGTTCATGCGGGTGGGGGGAGGCATCTTCACCAAGGCCGCCGACGTGGGGGCCGACCTGGTGGGCAAGGTCGAGGCGGGCATCCCCGAGGACGACCCCCGCAACGCGGCCACCATCGCCGACAACGTGGGGGACAACGTCGGGGACTGTGCGGGCATGGCGGCGGACCTCTTCGAGTCCTATGTGATCACGATCATCGCCGCGATCATCCTGGGCTTCGCGGCGTTCACCTCCCTCGGGAAGTCCTTCCAGGGCAATGCGGCCCGGGCCGTGGTGTTCCCCCTCATCGTGCCGGCCATGGGCATCGTGGCCTCGGCCATCGGCGTGTACGTGGTGCGGGCCCGGCCCAAGGACAAGTCGGCCATGGCGCCGATCAACCGCGGCTTCTGGACGGCGGCGGCGCTGACCGTGCTCGGTGCGGGCCTCGTGGCCGGTTTCTACCTCCACTACATGAAGGCGTTCTATGCCGTGCTGACCGGCGTCGTCCTCGTCCTCGTGGCCAGTCAGATCACCGAGCACTTCACCTCGACCGAGCGCCCTCCGGTCCGTGAGATCGCCGAGTCGGCCCGCACCGGACCGGCCACGACGGTGCTGTCGGGCATCGCCTTCGGCCTCGAGTCGACGGTGTGGGCCATCCTGGCCATCGCCGTCGCCATCGGGGTGTCGGTGGGCCTGGCCCACGGCAACATCGAGCTGACCCTCTACCTCATCTCGCTGACGGGCATCGGCATGCTGTCCACGGCCGGCATGGTGGTCTCCGAGGACAGCTTCGGGCCCGTCTCCGACAACGCCGCGGGAGTGGCCGAGATGTCGGGGGAGTTCACCGGGGAGGCCGAGCGGGTCATGGTGAGCCTCGACGCCGTGGGCAACACCACCAAGGCCATCACCAAGGGTGTCGCCATCGGCTCGGCCGTGATCGCCTCGGTGTCGCTGTTCGGCTCGTTCGTCGAGACCATCGTGTCGCAGCTGGGCCTGCACGTCCCGGCCTCGAAGCTCTTCAGCATCCAGCAGACCCAGATCAACGTGGCCAACCCGACGATCTTCATCGGCCTGCTCATCGGCGGCTCGGTGGCATTCCTGTTCTCGTCACTGGCCATCCGCGCCGTCGGCCGGTCGGCGGGGACGGTGGTCCAAGAGGTGCGGCGCCAGTTCCGTGAGCACCCCGGGATCATGGACTACACCGAGAAGCCCGAGTACGGCCGGGTGATCTCCATCTGCACCGCGGCGGCCCAGCGCGAGCTCGTGACGCCGGCCCTGCTGGCGGTGCTCACCCCGGTGATCGTCGGGTTCGGGATCAACTACCTCGCCCTCGGGGCGTTTCTCGCCGCGGCGATCCTCACCGGGCAGCTCATGGCCAACTTCCTGTCGAACTCGGGTGGGGCGTGGGACAACGCCAAGAAGTACATCGAGGACGGACACGAGGGAGGAAAGGGATCAGAAGCCCATACCGCGGCGGTGATCGGAGACACCGTGGGTGACCCTTTCAAGGACACGGCCGGACCGGCGCTCAACCCCCTCATCAAGGTCATGAACCTGGTGTCGCTGCTGATCCTCCCGGCGGTGATCACGCTCCGGCACCACACCGGTGCCCGCCTGGGCATCGCCGGAGCGGGGGTCGTGATCCTGATCGGCGCCATCGCCTTCTCCAAGCGCAAGTCCGAGGGCTTCGGGGCCGAAGAACAGGGCAATGCCAAAGACGAGCCCAGCGTGCCCGCCCCCAGCGCCGTGGAGGCCTGACGACCCGAGGGGCCGGTCCCAGGCGGGGTGGGGACCCCGGGATGAATTCGCTGGTCACGGTCACCGGGGGCGGGTCCTGTCCCGGCTGCTGTTGACACGGGCGTCGTGAACCCCCCACGCTCATCGACGACCATGCCAGCCTCCGCCAAACCCAAATCCGCCGGATCCCGCTCGGCGGGAAAGCCCCTCGTCATCGTGGAGTCGCCCGCCAAGGCCCGCACCATCGGGGCCCTCCTCGGGGGCGGGTTCGTCGTCGAGTCGTCGGTGGGCCACATCCGCGACCTGCCCCGGCGGGCCGACGAGATCCCCGCCGCCTACAAGGGTGAGGGGTGGGCGCGCCTGGGCGTCGACGTCGACAACGGGTTCAAGCCCCTCTACGTGGTGGCGCCCGAGAAGAAGTCGGTGGTGGCCCGCCTCAAGTCACTGCTGGCGGGGGCGAGCGAGGTCTATCTCGCCACCGACGAGGACCGGGAGGGCGAATCGATCGCGTGGCATCTCACCGAGGTGCTCTCGCCCCGGGTGCCCATCAAGCGCATGGTGTTCCACGAGATCACCGCCGCCGCCTTGCAGCGCGCCGTGGAGGAGTGGCGCGACCTCGACCGCCGCCTGGTCGACGCCCAGGAAGCCCGGCGCATCCTCGACCGCCTGTACGGATACGAGGTGTCACCGGTGCTGTGGAAGAAGGTGATGCCCCGCCTCTCGGCGGGCCGCGTCCAGAGCGTGGCCACCCGGATGATCGTGGAACGCGAGCGGGCCCGCATGCGGTTCCGGGCCGCCACGTGGTGGGACCTCGAGGGGACCTTCGACTCCCAGGGCCAGACCTTCAGCGCCACCCTGGTGGCGGTGGGGGGAACGCCGGTGGCGACGGGGCGTGACTTCACCGAGACCGGTGAGCGCACCCGGGCCGACGCCGTGCTGCTGGCCGAGCCCGAGGCCACCCGCCTGGTGCAGGGCCTGGCCGGTCAGCCCTTCACCGTGCGGGCCGTGACCGAGAAGCCCTACCGCCGTTCACCGGCACCTCCCTTCATGACCTCGACGTTGCAGCAAGAGGCCAGTCGCAAGCTCCGGTTCGGGGCACAGCGCACCATGCAGGTGGCACAGCGGCTGTACGAGCAGGGCTGGATCACCTACATGCGCACCGACTCCACCACGTTGTCCGACGAAGCCCTCACCGCGGCCCGGGCCCAGGCGTCGTCGCTGTACGGGCCCGAGTACATCCCCGACGCGCCCCGGCGGTATCAGCGCAAGGTGAAGAACGCCCAGGAGGCCCACGAGGCCATCCGTCCCGCCGGCGAGGCCTTCCGCACCCCCGACGAGGCCGGCCGGGAATTGAGCGGGGACACGCTGCGGCTCTACGACCTCATCTGGAAACGCACGGTGGCCTCGCAGATGGCCGACGCCACGGGAACGAGCGCCCAGGTCCGGCTGGTGGGGATACCCGAGGGTGGCTCGCCCGCCGAGGAGGCGGAGTTCTCGGCGTCGGGAACGGTCATCGGGTTCGCGGGGTTCCTGCGGGCCTATGTCGAAGGGTCCGACGACCCCGATGCCGAGGCCACCGAGCGCGACGTGCAGCTCCCGGCCCTCGTCGAGGGCGACACGTTGTCGGCGGCGGAGATCGAGGCGCGCTCGCACACCACCCAGCCGCCGGCCCGCTACACCGAGGCGTCGCTCGTGAAGGCCCTCGAGGAGCTCGGCATCGGCCGGCCGTCGACCTACGCCAGCATCCTCGGCACCATCCAGAACCGTGGGTACGTGTGGAAGAAGGGGACCGCCCTGGTGCCCTCGTTCACGGCCTTCGCCGTGGTGGGCCTGCTCGAGCGGTACTTCGGTGACCTCGTCGACTACGGCTTCACCGCCGCCATGGAGAACGACCTCGACGAGATCGCCGACGGCGAGCGCGAGGTGCTTCCCTGGCTCACCCGCTTCTACTTCGGGGGGAACGGATCGACGGCTCCCACCTCCGAGAGCCACCGGGGCCTCAAAGAAGACGTGGCCTCACACCTCGGCGTGATCGACGCCCGCGAGGTCAACTCCATCGTCATCGGGTCCGACGGGGATGGCGAGCCCATTGTGGTGCGGGTCGGGCGCTACGGCCCCTACCTGCAACGCGGCGAGGACCGGGCCTCGATCCCCGAGGACCTTCCGCCCGACGAGCTCACCGTGGAGCGAGCCGAGGAGCTCCTCGCCGCACCGTCGGGTGACCGCACGCTCGGCACCGACCCCGACAGTGATCTCCCCGTGCTCGTGCGGTCGGGCCGGTTCGGTCCCTACATCCAGCTCGGTGAGGCCGTCGACGGTGGCGACCGGCCCCGCACGGCGTCGCTGTTCAAGTCGATGTCGCCCGAGACCGTCGACCTCGACCAGGCACTCGAGTTGCTGAGACTGCCCCGGACCGTCGGCGCCGACCCGTCGACGGGTGAGGAGATCCAGGCGCTCAACGGCCGGTTCGGTCCCTATGTGAAAAAGGGCACCGACACCCGCAGCCTCGACACCGAGGAGCAGCTGCTGGCGGTGACCCTCGACGAGGCCCTCGCCTTGTTCGCGCAGCCCAAGATGCGGCGCGGCCGAACGGCGGCGACGCCGCTTCGTGAGCTCGGCGACGATCCCGACACCGGGTCACCGGTGGTGGTGCGCTCGGGACGGTTCGGGCCCTATGTGACCGACGGCACCACCAACGCCTCGCTGCGCAAGGGCGACGAGCCCGAGACGATCACCATCGAGCGGGCCGCCGAATTGCTCGCCGACCGCCGGGCGGCGGGACCACCGGTGAAGCGGGCCCGTGCCGCCAAGGCCTCGAAGTCGACGAAAGCGGCCAAGTCCGCCAAGAAAGCCACCAAGGCCACGAAGAAGACCACCGCGGCCAAGAAGACCACCACGGCCAAGAAGGCGGCCAAGAAGACTGCCACCGCCACCAAGGCGTCGAAGGAGACGCCCGAGACGGCGTGAGCTCGCGCGGCCGGCTCATCGCCCTCGAGGGAGTCGACGGCTGCGGGAAGTCCACGCAGGCGGTGTTGCTGGCCGGCGCCATCGGTGCGGTGTCGACGGCCGAGCCCGGCGCCACGGCACTGGGAGCAACCTTGCGCCGGCTCGCGCTCGATCCCGGCCTCCCGTCCATCACGGAGCGGGCCGAGGCGCTGCTCATGGCGGCGGACCGGGCCCAGCACGTGGCCGAGGTGATCGGACCCGCGCTGGAGGCGGGACGGTGGGTCGTCACCGAGCGCTTCTCGGGGTCGACCCTCGCCTACCAGGGCTACGGACGGGGCCTCGACCTCGGAGAGCTGGCGCGCCTGGTCACGTGGGCCTCGGAAGGGATCACCCCGGACCTGACCATCCTCCTCGACGTCCCCTCGTCGGTGGCGCGCGGCCGGCTCGACCTCGACCGGGCCGATCGCCTCGAGCGCCTCGACGCCGGCTTCCACGAGCGGGTCCGTACCGGCTACCGGGAGTTGGCTCACGCCGAGCCCGATGCCTGGGTGGTCGTCGACGGGAGCGGCGAGGTCGGCGCCGTGGCGCACGAGGTGTTGAGCGCGGTGTCGGCCCGGCTCGGACCGCTGCCGAGGCCCGACTCGATGGAAGCCACCCCGTGAGCAGGGACCGATGACCGCCGCCGTCGACGATCAGACGCTGCCGGCCGTCTCGCTCTTCGCCGATGTCGTGGGCCAGGCCGACGCCGTCGGGCAACTGCGCGCCGCCGGCCGCCGACCGGTGCACGCCTACCTCTTGGTCGGTCTGCCCGGCCTGGGCCAGCGCACGCTGGTGCGGGGATTCGCCGCCGCCCTTTTGTGCCCGCAGGGGGGATGCGGCGTGTGCGACGTGTGTCGTCGGGCCCTCGCCGGCGTCCACCCCGATCTGGTCGAGATCGAACGCGCCGGGGCGCTCGTGAGCGTCGACGACGCCCGGGACGTGGTGCGGCTCGCCCAGCGACGCCCCCTCGAGGCCCGTCGTCAGGTGATCGTGGTGTCGGACATCCATCTCGCCCGTCTGGCCGCCCCGGTGTTGTTGAAGACACTGGAAGAACCCGCCGGGCAGAGCGTCTTCGTGCTCCTCGCCGACGCGGTGCCCGCCGAGCTGGCCACGGTGGCCAGCCGGTGCGTCCGCATCGAGTTGCGCCCGGTCCCACCCGCGGAGCTGCGGGATTGGCTGATACGCACGGGCATGGAGGGGGAGCTCGCCGAAGAGCTGTCCGAGGCGGCGGGGGGCAGCATCGACCGCGCCCGTCTCCTGGCCGACGACGCCGGCTTCGTCGATCGACGCGCCCTGTGGCGGTCGGTGCCGTCCCGGCTCGACGGCACCGGTGCGGCGGCGGCCTCTCTGGCCCAGGAATTGCTGGCCTCGGCCGAGGAAGCGGTGGAGCCGCTGCGCGTCCGGCATCGGCTCGAGATGGAGGGGCTCGGTTCCGACGCCGAGCAGCGCGGGGAGCGGGCCGTGCCCCGGCGCAAGGAGATCGAAGAACGCCAACGTCGCGAGGAGCGTCGCTGGCGGGCCGACGAGCTGCGGGCGGGGTTCGCCGTTCTCGCCGCCGCCTACCGCGACCGGTTGGTGACGCTGGCGACGACGGGCTCGGCGACACCGGCCTGGTCGGGGAGGACGGCGGAGCGGGTTCGTGAGCTCTCCGACGCCATCGTCGTGGTGGAGCGATCCGCGGCCGAGCTCATCCGTAACCCCAATGAATCGCTGCTGCTCGAGGCCATGCTCGTGCGCCTCTCCGCCGTGACCGCCTGACCGGGCCGTCCCCCGTGTCGGGCAACCTCGGTCCGAGACGGGTCGGGTAGTTTGATCCGTCGCGTCGCCTGGGTAGCTCAGCTGGTAGAGCAGCGCATTCGTAATGCGCAGGTCAGGGGTTCGAGTCCCCTCCCAGGCTCCAACCGTGTGTGGTGCGGGAAGGGCTCGCCGATGAGGATTGATCCGAACACGCGAGCGTGGCGTCAGAGGGTCAAGACCGCACCACGGGTGGCCGCCGTCCTGATGGCGGTGGTGGTGGGCGCCGCGGCGTGCAGCGCGTCACCGCGCGCCACGGGGTCGACCACGAGAAAGCGCACGGCCACCACGACGACGTCGGCGAGGGCGTCATCGACGACGACCGTGCCCCGCGCCGCCCCGCACATCATGGTGGTGATGATGGAGAACAAGAACGCCAGCCAGGTCATCGGGCAGTCCCATGAGCCCTACACCAACAGCTTGGCCGCCACCTACGGGTTGGCCACCCAGAGCTACGCCTTCGGCCACCCCAGCCTCCCCAATTACCTCGACATCGTGTCGGGCTCCAACCAGGGCGTCACCGACGACAACCCACCGTCGTCCCACGATTTCCCCGGGGCGGTGACGTTGGCCGACCAGCTCGTCGACGCCGGGTTCAGCGCCAAGGCCTACGCCGAGGACCTCCCCACCGACCCCAGGGTCAGCGTGGGGGAGTACGCGGTGCGCCACGTCCCGTGGGAGTACTTCCCCAACGCCAAGATCTCTGTCGTCGATGCCTCGTCGTTGCCCGGCGACCTCGACAGCGCCGCAGCCCCGGACTTCGTCTGGTACACGCCCAACCTGATCGACGACGAGCACGACGGGACCGTCGAGCAGGGCGACGCCTTTCTGTCCCGGTTCGTTCCCGAGGTGCAGTCCACGGCCTGGTACCGCGCCGGTGGGGTGATCATCTTGGAGTGGGACGAGTCCGACGACGACAACTCGGGGATCAACGGCGGGAGCGGGGGCGGTCACATCCCCACCATCGTGATCAGTGCCGCGCTGAAGGCCCACCCCCAACAGGACGCGACGCCGGTGGACACCGCCGGCATCCTGGGTTCCGTCGAGGACGCCTACGGGCTCGGACACCTCGGCAACGCCGGAGCCGCCACCAACGGCACCATCGACTCCCTCCTCGGCGTGGCCCCGGGAAGCGCGCGCTCGTAGCCCGGGGTGCGGTGCCGCCGTCCCCGGCACGCGACCCCGCACGTCCGCACGCCGTGGTTGGGCGGGAGTTGAGCGTCACTTGGCCACCCGGTGAGGATGGCGCCGCACCATGGGGGCCCAGGGGGGGCACGTCGCCGGGGCCTTCACGGCCCGGCGGCGCGCCGACGGCAAGCCGGATGGGGGGGTCCGCCATGAGCATCACGGTTCCGTTGGGCGCGCAGGACGACGCTGGAGCGGGTTCCGAGGGCCATCGCGCTCGAAGCCGCGAAGGGGCGCCGGCGGTGGTCTACCTGGCGGCCGCCCGCAACACCTACGGCACGCTGTCGTATCGCCGGGCCATGAAGCGGATCGCGCAGGAGTGGCCCCGGGCCGTGGTCATGGACGCGGACGCCTGTGGCTTTGCCTCGCGGGCCGACTGGTACCTCCGGTGGCCCTTCATCCGCGAGGGCATCGACAGCCTCGTGGTGCTGTCCGAGGACGACGGGTCGATCAGCCAGGAGACCTGGAACGAGCTGCGCGACGCCACGGCCTCGGGGTTGTCGTGCTGGTTCGTGGCCGACGGTGACCTGGTGTCGTTGCGGTCGATCCACTTCCGGCTCTACCCGGCCGGCGTCCGGACCAGCAGGCGGTGGGCGCACGCCGCCGATCTGCCCCTGAGCTGACCCCGGCGCATCGGCGGAGGGGTATCCGCCACGCGGCACCCACTGCCACAAGCGCTGACTATGGTGCAGCGCATGGCCGATCGGGGTCGATTCACAGAGCTGGCCATGCCGCACATGCAGGCGTTGTACACCGCGGCCCTGCGCATGACCCGCAACCCCGCCGATGCCGAGGACCTCGTCCAGGAGACGTTCCTGAAGGCGTACCGCGCCTTCGACCGCTACGAGGACGGCACCAACATCAGGGCGTGGCTCTACAAGATCCTCACCAACACCTTCATCAATAGCTACCGCGCCGCCAAGCGGCGTCCCGAGAAGGCCGACGTCGAGGACGTGGAGGACCTCTACCTCTACCACCGGATCGGGGACCTCCGGGCCAGCGGCGCGGGTCGGTCGGCCGAGGACGAGGTGTTCGACCACTTCACCGACGACGAGGTGAAGCGGGCGATCGAGTCGCTTCCCGAGGCGTTCCGGATCGCCGTGCTCCTGGCCGACGTGGAAGGTTTCTCCTACAAGGAAATTGCCGAGATCACCGACGTGCCCATCGGCACGGTGATGAGCAGGATCCACCGGGGAAGAAAGGCGCTCCAGAAGGCGTTGCTCGACTTTGCAGTGGCGCGCGGCCTGGTCGGGTCCACCGAGGCGGGGCGTTAGCCTCGGGGTTGATGGGAGAACACGAGATGGGGACCGACGAGTCCGACCTTGATTGCAACGACACGATCGAGCGGCTCTACCACTATCTCGACGGCGAGCTCACCGACGAACGCCGGACCGAGATCCGCCGCCATCTCGACGACTGTGGGCCCTGTCTCGGGGCCTTTGACTTCGAGGCGGACCTCCGCCAGGTCATCGCCAACCGGTGCAAGGACCACGTCCCCGATTCCTTGCGCCAGCGGGTCCATGACGCCATCCGCGAGGAGGAACGCCGCGAGGCGTCGGGTCGTTCGAGCTGATCCGCCGGCGGAGCTCCACCCGCCGGGTCCCCCCGGTTCCCGGACGCGGTCCGGGCTCTTCATTCCCACTCCCCGCGGTCGGCGGCGGCCAATTCACAACGGTTGCACAACGCCCTGCCCCCAGCCTCACGACACCCCCTCGGAGCGTCGATAGGAAGCCAGACACTGCGACCGGTGGGAGGTTGAGGGATGGAAGACCGCACCGAGTTTGGCGATCAATCGATCGGGGGCCAGGCGTTCACCGGATACGGTCGGCCGTCGCGCACCTTCGCGTCGGGACGGGTGTGCACCGAACCGGGCTGTGACACCAAGCTCTCGATCTACAACGACGACGAGTACTGCTGCCTGCACCTCAGTCCCAGCACCCCCCGGCTGCGAGGCAAGAAGATCGCCTGAGAAGGCGGGGCCGGTCCCCCGCTCCCTACACTGGGGGTCGTGACCAGCCCTGTGTCGTGGGACGTGGCCGAGCGCGTCGCCACATGGGTCGGCACGCGAGGCTCGCTACTTGGCCCGCCCGGGGTCGGGACGCTCGACGCGGCCACCATGGCCCAGCTCGAGGCGGACTTCTCCGAGGCCACCACGCGCGCCGAGGCCCTCGTGATCGAGGCCACCGGGCTGCGCCCCGCCACCGGGAGTGCCGGCGCCCTGGTCGTCGACCGGGCCGGCTGGGTGAAGAACAACGTGTCGTCGTTCCGTCGCCTGCTCGACCCGGTCCTCGAGAAGCTCGACACGGGCGCCATGCAGGGCCCCCTGGCCGGCGCGGCCCGCCGGGCCACGGGGGCGCAGATGGGCCTGGTCCTCGGGTGGATGGCCACCCGTGTCCTCGGGCAGTACGACCTGTTGCTGGCCGAGGGGGAGGACACCGGTGGTGTCGTCTCCTATGTGGGGCCCAACATCGTGGCCCTCGAGAGGCGCCACAACTTTCCCCCCGCGCAATTCCGGTTGTGGATCGCCCTGCACGAGGTCACCCACCGGTGCCAGTTCACCGGCGTGCCGTGGTTGCGGCCCCATTTCCTCTCCCTCGTCGACCAGGCCATGTCGGGCATGGCCCCCGACCCCCGGCGCTTCGCCGAGGCGCTGCGCCGGGCCGCCGCCGCGGTGCGGGCCGGGCACAACCCCCTCGAGGAGGCCGGGGTGCTCGGGCTCGTGGCCCCTCCTGAGCAGCTCGAGGTCATCAACCGCATCCAGGCCATGATGAGCCTGCTCGAAGGGCACGGCGACATCACCATGGACCGGGCCGGCGCCGGTGCGGTCCCCGACGCCGAGATGTTCTCGCGCGTGCTGCGCGAGCGGCGGCGCCGGGCCAGCCTGCCCTCGCGCCTGCTCCAACAGCTCGTCGGGATCGAGGCCAAGCTGCGCCAGTACGAGGCGGGCGAGCGGTTCATCCGCGCCGTGGAGGCCACCGGTGGGCCCGAGCTGCTGAACCGAGTGTGGGAGGGGCCCGAGATGCTTCCCACCATGGACGAGATCCGCCATCCCGAGACCTGGGTGGCCCGCATCGGACCGGCTCGCCTCGCCACAGGCTGATGGACCTGCCCCAGGGTGACCGGCCGGGCGGGGGTGCAGGCGCGGGCGTGAGCCCAGGCGGGAGTCGGGCGCCCGTCGTCACCGCCGACACGCTGCTCGGTGCCTGCACCTTCCCCCCGGTCGGCAGCCCCCTCACCTGTGCGGTCTCGGGCGGCCCCGATTCCCTGGCCCTCCTGG
This sequence comes from Acidimicrobiales bacterium, assembly GCA_050011815.1. Classification (GTDB taxonomy): domain Bacteria; phylum Actinomycetota; class Acidimicrobiia; order Acidimicrobiales; family UBA8190; genus Chersky-840. The sequence continues at coordinate 83,142 of JBEKIJ010000013.1, read as the reverse complement.
TCCTGGCCACGGCGGCGGGGTGCGAGGTGACCGCGGTCCACGTCGACCACGGCTTGCGGCCGGGCTCGGCCGCCGAGGCCGACGTGGTGGCGGGTGCCGCCGCCCGGCTCGGCGCCCGGTTCGAGGCCGTCCGGGTCGAGGTCGGGGCGGGGCCGAACCTCGAGGCCCGGGCCCGGGCCGCCCGCCGCGGCGCGCTGGCGCCGGGGTCGGCCACCGGCCACACCATGGACGATCAGGCCGAGACGGTCTTCGTGAACCTCCTGCGGGGGGCGGGCCTCGACGGCCTGGCCGGGATGGTCCCGGGCCCCCTCCATCCCCTGCTCGGCATCCGGCGGTGGCAGACCCACGCCCTGTGCGAGGCCCTGGGCCTCGACCCGGTGCAGGACCCCTCCAACGACGACCGGCGCTTCGTGCGCAACCGCGTCCGCCACGAGCTGCTCCCCCTGGCCTGCGCCATCGCCGGGCGCGACCTCGTGCCCGTGCTCGCCCGCCAGGCTGCGCTCCTGGCAGACGAGGCCGGCCTGCTCGAGGAGCTGGCGGCGGAGATCGACCCGCGCGATGCCAGCGCCCTGCGGAGCGCCCCCGACGCGCTGGCGCGCCGGGCCACGCGCCGGTGGTTGCGGGGCCCCCGACCCCATCCCCCCGATCTGGCCGCGGTGGAGCGGGTCCTGGCCGTGGCCCGGGGCCAGATGGGTGCCACCGACGTGGCTCCGGGGGTGCGGGTCCGACGGTCGCGCGGGTCGCTGTCGTGGGCGCCGATCTCGGCGGGGTCGTCCGGTAGTGTCGGCGCCCAGTGACCGAGGGACGCGCCATGGGCACGACGGCGCCCCGGTGACCAGCGACCGCTGGCTCGAGGACCCGGACCTGGGCCAGGTCGTCGTGGCCGAGGACGTCCTGCAGAAGCGGGTGGCGGAGCTGGGCGACGAGCTCACCGCCGACTACGCCGATCGTCCCCCCCTGCTCGTCGGGGTGCTCAAGGGTGCCTTCGTGTTCATGAGCGATCTGGCCCGGGCCATCGCCCTGCCGGTCGAGGTCGACGTCATGGCGGTGGCGTCCTACGGCTCGGCCACGACCACCAGCGGCGTGGTGCGCATCGTCAAGGACCTCGACTCCGACCTCACCGACCGCCACGTGCTCGTGGTCGAGGACATCGTCGACAGCGGGCTCACCCTCTCGTACCTCCGTCGCAGCCTCCTGGCCCGGCGGCCGGCGAGTCTCGAGGTGTGCGCCCTGCTCGTCAAAGAAGGCCGGCAGCGGGCCAAGTTGGACCTGCGCTACGTCGGCTTCCGTATCCCCCCGGATTTCGTGGTGGGGTACGGGCTCGACGTGGCCGAGCGCTACCGCAACGTTCCCGACATCCGGGTGTACCAGGGCCCGGTCCCTGTCGACTGAGCGCGGCGTGCTGTGACCGTCGACCGCGAGCGAGTCGAACACCTCATCGGCGAGTTGCTCGAGGCCATCGGGGAGGACCGCGGGCGCGAGGGGCTCCTGGCCACGCCGCGTCGGGTGGCCGCCATGTACGAAGAACTGTTCGCCGGGGTCGACGAGGATCCCGCCGGCTATCTCACCGTGACCTTCGAGGCGAATCACGACGAGATGGTGATGGTGCGCGACATCCCCTTCGCGTCCCTGTGCGAGCACCACATGGTGCCCTTCATGGGCAAGGTGCATGTGGGCTACATCCCCGGTGCCGACGGCCGGGTGACCGGTCTGTCCAAGCTGGCGCGCCTCGTGGACGTCTACGCCCGCCGCCTCCAGGTCCAGGAGCGGATGACGACGCAGATCGCCGACACCATGGAGTCCGCCCTCGTCCCGCGCGGCGTCCTGGTGGTGGTCGAGGCCGAGCACCTGTGCATGTCGATGCGGGGAGTGAAGAAGCCGGGCACCCTCACCATCACCTCGGCGGTGCGCGGCCTGTTCAGAGACGATCCCCGGACCCGGGCCGAGGCCATGCAGTACGTCCACGGTCGCTGAGACCACGTGGTGCCGATCTCCCATTTCTCGGGTCGCGGGGCCCCGGGCGCGGCTCTAACCTACGGGCATGCGGCCTCGGGTGATGGGTGTGCTCAACGTCACCCCGGACTCGTTCTCCGACGGCGGCCTCTTTCTCGATGCCGAAGCGGCGGTGGGCCACGGTCTCGACATGGCGCGCCAGGGGGCCGATGTGGTCGACGTGGGCGGCGAGTCGAGCCGGCCCGGAGCCGAGCCGGTGTCCGAGCGCGAGGAGCTGCGCCGGGTGGTGCCGGTGATCGAGGCCCTGGCTCCTCATGTGCGGGTGTCGGTCGACACCGTCAAGCGCGCCGTGGCCGAGGCGGCGGTGTCGGCGGGGGCGACGCTTCTCAACGACATCTCGGCGACGTTGTGGCCGGTGGCGGCGGCGGCCGGCGTGGGGTGGGTGGCCATGCACAAGCAGGGCGACCCCCGTTCGATGCAGCGCGACCCCCACTACGACGACGTGGTCACCGAGGTGGGCGCCTACCTGGCCGACCGGGCCCGCGCCGCCGTGGAGGGTGGGGTGGGCGAGGTGTGGGTCGACCCGGGCATCGGCTTCGGCAAGACCGCGGCGCACAACCTCGCCCTGTTGCGCCACCTTCCCGAGCTCGTGGCGCAGGGCTTCCCGGTGCTCGTGGGGACGAGCCGCAAGAGCTTCCTGGGGCGACTGGCGGCGGGGCCCGACGCCGAGCCCGCTCCGGTGACGGCGCGCCAGGCGGGATCGATCGCCACGGCCACCTGGGCCATGCTGGCGGGGGTGTCGATGGTCCGGGTCCACGACGTGCCGAGTGCGGTCGAGGCCGCCACGCTCGTGGGCATGCCCGACGATCAGGGGAGTGGCTCGGTGAGGGATGACGGTTGACCACGACAACAAGGGGCGACGGGTGAAAGGGAAGTGGGCGGCGGGGATCCCCCCGCGCAACTTCACGTGGATCGTGAAGGACCAGCTGGCGCTGAGCGAGCGGCCTGGGGGGTTCGCGCCGCACCACCGACGGGTGCGCCGTCAGGAGGAGATCATCTGGCTCCGGGTCCAGGGCTTCAACCGGGTGGTGTCGCTGTTGCCGTCGCCGCACAACCTCGCCGCCTACGACGAGGGGGAGCTGGTGTGGTCGCACTTCCCCCTGGCGTCCTCGGGGGACGTGCGAGAGACGTTGTCGGACCTCTACCGCAATCTCGACGCCTGGTTGCGGGCCGGCGAGCGTCTGCTCGTCCACCAGGAGGAGCTCGGGGACCGGATCATGGGCGTCGTGGCCGGCTACCTGTTGTGGAGCAGTCGCCTCCCCGGGGGTCCCCAGGCCATCGCCGTGGTCGAACGCCTCATCGGGCACCCCATGGGCCCCCCGGGACTGGACATGGTGGCCCGGGCCTCCGAGCTCGGCGTCGCCGGCGCCACCTGAGTCCTCGCTTGGACGCCATGGCGGACCGCATCGAGGTGCGGGGGCTGCGCCTCGAGGGGGTGCACGGGGTGCTCGACGAGGAGCAGGTCCGACCCCAGCCCTTCGAGGTCGATCTCGACCTCTATCTCGACCTCTCGCCCGCGGCGGACGGCGACGACCTCGACCGGACCGCCGACTACGGGGCCGCGGTCGACGCCGCCACCGCCGTGATCACCGGCCCGCCCCGCCGCCTCCTCGAGTCCCTGGCCGAGGCCATCGCCCGGGGCGTTCTCGACGATCCCCATGTCCGGGAGGTGACGGTGGTGCTCCGCAAGCTCCGTCCCCCCCTCGCCGCCTCGCTCGCCTCCACCGGGGTGCGCATCCACCGGCGCCGCCCCGACGGACCCGGGCCCGGCGCGGTCGCGGACCGCCGGTAGCGGTGCGTGTCTTTCTCGGCCTCGGCTCCAATCTCGGGGACCGTCACGCCCAGCTCCGTCGGGCCGTGCAGGGGCTCCCCGACGTGGTGGCCGTGTCGCGGCTCTACGAGACCGAGCCCGTGGGGGGACCGCCCGACCAGGGCCCCTACCTGAACCTCGTCGTCGAGCTCGACACCGGGCTCGGCCCCCGGGAGCTGCTCGAGGTGGCCCGACGGCTCGAGACCGAGGCGGGCCGGGAGCGGGCCGAGCGGTGGGGGCCCCGCACCCTCGACGTCGACGTCCTCCTCGTGGGCGACCGGGTGGTGGCGGAGGAGGACCTCGTCGTTCCGCACCCCCGGATGTGGGAGCGACGGTTCGTGGTCGCCCCCCTGGCGGAGCTGGCACCCGAGCTCGTCCCCCCCGGCGTCGAGGAAGGGGCTGGTGGAGAGGTCGAGGTGGCAGGTAGACTGGCCGGGTACTGATCCGATCGCCTGGAGCGACCGGCACCCTCGGTGAGGGGCTGGAGCGCAGAGAGGTGTCTGGTGACAACTGTCCGACTGATCGGTCCGGGAAGGGCTGGTCGTTCACTGGCTGCGGCGCTCGCCGACGCCGGATGCGACGTCCGGGGCGTGTTGGGCCGCGACGACGACCTGCGCAGCGCCGCTCGGGGCGTCGACGTCCTCGTGATCGCCACCTCCGATGCCGCCATCGCCGAGGTGGCCGCCCGGGTGGCGCCGGAGCCCGAGACCGTGGTGGTGCACCTGTCGGGGGCGCTCGGTCTCGACGTCTTGTCGACCCATCCCCGGCGGGCATCGCTGCACCCGCTCGTGCCCCTGCCCTCGGCCGAGGTGGGACGGGTCCGGCTGCGCAGCGGGATCACCTTCGCCGTGGCGGGCGACCCCGTGGCGGCCGAGCTGGCCCGGGTGCTGGGCGGGACGGTGGTGGTCGTCGACGACGAGCAGCGCGCCGCCTACCACGCCGCGGCGTGCATCGCCTCGAATCACCTCGTGGCCCTGTTGGGCCAGGTGGAGCGGGTGGCGATCTCGGCGGGGCTCGACCTCGACACTTTCGTCGGCCTGGCTCGGGCCGCGCTCACCGACGTGGCCGAGCTCGGCCCGGCCTCGGCGCTGACCGGTCCCGCCGCCCGGGGGGACGACGCCACCCTCGACCGTCATCGCCACGCCCTCGACGCCAGCGAGCTCCCCGGGTACGACGCTGGGGTGGCCCTGGCCCGGCGCCTGGCCTCCACCGTGCGGTCCGCCCCGCCCCGACCGGCGGCCGCGCCCCCGACGACCCCCGCCACCGCCCGCCCCACGGGTCGCCGGGCTCGTCGGGCCGGGGCCGTGCGGGTGGTGAGCACCACCGGGGCGTTCTCGGCCATGCTCGAGGCCGAGCGCGCCCTCGGGCGCAGCGTCGGATTGGTCCCCACCATGGGGGCGCTGCACGCCGGGCACCGGTCACTCATCGAGCGGGCCGCCCGGGAGTGCGACGTGGTGGCGGTGACGGTGTTCGTGAACCCGCTGCAGTTCAACGACGCCGCCGATCTCGCCGCCTACCCGCGCGATCTCGAGGGCGACGCCGCGCTGGCGCGGGCCGGCGGTGCATCGGTGGTGTTCGCGCCGCCGGTCGAGGAGATGTACGGCGTGGGCCGGGTGGCGTCCACGGTGCACGTCGAGGGGGTGAGCGAGGGCCTCGAAGGCGCATCGCGCCCCGGGCATTTCGACGGGGTGACGACGGTGGTGGCCAAGCTCTTCGCCTTGTCGGGCCGGTGCCGGGCGTACTTCGGCGAGAAGGACTACCAGCAGCTGGCCGTGGTGCGGCGCATGGTCGCCGACCTGTCGATGCCGGTGACGATCGTGGGGTGTCCGACGGTGCGCGAGGTCGACGGCCTCGCTCTGTCGAGTCGCAACACCCGGCTCTCGCCCGAGCAACGGCGCGCCGCGGTGGCGCTGCACCGGGCCCTGCGGGCCGGGCGGGCCTGTGTCGAGCGTGGTGAGGGCGACCCGGTGCGGGTGACGGCGGCGATGACGGCCGTGCTCGTGGCCGAGCCACTGGTCACGCCCGACTACGCGGTGGTGGTGGACCCCGACACCTTGCAGTGCCCGGCGCAGATCGACGGCGAGGTCCGGCTGCTCGTCGCCGCGCAGGTGGGGGCGGTCCGGCTCATCGACAACGAGGGCGCCTGTCGGGCACCGACCGTTGTGGGCGAGGGGCACGATCTCGTGCTCGTCAATACCGGAGAGGAGCGCTGAGGATGCGCCGGCGCATGATGAAGTCCAAGATCCATCGGGCCACGGTGACCGATGCCAACCTCGACTACGTCGGCTCCATCAGCCTCGATCCCGAGCTCATGACGCTCGCCGACATCCTCGAGTACGAACAGGTCACCGTGCTCGACATCGACAACGGGGCGCGCTTCGAGACCTACGCCATCCTCGGCGGTCCCGGTGAGGTGTGCCTCAACGGCGCCGCCGCCCGGCTCGTGCACCGGGGGGACAAGGTGATCGTGATCACCTACGCCGACTACGAGGCGGCGGAGCTGGTGGGCTTCGAGCCCACCGTCGTCCACGTGGACGCGGCCAATGCCGTGGTGGACCTGTCTGTGGAGCAGCTCGACGACGCGCTACGCCCGGCCGTCACGGGCTGAGGCCGGCGCCCGGCCCGCCCTCGGGGGCGCCCCCTGTGCAGCTCGACGTCCTCGTCCTCGGCTCCGGCGTGGCGGGCCTGACCGCCGTGGTGCGGCTGGCCACACCGTCGGGCCTCCGGGTGGGAGTGCTCACCAAAGCCGATCTGGCCCAGTCGACCACGCGCTGGGCCCAGGGGGGCATCGCCGCCGCGGTGGGAGGCGACGAGGACTCCACCGACCTTCATCTGGCCGACACCCTGGCGGCGGGGGCCGGACTCTGTGACGTCGACGCCGTGCGGGTGCTCGTCGACGAGGGGCCGGGTCGTGTCGACGAGTTGATCCGGCTCGGTGCGGTGTTCGACCGCGAGGCCGGGGGGGATCTCGCCCTGGCCAGAGAAGGCGGCCATTCCACCGCCCGGGTCCTGCACGCCGGGGGAGCCGCCACGGGGGCCGAGGTGGAGCGGGCCCTGGTCTCCGCCGTGCGCCGCAGCGCGGCCGCTGTCCTCGAGCAGTGGTTCGCCGTGGACCTCATCGTCGAGGGTGGTCGGTGCGTGGGAGTGCGGGCCCTCGACCCCGAGGGCGCGGTGCAAGAGGTCCGGGCCACCCAGGTGGTGTTGGCCACGGGCGGTGCGGGGCAGCTCTACGCCGTGACGACCAACCCCCCCGAAGCCACCGGTGACGGCGTGGCCATGGCGTTGCGGGCCGGGGTGGCGGTGGCCGATCTCGAGTTCTTCCAGTTCCATCCGACCGCGCTGCACCATCCCGCCATGCCCCGGCCCTTGTTGTCCGAGGCCCTGCGGGGACACGGGGCGCTCCTGCGCGACGCGCGGGGGGAGCGGTTCGTGGACGAGCTCGCGCCCCGCGACGTCGTCAGCCGGGCCATGGCCGACCGGATGGCGGCCCAGGGCGTGGGGTACATGTGGCTGGACGCCACCGGGCTCGAGTCCTTCGGGGAGCGGTTCCCGACCGTCGCCGCCTCGTTGCACGCCGCGGGGCTCGACCCCGCCGTGGACTGGCTGCCCATCGCCCCGGCCGCCCATTACCTGTCGGGAGGTGTCGTCACCGATCTCGACGGGGCCAGTGCGATGGCCGGGTTGTGGGCGGTGGGGGAGGTGGCCTGCACGGGCGTGCACGGCGCCAACCGGCTGGCGTCGAACTCGTTGCTCGAGGGGATGGTGTTCGGGGCCCGGCTGGCCGAGGCCATCGCGGCGGGACGCGACGGGCCGGGCGACACCGGGGTCATGCGGTCTCTGCGGGGCGGAACCGGCCCGGAGTCCGGGAGCGAGATCCCCTGCATCGACGTCGCTGTCGATGTCGATGCCCACTTCGCCGCCGATGTCGGTGTCGGTACCGATGTCGACGCCGGCTTCGGTGGCGGTGGAACCGACGGGGCGCGTGGCGACACCACTACCGACACCGACGTGTCGAAGCTTCGGGAGCATCTGCAGCGGGCCATGATCGAGGGCGCCGGGGTGGTGCGGTCGCCGGCGTCGTTGGCCGCCGCCGCGGGCGAGATCGGCGCCGTCGCCCGGGAGCTCGGCGCGGTGTCGGCGAGCGGTCCCGTCGGGGCCGGGGGCGGGCGGGCCCGGGGTGAGCTCGCCAACCTCGTCACGGTGTCGGGGGCGTTGCTGGGCGCGGCCTATCTGCGCCAGGAGACCCGGGGGGCCCACGCCCGCCGGGACTTCCCCGAGGCGCGACCGCAGTGGCGGTGTCGGCTCGTGCACCGGGCCGTGGCCACACCGGGCACGCTCCCGTGAGCGATCCGGTGTTGGCGGCGTGGCCGTCGTCGGGGCCGGTCGACCCTCCCGGCGGCGCCGTGCGGGCCGCGGTGGCCCTGGCGCTGGCCGAGGACCTCGGCCCGCTCGGCGATCTCACCGCCATGCTCGTGGCCGAGACCGAGGTGGGCCGGGCCCGGGTGGTGTCGCGGGCCGACGGGGTCGTGGCCGGTCGGCTGTGCGCGGTGGAGGCCTTCAGAGCGGTCGACCCGAGCGTGGTCGTCGAGTGGCGGCTCCCCGACGGCGAGTGGGTGGTGCCGGGGTCGGTGGTGGCCGAGGTGTCGGGCCCGATGCGGTCGATCCTCACCGGGGAGCGGACCGCGCTCAATTTCCTTTGTCACCTGTCGGGGGTGGCCACCATGGCGCGTCGGTTCGTCGACGCCGTGGGCGCCGCCAATCCCGCCACGCGGGTGCTCGACACCCGCAAGACCACGCCCGGGTTGCGGGCCCTCGAGAAGGCGGCGGTCCGGGCCGGGGGGGGTTGGAACCACCGGGCCGGGTTGTCCGACGCCGTGCTCGTGAAGGACAACCACCTCGGCCGGCTGGGGGTGGGCGAAGCGGTAGGGCTGGCCCGGCGGTGGTGGCCGGGGCGCATGGTGGAGGTGGAGTGCGACCGGCCCGAACAGGTGACCGAGGCCGTGGCGGCCGGTGCGTCGGCGGTCCTCCTCGACAACATGACGCCGTCGATGGTGTCGGAGTGCGTGGCCCTGGTGCGGGCCGCCACCGCGGAGGCACCGGGGAGCGTGCTGGTCGAAGCGTCCGGTGGGGTGACCCTCGACAGCGCCCCCGCCTACGCCGCGGCGGGTGCCGATCTCATCTCGGTGGGGGCCATCACGCACTCGGCCCCCATACTCGACCTCGGACTCGACCTCGTGGAGGACTGACCGTGCTGCTTGCCATCGACGTGGGGAACACCGAGACCGTCATCGGGCTGTTCTCGCTCGGCCCCGGGGACGACCCCCCCGCCGGCAGCCGGCCCGCCCCGCCCGTGCCGCCGGAACCGGCCGGGCTCACCCACCACTGGCGGTTGTCGACGGTGGCGGAACGGACCCCCGACGAGCACGCCTTGTTGTTGTCGGAGCTGCTCAACCTCGACGGCATGGACGTCGACGAGGTCGTGAGCGGGATGGCGGTGACGTCGTCGGTGCCGCGCGTCACGAGCGCGTTGCGGCAGATGGCGGGGCGGTGGTTCGACGTGCCCTGTGTGGTGCTCGAGCCCGGGGTGCGGTCGGGGATGCCCATCCTCTACGACAACCCCAAGGAGGTCGGTGCCGACCGGATCGCCAACGCCATCGGCGCCTATGACCTCTACGGGGGCCCGTGCATCGTGGTCGACCTGGGCACCGCCACCACCTTCGACGCCATCTCGGGGACCGGCGAGTACCTGGGCGGCGCCATCGCCCCGGGCATCGCCATCTCCATGGACGCGCTCTTCCACCACGCCGCCGCGCTGCGGCGCGTCGAGCTCGTCGAGCCCCGGGGTGTCATCGGGAAGTCGACGGTCGAGTCGATCCAGTCGGGCGCGCTGTACGGGTACGCCGCGCAGGTCGACGGGATGTGCCGGCGGATCGCCGATGAGCTCGGCCACGCCACGGTGGTGGCCACCGGCGGACTGTCGGAGGTCATCGCACCGTTGAGCCAGACCATCGAACACCGCGAGCCGTGGCTCACGTTGCACGGGTTGCGGCTCGTCTACGAACGGAACTCCAAACCCGGGTGACCGGTCGGTCATGGGGAGGGCCGCGGTGACCCGGTAGCGTCGGGCTCCATGGCCGAGGTCCCGTACTCCTTCGACAGGTCGGCCGAAGCGGCGACACTGCACGACCGGTACGCCACGCTCGGGCCCGGCGAGGAGAGCGAGGACATCGTCTCGGTGGCGGGCCGGGTCATGTTGATGCGTCCCCAGGGACGGTTGGCCTTCGCCACCCTGCGGGACTCGTCGGGTCAGGTCCAGCTGTTCGCCTTGGCGAAGATCACCGGGGAGTTCGAGGCGTTCTCCAAGTTGTCGCTCGGGGACTGGGTGGGCGCCACGGGGAAGATCGTGCGGACCCGGAAGGGTGAGTTGTCGGTGCAGGTCCACAGCTGGGTGCTGCTGGCCGAGGCGCGGCGGGGGTTCGGGGACAAGTGGAAGGGGGTCTCCGACGTCGAGACGCGGTTCCGCCAGCGGGAGGTGGACCTGTGGGCCAACGAGCGGACGCGCGAGATCCTGACCATGCGGAGCCGGTTGATCAGCTCGGTGCGGCGTCGGCTCGAGGGGCTCGGGTTCGTCGAGGTCGAGACGCCCGTGCTCCACGCCATCCCCGGGGGGGCGCTGGCCAAGCCCTTCAAGACCCATCACAACGCGCTCGACACCGACCTGTTCCTGCGCATCGCGCCCGAGCTCTACCTGAAGCGGCTCGTGGTGGGAGGGTTCGAGAAGGTGTTCGAGATCGCCCGGGTATTCCGCAACGAGGGACTGTCCCCGCGCCACAACCCGGAGTTCACGATGCTCGAGCTCTATCAGGCCTACGCCGATTACGGGGACCTGGCGGTGTTGGTGGAGGAGTTGGTGTCGGGGCTTGCATCGGAGCTGCGGGGGGCCACCACCATCTCCTATCAAGGTCGGGAGCTCGACCTCACCCCCCCGTGGCGTCGGGCCACCATGGCCGAGCTCGTGAGCGAAGCCACCGGGGAGTCCGTCGACGTCCACACGCCCGTCGAGGAGCTCCGCCGGCGTGTCACCGGGGCGGGCGTCGAGCCGAGCCCGGCGTGGGGGGCGGGGAAGCTCCTGCTCGAGCTGTACGAGAAGACGACCGAGCCCGACCTGTGGGGCCCGGTGTACGTGATGGACTTCCCCGCCGAGGTGTCGCCGCTGTCGCGTCGGCACCGCCACGACCCCGAGCTCGTCGAGCGGTTCGAGGCCATCGTGGCGGGACGGGAGCTCGTGAACGCCTTCTCCGAGCTTGTCGACCCCGAGGACCAGCGGGCCCGGTTCGAGGCCCAGGCCGCGGCGCGCGCCGGGGGGGACGAGGAGGCCATGGCCGTCGACGAGGACTACCTGCGGGCCCTCGAGCACGGCCTGCCCCCCACGGCGGGGCTCGGCATCGGGATCGACCGACTCGTCATGCTGCTGGCCGACGTGGCCAACATCCGCGAGGTCATCGCCTTCCCCACCCTGCGCCCCGAGCGGCCGAGTTAGCGGGAGACGGGCAGTCCCTCGAGCAGTGACCGGGCCAGGTCCGCCAGGGCGCGTCCGAGCGAGGGCTCGCTCAGGGAGTGGGCCGCGGCCAGCGCTTGTTCGACGAAGCGGTGGCCCGCGGCGACGGTCTCGTCGATGGCGGTCGATCCCGCCACGATGGCGCGGGCCTTGTCGCGTTCGGGTTGGTCGAGGGGTGCGCCGAGGAGGGGACGGAGCTCGGGGCCGGTGTCGGGGTCGGCCAGGGCCAGGAGGACGGGCAAGGTGTAGATCCCTTCGGCGAGGTCCTGGCCGGCGGGCTTGCCGAGCTCCTCGTCGGTGGCCACCACGTCGAGGATGTCGTCGCGCAACTGGAAGAGCACGCCGAAGCAACGTCCGAAGTCGGTGAGGACCTCCACCTCGGGGCGGGGGAGGCCGCCCGTGATGGCGCCGATGCGGCACGAGGTGGACATGAGCGCGGCGGTCTTGCCCTCGATGGTCTGGAGGTATTCGGCCTCGGTGCGCTCGGCGCTGTAGGCGGCGCGGACCTCGGTGACCTGGCCCTGACAGAGCAGCCCCAAGGTGTTGGCGAGGAGTCCGGCGATCTCGGTGCCGAGGGAGGCGGCGATCTCCGCCGAGCGGGCCAGGAGGAAGTCGCCGGCCACGATGGCCACGAGGTTGCCGAAGCGGGCGTTGACGCTCTCCACGTTCCGACGGACCAGGGCCTCGTCCATGACGTCGTCGTGGTAGAGCGAGGCCAGGTGGACGAGCTCGACGGCCACGGCCCCCTGGAGCTCGTCGGCGGTGGCGGGCCGGCGCCCGCCGGTGGCCGCCGCCAGGGCCAGGCAGGGGCGGAGCCGTTTCCCCCCCGCCGCGATGAGATGGGTCGTGACCTCGTCCAGGAACTGGTCGCCGGAGCTGACGGCGTCCCGGAGCTCGGGTTCGAGCCGTGCGAGGTCGTCTTGGAGGAAGGGGAGTGACAGCAGTGAGGCGGTGTCCACCAGGGGGAACGATAGGCGAAGGACCGCGCGGCCCGACAACGGGGACCCGCCGCGATAGCCGTGGCCAGGGCCTTGATCGGGGCCGTGGCGGGCCCCGGCGCCGGGAGGTGCCCAGGTTTGGGCGACGTCGGTGACTACCGTCGGTAGCCGAGGTCAGGATTCAGCCCCGGCGTGCCGAAGGAATGGGGGATGTATTCCGGACCTTGCGGTCGAGGGAAACGAGGCTCCAGGGTGTTTGTTGCCACAGCACGGCCGGTAGACTTCGCTCAGAAGTCGAGCCGTCGAGGGAGGCGGTCTGGTGTTCGAACGCTTCACTGATCGGGCGCGAAGGGTGTTGGTGCTGGCGCAGGAGGAGGCGCGCCTGCTCAACCACAGCTTCATCGGCACCGAGCACATCCTCTTGGGGCTCATCCACGAGGGCGAGGGTGTCGCGGCCAAGGCGCTCGAGCAGCTCGGCGTGTCGCTCGAGGCGGTGCGGGAGAAGGTCGAGGAGACCATCGGCCTGTCGGGGACCGCTCCCACGGGATCGCCGCCGTTCACCCCCCGGGCCAAGAAGGTCCTCGAGCTCTCGCTGCGCGAGGCGCTGCAGCTCGGCCACAACTACATCGGCACCGAGCACATGCTCCTCGGGCTCGTGCGCGAGGGCGAAGGGGTGGCGGCCCAGGTGCTCGTGAGCCTCGGTGCCGACCTGGCGCGGGTGCGTCAGCAGGTCATCCAGCTCCTGTCGGGGTACCAGGGCAAGGAGTCGGTGGGGGCCGGTCCCGGGTCGTCGGCGTCGGAGACGCCGTCGGGCTCGCCCGTGCTCGACCAGTTCGGCCGCAACCTGACCCAGCTGGCGCGCGATTCCAAGCTCGACCCCGTCATCGGGCGCGAGAAGGAGATCCAGCGCGTCATGCAGGTGCTGAGTCGTCGCACCAAGAACAACCCCGTGCTCATCGGCGAGCCCGGCGTGGGCAAGACCGCCATCGTCGAGGGACTGGCCCAGCGCATCGTGGCCAACGACGTCCCCGAGACGCTCAAGGGCAAGCAGCTCTACACGCTCGACCTCGGGGCCCTCGTGGCCGGGAGCCGCTACCGCGGTGACTTCGAGGAGCGCCTCAAGAAGGTGCTGAAGGAGATCCGCACGCGCGGCGACATCGTGCTGTTCATCGACGAGCTGCACACCCTCGTGGGAGCGGGCGCGGCCGAGGGTGCCATCGACGCCGCCTCGATCCTGAAGCCCATGCTGGCGCGCGGCGAGCTGCAGACCATCGGGGCCACCACGCTCGACGAGTACCGCAAGCACCTCGAGAAGGACGCCGCGCTCGAGCGGCGGTTCCAGCCCATCAAGGTGGAGCAGCCCACCGTGGCGCACACCATCGAGATCCTGAAGGGTCTGCGCGACCGGTACGAGTCGCACCACTCGGTGACCATCACCGACCAGGCCCTGGTGGCCGCGGCCAACCTGGCGGATCGGTACCTGGCCGACCGGTACCTGCCCGACAAGGCCATCGACCTCATCGACGAGGCCGGCAGCCGCCTGCGCATCCGGCGCATGACGACGCCTCCCGACTACAAGAAGCTCGAGGAGGAGATCGACCGGATCCGCCACGACAAGGAGTCGGCCATCGAGCGCCAGGCCTTCGACCAGGCCAAGAAGCTGGCCGAGCAGGAGAAAGAGCGCCTCGACCGCAAGACGGCCATGGAGGCCGAATGGCGGGCCGAGGGCCTCGAGCTCTTCGACGTCGTCGACGAGGAGGTCATCGCCGAGGTGCTGGCCAACTGGACCGGCATCCCCGTCTACCGGCTCACCGAGGAGGAGACCTCCAAGCTGCTGCGCATGGAGGACGAGCTCCACAAGCGGGTGGTCGGCCAGGAAGAGGCCATCAAGGCGCTGTCGCGTGCCATCCGCCGCACCCGGGCCGGGCTCAAGGACCCCAAGCGGCCGAGCGGGTCGTTCATCTTCTTGGGGCCCACCGGCGTGGGGAAGACCGAGCTGGCCAAGGCGCTGGCGGAGTTCCTCTTCGACGACGAGGACGCGCTGATCCAGCTCGACATGAGCGAGTACATGGAGAAGCACACCGTGTCGCGGCTGGTGGGCTCGCCCCCCGGCTACGTCGGGTACGAAGAGGGCGGTCAGCTCACCGAGGCGGTGCGGCGCAAGCCCTTCTCCGTGGTGCTCTTCGACGAGGTCGAGAAGGCGCATCCCGACGTGTTCAACGCGCTGCTCCAGATCCTCGAGGACGGCCGGCTCACCGACGCCCAGGGGCGGTCGGTGGACTTCAAGAACACCGTCCTCATCATGACCTCCAACCTCGGGACCGCCGATCTGCGCAAGTCGTCGGTGGGCTTCGCCAAGACGTCGGAGGCCGTGAGCTACGAGCGCATGAAGTCGAAGGTCCACGACGCGCTGAAGGCGCACTTCCGGCCGGAGTTCCTCAACCGGATCGACGAGGTCATCGTCTTCCACGAGCTGTCCAAGGAAGAGGTCGTGGAGATCGTCGACCTCATGATCCGCCGGGTGGGCGAGCAACTCGAGTCCCAGGGTCTGGGCCTCGAGCTCACCCCCATCGCCAAGTCGCTGCTGGCCGACAAGGGCTATGACCCCACGCTGGGGGCCCGTCCCCTGCGCCGGGCCATCCAGCAGTACGTGGAGGACGCGCTGTCCGAGCGGATCCTGTGGAAGGAATTCCGCGTGGGCGAGACCATCATCGTCGACGTGGAGGACGGCGAGTTCGTCTTCCGCACCGTCGAGGGGCTCGAGCCGCCGCCCGTCGAGCTGGCCGGAGCGGGCGCCGACTCCTGAGCAGGGCCTGACCGTCACACCCCGTCCGTAGCCTCCCGGTGTGGGACGGCCTCGGACGGTGCATCGGTGTACGGCGTGCGGAGCAGGAACCCCTCGGTGGGCCGGTCGCTGCCCGGGATGCGGGGAGTGGAACAGCCTCGTCGAAGAGGCCCTGGTCGAGCCCCCCGCCCCCCGCCGGGGCCTCGGTGCCGGCGGTCCCGGACCCGGCGGTCCCGGACCCGGCGATCTCGGACCCGGCGATCTCGGGCCGGGCGGCTTCGATCCCGCCGACTTCCTGGCACTCCTCGGGGCGCCGGGAACCGGTCGGGCCCTGGCCCTCGACCAGGTCGACCCGGCCCGGTCGAGCCCCGTCCCCACCGGTCTGGCCGAGCTCGACCGGGTCCTCGGCGGGGGGCTCGTCCCCGGGTCGGTGACGCTGCTCGGGGGGGAGCCCGGGGTGGGGAAGTCCACCTTGTTGCTCCAGGTCCTGTCCTCGATGGCCGGCCCGGACGGGCCCGTGTTGCTCGTGTCCGCCGAGGAGTCGGCCCAGCAGGTGCGGCGCCGGGCCGAGCGCCTGGGGCCGCTCCCCGCCGGGCTCATGATCCTCGACAGCTCGGACCTGTCCGCCCTGCCCACCGCGCTGCGCGACACCGGGCCGGCCCTGGTGGTGGTGGACTCGATCCAGGCCGTCGCCGACCCGGGTTCACCGGGGTCGCCCGGGAGCCTCGGCCAGGTGCGGGCCTGCACCGACGTGGTGGTGCACCTGGCCAAGCTCCACCACGTGCCGTTCGTCCTGGTGGGACACGTCACCAAGGAAGGGACCCTGGCCGGCCCCCGCACCCTGGAGCACCTGGTGGACACGGTCCTCGCCGTCGAGGGTGACCGCCATCACGCCCTGCGCACGGTGCGGGCCACCAAGCACCGGTTCGGGCCCACCGGAGAGCTCGGGCTCTTCGAGATGAACGAGACCGGCCTCGCCGCGGTCACCGACCCCTATCAGCTCCTCCTCGGCGACCGCCGTCCCGGCGCGCCGGGGAGCGCGGTGCTCCCCGCCATGCAGGGGCAACGGGCCCTGCTGGTCGAGGTCCAGGCGTTGACGGCGAAGACGGCGGCGGAGAGTCCGAGCCGGCGCTCGGCCCAGGGGGTGGACGGCGGTCGGTTGGCGTTGCTCCTGGCCGTGCTCGAACAGCGGGCCGGGGTGGCCATGGTGCGCACCGACGTCTTCGCCTCGGCCGTGGGAGGCATCAGGGTGGTCGAGCCCGCCGCCGATCTGGCGCTGGGCCTGGCGCTCGCCTCGGCGTTCTTCGGCCGTCCCCTGCCCCCCGACCTCGTCGTGTTCGGTGAGGTGGGTCTGGGGGGCGAGATCAGGCAGGTGCCCCACGCCCCGCGCCGGCTGGCCGAGGCGGCGCGCGTGGGGTTCCGCCATGCGCTCGTCCCCGAGTCGTGTCCCCACGGTCCGCCGGGGATGGAGATCGTCCACGTGCCGACCCTGGCCCGGGCGGTGGGGTTGGCGATGGGGGCGGCGTCGTCCCCTTAGGGCGCATCGTGGGCGCGTGGGCGTGCTCGATCCGCGCCCGAGGCGGGCAGTGGCGTCAAAGAGCGCCGGGTACCATGCAGAGGTGGTGGTGCGACCGAGCTCGGCCATGGCCGACGCCCTGGCTCTCGTAGCGCCGGGCCAACCGTTGCGCGACGGCATCGAGCGCGTCCTGCAAGCCAATCGGGGCCTCCTCCTGGTGGTGGGGGACGGGCCCGACGTGCTGTCGATCTGCACCGGGGGGTTCCTCCTCGATGCCGAGTTCAGCCCCCAGCGGCTCTCGGAGCTGGCCAAGATGGACGGCGCGGTGATCCTCTCCCCCAACGCCGATCGCATCGCCCGGGCCAACGTGCACCTCATGCCCAACGCCACCATCTCGACCATCGAGACCGGCACGCGCCACCGCACGGCCGAGCGCGTGGCCCGGTCCATCGACGTGCCCGTGGTGTCGGTTTCGGCCGCCATGGGCCTCGTGACCGTCTACCGCCGCGATACCCGTCACGTCCTGCAAGACGAGCGCCGTCTGCACGAGCGGGTGCGCCAGGCCCTCCAGACCACGCGTCGGTTCCGAGCCCGGTTCGACGTGGCGTTGACGGCGTTGTCGGCCCTCGAGATCGCCGACACCGTGACGGTGCGCGACGTCGCCGCCGTGCTCCAGCCCGCCGGACTGCTCGACGGCATCGCCGACGAGGTCAAGGTCGACCTGGTGGAGCTCGGTGAGGACGGCCGTCTGCTGCGGCTCCAGCTCGAGGAGGTGCTCGACGGCATCGACCCCGTCCGGCGCCTCGTCGTGCGCGACTACATCCACTGTCACACCCCGGCGCACGCCGAGGGCCGTGACGGGCACCGCGACGCGTCGAGTGACGAGGTCGATCACGCGTTGGAGGTCCTCGCCGGCTTGTCCACCGACGACCTCCTCGAGGTTCGCCGGGTGTCGGCTGTGCTCGGGCTCGGCCATTCCGACCCCGACGCGCCGGTCGAGCCGCGGGGATACCGGCTCCTGCACCGCCTGCCGCGATTCCCCGAAGCCCTCGTGGACAGGATCGTCGAGCACTTCGGCGGTCTGCAGCGCATCATGCGGACGTCGGTGGCCGATCTCGAGGAGGTCGAAGGGGTGGGCGAAGCCCGCGCCCGTTCGGTGAAGGAGGGCCTGGCCCGGCTGGCCGAAGCGAGCATCCTCGACCGCTACAGCTGATCCTGCTCAGAGCAGCGCGACGAGGTCGGGCGGGGAGCGCTGCGCCGACTCGGGTAGAATGCAACGCCTGTCCCTCGCCATGAGCTTGTGGCCAGCGCGCCATCTTAGGAGAGGTACGTGTTCGACATCGGTGACAAGGTGGTCTACCCCCATCACGGGGCGGCGATCGTGGAGCGTCGCGAGGTCAAGGAGGCCTTCGGGGAGAAAAAGGAGTACCTCGTGCTCCGGCTCGCCTACGGCGACCTGACCTTGATGGTCCCCGCCGACAACACCGAGGGTGTCGGCCTGCGCGAGGTGATCAACGACGAAGAGGTCGAGGAGGTGTTCGCCGTCCTTCGCAAGAAGGAGGCGCGCATGCCGACCAACTGGTCG
The DNA here is from genome assembly GCA_050011815.1 of Acidimicrobiales bacterium. Lineage (GTDB taxonomy): Bacteria > Actinomycetota > Acidimicrobiia > Acidimicrobiales > UBA8190 > Chersky-840. The sequence goes on along the minus strand of JBEKIJ010000013.1, from coordinate 64,937 downwards.
CGCCGGTACAAGAACCACTCCGAGAAGCTCCGGTCCGGCGACATCTACCAGGTGGCCGAGGTCGTCCGGAACCTGTCGATCCGCGACAAGGACAAGGGGCTGTCGGCGGGAGAGAAGCGCATGCTCAGCCGGGCCCGGCAGATCCTCGTCTCGGAGCTGACCTTCGCGCTCGACGTCGACGAGGCCGCGGCGGAGAAGCGCCTGGACGAGGCGCTGCCCTGACCCGCGTGGGCCCGCGCCGCCTCGGCGGGGCGCGCCCGCCGAACGGGGGGTGAGCCCGTGTCGGTGTGGGTGGTCGTGGTGGCGGCCGGGAGGGGAACGAGGTTCGGGGCCCCGAAGCATCTCGCCTCCTTGGGCGGTCGTCCCCTGGTGCAGTGGTCTCTCGAGGCGGCCCGCGGCGTGGCCGACGGTGTCGTGCTCGTGCTCCCCCCCGACGATGCGAGCCACGTCGAGGCGAACCGCGGCCTCGCCGCCGGGGCCGATGTCGTGGTGGCCGGCGGGGAGACGCGCACGGCCTCGGTGCGCGCCGGCCTGGCCGCGGTGCCCGAGCAGGCCGAGGTGATCGTGGTGCACGACGGCGCCCGACCCCTGGCGTCACCGGCGTTGTTCGCCGCGGTGGTGGACGCCGTGATGAGCGGCGCCGACGCGGCGGTGCCGGGGTTGGCGGTGGCCGACACGTTGAAGCGCGTCGAGCGCGACACCGTCACCGCCACCGTGGCCCGCGACGGCATCGTGGCGGTCCAGACACCTCAGGCCTTCCGGGCCGGTGTACTGCGCGCTGCGCATGACGGCGCCTCCGAGGCCACCGACGATGCCGGGCTGGTGGAGTCGTGGGGCGCTACCGTGCGCGTCGTGCCCGGCGAAGCGCGCAACATCAAGGTGACGACGGCCACCGACCTCGAGGTGGCCCGGGCGCTGGCGCCGTCATGACCGAGCCCGGCGCGGTCCCGTGGCGTGTCGGGCAGGGATTCGACGTGCACCGGTTTTCGGGGGATCCGGGACGCCCCCTCGTCCTCGGAGGTGTGGCGGTCCCCGGCGCGCCAGGGCTCGCCGGGCACAGCGACGCCGACGTCCTGGCCCACGCCGTGGCCGAGGCCCTGCTCGGGGCGGCGGGCCTCGGCGACCTCGGTCGCCATTTCCCGGCCGCCGACCCCACCTGGGCCGGGGCCGACTCCATGGAGCTGTTGGCGCGGGTGTCGTCGATGGTGGAGGGGCACGGGTTGACGCTCGTGAACGCCGATTGCACCGTCGTGTGTGAGCGTCCCCGGCTGGCGGATCACACCGACGAGATGGCGCGGCGCCTGGCGGATCTGCTCGGCGCCCCCGTGAGCGTGAAGGCCAAGCGGGCCGAAGGTCTGGGGGCGCTCGGTCGGGTCGAGGGCATCGCCTGCTTGGCGGTCGTCCTCCTCGCCGGCGTGGCGTGACCGGCCCCCCGCGTCGCCGGCGCGGTCCGACCTCCGATGGCGGCCACGCCAAGGGGCGCCGCACCACCCAGGGCCGCGCCCAGTCGTCGGGGCGCGCCGACGCCACCCGACGGAGCAAGGCGACCGGACGCTCGACGGGACGCGGCGCCACGACCGGACGCGGCGCCACGACCGGACGCGGCGGCACCGCCCGACGGACCAGCGCCGAGGGGGCGGGCGGCCCGGGGGGGCGGCCCGCGGGGCGCGCCCAGCACGGCTTGGGTGGGGAGCAGGTCGAGGGCCGTCACGCCGTGCGCGAGCTGCTCGTCGCCGGGCGCCGTCCGGTGCGGGAGATCTGGATCGCCGAGGACCTCGACCCGTCACCCCAGATCGACGAGATCGAACGGCTGGCGACGAGTCGACGCGTCCGGCTGGTGCTCGTTCCCCGCACCAAGCTCGAACGCGCCGCGCGCACCGACGCCCCCCAGGGTGTGTTGGCCCGGGCCCGGCCCCTCGAGGAGGTCGCGCTCGACGCGTTGTGCGAGGTGCGCGGCGCGCTGACGCCGTTCCTGCTCGTCCTCGACGGCGTGACCGATCCTCACAACGTCGGCGCCCTGTTGCGCAGCGCGGAGTGCGCGGGGGTGACGGGGGTGGTGCTGGCGCGCCATCGCGCCGTGCATGTGACGCCAACGGTCGCCAAGGTGGCGGCGGGTGCCATCGAGCACCTCGACATGGCGGTGGTCCCGGGGATCCCGAGCGCGTTGCGTCGCCTGGAGGATCTCGGGGTCACGAGCGTCGGGCTCGACGCCGATGCGCCGACGTCGCTCTTCGATCTGTCCATCGGGGCGCCCGGGGCCCCGGTGGCGGTGGCCCTCGTGATGGGGGCCGAGGGCCGGGGCCTGGCGGCCCTCACGGCGCGGCGGTGTTCGATTCTGGCCGCCATCCCCCAGATGGGTGCCCTGGGCAGCCTGAACGTGGCCGCGGCGGGCGCCGTGGCCTGCTTCGAGCTGGCCCGACGTCGGGTCGCCCCGGACCGGGGTGACAAGCGGTAGCGCCGCTGCGCGATCATCTGCCTCGAGCGAAGGGTGGGCCCTGGTGACCGGTACGGCGGTGGGGGTCAGGCGCGAAGGATCGGTGGCTGCGGTCGAACTGACGCGGGGCAAGGTCAACGCCATCGACGTCGAATTGCTCGAGGAGCTCGAAGCCACCCTCGGGTCTCTGGCCCGGGACACCGGTGTCGGTGCCGTGGTGCTCACCGGTGCGGGCCGCGTCTTCTCGGCCGGGGTCGATCTCCGCCGCGTCGTCGACGACGGCCCGGAGTATGCCGAGCGCCTCGTGGCGAGCCTCGGCCGCGCCCTCGCCGCCCTGTTCGGTTTCCCCAAGCCCACGGTGGCGGCGGTCAACGGCGCCGCGGTGGCCGGCGGTTGCATCCTCGCCTGTGCCTGTGACCGGCGGGTGATGGCCGACGGCGCCCGCATCGGCGCCAGCGAGCTCGTGGTCGGCGTCCCGTTCCCTGTGGCCGCGCTCGAGATCCTGCGTCACGCCTGTGGGGCGCGTACCGAGGACCTCGTCTACAGCGGGCGGTTGCTCGACGCCCCCGAGGCTCTGGCCCTGGGCCTGGTGCACGAGGTGCACCCCGCCGCCGCCGTGCTCGAGCGGTCCACCGCGCTCGCCACCGAGCTCGGCGCCCGGGCGCCGGTCGCGTACCGCCTCGCCAAGGAGCAGCTCCGTCGTCCCGCCCTCGAGCGCATGGCGACCGACGCCGCGGTGCTCGACGGCGTCGTCGGCCGGGAGTGGGCCGCGCCGCACACCGCGACGGCCCTGCGCGCTCAACTCGACCGGCTCGCCGCCCGCCGATGAGGACGCCGACCGGTGCGCGCGCGCCGACACGACAGGTGAGGTGTGGCGCGCTCGGAGCCGGTGGTGGGACTCGAACCCACGACCTGACGATTACAAATCGTCTGCGCTTCCAGCTGCGCCACACCGGCTTGCACGCCACGCTACCGCCGGTCTTGTCCGTTCCCAGGCACGACAGGGCGCGAACCCGAGGATCCTTGCTTCGCGCGCGGTGCATTGGCAGGCTTGACCCCGCGATGGGATTGACTGAGCAGGACCTCCAGATCCTCGACTTCGAGGAATCGTGGTGGACCCGGCCCGAAGCCAAGGCATCCGGCATCCGCCGTCGCCTGGGCATGTCGCCCACCCGGTATTACCGCCGCTTGGCGGAGCTCGTCGACACCGGTGACGCGCTCGAGCACGCGCCACTCGTCGTCCGCCGCCTCCGACGTCGCCGGCTCGACCAACGTCGGGGCCGGTTCGAGACCACCGCCGCCCCCCACAATCCCCGGCGATGAGCGACCGCGACGACGACCTCGAGTACCCGGGCCCGGGTGGGCCGGGGTCGGGTCATGGCGGCGGAGGGACAGATCGCGACCCGCCGGGGGCGGCGCCGTCGGGATATCTGCGTGGTGTGGGTGTGGTCATCGTGGCGGTCATCATCGGCGTGTTGCTGATGCCGTCGGCCACCCGGGCTCCCCTCGAGGTGAAGACCGCGGCGGCGTCCACCCCGTCCTCGTCCACGCCGCCGACGACGGCGCCGCGGACCGGGTCCACCACGACCTCGCTGGCCACCATCGTCCCGGGGGCGTCGTCGGTGCATGTCCTGGTGGCCAACGGGACGAGCATCACCGCCCTGGCCGCGGGCACGAGCACCTACCTCCGGTCGCGCGGCTTCCTCACCTTGGCGCCGACGAACTCCACGACCAAGGTGACACGGACCCAGGTGTACGCGGTCTCGGGCCCGTCGAGCTCGGCCACGTCGGTCATCGAGGCGCTCGGCTTGTCCGCCGCCACGGTCCAGCCCACCGGGGCGGTGGCTCCGGTGCCGAGCACCACCGGCGCCAACGTCGTCGTGATCACCGGCCCGGATCTCGCCCGGTTGGCGCCGGGGTCCACCACCTCGTCCACGAGCGCCCCGACCGACTGACGGGCGCCAGGGCGCCCATGGAAGAGGACGCCGCTCTGGGTGCTCGGGGCCACGCCGGTGCGGCCCGCCACCTCGAGGCCCTGGGGCCGTTGGGGGTGCTCCTCGAGGACCCCGCCGCCAGCGCCGTGCTGACCGATTTCGACGGGACGCTGGCGCCCATCGTGGACGACCCGGCCTCGGCCTACCCCCTGCCCGAGGCGCCCGGCGTGCTCGCCGCCCTGGCCCAACGGTTCGCGCTGGTGGCCGTGGTGTCGGGCCGGCCGGTGGCGTTCCTGGCCCAACGCCTGGTGGCCGCGGGCCCGGCCGTGCAGCTGTTCGGCGCCTACGGGCTCGAGTGGATCGAGGACGGCCGGCTGCGGCGGGCCCCCGAGGCCGAGCCGTGGCGCGGCGAGGTGGCGCGGGTGGTGGAGGCCGCCCGGGCCGAGTTCGCCCGCGAGGCGGTGGGCATCGAGGACAAGGGCGTCTCGGTCACCGTGCACTGGCGCCAGGCCCCCGAGGTCGGTGCTCGGGCGCTCGACTTCGCCCGCACGTGGTCGCAACGCACCGGGCTCATCCGCCAACCCGGTCGGATGGCGGTCGAGTTCCGGCCTCCCGTCGGCATCGACAAGGGGGCGGTGGTGGAGCGGGTGGCGCGCGGCAGCGCGGCGGCGTGCTTCGCCGGCGACGATGCCGGCGACCTGGCGGCCTTCGCCGCGCTCGACCGCCTGGCGGTGCGCGGCACACGCGCCGTGCGGGTGGCGGTGGCCGACGAGGAGACGCCCCCCGACCTCGTGGCCGCGGCCGACGTCGTGGTCCAGGGGCCGGCCGAGGCGCTCGACCTGTTCACCATGCTGGCCACCGCGGCCCGCGCCACCGGGTGACGCCGCCGGCGCGGCGCCCGGTCGACGGGTCAGAGCGCGACGACCGCCGCCAGCTGATCGGCGAGCCAGTCCCCGGGATGGCGTCTGGACACCAGGGCCAGCAGCGCCTGGGCGCGCCGGGCTCGCTCGGCGGGTGCCATGTCGAGGGCCTGGAGCAGCACCCGGGCGGTCCCGGTCACGTCGAAGGGGTTGATCTCGAGGGCTTCGCGGTGCAGTTCGGCGAAGGCGCCGGCCTCTCGCGACAGGGCCAGGACCCCGTCGGTGGCGTTGACGATGGGGCCCTCCTTGGCCACGAGGTTGAGCCCGTCGCGCAGCGGGTTCACGAGTAAGACGTCGTAGCGCATCAACGCCGCGATCGACCTCCCCGGGTCGTCGGCCACGTCGAGGATGATGGGGGCCCAGTCGTCGGTGCCCCACACGTCGTTGACCCGCCGCGCCGTCTGCTCGACCTCGGCGCCGTAGGCGAGGTACTCGGGCAGACTCGACCGTGACGCATAGGCCAGCGCCAGGAGCACCACACCGCCGCGCAGGTCGGGCCGCAGGCGGAGCATCTCGTCGAAGGCCCAGAACCCCCGCAGCAGGTTCTTGGCGGGCTCGATCCGGTCCACGCGCAGCACCATGCGCCGACCCCGCAACAGCTCGTCGAGTCGCTCACCCGCCGCCCTGCACTCGGGCGAGGCGGCCCGTTCGGTCAGGTACTCGGAGTCCGGCGTGAGCGGCGACACGAAGGTGCGGGGAAGGTCGACGCCCATGTCCTCGCAGCAGTCGCGGAAGCACTGCTCCCACCGCGTCGTGTGGAACCCCACCGCCGTGGCCCCCGCCATGCCCTCGAGGACCTCCCGGGCCACCGCCGAGGGCAGGACGCGCAGCGTGTCGGCGCTGGCGAAGGGGGTGTGGGTGAAGTGGACGGTGTGGAGGTCGGGTCGCTTCTCGGCCAGCACGCCGGGCAGGAGGCTGAGGTGGTAGTCCTGGACGAGCACGGTGGCCCCGTCCGCGGCGGCCGCGTCCACCACCGCCGCGAACAGCTCGTTGAACTCGCGATAGGCCTCCCAGGCCCGGGCCCAGTGGTGGTCGAACCGGGGCCGCCGGGCCAGGTCGAAGAGGTGGTGGTGCAAGAACCACAGCGTCGAGTTCGACACCACGTCGTACGCCATGCGGTAGGTGTCCTTGTCGGGCTGCACCGTGACCAGGTGCAGCCCCCGCTCGGTCATGAGCCCCTCGGAGGTGGCCATGCGATCGGCGTCGGACATCGCACAGGCCACCCACGTGGCCCCGCTCCCCTCGAGCTGGGGGTGCAGCGCGGCGGCGAGCCCGCCCGCCGAGCCGGCGGGGACGGGCCGTCCCTCGTGGTCCAGGGCGAACGACAGTGGTCCCCGGTTCGAGGCGATGACCAGGTCCGCCTTCAACAGCAACCGCCCCTTCCCATACCGGGACGACCCTACCCCCCGGGTGCAGATCCCACGCCGACGAGCCACCATGGACCGGTGCCCGCCCCCGTCCCGCGCCGTGCCCTGCTCGCCCCCGACGCCTTCAAGGGCACCGCCGGGGCGCCGGCGGTGGCGACTGCCATGGCGGCGGGGGCCCGGAGGGCGGGCTGGGACGGCGACCTGTGCCCGCTGTCCGACGGTGGGGAGGGCTTCGCCGAGGTCCTCGCCGCGGTTCCCGCGCCGCCCGGGGGCCCGCCCCCCGGCGCCTGGCACGACGCCGTGGTCACCGGGCCCCTGGGGACGCCGGTGGTCGCCCGCTTCTGGCTGGCCGACAAGGTGGCGGTGGTGGAATCGGCGGCGGCGTCGGGGCTGCCCCTGGCGGGGGGCTCTGCCGGCAACGATCCGCTGGGGGCCACCACCCGGGGCACCGGGGAGCTCCTCCTCGCCGCCGCGGCGGCCGGGGCGGCGCGCGTCCTCGTGGGGGTGGGGGGCTCGGCCACCACCGACGGCGGCCGGGGAGCCCTGGAGGCGATCGAGCAGGCCGGGGGGCTGGGCGCGGTGGAGGTGGTGGTGGCCTGTGACGTGGACACCCGTTTCGTGGCCGCCGCCGAGGTGTTCGGGCCCCAGAAGGGGGCCACCCCGGCCCAGGTCGTCGAGCTCACCGACCGGTTGGTCGTCATGGCCGGCGATCTTCGGGCCCGGTACGGCGTGGACGTCACCACCCTCCCCGGGGGCGGGGCCGCCGGCGGGCTGGCCGGAGGGCTGGCCGCGTTGGGGGCACGGTTGGTGCCCGGCTTCGGCGTCGTGGCCCAGGCCGTGGGGTTCTCCGATCGCCTGGGCCGCGCCGACGTGGTGGTCACCGGCGAGGGGCGCCTCGACGCCTCCTCGTGGTCCGGGAAGGTGGTGGGCGAGGTCGTGCGGGCCGCCCGGGACGCCGGGGTGCCGGTGCTGGTCGTGCCCGGTGCCGTGGGCCCCGGCGGGACCGGGCCCGACGCCGACGGCTCCGGGAGCGTCCCCGGGGTGCAGGTTCGGAGCCTCACCGACCGCTTCGGCGAGGCCCGGGCGCTGGGCGATCCCACCGGCTGTGTGGAGGAGCTGGTGGACGTCGCCCTGGGGGAGCTCTTCGGCTCGGACCGGGCGGCCCACGACCCGACGTCTTGACAATGAAGTGAGTGACCACTAACTTAATCCCCGATGACTCCACCACGAGCGGCCGGGGCGGTGCGCCACACCGCCGACGAGCGCCGGACCTCGGTGTTGCGGGCGGCGATGGCCGAGTTCGCCAAGGGCGGGTACGCCGGGACCTCCACCGACGCCATCGCGGTGGCGGCCGGGATCTCCCAGCCCTATCTCTTCCGGTTGTTCGGCACCAAGCGGGACCTGTTCATCGCCACCATGGGGCTCATGCACGCCCGCATCGAGTCGGCCTTCAGAGAGGCGGCCGACGGCCTGTCGGGTGTCGACGCCATGATGGCCATGGGCGAGGCCTACAAGGAGCTGCTGGGCGAGCGCGACCTGCTCCTGGTGCAGCTCCATGCCTTCGCCGCCTCCGAGGACGAGGAGGTGCGGCGGGCGGCCCGGGAGGGACTCCGGCACCTGTGGACGGTCGCCGGAGAGTTGACCGGCCTCCCCGACGAGGACCTCCGGGCCTTCTTCGCCCAGGGGATGCTCCTCAACGTGATGGCCGCCGTGGACGCCGCCGCCCTGGACGAGTCCTGGGTGCGGGCCTGTCAGCCCGACCCCGAACGGTTCTTTTCCGCCAAGACGACCCCTGACCCCTGACCCCTGGTCTTCCCGAGAGGAGCGCATCGTGCCCGAAATAGGTAGTAATCAATCACTAGTTGAATCCGGGACGAGGCGGAACGCCGCGGCGTGGGCGGTGGTGATCACCTCGCTGGCGCTGTTCATGGCCACCCTCGACAACCTGGTGGTCACCACCGCCCTCCCCGTGATCCGCCGCCACCTCCACGCCGGCCTGGCCGGCCTCGAGTGGACGGTCAACGCCTACACGCTCACCTTCGCCGTGCTGTTGCTGACCGGGGCCGCCCTCGGCGACCGGTTCGGCCGTCGCCGGATGTTCCTTCTCGGGTTGGTGGTCTTCACCGGCGCCTCGGCCGCCGCCGCGCTGTCTCCGTCGGTGGGCTGGCTCGTCACCGCCCGCGCCGTGCAGGGTGCGGGGGGCGCCCTCATCATGCCCCTCTCGCTCACGTTGTTGTCCGCCGCGGTGCGGCCCGAGCGCAGGAACCAGGCGCTCGGCGTGTGGGGTGCCATCGGTGGCGTGGCGGTGGCGGCCGGCCCCCTCGTGGGTGGTGCGGTGACGAGCGGATGGTCGTGGCAGTCGATCTTCTGGATCAACGTGCCCACCGGGATCGTGCTGGCGATCTTGGCGCGGTGGCGGTTGGCGGAGTCCCGGGGCCCGCGCCAACCCCTCGACCTCGGCGGGGTCGTGCTCGCCAGCGGCGGCCTTCTCGGTGTCGTGCTGGGGCTGGTCCGGGCCAACGAGCACGGATGGACGAGCCTGGGCGTGGTGGCGTCGTTCGCGGCCGGGGTGCTCGGCCTGGCCGGCTTCGTGGCGTGGGAGCGACGGTCGACCCATCCCATGTTGCCGATGCGCCTGTTCCGGAGCCGCTCGTTCTCGGCGGTGAACGGGGTGGCGCTGTTCATGAGCTTCGGCATGTTCGGCTCCATCTTCTTCCTGTCGCAGTTCCTCCAGGTCGTCCAGCACTACTCGCCCTTCGGCGCCGGACTGCGCGTCCTGCCCTGGACGGGCATGCCCATGCTGGTGGCGCCGCTCGCCGCCGCCCTGGCGCAGCGCTTCGGCGGGAGGCCGGTGTTGAGCGCCGGCCTGATGCTCCAAGCGGGCGGCTTGGCCTGGCTCGCGCTCGAGATCTCGCCCACGGTGAGCTACGCCCGGGTGTGGTTGCCGTTCGTGGTGTCGGGCGTGGGGATGGCGCTGTTCTTCGTCCCGCTGGCCTCGGTGGTGCTGTCGTCGGTGCGGCCCGAGCAAGAGGGGGTGGCGTCGGGCGCCAACTCCGCCTTCAGAGAGGTCGGCGGCGTCCTGGGGATCGCCGTGCTGGGCGCGGTGTTCTCGGCTCGGGGCGGCTACTCGAGCGGTGGCGCCTACGTGGCCGGGCTCCTGCCGGCGGTGTGGGTCGGCGTCGCCGTGGTGGGGGTGGGCGCCGTCGTGGCGTTGGTGCTGCCCCGCCGCCGGCGCACTCTTGCCGCCGCCACCGTCGTCGAGCCCGACGCCGCTGTCCTCCATGCGGCGGTCCTCGGGGCGGGGGTGGACACCGCGGTCGCGTCGGTCTCGGGCGCCCGCGCCTAGAGGGTTCGGGTTCTCAGGACCGGGGATCGGGCCTGGGGAGGACCCCCGCTCGCCGCAGGGCGGCGCCCAGGACGTCGGTGGCCTGGGGGCGGAGCTCGGAGAGGGGCCGGTTGCGGTGGATGCGCAGGCCCAGGTCCACCTGGGCCACCTGGTCGATGCCGAACTGCTCGGCCACGTCGATGAGCAGCGCCAGCTCCACCCCGTAGCCCGGGGCGAAGCCGGTCTTGTCGAGGACGGTGCGGGGCGCCGCGGTCTCGCCCGCCAGGGGCTGGCGCACGGCGGAGAGATGGGGGAAGAGGAGGTCGATCACCGGCCGGGCCAGGAGCTCGGTGACGCGCCCGCCCGCCCCCTTCTCCCCGTGCAGGGGACGCTCGTAGAAACCCTTCACGAGCGCCACGTCCGGGTCTCCGGGCGAGGGGTCCACGAGTAGGGGGCCGAGGAGGCCGGTCACGTAGTGGGGGCTGAAATTCTCGACGTCGGCGTCGAGGAAGACCAGGAGCTCGGCATCGGTCTCGTCGAGGGCCACCGCCATGGCCTGGCCCTTGCCACCCTCGGGGTCCCGGGCCGAGATGACCCGGGCCCCGGCCCGGCGGGCCACCGCCGCGGTGGCGTCGTGGGACCCGTCGTCGACCACCACGATGTCGTCGACGAGGTCGACGCCCCCGCCCGCCGCGGTCAGCGTGGTGCGGACGGCCGACACGATGGGGCCCAGGGTGAGGGCCTCGTTGCGGGCCGGCAGGCACACCGCCACGCGCCGCCCGGCCCGGGCCGCGGCGAGGGCCGTCACCTCGAAGTCGTGGTGGTCGAAGCAGCGGAGGGGGGCCGAGCGTGCCTGGTCAGGTGGCGATCGCACCATCCGATCATCCCTCATGGCGGGGTCGCCCAGCACCCGCACCCCCTCCATTGACGCGGGTGGTCGGTTTCGTCCACCATGGAGTCACCATCCAGAGCGGCTGAGGGACGGGCCCTGTGACGCCGCGGCAACCAGTGACACCGTCATTTCGGCGGGCGCCAGGTGCCAATGCCCGACCGATGTGGAGGTGTTTCGTGGACTTTGTCACCGGGCTTCGTTGTCGGGAATGTGCGCGGGCCTATCCGGCCGAAGCGCTGCATGTCTGTGACTACTGCTTCGGCCCCCTCGAGGTCGCCTACGACTACGAGGCCCTGCGCGGCGCTGTCACCCGGGAGCGCATCGCGGCCGGGCCCCAGACCATCTGGCGCTATGCCCCCCTGCTCCCGGTGTCGGACCCCGAGCCGATCGACCTCGGCACGGGCTGCACCCCGTTGGTGCGCGCCGACCGCCTGGCGGCGGAGCTCGGGCTGGGCGAGCTGTGGATCAAGGACGACACCGCCAACCCCACGGGCTCGTTCAAGGACCGCGTCGTGTCGGTGGCGTTGACCAAGGCGCGCCAACTGGGGTTCAAGGTGGCGGCGTGCGCGTCCACGGGCAACCTGGCCAACTCGGTGGCGGCCCACGCGGCGCGCGCCGGGATGGTGTCGGTGGTGTTCATCCCCCGTGATCTCGAGGTGGCCAAGATCGTGACCACCGCGGTGTACGGCGGGCACGTGGTGGCGGTGGAGGGCACCTACGACGACGTCAACCGGCTGTGCGCCGAGCTCACCAGCGAGCTCCCCTCGTGGGCGTTCGTGAACGTCAACGTGCGGACGTACTACGCCGAGGGGTCCAAGACCCTGGCCTTCGAAGTCGCCGAGCAACTGGGGTGGGAGGCTCCGGACCACGTCATCGTGCCGGTGGGGTCGGGCAGCCAGCTCACCAAGGTGGCCAAGGGGTTCGCCGAGCTCCACGCCGTGGGCCTGCTCGACGAGGAGCCCCACGTCCGGGTGTCGGGTGCCCAGGCCGAGGGCTGCTCGCCGGTGGCGACGGCGTTCGCCGAAGGCACCGACGCCATCAGGCCCGTCAAGCCCCACACCATCGCCAAGTCCCTCGCCATCGGCAACCCCGCCGACGGCTGGTATGCGCTCGAGACGGTCCGCACCAGCGGTGGGGCCTTGGCGGCGGTGACCGACGACGAGATCCTCGACGGGATCCGCCTCCTGGCCCGGACCGAGGGGATCTTCGCCGAGACGGCCGGGGGGGTCACCATCGCCACGCTGGCCAAGCTGGCCGCCCAGGGGGTGGTCCGCCGCGACGAGCGGGTGGTGGCGTACGTGACGGGCCACGGCCTCAAGACCGTGGAAGCCCTGGTGGACACGGCGGGCCCGACGGCCACCATCGAGCCCACCCTGGAGGCGTTCCACGAGGCGGTCGCCATCGACGCCGACCTCGAGGGGGGCCGGCCATGAGCGTCACGGTGCGGGTCCCCGCCCAGCTCAGGACCCTCACCGGGGGCGCGGCGCAGGTGACCGTCGACGGTTCCACCGTCGGGGAGGTGCTGAAGGCGCTCGACGCCTCGCACCCGGGGTTCGGCGACCGGCTCTTCGACGAGGGCGGCTCCCTGCGGAGGTTCGTGAACGTGTTCCTCGCCGACGAGGACGTGCGCTTCCTCGAGGGCCTCGACACCCCCGTGGTGCAGGGCCAGACCCTGTCGATCGTCCCCGCCGTCGCCGGCGGCTGAGCGCGTCCACCCGAGGTCTCCTCCTTCTCCTCGGTTCCCCCCGGTCCCCGGCGGGGTTTGCACTTAGCACTCGAGGCGCTAGAGTGCTAACTGTCGCACGGGGCGCTCGCCGGGAGCGGCGCTCCCCGGCCCCGCCGACCACACCGGTAGAGAAACCCACGGAGGAAACCACGCCATGCCCAAGCTGATCGCCTTCGACGAGGAGGCCCGCCGGGCCCTCGAGAACGGCATGAACAAGCTCGCCGACGCCGTACGCGTCACCCTCGGCCCGAAGGGCCGCAACGTCGTGCTCGAGAAGAAGTGGGGAGCGCCGACGATCACCAACGACGGCGTGTCCATCGCCAAGGAGATCGACCTCGAGGACCCGTGGGAGAAGGTCGGTGCCGAGCTGGTGAAAGAGGTGGCCAAGAAGACCGACGACGTCGCCGGTGACGGCACCACCACCGCCACGGTCCTGGCCTGGGCCATGGTCCACGAGGGCCTGCGCAACGTGGCCGCCGGGGCCAACCCCATGTCGCTCAAGCGTGGCATCGAGGCTGCGGTCGAGGCCGCGGTCGAGTCGCTCAAGGCCCAGGCCAAAGAGACCGAGTCCAAGGGCCAGATCGCCCAGGTCGCGGCGATCTCCGCTTCGTCACCGACCCCGAGCGCATGGAGGCCGTCCTCGAGGACCCCTACCTGCTCTTCGTGGCCAGCAAGATCTCGGCGGTACGCGACCTCCTGCCGGTGCTCGAGAAGGTCATGCAGACGGGCAAGGCGCTGGTCATCGTGTCCGAGGACGTGGAAGGCGAGGCCTTGGCCACGCTCGTGGTCAACAAGATCCGGGGCACGTTCAAGTCGGTGGCCGTGAAGGCACCGGGCTTCGGCGAGCGCCGCAAGGCGATGCTCCAGGACATGGCCATCCTCACCGGCGGCCAGGTCATCACCGAAGAGGTGGGCCTCAAGCTCGAGAACGTCGGGCTCGACATGCTGGGGCGGGGCCGCAAGGTCGTCGTCACCAAGGACGAGACGACCCTCGTCGAGGGGGCCGGGGACGACACCGAGATCAAGGGCCGGATCAACCAGATCAAGGCCGAGATCGAGAACACCGACTCCGACTACGACCGCGAGAAGCTCCAGGAGCGCCTGGCCAAGCTGTCGGGTGGTGTGGCGGTCATCAAGGTGGGGGCCGCCACCGAGGTCGAGCTCAAGGAGAAGAAGCACCGCATCGAGGACGCCGTGTCGACGACCAAGGCGGCCATCGAGGAGGGCGTGGTGCCCGGTGGTGGGGTCGCCCTGCTCCGGTCCCAGGCCCAGATCCTCGACCGCGCCGAGAAGCTCGAGGGCGACGAGGCCACCGGGTGCCGCATGGTGTCCCGGGCGGTGGAGGAGCCGTTGAAGCAGATCGCGGTGAACGCCGGCCTCGAGGGTGGCGTCGTGGTCGAGAAGGTCCGCAACCTGAAGAAGCCCGCCGAGGGCCTCAACGCGGCCACCGGTGAGTACGAGGACCTGTTCGCGGCGGGCGTTATCGACGCCGTCAAGGTGACCCGGTCCGCACTGCAGAACGCGGCCTCGATCGCCGCGCTCTTCCTCACCACCGAGGCCGTCATCGTGGACAAGCCAGAAAAAGACGGCGCTCCGGCCATGCCGGGCGGCGGGATGGACGACTTCTAGTCCGTCTCACCTTCTTTTTCGATCCCGGAGGCGGGTCTTCGTACCCGTCCCCGAGAGCAGTGAGCTGTGGTCAGGGGGCGCCCCATGGGCGCCCCCTGACGTTTTCCTACACTGGTCCTCGTGGCATCGCCCCCGAGCCGACCGGCGCAGCACCCCGTCACCCCGTCTGTGGGATGGGGGGTGCTCCACCTCTTCTTCGCGGCGGGCCCGGCCGTCGACGCGCAGGCGGTGGTGCGCGCCGTCAAGACGGCACGGGGCGACGGCGACCAGGTGGTGACCGTCGCCCTCCTCGGGCACAAAGCAGACGTCGGCGTGATGGCTCTGGGGCCCGACATGTGGCGGCTGCGGGCCCTGCAGTCGGCCCTGTCGGCGGCGGGCCTCGAGGCGACGGGCTCCTACGTCTCGCTCACCGAGGTCTCGGAGTATGCCGAGGGCATCCCCGAGGAGATGAAGCAGGCGCGGCTCTACCCCGACCTTCCCCCGCCCGACAAGCCGGCGTTCTGCTTCTATCCGATGTCCAAGCGGCGTGCTGCGGATCACAACTGGTACGCGTTGGAGTTCGAGGCCCGCAAGGCGCTCATGCTCGGCCACGGTGCGGTGGGTCGTACGTTTCGAGGTCGGATCCTGCAACTGATCACAGGGTCGACGGGGCTCGACGACTGGGAATGGGGTGTCACGTTGTTCGGTGTGCACCCCGACGACCTGAAGGCGTGTGTGTACGAGATGCGCTTCGACGAGGCCTCGGCGCACTATGCGGAGTTCGGGCCCTTCTGGACGGGCATGGTGGGCGAGATCGAGGACGTGCTCGACAGTGTCCTCTAGCGGCGTCGCCGGCGCCTGGCCCGAGGAGGGACCGCTCGCCCCCAAGCTCGATGCCCTGCGGGCCGAGATCGAATGTGTCGGACGGGCGGTCGTCGCCTTCAGCGGAGGTGCGGACTCCGCTCTGGTGGCCTGGGTGGCGACCGAGGTCCTCGGGCCCGACCGCGTGCTGTGTGTCACCGCCGTGTCGCCCTCGTTGGCACCCGAGGAGCTCGCCGACTGCCGGGCCCTGGCCGGGGAATGGGATCTGCGGTGGCGCACGGTGTCGACCGAGGAGCTCGATGACCCGCGGTACTCGGTCAACGACGGGGACCGGTGTTACCACTGCAAGGCCAGCCTCCTCGCGGCCCTCACCCCCTGGGCCGAGGCGGAGTCGGCGGTCGTGCTCTTGGGGGTGAACCTCGACGACCTCGGGGACCATCGCCCCGGACAGCGCGCCGCCGCCGAGCGCGGGGCGCGCTTCCCGCTGGTCTCGGCGGGCCTGACCAAAGACGACGTGCGTTCGGTCTCCCGACAGCTGGGCCTGCGGACGTGGGACAAGCCGGCGGCGGCGTGTCTGGCGTCGCGCCTGCCCTACGGCACGCCGGTGACGTTGGGAACGCTCAACACCGTGGCGGCGGCCGAGTCGGCGTTGCGGGCGCTCGGGTTCGGGCAACTGCGCGTGCGTCACTACGGCGACCTGGCGCGCATCGAGCTCCCCGCCGGTGACCTCGAGGGTGCGGTGGCGCGCCGTGACGACGTCGTCGCCGCGGTGCGCGGCGCCGGGTACCGCTACGTGACCCTCGACCTCGAGGGCTTCCGATCGGGCAACCTCAACCTGGCCCTCACCGGCGCCCGACACGACGGCGGCGTCGGTCCCGACGCCACCCCGGTCACGCCATGATCGACGTGCGGGTGAAGCTCACCTTCCCCGAAGATCTGGTGCGGCAACCGTTCATCGCCCAGCTGGCACGCGACCACGGTGTCGAGCCCAACATCCGGCGGGCCAACGTCGACGAGCACGAGGGTTGGATCGTGTGCGAGCTCGAGGGAGAGCCCTCCAAGGTCGAGGGCGCCCTGGCCTGGTTGCGGGACCAGGGGGTGCGCGTCGACCTCCTCGGAGATCTCGTCGAGAGCTGACCGGCGCGTCGTGGTCGCAGGTCCCGGTCCCGACGAGGTGCTGGCCGAACTGGGCGCGGACCTCGCCCGGCGCGTGATCGCGGCGGTGCCCGCCTGGGTGGCGCGCTGCGTGGAGAGCCGGCTCCCTCCGGCGGTGCCCCGGCGCGACCAGGTCATGGCCGGGGCCGCCGCGGCGGGGGGCCGCGCCCAGCAGGAGGTCGCCGCCACCCTGCCGGCGCTCCTGGCCGCGGATGTGGACGCCCAGCGCTCGACCCCGCTGGCTGTGGTCCGCCGGGCGGTCTCGTACCCGACGGAGGTGCTGCGGGCCGCCGGCGTCCCCCCGGTGCCCAGGGACCCCTTCGTGTCCGAGCGCTTTCCCGACGACCCCTACGGGCTCACCCCGGCGTCGTTGGCCGCCATGGACCCCGAGCTGGGCGAGCCCGCCATCGCCTGGGGGGCGGCCAAGGCCATGGCGCACCGCCGGCGCCACGGGGGGCCCTCGGAGTTCACCTAACGATCACCGTCGGGATGCCATTTGTTCGCGGATCGTTCACCTTCCGCTTGTACCTTGAGCCTCGATGACATCAACCTCGGGTTCCTACGGCGGGAACCACGGCTCGGGGAGCTCCTCGAGCCCCTCGAGCGAGGCGCTCATGGAGTCCCAGACCTCGTTCGAGAAAGCTCCCACCCACACCTCGGTCGGGGTCCTCGACAGCCCGATCATGGAGGCCCGGGACGTCGGCGTGGGCTTCGGCACCAAGAAGGTCCTGAGTGGGATCGGGCTCTCGTTCTCGCCGCAGACGATCACGGCCCTCATCGGGCCCACCGGGTGTGGCAAGTCCACCTTCTTACGGTCGCTCAACCGCATGAACGACAACGTCCGCGGCTACTGGCGGACGGGGACCATCGAGCTCGACGGGATGGAGATCACCGGGCGCGACATGGACGTCCTGGTGTTGCGCCGGCGGGTGGGCATGGTCTTCCAGCGTCCGAACCCCTTCCCGATGTCGATCCGGGACAATGTGGTCGCCGGGGTGCGAGCGCACCGCATGGCCCCGCGCGGCGAGCACAGCGACATCGCCGAGCGGGTCCTCAGAGAGGTCGGCCTGTGGTCGGCGGTGGCGGACCGCCAGGGCGACTCCCCGTTCCGCCTGTCGGGGGGACAACAGCAGTTGCTCTGCCTGGCGCGCGCCCTCGCCGTCGAGCCCGACGTGCTGCTCCTCGACGAGCCGACCTCGTCGCTCGACCCCGTCACCACCGAGATGGTGGAGGAGCTGCTCCGGCGTCTGGCCGAGAAGCTCACCATCGTGATCGTCACCCACAATCTCGCCCAGGCGCGTCGTGTGGCACAGACCACGGCGTTCCTCTACAACGGCATCCTGGTCGAGTGCGGTGACACCGACCAGATCTTCGAGGCTCCCAACGAGCCCGAGACCGTCAGCTATGTAAGCGGGAGAATCGGATGACCGCCCGCTGACGGAACGCTGTCGGCGCAGGTGCGCCGTCGGCACCACCCATTTCCCCCCACGGATATCTCGTAGTTCCAATCGAAAGGAGCTTCATCCGTCATGTCTACGCGCCCCTCTTCGGCCCCGGCCCTTGGTGCACCAAAGCGCCGCGCCGGCCGTCTCGGCGGTGTCGCCGTGCTGTCGGTCCTGGCGGCGTCGGCCGTCGTGCTCGCCGCGTGCAGCTCGACGCCCTCGACCACCGCCACCACGAAGGCCTCGTCGACCACGACGACGGCACCGGCCGTCACGCTGTCGAGCCTCGAGAACTGGCCCACGAGCCCGGTGGCCCTGCAGGAGACCGGGTCGAGCCTGCTCTACCCCCTGTTCAACCTGTGGACGGCGCAGATCCAGAAGGAATGGCCGGCCGTGTCGATCACCACGGCGTCGACAGGCTCGGGCACCGGAATCTCCTCGGCGGCGGCGGGCACGGTGAACATCGGCGCCTCCGACGCCTACCTGTCACCCGCGGAGGTGCAGCAGTACCCCACGCTGGAGAACATCCCGCTGGCCATCTCGGGGCAGCAGGTCAACTACAACATCCCGGGACTGACCGCCAACCTGAAGCTCGACGGGCCGACCATCGCGGCCATCTACGAGGGCAAGATCACCAAGTGGAACGACGCCAAGATCGCGGCGCTGAACCCGGGCGTGACGTTGCCCGACCTCACCATCATCACGGTCCACCGCTCCGACAGCTCCGGTGACACCTTCTTGTTCAGCTCGTTCCTGGCGGCGTCTGACCCGTCGGGGTGGACGATCCCACCGGGTACCACCGTGGCATGGCCGACGGTGACCGGCGCCGTGGCGGCGATGGGCAACGGGGGCATGGTGCAGGCGTGTCAGGCCAACCCCGGGTGCATCGCCTACATCGGCGTCAGCTACCTGAGCAAGGCGACCGCGGCGGGGCTCGGCCACGCGGCACTCAAGAACAAGTCGGGGAACTTCGAGCTGCCCACCCAGGCCGCGATATCGGCGGCGGCGGCGAGCTTCACGAGCTCCACCCCGGCCAGCGGGGCGGTGTCGATGATCTTCGGCCCGGCCACCGACGGGTACCCGATCGTCAACTACGAGTACGCCATCGTGCCGAGCACGCAGCCCAGTGCCGCCGCGGCCCAGGCGACGAAAGCCGTTCTGGCATGGGCGATCGACCCGAGCGGGGGCAACGCATCGACGTTCCTCAACCAGGTCAACTTCGTGGCACTGCCGAGCCCGGTGGTGTCGATCGCCACCAACCTCATCGCCAAGGTCACCGGCTAGCACCGGCGGGTCGCGGACCGAGAGCTGTCAGCGATGTCCGCACCGTGGCTCACCACGGCGGAGGACGCCGGGGATGCCGAGGACGAGAGGAGGGGCCCCGATGAGGGTCCCCTCCTCTCGATCCTGACCAAGACCGCAGCCCCCGAGGCCAGCGCCGAACCGGTCGAGCCCACCCCGGGTCCGGCCCGGGGCGGGGGCGGGGGAACACGCGCCGGCGGAGGCGACGGGAGGCCCGGCGGCGGGGGCGGGGGCGCGCACCGCTCGAATCGGGCCACGGCGTGGTGGCGGGCCGAGAGGGTCCTGCCCTACGGGCTGCGGGCGGTGACCTTCCTGCCGCTTCTGGCTCTGGTGGCCATTCTCGGCGTGCTGGCGTGGAAGGCGTGGCCCGCCATCCGGTTCAACGGGTTCGGGTTCTTCACCCACACCCAGTGGAACATCGGAAGCCTCTACGCCCCGATCGTCACCACCAACGGGGTGAGGCATCCCCCCGAGGCCTCGTACGGGGCCCTCCCCTTCATCGTCGGCACCGTCGTGTCCTCGGCCATCGCCCTCGTCCTCGCCGTGCCCGTGGCCATCGGGACCGCGCTCGTCGTGGTCGAGAAGCTTCCTCCCCGGTTGTCGAGCGCGGTCGGGTTCTGTCTCGAGGTGCTCGCCGGGGTCCCGAGCGTCGTCTACGGCCTGTGGGGCTTTTTCACGCTGGGCCCCTTTCTTTCCCACGACGTGGCCCCGCTGTGGGCCAACCACCTCCCCGATGTGCCCGTGCTGCGTTTCTTCCGGGGCCCGACGGGGGGTGGCCAGGGACTGTTCACGGTGGGGGTCGTCCTCGCCATCATGATCCTGCCCATCATCGCCGCCACCACGCGCGACCTGCTGCGCCAGGTCCCCCGGGCCACGGTGGAGGGAGCCCTGGCTCTGGGCATGACCGATTCCGAAGCCCTGGGTGCGGTCACCGTCCCTTGGGTGCGGTCCGGGGTGATCGGCGCCAGCGTGCTCGGTCTCGGACGCGCCCTCGGAGAGACGATCGCCGTGCTCATGGTGTGCGGCTCGCTCACCGGCGCCGAGGTCCACTCCTTCTACAGCGCCTTCAACACCATCGCCGCGGCCATCATCAGCCAGCTCGACGGCGCCCAGACCGATGCCAGTGGCCTCGCCCTCAGCTCGCTGGCCGAGCTCGGCCTCGTGCTCCTCGTCATCACCGTGCTCGTGAACGTCGGTGCCCGGCTCCTCGTGCGCCGGGTGGCGACCACGGCGCTGCCCGTCGGGCGGGGGATATGACCACGGCCTCGGTCGCCCCCCGGGCGCCGCGCTCTGTCGGGCTCGGACGCCGTCGGTCGCGCAACCGCCTCACCTGGGTGCTGTGTGCGGTGGCGCTGGCCCTGGTGGTCATTCCCGTGGTGTGGATCGTCGGTGGTGTCGCTGATCGCGCCCTGGCGCATTTTCATCTCAGCCTGATCACCACCTACCCCGTCGGCAACGGCGGGGGACTGCTCAACTCGATCGAAGGCACCTTCGTCATCGTCGTCGGCGTCATGGTCCTCGCCGGTGCCGTCGGTATCGCCGGTGGCGTCTACCTCGCCGAATACGCACGCGAAGGCCGGGGTCAGATCCTGCGGGGCGCCTCGGAGGTGCTGGCCGGGGTGCCCTCCATCGTGCTCGGCTACGTCGGCCTGGTGGCCCTGGTGGAATCGTTGCACTGGGGGTACTCGCTGTACGCGGGGATCATCGTGGTGTCGGTCCTCGTCGTGCCCTATGTCACCAAGACGACGGAGGTGGCGTTGCGCAACGTCCCCACCGCCTATCGCGAAGGCGGCGAGGCCCTCGGGATGCGCAGCGGCTACCTCCTGCGCAAGCTGGTGCTGCGCCCCGCCCTCCCGGGCATCGCCACCGGGCTCATCATCGCGGCTGCGATCTCCGTGGGGGAGACCGCACCCCTGCTCCTCACCGTCGGGTACAACGAGAAGACACCGACGTTCGGGCTCCACGACTCACCCATCGGGTTCCTGACCTACAACGTCATCACCGACTACAACCAACCCAACACCTTCCTCCATCAGCGCGCCAACGCCGCAGCGTTGCTCCTCATCCTGCTCGTCCTGGTCCTCATCATCGTGGCCCGGGTGGTCGTCATGTTGACCCAGCGGCACTCGCCTGACCGTCCCCAACGGGTCGGCAAGGGTGCCGGGTGAGCGAGCTCGTCACGACTCGCACCGATCACCACGAAGCCGGGGACCGGGTGCGGATCCTCATCGTCGAGGACGACGAGTCCTATCGCGAGGCGTTGCACGCCGGGCTGTCCATGGAGGGCTACGAGATCGAGCTGGCCGCCGACGGCACCGACGGGTTGCGGCGCTTCGCCGCCCATCTCCCTGATCTGGTCCTCTTGGACGTGCTGCTCCCGGGCATGGCGGGCACCGAGGTGTGCCGGCGCATGCGCGACATCGCCCCCGTGCCGGTGATCATGGTGAGCGCCCTCAACAGCGAGATCGACGTGGTGCTCGGGCTCGAGCTGGGCGCGGCGGACTATGTCACCAAGCCCTACCGCCTGCGCGAGCTGGTGGCCCGCATCCAGGCCGTGCTGCGTCGTGTGTCACCGCCGACTTTCTCGAGACCGACGCCCGCACCCGCCGAGGAGTCGTCACGATCCGACGTGGTGAGCGCGGGCCCGATCCAGGTGGATTTCGCCCGGCGCGTGGTGACCCGGAGCGGGCGGCCCGTCCACCTGTCGCGCCGGGAGTTCGACCTGCTGGCCCTGTTGTTGTCGCCACCGGGTCAGGTGCGCACGCGCGACGAGCTCATCGACCGGCTGTGGTCGGGAAGAGATCTGGCCGATACCCGCACCCTCGACACGCACGTGCGTCGCTTGCGGGTCAAGCTCGAGCGCCATCCCGCCGCGCCGCAGTACCTGGTCACGGTGCGCGGCGTCGGATTCCGGTTCGACAGCGAAGGACGGGGCGAGCCCGACCTCGACGAGGGCTGAGGGAGCGGGTTCAGCCCGTCGGGGCTTCGCCGCGCCACATGGGTTGGCGGGGACGGTCGAACAGCACGTCGAGGTGCTCGCCCCGCAGCGCCGCGAACACGTGCGGGCCCCATCGTTCGGACCCGGCCAATGGCTGGGGGAGCTTGTCGGCCGCGAACCAACCGACGTCGGCGCACTCGAGGGGATGGGCCCGAAGCGTCCCCCCCACGGCCCGGCAATGGAAGACCAGGGAGTACAGAGGCACGCGAGTGAAGCCGAGTCGCAGGCCGTCGAGCACGGCGATGAGACGCAGCGGTTCGGCCTCGATCCCGGTTTCCTCGAGCACCTCCTTCACGACCACCTCGGCGGCGGAGTAGCCGACATCGGCCCATCCCGTCGGGTACAACCACACGCCCGAGTCGGCCCGCTTCACCAGGAGGAGCTCCCCCTTGTCGTTGCCGACGGCCGCCCCCACGGCCACCTTGGGGGTGACGTAGCCGGGCACTCCTTCCCCGACGGCGCGCAGCCACTCCTCCACGAGCTCTCCGGCATCTTCGACCCCGGTCGCCCCCTCGGATGCCGCCACGCCGATGTCGGCGGCCACGTGGAGCACCTCTTCGAAACGCTCACGCTCGTAGAGACTCTCGGTGAATCCGAGCCCGGTGCGGGCGATGGCGGCCAGGCTTTCGCTCCAGCGGAGCAGCTGCCGCGTGGAAACAGGACTGTCCACGTGCCTGACGCTAGCCGAGGCGTTCGGCCGGGCGTGCCCCGCTGGGCACCGTGGTGGGCCACAATGGACCATGGCCGTGAACAGCGATTGTCGGCATTACGTCATGCAGACGACGGCACGTGGCGACAAGCTCGAGCGCTGCCGCGTGGAGGCGAACCAGGCGCTGCCTTTCGCATGCCCTGACGGATGCGTGTTCTACGAGCCCCGCAAGGTGTCTTCTGCCGGTTGGCACGTTCCCCCCCCGAAGACCGACGATCCTCCGGGGCGCTGAGCCCACCCCTGCGTCGATCTTCTCGGACTCCTCACACCGCTTGTCCCTGCGAGGCATCCAGGTCGGTCAGCTCCGCCGGCGCCGCTCCTGTCGATGCCGGGGTCGGAGCGAAGGAATCGCCGATGCCTCCCCGCTCCCAGAAGTCGAGAACGACGTTGGCGTTGGTACGGCCCGCCGCGATCAGGGCGTCGGTGCCGGAGAAGTCGTCGTAGCGGGACACCGGCTCGGTGTCGACGGTGAACACCACGACCTCGACACCTTCGGGGAGCCGCTCGAGCTCACGGGCGAACCGGGCGTGGACGGCGATGAAGAACGCCGTCAGGACGCCTTCGATGGGTCGGCGATAGCGGTGCGGGGTGTAGCGCAGGGGCCCGCACAACAGGACGAAGATGCGCTCGGCCCCCTGCGCTATGGCCCGGCCGATGGGGACGTTGTCCACGACACCGCCGTCGATGAACGCCTCCCCGTCGATGTGCACGGGGGGGAGGAGGGCGGGCAGGGCCGCCGAGGCCTGGATGCGCACCGCGGCGGGGCCCTCGGAGAACCACTGCATGCGCCCGTCGGTGAGCGATGTGGCCACCACCTCCAGGGGGATGGGGCTGTCTTCGAGGCGCTCGAAGACCAGGCCCGAGTCGATGATCTTCCGGATGCCGTCGTTGGGATGGACCGACTCCCGTTGTTGGAAGAAACGCCATGGCGTCGGGAACCGACCCTGGGGAAAGACGTGCTCACTGGTGATGGCGCGCCACCGTTCGGCCAAGGTGTCGATGCCCGCCGCGGTGGGTTGGCCGCAGTACCCCGCGGCGTTGATCGCACCGACCGAGGCGCCGTAGACCGCATCGGCGGTGATGCCCCGGGCCACCAGGGCCTGGAGCATGCCGATCTGGGCGGACCCCCGAGCCCCCCCACCGGCGAAGACGAAGGCGGTGCGGACGCGGCGCCGCAGCACCCGGGTCCGGCGATAGCGGGCGAGCCACTTCGAGGAATTGCCGGCGCTGGCCAGCCGCCGGGCCGGGCCCGATCCCATGAAGACCCCTCCGGGGAGCACCGGGCCCGGGGTCGTCACGGGTCGCCTCGTTTCGGGGTCGAGCCCGGGGCGACCGCGGTGCTCGGGGTGGCCTGCGCCGGGGTGGCACCGGACTGGGTGACGGGGCCGGGCGGCTCCGACCGCTGCGCCTGCCGGGCCTGCTGGGCGCGGGCCAGACGGTCACGACGCAGCGCCCACCGGACCGCCACCACGCCCAGGACGAGGATCGCAGCCACGAAGATCCCGAAGACGACGTCGAAGGCTGCGCTCATGCCGGAGGCTCCGGCGCGTCCCTGGCGGTACCCGGGGACACCCCCGTGCCGGTGACATCCATGACCACCCCAGAGTACCGGGGGAGCCCGCCCGACCTCGGCCCTCGAGGCCAATTTCGTCCCCCCGCCCGGCGCCCGGGCACGGTCCGATCCCTCGACACACCCATGGTGCATTGTGGGCCCATGAGCGGGGGAGAGATGCGACTGGGGGCCCGGGCCGGGGTGCTGGAGCGGGACGGCCTGCTCCGCCGGCTCCGGGGCGACGGCGCGGCGCGTCCGGCGGTCGATCCGGGATTGGCGGGGGGACTGCGCGACTGGCTCGAGGACGGCCTGGTCGAGTCGGTGGCGGCACTGCCCGGGGACGGCGAGGTCGTGCGGGTGAACAAGGAGTCGCTGAACCAGGTCCTTGTGTGCGAGGCCCATCTGGTCGCCAGCCGTCGAGCTCCTCGGGTGGGCACCGTCGAGTTGGCCCGGGGCAGCATGGTCGACGCCCTGTTCCGGCAATGGGTGACGACCGGCGTCATCGACGACCCCTGGGTCGACGCCCTGGCCGCCTTCGACGTCGAGGGGGATCGAGACGGCGTCGTCGCCTTTGTCGCAGGACTCTCCCCGGCACTGCGGGGTCGGTTGATGACCGAGGTCGCCGACCACGCCGCCAACATCGTCGACCGGTGGCCGGTCCCGAGCCCGGCGTGGTTGCCGAGGACCCAGGAGCGCCTGGAGGTCCCCCTCTGCGGCGGTCGGGTGGTGCTCGCCGGCGTGGTCGACCTCATGCTCGGGAGTCCCGCCCAGGATCGGGCGTCGGTGTGTCTCGTCGAGCTCAAGTCCGGCGCCCGGCGCCTCGAACACCGAGGTGATCTCCACTTCTACGCGCTGCTCGAGGCCCTGCGCAGCGGCGCCCCCCCGTTCCGTATCGCCACCTACTACAGCGGCACCGGTGAGCTCGACGCCGAGCCGGTGGGAGAGGACACGCTGGTGAGCGCGCTGTCGCGATCGTTGGACGGCGCCATCCGGCTCTGCCGTGTCGCCGCCGGCACAGAACCGGCGCGCCATCCGAACCCTCTGTGCGCCTGGTGCGCGGGCCTGCCGGGGTGTGCGCCGGGCCAGCGACGGGTGGGCACCGACGTGCCGCTGGCGTCCGCGCCGCGGGCCGAGACGGACCCGGGGTCGGCATGAGCGTGGCGGCCCGGGTGGCGTGGCTGACCGACGCGCTGGTGGCGCCGGCGACCGAGGACGTGTCACCGGCGGGTTTGGCCCAGGTCCAGAGCGACCTGGTGCGAGACCTCCAAGCCCTGGGGGCCGAGCTCCCCGAGGGTGAGCGTCTCGAGATGGACGCCTTCAAGGTCCTGCTCGCCCATCGGCACCCCGACCGGTGCATGTCGAGCGGCGACACGTTCGTGGCGTCGCCGAGGCTGTGTCGTCGGGCCGTGGGGGTGGCGGCGGTGAACCGCTGTGTGCGTCGACTGTCGGGGGCCCCGGGCGTCGCCGTGGCCGAGGTGTTGGCGGAGGGGCTCGAGGATGCCGCCGTGGCCACCGGCACCGGTGCGGTGAGAGCGCCGTGGTGGGCCGAGTGGTACGCCGGGCTGCCCAGCGGAGGTCGGGCCGTGGTGAGGGCGGAGGCGATCACCTGGGCGACACAGCTGCTGAGCGCCGTGGACTGGCCGAGGATCTCGAAGCCCGTCATCGGAGGGCGCCAGGACCGGTGGCAGTGTCCGGGAGCCGCGCCCGTCGTCCTCAAGGGTCGAGCCGAGGTCCGTTCCCTGGTGGGGCGCCGACCCGCACTTCTCGTGGTCGCCACGGGGAGGTGCCAGGCGGACTGGCGCGTCGAGCTCGGCTACCCCGGTCTGGTGGCCGCCCTCGGTCGCGATGCTCAGGCCGTGCCCTGTCGGGTTGTGGGCGTGTGGCCCCAAAGTGGCCAGGTCCGGGTCCTGCACCTGGACACCGCCGCACTGCGCGCCACGGCCAGCGCCGTTGTCGCCGCGGTGGCGACGTGGGTCGACAGTCGGATCGAGGTCGAGCGCGCCGCCTTCGGGCAGGGACCGGGGAGCGAACCCGTCGCGGTGGACGGCGTCCCCGCCTGACCTACCCGGGGTGGCAGGTGCCGGGAGGCACCGGCACGTCGAGGGCGGGGTTGCGATCGAAGAACCCCACGGGGATCAACATGAACCCCGCGTACTCGACCGGCATCACGGGCCAGTCCTCGGGCCGGGGGACGTGGGTGACGCCGAAGGTGTACCAGACCACGATGTCCTTCTCGACGATGGACCGGTCCTGCGCCGTCCACTTCGGGAGCCCATCCCCGCCCGCGTGCTGGTTGGGATAGTCGCCCGCGGCCCGGCGCTCGTCGGGGGCGTAGGGAGTGACCCAGAGGTTGCGCGTGGCGAACCCGGCTCGCTGGGCCACGCTCGACCCCGGGTCGGCGAGCAGCGTGGGTGTCGATCCCGGGACGAGCTTGTAGGCGACGGGGATCCCGAGGCGGTTCTCCGAGCCGGGGTTGACGATCTTCCAGTGCCGGCTGGTCGAGGGGTCCACCACCCGACGGGCGTGGGTTTCGGTCTCGAGCAATGTCGCCACGGGCGCAAAGGCGTTGCCCCAGGGGTTGTCGGGGCCCGGTGGAACGGGGTGGGTGTCCACCTCGTAGACGGAGTTGGCGGGCCCGTCGATCTCGGCGTCCAGGCGCATGTTGAACATGTGCTGATGGAACGGGGCCGCCAGTTGGGGCGCCACCATGGAGGCGAAGCGGGGCTGTTCTCCGGGGGCCACCGCCATCGTGGACATGATGCCGGTGAGCTTGACCTCGAACTGGATCGTCCCGTCCTGGTAGAAGTACCAGAAGAAGCCGTAGTCGTAATTGCCCACGGTGGCGATCGAGCTGACCACCAGCCGACGGGAGCGCCGCACGTCGTTTCGCCCGCCGCGTGGGTCGTTGTGCTTCCAGAGGATCCCGTAGTCCTCCTCGTGCATGCAGATCGCCTTGGGGACGACATAGGGGTGCCCGCGCTCGGAGCTGAGCACGGCATCGAAGTAGTGGATGACCCCGAGGCAGTCACAGCCCAGGGTGAGGGAGTTGGCCATCCGCCCCAGTCCCCATTCACCGGCATCGAAGGCGTTCTTCCAGCCGTGCAGGGGGCCGGGATCCCCATAGGGAACCACCATCTCACTGACCGAGGCCCGGAAGAGGATGGGGCGGACACGGCCCTGGTCCTCGTAGCCGACCTCGTGGAGGACGAGCCCTTCGACCGAATCCAGAGACACCCGCAGCGACCATTTCTGCCAGCGGACGTGGTTGCCGTCCACGACGAAGCTCGGGCCTTCGGGCTGGGTGATCTCGAGAGGCTTCAGGTCCTGGCGTACAGGCGTGGACTCGGGGAAGTAATTGCCGCACTCGGGCGGGATGGGCACGATGCCGGTGTCGATGACCTCGAGCACCTCGCCCCGGGCCATGTCGACGAAGACCACGACGCCCTCGACGGGGTGGGCATACCCGTTGTCGTCGGGGGTGTGGCGTACGTAGGACAAGCATCGACAGATCCGTCGCCCCTCTTCGTGGGCCACACCGAAGGACCCCGCCGGCCACGGATCGATCTGCACCGTCTCGAGGTCCTCGATGCCGCGCCTGCGCATGGCCGCCTGCCACTGGGCGTTCTCCTGGCACGCCACGATGGCGGCGAAGGACTCCTCGAACAGCAAGCCCGGCCGCACGCCCGGGACATCGGTCATCGAGACCTCGGCCGTCCCGAGGGTGACCACCGTCTCGACCACGTTGGCTTCGGGGCCAGGGACGAGCATGAGCCGGACCCGACGCTCGACGGGTTGTCCCGGGGCCCAGGCCCGGACCTGCTCTCGGGTCGGCTCGAGCAGCCCGATGTACGCGAACCGGGTCGCATCGGTGAAGGCCGGATGGGCCTGGACGGCCGCCACCGCCGCGGCGATCTCGTCCGCCGTCAAGGAGGCGAGCGGATGGTCCACCTCTGTGGAGGACACGGCTTGGGTCACGAGCTCCCCTTGTCGATTCGGATCCGGTCGACGCGCCGGTACACGACGTTGTTTCCCGTGGTCACGGTAGGTGGAGGGGCCCCGGAGCGGCAAATGGGTCAGCCGTGCCGAGCGGGCGGCGCGACGCAAGGGATTTCGTGCACAAGGGCGCCGGTGTCTCCATGAGGTCGCCGCCGTCGGCCGCCCGCCATCCCCATCGTCCCAGGCCGCTTCGGTGTCATGCTCGCGTGAGTGGCCTGTGAGCCGGGTGCCAGTGCCACACGCACACTGCAATTCCGCGGGGCGGACTCGACGCGGGAGCTGCGAGAGGGAGTTCCGTGGAGGCATTCGACGTCGTTGTCGTTGGTTCTGGGTTCGGTGGAGCGGTGACTTCGTATCGGCTCGCCGATGCCGGCAAGGCCGTTCTCGTGCTCGAGCGGGGGGCGGCCTATCCACCCAACGCCTTCCCGAGGACACCCCGGGCCTTCGTCGGCAACTTCTGGGACCCCCGGCGCCAGAGGTTCGGGCTCTTCGACGTGCAGTCGTTCTCCCACATCGACACGATCGTCTCGGCCGGACTCGGCGGCGGGTCGCTGATCTACGCCAACGTCCTCATTCGCAAGGACGAGAACTGGTTCGAGACCGAGGTAGACGGACACCCCCGACCGTGGCCGGTGACGCGGGCCGATCTCGAGCCTCATTACGAGGCCGTCGAGAAGACCCTCGGAGCCCAGGTGTTCCCCCTGGAGGTGGCGCCGTATTCCTCGGTGCACAAGACCGCCGCGTTTCGAGACGCCGCCCGTGCTCTGGGCTACGAGGCGACCACGTGGGACCGGATAGACCCCAAGCGCAAGCAGTGGTACCTACCCAAACTGGCGGTGACCTTCGCCAACCAGGGTCGGGACCCCGTGCCGGGGGAGACGATCGAGGAACCGGTGCGCAATCTGCACGACCGGGATCGACAGACCTGTCGACTTTGCGGTGAGTGCGACATCGGGTGCAACTTCGGGTCGAAGAACTCGCTCGACTTCAACTATCTCACGCTGGCGGCACGGGCCGGGGCCGAGATCCGGACCCTGGCGGAGGTGAGCGGATTGGCGCCGGCGCCCGACGATCACGGGTACGTGGTCCATTACGTGCAGCACCCCGATGGCGGCCAGACGAATGTGATGGCCCGTCACCTCGTGCTGGCGGCGGGCACCCTGGGTTCCTCGCGCCTGCTGTTGCAGAGCCGTCCCGTGCTCGGGCACCTGAGCCCGATGCTGGGCCGAGGGTTCTCCGGCAACGGCGACCTCCTCACGGCCGCGCTGTCGGCGCAGTCGACGGATTCCGGTGAACGGGGCCGGCACCCGCGACCGCTCGACGCGTCCCACGGCCCGGTCATCACGAGCACGCTCCGCTCTCCCGACCAACGGGACGGGGCCGACGAGGGGATGCGGGGCTTTTACCTGCAGGATGCCGGCTACCCCGCCACATTGTCCTGGCTCTTGCAGGTCGCTTCCCTCCCGAACACGCTTCGCAACGTCGCCGGCTTCGTATGGCACCGCCTGTGGGATCGCGTGGCGCGTCGCCCGACGAGCCTGGTTTCCGACCTCGAGGACCTCCTGGCCACCAGCGCGCTGGCCGAGGGCTCGTTGCCCCTGCTGGGCATGGGCCTCGACGTGCCCGATGGGGTCATCGGTCTCAACGACGGCGGCGGACTCACCGTGGAGTGGTCCAAGAAGCCTTCCGATGCCTATTACCGCGAGGTCGTCCGGACCAGCAAGGGTGTGGCCGAGAACCTGCACGGTCGATTTCTCGAAGACCCGCTCACGACGATGCTCCGCCGCTTCGTGACGGTGCACCCTCTGGGTGGTTGTGCGATGGGGCGCACCCCGGCAGAGGGGGTCGTCGACGAGTGGGGCCGCGTGCACGGCCACCCGCGCCTGCACGTCGCCGACGGGTCGGTGATGCCCGGACCCGTGGGTCCCAACCCGAGCCTCACGATCGCTGCTCTGGCCGATCGCTTCGCGGACAAGATGATCGACGACATGAAGGACCGGTGACACCCATGAGCAACCCGGTACTGCGGTTCAACGAGCGGATGTCGGGCTACCTGTCGGCCTCTGACCACATGGGAGGGGACTTCGGGGCCGCCTACGAGTCCGGCCGTGCCCAAGGCACGTCCATCCAGTTCGAGACGACGATCACCCACGAGGACCTCCCCGCGCTGTTGAAGGACGCCAGCTCTCCTGCCAGGCTCACCGGCACCGTCCTCGTGCCGATGCTGTGCCCGAGCCCTCTGGACGTCGTCGAGGGAACCTTCGTCCTGCTGGAGCGGCATCCCGAGGAGGTCGAAACCGACTGGATGCGGTACCGGATGACCTTGCGGTCGCGCACCGAACCGTCCCAGACCTACTACCTCGACGGGCACAAGGTGATCAGCGTCGGGTCCATCCTCGCCGCGTGGAAACACACGACCACCCTGTATGTCACGATCTACGAGGGCAGTGCCCCCGATGAGTCCGCGGTACGGGCCCTCGGCATCATGCACATCGGGCTCACCGATGTGCATCACCTCCTGGCTCATGCCGAAGTGCTGAACGTCAACCGGGCCGAGCGCGAGCGGTACCTGGTCCGGTTCGTCGCCATGTTCGCCCGCTCGATCTGGCCCTTTTACGGAGGTGCCCTCAACGAGTTGGGGCGTTTCCCCTCGACCTCGAGCCCGACTACGAGCCCGACGGCGTCGCGTCCCGGGCCCAGGAGGCGCTCGGGCGACGACGAAGCCGTCTTTCTGTGCGATCCGGCCGGCCGGTGGCACGAGTCGGGGGACGTCCCTGACGCGTGTTCACGGTTGATCCGCTATCGCGGCGGGACCAAGGGTCCGGTGATGCTCGCGTCGGGTTTCGCCATGTCGGCGACGTCGATGCTGACCCCGACCATCCACCCCAACCTCGTCGAGTTCCTCCTCGACGGGGGATACGACGTGTGGCTGTTCGACTATCGAGCCGGGATCGACCTCCCCTCGGCCGACACGCAGTTCACGGTGGACGACATCGCGTACCTGGACTGGCCCCGTGCTGTCGACGAGGTGCTGAGGGTGACCGGAGCGAATTCGGTGCAAGTGTTCGGCCACTGCGTGGGATCGGTGTCGATCCTGATGGCGCTCCTCGACGGAGAAAACGGCATGCAGGGCAAGGTCCGGTCGGCTGTGTGTGCCCAATTCTCGCTCCACCCGATGACGTCGAAGCTGAAGGTGGTCGAGTCCGACCTCCACGTGGGCAACCTGCTCGAAGCGGTCAATCAACAACTCCTTCATCCCGATACCGAACGGACCGCGGGCAACGTCGTGCTCGACCTGGCCCTCCATGCCGTCCCCCTTCCCCCCGGAGAAGCGTGTGAGCTCCCGGTGTGCCGCTGGATCAACGCCATCTTCGGCTTGACCCATCGTCACGCCCAGCTCGACGACCCCACCCACAAGGCGCTCCCCGACATGTTCGGCGTCGCCAACATCCGCTGCCTGGAGCATCTCGGCCTGATGATGCAGAAGGGGCGAGCGGTGGACGCCCATGGGCGCGACCGCTACCTGCAGCGGCCCGATCTCCTGCGGGACGTGCCCATCCATTTCCTGGCCGGAGAGCACAACTACATCTTCCACCCCGAAGGGACCGAGAAGACCTTGGCGTGGCTGCGCCGGCACAACGGGCCGCAGAACTACTCGCTGCAGGTCCTTCCCGAGTACGGGCACCTGGACGCGCTCATCGGGCGCGACGTCGCCCATGACGTGTTCCCCGACATCATCGATCATCTCGATCGCTACCAATAGAGCGGACGCTCCCGGCGCCGGTCCCGGTGGCGACGGGGCTCAGAGCGTCGGGGTGGTGACGGTGCGGGGCACCCCCCATGTCAGCGCCGCGGCGGAGGCTTCCGCATCGAGGACGTCGGCGCGCTCGACGTCGGGCCCCGTGCCCCGGGCCCGGAGGGCGGTGGCGAGGAGGTGCTTCGTCATGGCCACGAACGGGCCGGCCCCCATGTCGGTGTGACGCCTCAAGGCCGACTCGAGGTGCTCGATGGCCTTGTCCTCGCGTCCCAGCATGTGCGCCAACGTTCCGAGCTGCAAAGAGGCGGCTCCCAGGAACGTGGCCTGTCCGGCCCGGCAGTTGTGGTCGGCGTAGGGCTCGATGAGATCGTAAAGCGTGACCGCCCAGGTTCGGTCGCCCAGGTTCACCGCCGTCTGCGCGAGCCCCACCATCAAGAACCACCAGTGAAAGTTCCGATCGCTGGCGGCCACTTCGGCAGGCACGAGACGGGCCAGCTGGGCTTCAGCCCGGGCGCGCTCGCCGATCTCGCTCGCCACCCATGCCACGAGGGCGGTCTCGCCCGGTGACGCCCGGCCGGTGTTCCCGACCTCGAGGAGGAGTCGCAGATCCTCCATGCGCCCCTGGAGCCACCGCCACGGCAACGACAACCCGAAATAGAGCGCATAGAGCTGAGGATGCTCCGTGCGCTCGAGGATGGCCGCGGCCTGCGCCGCATTGGCCTCGGCATCGGCATAGCGGCCTTCCATGCCGGCGACCAGGCTGTCCCACATGTAGCCGAGTCGCAGATACTCGGGTTGCTGGACCTCATCGGCCAGGGTGGCGAGGTCGGCGGCCACGCGCCGCGACGCCTCGAAGTCGCCCAGCTCGAACCGGGCGTGCAGCTCGCACTTGAGCCCTTGGAGGAGGCTCTCGCGATCTCCGATCCGTTCACCGAGGTCGCGGATCTCGGTCGCCACGGCGATCTGGCAGTCGACCTCGTCGGGTCCGTCCATGGCCCAGTAGCGGTATCGCAGCACGGTGGCCAGGGTCTCGGGATCGCCCACTCGCCGCGCCATGGCCACGGCGCTCTCGGTGAGCTCTCGGCGCTGGCGGCGGGGCCGGTCGAAATGCCCCCACTGCGCCAGCCGACCGAGCACGAGGGCGCGGGCGCTGCCGTCCTCGGTCGCCAGCGCGGCCAGGGCCGATTCGAGGAGGGCCCGCGCCTTGGCATTGGGCTCCGATCCGGCCGGCAGGACGCCGCCGTAGCCGAGCGCCGCCTCGGCCAGGAGGTCGGGGCGCCCGCAGCTGGCGGCGAGCTCGAATGCGTCGAGGAAGCGGTCGTTGGCTTCGCTGGTGCGTCCCGCTTTCACGCACGCCCTGCCGATGGCGAGAAGGAGCTGACAGCGCTCCACCTCGTCGGTGACGCGATAGGTCGTCACGAGCTCGAGGGCCCGGTTCAGATGGTCGGCGGCGGATTCGTAGGCCACCTGTTGCAAGGCATCGTCGGCGGCGAGGTGCAGGTAGCGCAATGCGTCGTTGACACCCCCCGCACTCGCGCCCAGATAGAAATGGTGCGCCAATTCACCGGCGTGACGGGGAGCGTCCTCACCGTACCGGCTCTCGAGCGACTTGCCGAGCTGGCGGTGCAGGCGGATCCTACGACTGAGGCCGATCTCGTCATACAGGGCCTGGCGGACGACGGCATGGGTGAAGCAATGGGTGTCGAATTGGCGCGAGCTCTCGGTAACTACGCCGGCGAGCCTCGCCTCGTCGAGCGCGAGGAGCAGCGTCTCCTCGTCACAGTCGATGGCCAGACCGACAGTGGCGATGTCGAACTCGTCCCCCAACGCCGATGCGGCCGAGAGGACACGCATGCAGACGTCGGAAAGCTGACGAAGGCGCCACCGCACGACGTCGCGCATCCGCTGAGGAAGGAGGAGCTCTCCGGCATTCGCCGCCGACCAGGCCTTGAGTGATCGTCCCGCCTCTCCCAGGTCCCGCACCACCTCCTGGAGGAAGAAGGGGTTGCCGCCGGTGTGCCGCTGCAGATTGGCCGCCCCCTCGGCCTCGGGGTCGCTCAAGGTTCGGCCGATGGCCGCTTCCAGGAGCTCCTGGGTCTCGGAGGCCGACAACCCCGAGAGGGCGATGTTCTCGACGTAGGTGGTGCGGCGGATACCGGCCAGCGACTCCGAGAACCACCCCGCCACGTTGCTGTCTGTTTGGCGGTAGGTGGCGATGATCAGCACCGGTGAGGGGGTCGAGGACCGGAGGAGGTATTCGAGCAACAAGAGCGAGGGCCGGTCGGCCCAATGCATGTCGTCGAGCACCATCACCAGCCGGCGGCGGTGGGCGATGGCGCGGATCCACCGGTCCACGGCGTCGAAGACCTGGTAGCGGTCGGTCTCGGCTTCGACCCGCTCGGTCGGGGCGGTGCCCTGCTCCCCGAGAACCTCGGGGACGATCCGTGCCAGGACGGGCCCCAGCGTGCCGACGTCGCCACGGACGACCCCTTCGGGAGCTCTCAGGGCGTACCGACTGAGTGCCTCGCGAAACGCCTGGGAGGGGCACAACGGCTCCTCGTCCCAGCGGCCGTGGAGCACGAGGTCGCCGGCCGCGTCGCAGTCGCGTGCGATCTCGGCGGTCAGCCTCGTCTTGCCGATGCCGGGTTCTCCGGTGATGAGCATCAAGAGCTGCTCACCCGCCACCGCCCGTTGACGGGCCAGCCGGGCGCGCTCGAGCTCCGCCCGTCGTCCCACGAACCTGGCCGCGCCCACGGGCGAGCACCAGGCCAGGTCCGATGTCTCGAGCACGCCGTGGTGGATCTGTCCAGGTGCGGGGACGACCGACAGTCTCGCCGGGGTTCGGAGGACCTCTGTGTCGCTCAGGTCGTGTCCGGGGGGAAGATCCGACGACCATGTCAGCGCGGGATCTTGTTTGAGAATTGATGTTTCGAGGGCGGCGATCGATGGTCCGGGGGCGATGCCGAGCTCATCGTTGAGCAAGCGTCGCAGCCGCGAGTAGCAGCGCAAGGCGTCGGCCTGTGATCCCGATCGGTACAGCGCCAGCATCAACTGACCCCAGAACCGCTCCTCGAACGGATGTTCCGCCACGATGCTCTCGAGCTCGGCGATGACCTCGCGATGAAGACCGGCGGCCAGATCGGCGTCGACCCTGTCGCCGAGCGCCGCCAGGCGCGCCGCGTTGAGCCGCGTGGCCTGCGTGCTGACGAAAGGAAGGGACTCGAGCCCCGAGAGCGGTGGGCCCCTCCAGAGGTCCAGTGCCGCCCGCAACAGCGCCTGGGTCTCGTCGGCGCGATCGGAACCCTGTGTGGACCGGGCCCGCGCCACGAGGCGGTCGAAGGTCGACACGTCGACCCCCACCTCGGCGTCGAGGGCGTAGCCGTTGTCGGCTCGGACGATGCACCTGCGCTCGGCGCCGAGGGTTCGCCGCAAGCGGTAGACGAGGCCCTGGAGGCTGGCGGCCCCGTCGCGAGGGGCGTGATCGCCCCACAGGTCGTCGATCAGCCGTTCACTGGACACCGGCTGCCCGGGATGCAGCGCCAATCGGGCCAAGAGGGCTCGTTCAAGGGTCCGCGAGAGCGCGACACTGGCGCCGTTGGCGTCGACCTCTACAGGACCGAGTAATCGGACGGAGATCACCGTCGCGCCCCCTGAGAGCTGCGGATCATCGAGTGTACGCCTCTTCCTTCCTGGTGAACGCCACTACGGGCACTCCACGCGGGGTCCAAATCACGATCCGTGAGGTTTTCTCTCCACCAGCCTGGGGGGTTCCTGTGAGCCGTGTGTCGGCGCCATGTGAGCGGTCGACCGCATGGTGATCCTCGAGGCGGCGGGGCGGCGGCACATGCCCCCCACGTGCTGGACCCGCTAACTCGGACAGGGCGTGCCGGTGGGGCGAGCCGAGAATGCCCCACCGGCCTTCGCCCTGGTGAGCGGCCACGCTCCCCGACCAGTGCTTCGGCATCTCCAGTGCGTCGGCACCTCGCACGGTCTGCACCACCACGGCCAGGGCCCGGCCTCAGGCACCCTGCCGCGGCCTCCCGTAGCGGCAGGGGTACCCGCCGATCTGTTGGGCACCCCTCGGACTCCAGTGGACCCCGTCCTCGAGGGTGGGCCCGGGGGATGCAGCGGAGAAGTTGTCGAGGCGGATCGTTGTGCTGGGGAATCGCGACGGCACTGATCGGCTCCAACTCGTTCGGGGGCGACCACGGTCCACCTGGGTTTCCGGCACACATCGAGTGCCCCTGGCGTCCTCGGAGTGACGAGCTGTCGGGTTCTTCGTGTACCCCTCGGTCCCTCGTCGTCATCGCGGTATCTGAGAGTTCATTGAGAAGAATCGTCGACACGACACATTTCACCTGCGTGCGCACCGCGAAGGCGTGTGCGATCGAGGGGACGCCGACAGGTGATAAAGTTGACCTGGGGCATGTGGCCGATCTCTGTAGCAGATCGACTTCTTTTTAGTCGCGCCTGTATTCCAGGAGGTCCTCTGTGGCACGAGATCAAAGCGTTCGCAATCGGATTGTCGGATACCTTGCAGAGCAAGGAGCGGTGGAGGATTCCAGCGGAAAAGCGACGTCCGTGCTGAAGAAGGCAATTGGCTACGAAGGGACCGACGCAGGCTTCACGCAAGTCGTTGCCGCCATGGCCAAGGCCGGCTTGTTGACGCGTCAGATCCGGGGTAAACGGACGTATCGGATCTCGAACAGCGCCAAGAGCGAGGTGCCGGGCACGCTGGCCGCGGTGGGTCCGATGTCCGACGGGAACCTGGATTACGACGAGTTGGCCGCGGCGTTGCTCGCGCAGGTCACCCGCGTTGCCTCCGCTCCTACCGACACCTCTGAATCCGCATCGTGGGCGCGCCGACGTCTCGAACAACTCGAAGCGCGCAACGCCTCATTGCAGCGAGACGTGGCACGCGCCAATGCCGAAGCCGAAGCCGTGGCGGCGGAACGAGACATCCTGCAGAACCAACTCGAAGCCGCCCAGCACAATCTTTCACTTCTCACCGATCGACTCCAAGAGCCGCGCCGCCCCCAACAGGGTAGGGCGGCCGAGCGACTCGGGCCCGACGAGCAATCATTGCTCAATCAGCTTCGTCATCGCCGTCCGCAGAGAGCCACGACCACGACCTCAGAACGGGCGATCTGACCGCACGTTTCTCTCCCGGGCGCGCTGGCGCGTCCGGGATGGGTCAGCCGTGAGCGCACCGGTGCCGTCGAGATCCAGAGTGATCGCCGAGCCTTGATCGCGACGGACGATCGTCACCCGCCCCTGCGGTTCTCGGGGCAATGTCGCGAGGGTCGACGTCTCGAGATTGTGTCAGGATGTCGACGCCCCAGCATGGGCCACGGGCAACGCAAACGAGCAAGACGAAGAGGCGCCGTGGAGAACGAACCACTGGTTGACCGTCGTGCGAGCCTGCGAACTCGGCGCGAGGTGCTCGTGGCGGGCATGGCGGGCGCTTTCAGCCTGGCCCTGGCGGCGTGTGGAGGCGAAACGGCACGCAAAGCCGCCGCCGTGGCGCCGGCTGGTTCCGACCTCGGTGCCATCGAGCACGTGATCTTCCTCATGAACGAGAACCGGTCCTTTGACCACTACTTCGGCTCCTACAAAGGTGTCCGAGGCTTCGACGACGCGTCAGCGCGGTCCTCTGGTCTGTTTGCCCAGTCTTGGCCGGGGGGCGCGGCGAACCAGCTTTTGCCGTTCCACCTCGATACGACCAACACCGACGCGGAGTGCACCTTCGACCTGTCGCACGAATGGTCCGCTCAGCACATGTGCTGGAACGAAGGCCAGATGGACCGTTTCGTCGCCACCCACACGCTGCCCCAGTTCGAGGGACCCCAGAACGGCGTGCTCACGATGGGCTACTACACCCGTCAGGATCTGGAGTTCTGGTACTCACTGGCGGACGCGTTCACGATCGCTGACGGGTACCACTGCTCGGTGATGGGGCCGACCCATCCGAACCGGCTCCATGCATGGTCGGGAACGCTCGATCCCGAAGGCCACGAAGGCGGCCCGGTGATCATCACCAACTCGGATGCGAGTGCCATCGGCAGCGCATCATGGCGATCGATGCCCGAGGAGCTCGAGGCCAACGGGGTGTCATGGAAGGTCTACAACCCCCCCGGTTCCGGCTACCAGCCGTCGAGCCGTTTGTCCATCGCCATCTCGGACAACATCCTTCTCTACTTCAAACGGCACGTGGAAGATCCTTCCTCTGTGCTGTACAAGAAGGCGTTCGGTCCGATCTTCCCCGCCGACTTCGTGAGGGACGTCGCCCATGACACCCTTCCCCAGGTGTCGTGGATCATCCCCCCATTGGGGTTCGACGAGCATCCCCCTTCGCCTCCGGCGGCGGGGATGTGGTTCACCCATCAGGTGATCAGTGCCCTCGTCTCCAACCCCAAGACCTGGTCCAAGACTGTCCTGTTCATCATGTACGACGAGAACGACGGATTCTTCGACCACGTGGCCCCCCCGGTGGCCCCGGCGGGGACTCCCGGGGAGTACCTGACCGTCGACCCTCTGCCTGGTCCGGCCAAGGGCGTGGCCGGTCCGTTGGGTCTCGGCTTCCGGGTACCGCTCCTGGTGGTCTCGCCCTTCAGCCGGGGCGGCTACGTGTGTTCGGACACGTTCGACCACACCTCGCAGTTGCGATTCCTCGAGACCAGGTTCGGTGTCAAGGCTCCCAACATCACGGCCTGGCGTCGCAGTGTGACCGGTGACCTGACCTCAACGCTGCACGTCGGATCACCCGACACGTCGGTCCCCGCCCTGCCCGTCACCCGGGGAAGGAGCGCCGCAACGGTGAAGAGCGAATGTCAGGCGACACAGCTCATCGAAGTGGACGTCGCGAACCCCGTGGCCTACCCGGTACCGGCCAACCAGAGCCTTCCGTCCCAGGAGCCCGGGACCGCCGTTCCGGTTCCCGCCTGATCCCGCAGCTGCCGGACCAAGAGACCGGGACATGAACCAGGGGCACCTCGAGTTCTGCGCCAGCCCTGCGTGGCGCCAGATGGTGGAGGAGACGATCCTTCCCGAGGCCTTGCGAGGCGTCGACCTCGGTGACGACGTCGTGGAGGTCGGGCCGGGACCTGGATTGACCACTGATGTGCTGCGTACCCGGACCGCCCGACTCACGGCGGTGGAGTTCGATCCCGAGCTCGCCTCGTCCCTGGCTGCACGCCTGGCCGGGACCAATGTGGAGGTCATCCGGGGCGATGCCACCGCCTTGGACGTGCCCGACGAGCGTTTCACCGGTGCGGCCTGTTTCCACATGCTGCACCACATCCCGACATCGGCGGCCCAGGACCGCGTGTTCGCCGAGTTGGCCCGAGTGCTCAAGCCCGGTGGCATGCTGGTGGCCGCGGACGGGATCGAGGACGAGGGCTCGCGGCAGTTCCACGCCGACGACATCTACAACCCGATCGATCCCAAGACCATCGATGGCCGGCTGACCGACGCGGGTTTCACGACCGTGGAGGTTCGTGTCTACAACCTCGGATGGATCTGTACCGCGTGGCGCGTCGCCTGAGCGACAGGAAAGAGGGAAGCGAGGCCCCTCTGCTAAGAATGCTCGCGGGGGACGGGGAGGAACAGCGATGAGGGACCGGGGACGACCTCGCACCAGCACTCGTCGACGGGCAACAGGGGTGGCGTCGGTCATGGTGGGGCTGGCGGTGTTCGCGGCCGCCTGCGGGTCCTCCTCTCCCCGGTCCGCGCCAGCCATTGCGGCCCCTCGGGGCCTGCCGTCGTTCTTCTCGGTGCCCCAGCCCCTGCCCAAGACCGGTGCCGGCACCCTCATGAAATACCAGAAGCTCGTCGTACCGGGACTCCACGGCGCGGTGTACCGCGTCATGTACCTGTCGGAGTCGGTGACCAACAAGCCGGTTCCGGTGACCGGGCTCGTCATCGTCCCCGACCGAGCCCCCCCGAAGGGCGGCTACCCCGTCGTCACCTGGGGACACGGTACCGACGGCCTGGCCGACCAGTGCGCGCCGTCGCTCGACCCGACTTCAGACGTGCCGCTGGCCAACGACCTGCTCGACCAGGGCTGGGAAGTCACCGCCAGCGACTACCAGGGCCAGGGCACCCCCGGGCTGCTTCCCTATCTGGTGGGAGTGAGCGCGGCCCGGAACACCATCGACATCGTCCGCGCCGCGCAACACCTGTCCGTGGCGCACGCCAGCGACAACTACGTGGTGTGGGGCCATTCCGAGGGCGGCCAGACAGCCATGTTCGCCCTCAACATCGCATCCGGCTATGCACCGGAGCTGCACCTGAAGGGCGTGGTGGCGGGAGCGCCCCCGTCGCAGTTCTATGCGATCTACCAGTTCCTGCAGACGAGCCCGTATCGCTACTACCTGTTCATGGCGGCCGGTGGGTTCCATGCCGCCTACGGCAACGACGTGGCACCCCTCGACCAGGTCCTCACGCCCCTGGGGATCTCACTCCTGCCCGACCTCGACAAGGGCTGCTCGGACTACGTCTCCTCGGTGACGAGCAGGTACACCCTGGCCCAGCTCACCAAGGGCAACCCGTTCGACATCCCCGCCTGGAAGACGCTGCTCAACGAAAACGACCCGGGTACGTTCAAGACAGCCAGCGCAGCGCCGCTGCTCATCATCCAGGGTGGAAGTGACGAGCAGATCCCGGTCGTCTCCACCGCCTTATTGGCCACGCACCTGTGCGGGTTGGGCCAGGACCTGGAACGGTGGATCTATCCGGGCCAGAGTCACGCCGGTGTCATCGGTCCCTCGGCGGTCGACATGGTGCACTGGATCGCCGACCGTTTCGCCGGCGGCCCCGATCCCGACCCCTACAAACCCATCGGGCTGCCCGGCGTGATGACCACGACCTGCCCCGCCTGACGCGCCGGTCGGCTGGGCCGGACACGAGCCACAAAGGGCCCCAAGGGGCCGGGGTAGCCCCCGGGTCACAGGGTAGAATTACCGCCGCGGGCGCCGACCGAGGTGGGGGACGGGCGCCGGCGACGAGCCCCGAGCTTAAGCTGGTCGCAGGCACGGCCGATGGACCGGGGGGGAACCGAGCAGGAGGTGGCTGCATGGGTTTGCGCGTCGGCGCCGACATCGCTCGGGTGGCTGACGTGGCTGCGTCTGTGGCTCGTTTCGGGGACCGGTACCTCGAGCGGTTGTTCACCCCCCACGAGATCGCCAGCTGTAGCGGCACGCCCTCGGTGATGGCCGCTTCCCTGGCGGCGCGCTTCGCCGCCAAGGAGGCCGCGATCAAGGTGCTGCGCCCCACCGACCAGACGCCGGCATGGCGGACGATCGAGGTGCGGCGCAACCCGTCGGGGTGGTGCGAGCTCCGTCTGAGCGGGGACGCCGCCAAGCTCGCCGCCGAAGCAGGCATCACCGAGCTCGCCGTCAGCCTTTCTCACGACCGGGACATTGCTGCGGCCGTGGTGCTGGCGCAGTGCGGAGACTGACGAGCGCCGTGACGACCGCCCGATCGTCGACCGACGCGTTCCGTGACCAGGTGCTCGATTCGGGTCTGCTCATGGGCGGTCCGGTCGACGGCCTGTACGGCCGTTCCGGCACCTTCGAGGAGGTTGCCGCCGGCCTCGAGAATCTCGCCACGCGTCTGGGGGCCGGTGAGGTCGAGGACTACGTCCGCTTTCCTCCGATCCTTCCCCGGACCGTGTTCGAGCAGACCGGCTACCTGTCGTCGTTTCCCGACTTGATGGGATCGGTGCACTCCTTCACGGGCAATGACCGTCAGCATGCCGAGATGGTCGGCCTGGCGGAGTCAGGCGAAGACTGGGCCCGGTCCCTGGAGCCGACCGAGGTCATGTTGTGCTCGGCCTCCTGCCACAGCCTCTATCCGCACCTGGCCGGAGTGCTCCCCGAAGGGGGCCGTGCCGTCCAGGTCTCGAGCTGGTGTTTCCGCCACGAGCCCAGTCGCGTTCTCACCCGGATGCAGGCGTTCCGCATGGTCGAGTACGTCTATGTCGGTGAAGCCGACACTGCGGTGGTGTTCCGGGACCGGTGGATCCGGCGAGGCCAGGACACCCTGGTCGAGCTCGGTCTCGAAATCGACATAGTGACGGCGAACGACCCCTTCTTCGGGCGAGGCGGCCGCCTCCTGGCTCTCAGCCAGCGCGAGGAGGAGCTCAAGTTCGAGCTCGTCACCTCGTTCGACGCCAGCGCCTCCCCCGTCGCCATCGCATCGTCGAACCTCCATCAGGACCACTTCGGCCACATCTTCGGGATGTCGACCTCGTCGGGAGAGGTGGCCCACTCGACGTGCTTCGGCTGGGGTCTGGACCGGATCGTGCTGGCCCTCTTCCACGCCCATGGCACCGACCCGGCTCAGTGGCCGGCCGCAGTGCGCGCCCGGCTGTGGCCGTGACATCGGAGGCCGCCGCCGCCGGGAGCCGACCTGTGCTGGGCGTGCTCCCCAACATGCGGTCGCCGATGGAACTGGCCCGGGCCGCCGCGGGGGTGTGCGATCTCGTATGGATCGTCGACTCGGGTGACGACAGGCAGCCGGTCGTCCCTCGACTCCTGCGCAAGCTCGGCACCGTCGTCGACATCGTCGGCATGTCCGAGGACGAAGCCGCCGACGCCCTGCGACCGTGCCACCTCGACGGCATCATCGCCTATGCCGACTACATCATGTCCCGTGCGTCGGCTCTGGCGTCCCGCCTCGGGCTCGACTTCCACGACGAGGTGGTCACCGAGCGGATCGTGGACAAGCTGCCCCAGCGTACGGCGTTGCGCGACGGCGGCCTTCCGGTGCCGCGTTTCGTTGTCGTTGCGCCCGAGCCGACCTCCGAGGAACTCGACGCCGTGGTGCAGAGCGTCGAGTTCCCGGTCGTGGTCAAGCCCCGCCACGGGGCCACCAGCCGGGACACCGTCCTCGCCCACGACGCTGCCGAGCTCAGGAAGCAGCTGGCGGCACCGCCCTCGGTCGGCTCGGACCCCACCAAGCTCGTCGAGGAATTTCTCGTGGGAGCGACCCCGCCGCCCAGCCCCCACCTCGCCGACTATTGCTCGGTCGAGAGCGTCGTCTGCGCCGGGCAGATCAGCCATGTGGCGGTGACGGGACGGTTCTGGCCCGCCGAGCCCTTTCGCGAGACGGGCATGATCCTGCCGAGCGATTACGAACCGCCCGTGGTGAAGGCCGTGCTCGACGTGGCCACCCGGGCCATCTCCGCCGTCGGGGTCCGTATCGGCTTTCTCCACACCGAGATCAAGATCACCCCCGACGGCCCACGCGTCCTCGAGGTCAACGGGCGGCTCGGAGGCGGCGTCCCCGAGATGCTGGCGCTGGCCGCTGGCCTCGACCTGTACCAGATGTCCTTCCGGGTCGCGCTCGGAGAGCGCATCGTGTTCGACGAACTCGTCCCCACCGACCGGGTGGGGTACCTGATCTGTCGCCAGCCACCGCAGTGGGCGCGCCGCGTCGTCAGCGTGGAATCGCTCGACGCGGTGGCCGAGTACCCCGGGGTGCAGGCCGTGAGCTTGAACCGTCAGCCCGGAGACGAGGTCGACTGGCGCAAGGGCAGTCACCAGTACATATTCACGGTGATCGGTGCGGCTCCGGACCATGAAGGTGTCCTGGCGGTCCGTCAGCTCGCCGAGGAGGGAGTCCAGATCACCTATGCCTGACGGTGTCCTGACGCCATGAAAGCGACGCCCATCTGGTTCGGACCGACCTCGCGCCCGCTGTTCGGCATGCTGCATGTTCCTGACGGCGACGTGGCCAGAGGGGCCGTGGTTCTCTGCCCGCCCTTGGGACGTGAAGACCTTTTCTCCCACCGGGCCCTGCGGATGCTCGCCCTGCACCTCGAGCAGCAGGGGATCGCCGTCTTGCGCTTCGACTACGACGGGACCGGTGATTCGGCCGGATCGCAGCGCGACGGGGGTCGGGTGGCGGCCTGGTCGAGGTCCACGCAGGCCGCCGTCGACCTCATGCGCAGCGCCGGAGCCCCCATGGTGGGCGCGGTCGGGATGCGGATCGGCGCCACGCTGGCGGCCTTCGAGGCGACGCGAGCCCCTCTCGACGCGTTGGTCCTGTGGGACCCGTGCCGTTCGGGCCGTGCCTTTCTTCGAGAGGTCCACGCCTTGCATGCGGTGAGTGTCGGGGGGACCGATCCTGACGACGGCTCGGTCCAGACACCGGGCTACCGCTATGACGCCCAAACCGTGGCCGATCTCAAGGCGCTCGACATCACCTCCACCGATGGTCCCATGGCGGATCG
Source organism: Acidimicrobiales bacterium (assembly GCA_050011815.1). GTDB lineage: Bacteria > Actinomycetota > Acidimicrobiia > Acidimicrobiales > UBA8190 > Chersky-840. The sequence goes on along the minus strand of JBEKIJ010000013.1, from coordinate 20,763 downwards.
GATCCTCCTGCTGAGCCGGCCCGATCGTCAGCATGACGCGAAGCTCCAGGCCCGGATGGCCAACGCCGGCCCCCTCGAGGAGGGAGCGGCGCTGGGGCAGTACGAGCTGCTCGTCGTGGACGGCCAGGTGAGCTCGGACCTGGAGGACACCATGGCGGGGATGGTCACATGGCTCTCGACGGTGGCGGCGCCCGATCCGGCACCATTCGACCTGACGCCATTTGACCGTCGGGCGACGTCCGCTGTGGTCGCTCACGACGCCCAATCCCGCCCCATCATCGAGCGCGCCGTACGCATCGGGGCCGCAGAGTTGTCGGGCATCGTCACCGAGATCGAAGGTGGCGCGAGCGCGACGACGGTGGTGTGCTTCAACACCGCCCGGACCCGCCACCTTGGTCCGTCGCGTCTGTGGGTCGAGCTGGCGCGCGAATGGGCCGGTTGCGGCTTGCGGACACTGCGCGTCGACGTGAGCGGCATCGGTGACAGCGAGACCCACCCCGGCCAGCTCCGAGGCATCTCCTACCCGCCCGAGGCCGCCGCCGACATCGAAGACGTGGCACGGTTCGTCTCGCCCCATGACCCGTCGCGCGTCGTGTTGGTGGGCCTGTGCTCCGGTGCGTACCACGCCGTGCTGGGCGGGCTCTCGCTGCGCGCCCAGGGCGTGTGCGCCATCAACCCCATCTTCACCCAACAACGCATGCCGGGCGAGCCGACCAAGGGGTCAGCCGAGCCCCCGACGCCATCGGGGCTACGGCGCATCGCCGACAGGCTGGCCGAGCACCAAGCCCTGAAGGTCCTGCGCCCCGGCCTGCCCGACGGGGTCTGGCGGCTCGTGTACCGCCTCGGCCTCCGTCGCTCCCCGGTGGACTCCGTCGAGCGTCTCGTGGCGGGGGGTTCCGACGTGCTGGTCATCGTCGGTCGCGAGGAAGCGATCCCCATGAAACGGGGTTCGGTTCACCGCCTGCGCAAGATGGCGCGCACGAGCCGCCTCCAGCTCACGGTCATCGACGACCTCGAGCACGCCATGTTGGGGGCCGACGACCCGCGCCGTGTCGGTGACATCGTCTACCGGCACGTGCGCGACCGGTTCGGGCAGCCCGAACCCACCGCCGATCCTGCCGATCCCCGCCACGACCCGATGCCTTTCGGTGTCGCCCACGAGGCCGGCACCGCCGCCCGGGTGGACGGGGCCTCTCGGTCCTGACCCCACGGGTCATCCCCGACAGAGGATCTCGACATGGGGGATGACGAAGAGCGCGTCGTGGCTCGACGCCCAGCGACGCCACGCTGTCGCCAGTCGCTCCAGGTCTCGTTCGAGGGCGAGGCCGGAGTCGACAGCTTGATTCGCAAAACTCGACCGGGTCAGGCGCTCCGCCCACAGTGCCCCCCACCACGAACGCTCGTCGGGTGTCGCGTAGCACCACGAGCTGGCTGAGATCTCGACGTCGGCAAAGCCGGCACGGCGGGCCCAATGCGGCAACCACCGCCCCCCGTCAGGCTCACCGCCCACCGCCCTGGCCACTCGTCGGTAGAGGCTGCGCCACTCCTCGAGCTCCGGATCGTCGGGGAACCAGAACATCCCTGCGTAGTCCCCATCGCGAGCGGCGACGACGCCGCCCGGTCGGCACACCCGTCGCATCTCGGCCAAGGCCGCCACCGGATCGGCCAGGTGCTGGAGCACCTGGTGTGCATGGACGACATCGAACGTTCCGCTCTTGAAGTCGAGATGGGTGACGTCCCCGACCTCGAAGCTGACGTTGCGCTGCGCTGCGGTGGCGGCTTCTGCCCGAGCATCGTCGAGAATTGCCTCCGCCGCGTCGATTCCGAGCACCGAGCCCGCACCGACGCACCGGGCGAGCCCGACCGTGATGGTGCCCGGACCGCAGCCGACGTCGAGCACGTGGGCTCCGGGCCCCAACGCAGGGATCAGGTAGCCGGCGGAGTTCTCGGCGGTCCGCCACCGGTGAGACCGGAGGACGCTCTCGTGGTGGCCGTGAAGATAGGGGTGGGTGGCGTCGGGCATCTCCCCATCGTCCGACGAGGTCTCACGATAAGCAAAGAGGTATCTTGCATCGAAGAGATAAGGTCTTCTTATGGCTCGAGCGGAGTGGCTGCGGACCTTCCTGGCCGTCTACCGCAGCGGTTCGGTCACCGAAGGCGCTCAGCACCGGGGTCTCACCCAACCGGCCGCCAGCCAACAACTGGCGTCGTTGGAACGGACCCTGGGCGAGCCGCTGTTCGTGCGCAAGCCCAGTGGCATGGAGCCCACCGATCAGGGGCGACAGCTCTACGCCATGGTCGCCGAGGCGCTCGATGGGCTCGAGGGGGTCCTCCGGGATCTCGACACCGGCACCGTGCGGACGCCGGAGTCACCCGTTCGCTTCGGCTCGACGCCGGAGTTCTTTGCCACCGAAGTGCTTCCTCGCCTCGTCGGTCTCGATCTTGTCGTCACGGCCACGTTCGGGAGTGATGCCGAGCTGTTCAGGTTGTTGGAGAGGGGAGAGCTGGACGTCGCCGTCACCAGCTCGACGCCGCCTCGGCGAAACATCGGCGCCACGACGCTGCGCGCCAGTCGGTTCGTGCTGGTCGCCGCGCCCGATGTGGCGCCATCGGCCCCGTTGCGTTCTCTCCGTGCCGTGGCGACATGGCTCGAAGGCCGTCCATGGGTGGCGTACAGCCTCGAATTGCCTCGCACGCGCCGGTTCTGGCTCAGCGCCCTCGGACGGCCCTTCGGGGCCCACCTCCGACTCGTCGCTCCCGACCTCCGTTCGGTCCTGAGGGCTGTGGAGCTCGGTCTCGGTGTGAGCCTGCTCCCCGAGTTCGTCTGTGGGGACTCACTGGCCGAGGCACGCGTGGTGGAGCTGTTCCCGGTATCGGATCTGGCTCCCGAGGAACCGTGGTTCGCCTGCACCCGTCAAGGCGACGTGGCCCGCAGCGCCGTACGGGGCTTCCTCACCGCCCTGGACGACGAAGGCGGTAGACGAAGAACAGTCGACTGACCCGGCCGCCGAGTCTGGCGTAGGGCACCATCGGACCCACCCACAGCACCTCGACGGCGTCGCGGCCCATGGCCCGCATCCGATGCAAGGCGCCCACCAGCAGGGGTGCCCCCACGCCCTTGCCGATCAAGTCGGGACGCGAGGCGACGGGGCCCAGGGTGCCGGATCTGTTCACGTCATAGGCGCAGAACCCGGTGATGTCGTTGTCGTCGCGACCCAGCACCAGGGACCCTCGGTCGAAGGCCCGCAGCACTTCGCCTTGCCAGTTCGGCCAGTGCCGAGCCATCCACCGCTCGAGCTCGGGGCGATCGGAGGCCCGGGGCTCGAGGGCGAGGCCGGGGTCGGGGGGTAGATCGGCGAGGTCGATGTCGATGTTGTAGTTGGTCTCCTCGCGCGCGTAATGGTGGCGCTCGAGCAGGCAGCACAGAGCCGTCTCCTCGACAGGGACCCCAGGGAACAAGAAGTAGGGGGGGTCTGCTCCGACCGTGATCACCCGGGCGCCGTCGAGGTCGTCTTCGGCAGCGCGGAGCAGCTCGTGTCCGAGCCCGCGTCCTCGCCGGGCCGGGTCGAGCGCCAGGAGTCGGATGGAGCCGTCGTCGTGGTCGCGCTGCACCGCCACGACACCCAACCCCGGTTCGAACCGCACCAGGGCGGGTTGATCCGGGGCGAACAGGGTCCGCTCGAGCTCGTCGACCGTGGGTGCCTCTCCCATGGAGCGGGCACAGAGGGCGGCGATCTCGTCGAGCGACTCCGGGCCCACGACGGGCAGGGCGATCTTCACCGCGGTCTCATCGGTGGTCCCAGGGGCGATCGGTCATCGGGAATCCTAAAATCCCAGCCGATGGATCCCAACGAGCGGCGCTGGGTGATCGGTGGAGGCATCGTCGCGATCATCGGGACGGTGGGATGCGTGCTGGCAGCTGCACTGCCGGGAGCCCCCAAGAACCCGCTCGAGGGTGGCGACTTCATCGTATTCCTCGCAGTCGCCGTCGTTGGTCTCGCTCTCATCGTGGCCGCCGGGGCGCGGGATGCCCTCTCGTCCAGTGCGAGCGGGGCCCGACTCCTCAAACTGACGCGGCTCGATGCCGTGATCGAGCCCCCCTTCGAGGCAGCCGCCGAGCAGCTGACCGTGCGGCCCGTGTATCGGAACTGCCACGAGGACGCTGTCTACCGCACCAGATATGAAGTGGCGATGCAAGCCCGGTCCGAGGTGACGGTGCTGCTGCTGGAGGCCCTTGCTCCCTCGATGATCGAAGTGCAGTTCGATGACGTTCGCATCGTCCACCAGGACGTGGGGCAGGGCTCGGGAATCGCGTGGGCGAGCGTTCCCGACCCACCGTTCCTGTTCCGCTTCGACGTGGTGACGGGCCTGCCCGAAGAGAACATTCAGATTCGGGGATCGGTCTGCTGAACCGGAGGAGTACTTGGCGGTCCGCAATCCTTACACTGTCAGGGCCCCCCTGACAGTGTAAGGTGTCTCCTGACAGCTCAAGCCCGACAAGCAAGAGGAACTCATGGCCGTCAGCGAAGCGAGCGTCAGCGCAGCCTGCTCGTTCTGTCTGAAACCGGAATCCGCAGTTGCGACGTTGGTCGCCGGTCCGGGGGTCTACATCTGCGATGAGTGCGTCGAGCTCTGTGGCCAGATCATCGGCAACCCACCGTCGTTGCCACCGGAGCTGTCCTCGTGGGAAGAGGCCCTTGACCTCGACGGCGTGCTGGCGAGCCTCCCGCGGATGGCGGCCGCAGGTGCGCAGGTCGAGAGCAATCTCGCCCGCTTCGTGAAGCGGGCGAGGGCGCTGGGCGCCACCTGGGCGGCCATCGGAACGTCCTTGGGGATGACCCGTCAGTCGGCGTGGGAGCGTTTCTCCGGCGAGGAGTAGCGCCGGTGCAAGCCGTCACCCACCGTCAGGTTTCGGACCGGGTCCCGTCGACGGTCACGTGATCCTCTCGTAGATCAATTCGAAGTCGTGCTCCCAGCTGGCGCCGTCCTGGGAGCGTTCCCATCGGCCGTCGATCCTCCCGCCATCCTCACTGAAATGGCCTACAAATCGTTGCCGAAAGGGCAGCGAGGTGAAATCGGGCGTATCTCGTTGCAGCGTCCAGATCCGCTCTTCAACGTTCATCGAATAGAGGCGGGCGACACCTCGCGAGTCGAAATAGTGCTGCGTGAACGCCGCACCCTCCGGATCAAGGCCGACGATCATCACTGCTTCGGGAGCACCGGGTTCGGAGACCTCCGTTCGCTGCAGCAGGAACTGTCCCCCCAGCATCCACTCGAACGTGGTTCGTCCGGTTGGTCCGGTGGGTTCGACACCGGGAAACAGGGCCTCCATCGTCCAGCGACCTACGAACGGCTCCAGACGCTGCAGCAGAGGAGTTCTGTCGTTGTCGTCCATCTCGAGAGTCTGCCTGGCAGCCGGAGCAGAGGTGCAGGCCGATGGTCTGGGGCCCGAGGCAGCGGGCGGCAGGAGCGACAAGGGCACCCGACGACCTCACGGGTCACCCATGGGGGCAATTGGCGGTCGCTCTTTCGGTGCCGGCGCTTCACAGCCCCTGATTCGTCGTCTGAGGCCGGAGCGGGCCGCCCCGGGCGTTGACCTCCCGGCCCGCCTACCGTAGGATACTGGGTATGGTACGAATGGGTTATCCGGGCGGGCCGCAATGAGCGTCCGCCACGCGCTCCTCGCCCTGTTGAGCGAGGGCCCCAAGTACGGCTTGCAACTGCGCCAGGAGTTCGAGGAGAGCACCGGGGAGGTGTGGCCCCTCAACGTCGGACAGGTCTACACGACCCTCCAGCGCCTCGAGCGCGACGACCTGATCGAGTCCGATGACCGGGGAGAGGAGGCCGGCCCCCAAAAGGCATTCCGCATCACCGAGGCCGGCCGCACCGAGCTCGACACCTGGTTGAGCACGCCATCGGACATGACCGAGCCGCCCCGTGACGAGCTCGTGATCAAGGTGCTGGCGGCCCTGCGTGTCCCTGGCGTCTCGGTCCACGATGTGATCCAGGTCCATCGCCGGTATCTCGTCGAGTTGATGCAGCAGTGGACACGGCTCAAAGAGGACGAGGCGGATTTCGACGTCACCTTCGCCCTCGTCGTCGACGCCGAGCTCTACCGGCTCGACTCCGTGGTCCGCTGGCTCGACACCGCCGACGGTCGGTTGAAGCGCGCTGCGCTTGAGACTCCCTCGGGCAAGCCCGGGCCGCTCATCCGGCGGAGGTTGGTCGCCCGGCGATGAGCTATCTCGAGCTGCGCCAGGTCTCGAAGAGCTATGGGTCTGGTGCAACGGAGGTGCTCGCGTTACGCGACATCAACCTCGCCGTCGAGCGTGGGTCGCTCGTGGCGGTGATGGGGCCGTCGGGCTCGGGGAAGTCGACATTGCTCACGATCGCGGGCAGTCTCGAGGACCCGACCAGCGGCGACGTGGTGATCGACGGCGCGTCGCTCCAGGCGATGTCGCGCAACGACAAGGCGCGTCTGCGACGCCGTACCATCGGCTACGTCTTTCAGGATTTCAACCTGCTCGCCGGGCTCACCGCCGTCGAGAACGTCTCACTGCCCCTCGAGCTCGACGGATTCTCGGCGAGAAAGGCGCACGCGGCGGGGATGGCGGCGCTGGAGCAGGTCGGGATCGCCGAGCGAGCCGGGCACTACCCCGACGAGCTCTCCGGTGGCGAGCGCCAACGCGTCGCCATCGCACGCGCCGTGGTCGGCGAGCGGCACCTGCTCCTCGCGGACGAGCCGTCGGGCGCCCTCGACTCGACGAACAGCGAGGCGGTGATGCGCATGATCCTCAGCGCCTGCAAGCAGGGCGCCGCCGCAGTGGTCGTCACCCACGACGCGCAACTGGCGTCTTGGGCCGACCGGGTGGTCTTTCTGCGCGACGGGCGCGTACTCGATCAAACCGTGCTGCCACCGAGCCCCGAGGCGCTACTCGAGGAAAGCTCCCGCCCCCGTCGCTGATCGGTCCCCCGGTGTCCCTCCCCAGCCGGCCCTTGACGTGGCCTGATACTGGTAGCATACTGCGTATGATATTGGGTGCTCTACCACAAGGGTCGCGCCAGCGATGAAGGACGGTCGAAACCGATGAGCTTCCTCGAACTCCGCAGGGTCACCAAGTGCTACGGCGAGGGTTCGACCCTCGTCCAAGCGCTCACCGACATCGACCTGTCGGTCGATCCCGGCCATTTCGTGGCGGTGATGGGACCGTCGGGATCGGGCAAGTCCACCCTCCTCACGATCGCAGGAAGCCTGGAGGACCCGACCAAGGGTGAGGTGCTGATCGACGGTTCGTCGCTCTCGGCGATGTCGCGCAACGACAAGGCGCGCCTCCGGCGCCGCACGATCGGCTACGTCTTCCAGGACTTCAACCTGCTCGCCGGCCTCACCGCGGTCGAGAATGTCTCGCTCCCCTTGGAGCTCGACGGCATCTCACTGAGACGGGCACGCACCGCGGCGATGGTCGCCCTCGAGAAGGTCGGGATCGCCGAGCGAGCCGGGCACTACCCCGACGAGCTCTCGGGTGGTGAGCGCCAGCGTGTCGCCATCGCCCGGGCCGTCGTCGGCGAACGCCATCTCCTTCTTGCCGACGAACCGTCGGGCGCGCTCGACTCGACGAACGGCGAGGCGGTGATGCGTATGATTCGCGAAGCCTGCACGCAGGGCGTTGCCGCCATAGTCGTCACCCACGACGCGCATCTTGCCTCCTGGGCGGACCGTGTCGTCTTTCTCCGCGACGGCCAGATCGTCGACGAGTCCGTTCCCCCGAGCGCCGACGCGCTCTTCGAGCCCACCTCTGCGTCATGAGCGTCGCTCTCCTCGACCCCAGCACTGACGCCCGCCCCGCCGGGGGCGGAGCGCCCGCTCGACGGGCGGTCGTTCGTTGGGCCTGGCGCCTCTTTCGCAGGGAGTGGCGTCAGCAGCTCTTGATCCTCGCTCTCATCGTGATCGCCGTGGCCGCCACGATCGTCGGCTCGGCCGTCGCCACCAACAACCCGCCCGCCAAGAACGCAGACTTCGGCACGGCGCGGTACTCCGCATTCTTCTCGACGTACGACGCGCAAGCGGCGAGCGTCATCGCGAGGCTGGAGCACGCCGGGCGAGTCGACGTGATCGAGAACGAAACGGAGTCGATCCCGGGATCGATCAACACCTATCAGGTCCGTGCCCAAGACCCCCACGGACCCTTCGGCGGGTCGATGCTCTCACTCGCCTCCGGGCACTACCCGTCGGCTGCCGACGAGGTCGCCGTGACGAGCGGCGTCGCGTCGGCGTTCCACCTCTCGGTTGGCGCCACCTGGCGGGTCGGCGGTGTCGAGCGACGAGTGGTCGGCGTGGTCGAGAACCCGCAGAGCCTCCTCGACGAGTTCGCGCTCGTCACACCTGGGCAGGTGACAAATCCCACGGGAGTCACGGTGTTATTCGACGAGCCCGGCGCTCCGCTGAGCTCGTTCAAGGGCGTCGATATCCAGACCCCCGCCTCGGTGGCACAGTCGAATCCGCTCAACCCCGAGACGATCTCACTGGCGGCACTGGTACTGGGCATGCTGCTGATCGCGCTCGTCTCGATCGGCGGCTTCACCGTCCTCGCGCAGCGGCGCATGCGGTCGATCGGGATGCTCGAGTCGACCGGTGCGACGGACCGCCACGTCCGTCTCGTCATCAGCGCCAACGGCACGGTCGTCGGTCTCGTCGGTGCGGTCCTCGGTTTTGTCCTGGGGCTCGGCGTCTGGCTCGCCTACCGTCCCAGTCTCGAGCAGAGCTCGCATCACCTGATCGGAGCGCTCGCGCTCTCGTGGCCAGTGGTAATCGCCGCCATGGTGCTCGCCGTCGTTGCCGCACTCTTTGCGGCGTCCCGTCCGGCGCGGGCCATGACCAAGGTGCCGATCGTCCAGGCTTTGTCGGGCCGGCCGACGCCCCCTCGCCAGATCCACCGCTCCGCGGTCCCGGGCATCGTCTTTCTCGTGCTCGCCTTCTTGCTGCTCGGGTACTCGGGAGGTACAAATCACGGCAACGGGAGCGGTGGGATGCCGGAACTCCTCCTCGGGCTCGTTCTCCTCATCCCTGGACTGATTCTGCTCGCCCCATTCTTCTTGTCGGTGACCGCTCGTGTGGGTCGCCGTGCGCCGATCGCCACCCGGCTGGCGCTGCGTGACCTGGCCCGGTACCGGGCGCGCTCGGGCTCGGCACTGGCGGCGATCAGCCTCGGGGTGCTCGTCGCGGTGATCGTCATGCTCGCCGCCGCCTCCCGCTACGGAAACGTTCTCGACTACGCGGGCCCGAACCTCGCCTCCAACCAACTGGCCCTCCACGCCAATGTGCCGCCTCCGGTGGGATCGGAGATCATGCTGCCGAACGGCAAGGTCCAAGTCCAAAAGGCTTTGACGAGCACCATGGCGGCGGCCCTCCGCCAGGTGCCAACGCATGCCGAGGCGATTGCAAGGGGGTTGGGTGCACAGCTCATCGCGCTCGAAACCACCAACGTGAATCTGAACGCGACGCAAGGTGGCCGAAACTGGACCGGGCAGATCTACGTCGGGACCCCGCAGCTGCTGCGTGCCTTCGGGATCACGGCGGGAGAGATCGATCCGAATGCCGACATCCTGAGCTCGCGCCCGGGTCTCTCCGGGGTCTCCGGGGTGACCTTCACCTATGGACCGAACAACGACAACGGCTCTCAAAGCCCTGGTTCGGGCCCGCCACCGTCCTCGCATTGCAACGCGACGACCGACTGTCTCGCCCATCCCGTCATCGAGGAAGTCGGCGCTCTTCCGACCGGCACCTCGGCGCCGAACACGGTGATAACCGAGCATGCGATGAAGGAGTTCCACCTCCAGGCGAGCACGAACGACTGGTTGGTTCTGGGGGCTCAGGCCTTCACCGCCTCGCAGATCAGCAACGCTGAGCTCGCCGCCTCGACGACCCAGCTCTCGGTCGAGGCGAAGAACGACCAGCCGAGCTCGTCCTCGGTCGTCGGCTGGGCGACGGTCTTCGGGATCGTGGTCGCTCTGGGCGTGCTCGGAATGTCGGTCGGCCTCGTGCGGAGCGAGACGGCAGGTGACCTCCGCACGCTGGCGGCAACAGGTGCGACCAGTTCCACGCGGCGCACGCTGACCGCCGTGACGGCCGGCGCGCTCGGATTTCTCGGTGCACTCCTCGGGGTCGTGGGGGGGTACGTCGGCATGATCGGTTGGCTGCGGAGCAACTCGCTGAACGGTGGGATCGCCGCCCTGGGGAACATTCCCGTCGGCGATCTCCTCCTCATCCTGCTGGGTATGCCCGCGTTCGCGGCGGTTGTCGGTTGGCTCTTCGCCGGTCGCGAGCCCGCAGCCATGGCGCACCAGGCGATCGAGTGAGCGGAACCTCGAGATCAGCCTGCTCCAGACATCCGGCGCGATGTTGATCGACAACAGCGGAGAGCATGGGACTGTATTCGAACCCTCCGCCCGAGGATCTCAAAGGTGAAGGCTGTGGAACTTGTGTCACCAATGTCCAGACACAAAACGCCTTCGGAGCGGTCACAACTGAAATGTCGTATCTTGGCCGGACCGCCTCAGAGGGGGTGGTCAACCTACTGAGGAGAAGTTCCCGTCATGAGCGTCACCATCATTGCCCACTTCCCGGTTGCCGATGTCGAGAAGGCCATAGCAGGCTTGCAGGCCAACGCAGCGCTCCTAGAGGAAATCACCGAGGACACCAAGGGCGGTGGCATCATCCACCACACCTTCGTCGCCGGTGAGGGCGAACTCGTAGTCATTGACGAGTGGAAGACGGCGGAACAGTTCCAGAGCTTCTTCGAGGGCAATGCCAAGGTCGCGAAGGTCACGGAGATTATTGGCGTTACCGGCCCTCCCACCGTTTCGATATACAACGAGGTTGACGCGCCCGGCAAGGTGTAGCCGGCTGGGCCATCAACGGAGGCGAGCGAAGGGCGATCCGAGTCGAGGCCTGTCGTTCTCGATTCTGGTCCGACTCAACAGGGAACGTCGGGCGCAACTAGCGGATGTCGGGGATCTCGAGCCCCGCGCATCCACCGTTGGCATGAGGATTGTGTCGGAGTCGGGTAGTCGGGTCGGACGGTGACCCGCCCATAACGTCGACTCTGTGCGTACCGACCGGGAATCGACACGTCCGGTCAACATCGAACAGACTGGCACGGTGACGATGGAAGTCCTCTTCGCCAGCGTGCCTGTCGTCGATCTACAGGCGGCGATGCCCTGGTATGAGCAGCTCTTCGGACGCGCCGCCGACATTGTTCCCAACGAGAACGAGGTCATGTGGTGCGTGGCTGCCAAAGGCTGGCTCTACGTCATAGAGGACCCCGAGCGAGCCGGAAGGACGGTAGTGACCATATCGGTCAGCGATCTGGATCACTTCGCCGACGAACTCGCCGGTCGGGGAATCAGCGCCGGACCGATCGAGGCCGTCGGTGACGCGGGACGCAAGGCCAACTCGGTGGACTCAGATGGCAACGTGATCAGCTGGATCGAGGTCACGGGGAGCTAACCGCCATCGGTGGCGAACCGTCTCTGAGAACATGCCCTCACGTTCTCGACAGTTGAGCCATCAATACCTCGAGTCAACGTCGCACACCTGCGACGTCGAAGCGCACCTTTGTGTATTACGTTTCGTGCATCACGTCCCACCGAGCACCGGTGTCGCCGCTCACCGACGTGCGAGAAGCGCCATCATAAGTGGCCTGGTCGACCCGCTGACCGACGCAAATCTTGGACGTCGCGCTGGCGAGTGTTTCTCCAGACTCTTTGGGCCCGTCGTAGCGGCACAAACGCGTATTGGTGTCGTGGTTTGCTCATTGGACTCAGTGATACACCCCTGCAACACCAGCCTCGCCGAGTCGGCGTATGTCCGCGTGATCCATGGCCGCGCCAGCAGTGTGTCGATACAGTTTGCTGGTCGGGGTGGCGGTTCCGACGTCGTCGCATAGTGAGTTCCCTCGACGCGACGCAGATGATCATGGGGGTGGAAATGAAGGCCTTCAGTGCATCGCACGAGCGGCAGGTGTCGGGGATCGAGGGAGCAGCGGTCCTCACGCGTGCCCCGCTACTCGGCAGGACCCGACAGGGTCGATCCGCGGTTCCGACCGGGCGGCACCTGGGGCGGGGGCGCATCAGAAACGCGCTGATAGCGGGCTTTTCGTTGGTGGTCATGCTCGGCGTGGTGTCCTACCTGACCGCCTCGTCGAGCGATGCGTGGGCCATGAACATCTCCGGGACTCCGTGGACCGGTCACTTCGGAGAGGTGCTGTACGGCACCGCCACTGACGAGAGCGGCCATTCTCTATCCGGGGTCCAGATCTCCGTGTGGGGAGGCACACCCAGCGAGCACGGCTCCGGGCCGCTGGTTGTGCTGGTGTCGGGTCGGGATGGGCAGTACCGCCAGGTGGTGTCGCTTCCCCGTGGCCAGTACTTCCTCACGGTGCAGGGTCCTGAGGGAGGATCGGGTTATGGCCGCGACGACGATGGTGGTCAGTCCGGTGGCCAATCCGTCTGGCTGGATCGGGGTTACGCCTACTGCATCAGCGTCCATCAGCACCACCATGGGTTCTTCTTCTTCTTTCCCATCTCCAGCTACTGACGATGCCCATGCCTCACGGACCTGGACCGGGGCTGGAGGCCGATGACCGGAACGAGGCGCCGGGGCCGTTGGTGACCGTGATCGCGGGCACGAGGCCCGAGATCGTAAAGCTGGCGCCCGTGGTGCGGGCACTGAACGGCCCAACCCGGGCTCGCCTCGTGCTCAGTGGCCAACACCAGGACATGGTGGCGGAGCTGACAGATGAGCTCGACCTGCACCCTGACGCCCAACTCGGCGTGATGCGTGAACGCCAGACGCTCAACAGCCTGGCCGCCCGCCTGATCGAGTCGATCTCCGCCGATCTCACCGCCCATCGGCCCGACGCGGTGGTGGTCCAAGGGGACACCACGACGGCACTGTGTGGCGCTCTGGCAGCGTTTCACGAGTCGATTCCCGTGGCGCATGTCGAAGCCGGGCTACGCACCGACAACCCGGGCAATCCCTTCCCCGAGGAGGCCAACCGGCGCCTGATCTCAGACCTGGCTTCCTGGCACTTTGCTCCCACCCAGCGGGCCGCCGACCGTCTCGTGGCGGAGCGCCACGACCCGGGCTCGATCGAGATCACCGGGAATACCGTGATCGACTCTCTGCTGTGGATCCAGAGCAATGGGGCAGGCGTGAGCGCGTTTCGAGGCCCGCCTGGGCGCCGGGTGTTGGTGACCCTCCATCGGAGGGAGACCCAGGGCGCGGAAATGCTCGACCTCACGGCGGGGCTTGCCGAGATTGCCAGCGCGCTGCGGCTCGAACTCGTTCTCCCTCTCCATCGCAGCCCATCGGTGCGGGAGAGCATCTCGGCCTGCCTGGCCGACAATCCCTTTGCCTGTCTTATCGAGCCACTTGCCTACCGCGACTTCGTCGCCACCCTGGCCGATGCCGCCATCGCGGTGACCGACAGCGGTGGCGTGGTCGAGGAGGCCACTGCACTGGGCGTACCTACCCTGATCGCCCGCAAAGTGACCGAACGGTCCGAAGCAGTGGACGCCAACTGTGCGCAGTTGCTCGGAACCAGTCCGGCCGTGATCGTGGAGGGGGTGCGTGACCTGCTGGCAAATCTCGACACAAGAACCGCCATGGCGCGCCGAACCAACCCCTTCGGCGACGGACGAGCAGCGCTGCGGATCCGTGACCGGCTGGTGGGCGACCTGACAGCGCCGACCGCTTCGGGGAGCGGCCGCAGCCACATCGAGGTCCTGCCGTGCGCATCGACCTGACCGTCTTCTCGGCGCTCATGGTGGCGGTCGTGAGCTACTACCTGTTCTTCTTCATCCTCGGATTCCGCCATGTCCATACCCCTTCAGCCACGCGTTTCAGGAAGCCCCTCGTGGTCATCGTGGTCCCCGCCCGCAACGAAGAGGCGGTGATCGACGAGACCCTGCAGCTGGCTCTGGCCGTTCCCTATCTCGGTGACAAGCGTGTTCTTGTCGTCGACGATGGAAGTACGGATCGGACCGCCGAGATGGCGGACCGCCTTGCCGTCGAGGACCCCCGGCTCCGCGTGCTCCACCGTCTGCCCGGCGTCGCAGGGCGAGGGAAGAGCGAGGTCCTGAACAACGCCTACGCCGACTTGTCGTCGTGGATCTCCTCCTCCGATGGATGGCTGTCGGGGTACAAGGCAAGTGAGATCGTGCTGTGCGTAATCGACGCCGACGGCCACCTGAGTGCCAACGCCTTGGATTGCGCAACAGCGTTCTTCTCGTCTTCGAAGGTCGGTGCCGTCCAGATCGGTGTGCAGATACGCGATTGCATGGACAGCACGCTGGCCCGGCTCCAGGACATCGAGCTTTGTGGTTACAGCTTCATGGCCCAGACAGCACGGGACCGGCTCGGGAGCGTGGGGCTCGGTGGGAACGGGCAGTTCGTACGCATGTCGGCGTTGGACTCACTCCACGCGGCCGTCGGCGAGCCGTGGAAGCCGGGGGCGCTCACCGAGGACCTCGACCTGGGCATCCGGATGATCATGGCCGGCTGGCGTCTGCGGATGTGCTCGGCTGCCTGGGTCGATCAGCAGGGGCTCCCCGGCCTCCGACCTCTATTGCGCCAGCGGACCCGGTGGACGCAAGGCGCATATCAGTGCTGGCGCCACCTTCCGGCGTTGGCGAGGTCGCCGAGGCTCTGGATCGCTACCCGATTCGACAGCATCACGCGCCTTCTGCTCACCCCGCTCGTGATCCTGGTCACGGTCGCACTCTTCCTGCAGGTGCTGAACGCAACAGGGATCGTGACCGTCACCGACAACTTCGTCCCCTGGTCCGGCACCGGTATCGGCTTCCGCGCCTTGGCACTCTCGTTGGCGTGGCTCCCGCCTCTGCTGTCGGTCGTCACGTATCAGCGGCACTCGCCCCACCGACTGCGCTGGTGGGAAGTGCCCGCCTTTACGGTCCTGGTCGCCGCGTATGCGTACATGTGGGCGTTGACCACTCTGCGGGCCTGGATCCGCCTCACCAGGGGGCGGGGAAACTGGGTGAAGACCCCCCGTTACGTCGGTGGCCAGCCCGACGTAACGCAGCTCGCGTCCGACCCGGCACTCTGAGGGCAACACGGCGCTTCACCGCAACGCGGGCGGCCTCGTGGCGCCGACCTCAGGCTCCGGTCTACCGTCGGCGTCGCGAGGAGCTGTACGTCGGTCCGGATCTCGCACGATTCGGCGGTCACCTCGGACATCCGGAACGCGCGGAGGGAGTGGGATTCGAACCCCACGAGGCTCTTTGGGGCCAAGGCTTTTCAAGGGCCAGAACCCGAGTCCTGCCAGACCACGACAGTCCTCCTGACCTGGCCTGATTCGCTATGGCCGTCCGTGGAGTTGGGCCGAATCGGCGCCTCTTGGCCCGAAATTATGGACAGGATCATGGGCAAGGACCGTGTGCCCGAACCTGGCATCATCCAATGCTCTCCTCCCGGGTTCGTGGCGGCCATTCGCTGACCAGGCGTCGGCTGACGAGTTCGAGCGGGGTCGCGAATCCCCTTGCCGCGTTAGGTGTGTCGCGCAGGAAGTGGTTCAGTCTCCCGATATCGCACCCCCCGAGGCCACCTTCACTGCGGATGAGGTGCCTGGCCATGATCACCATGTCATTCATCGACCCAAGGACGCTCCGGCTGCGAGTGCGGGCGAGGCGAATCTGCCTGTCGTCGATGTCGCCCAGGGCGTCGGCGGGAAATCCCTCGCTCTCGAGAGCTCGGACGATCTGGCTGTAGACGTACCCGCTGATCGGTCTGAGGAGTCCGACGGCAACGTTGAACCTGAAGCTGGAGAACAGGGTGCCATCGTGGACCAGGAGTACGCATTTCTTGCCGCCGATGTAGACGACGTTGGCGTACCAATCTTCGACGTTCGGCTCGACGTCGACCAGCTCCGGCTTGCCGCCGATGACATCGAGCATTCGGGAAGTACAGCGGAGGATCACGGCGTGGAGGAAGTCAGGTCGATGTCGTGCTCAAGCGCCAGTTCCGCACTGAGATCGGCAACCCGAACCCCCTGCTTGGCCGCGCTGGCTCGGATGATGGCCATGGCTGCGGCGAGGGCATAGAACCAGAAATCGTCGGTTCGCCACCAGACGATTTCGTCGAGGAGGTCGGGGTCGATGCCGCCTCGGGCGGCACCGGTGGCCAGAATGGCGAACCTAATCTTCTGAGTCCGGCGACCCCGGAATTCGTACTCCGGCAAGTGGTTGTTCAGAAGCTCGTCGTACGGCAAGCCTTGTTGCTCGACGCCGGCAAGGTCCATCGCCTGGACGGCCACCTCCATGAAGACCTCTCCTGGAAAGGTGTTGCCCCCCGGGTGCAGGGACTCCAGCGAAAGGGCCAAGTCAGGCAACTCCGTTCCCCGCCGTAGTCCCTCCAGGAGGGACGGGGTCGCCTCACGCCGATCCGACTCCGTGGGCCTCCTCGTCGGCATGCCGAAAGCCTATGAGCGTCAGGGCGATAGATGCGAGGGGTTCCGCGAATATCGGTCGGCCTGGACGTTGAACCGGGCACCCAGGTTTCCGGCAGTACGATTCGGTCTGACGCCAAGTCCCGACACCCCGATAACGGGTGATCTCGCCTGGGGCGGCGGCCCGCGGGACCAGGCGGCGTGTCCACCCTGGGCCCGGCAATCCCGAGCGGTCCACGATGGGTCAGGATGTGATCGTGAGCGACGCTGCCAGGCAGCCTGAATCCCTCATGGCGGTCGGTGACCCCACCCGGCCGGCCATTCGGCGTGCGGTCTTCCGGTCAATGGTCACCGCGGCGGTCTTCTTCCTGCTCACGGGCCCCGTGAAGCAGATCAAGCCCCTCTACAACCACGCGCCTTGGTTGAACGATCCCTTCGACACCGTCGTGTCCTTCATGATGTTCTTTGTCCCATTCGTCACTTTTCTCTGCGCAGTTCGCGTGTGGCTGTGCCGGACGCATGAGCCTTTGCCCCTCGGGCGGGTGCGCGACATCCTGCGGGCGTGCCGCGTGGTGCTCGCCGCTATCGCCATCACCGCGCTGAGCGAGTGGATCAGTATTGCCATTGGGGAGAACCGCTCACAGTGGGATGCGGCAACAGCGCTTCAGGTCGCCTTTCTGGTCATCATCAGCCTGCTGGCAGGTAGGGCGTTCTTTGCTCTCCATCGGCTCGGAGGGGCGAGCGGGGTTGCGATGCCGAGCGTCGGGGACGCGAGCGACTGGTTCGATGACGCCGTTGCGGTCGCTCGGAGCGAGACTCGCTGGCTGGGACCCCTTCGGGGCTTGGGCCTGCGACTGTTGGCGTGGCTGGAGCGTGAACCGCTAGCAGCCGTTCGTGCCCATCCCGTACGAGTGGCTTCACTGCTTTGCGTGGCCTTCGGGACGGTCGTGGGAGTCAATCAGGGAGTGGCTGAGGGCTACGACGCTTCGAGCATGCTCGTCGCGGCGTCTCTGCTCGCTTGCGGGATGTTCGCGCTCGTGGTCGGGACTGGTGGCTATTTAGGACTTGTGCGAGGGGTCTGGCGGCTCCAAGGCGCACGGAGGCGCGCCTTGGATGCGACGGTCGTGACCTGCTTCGGCGTCATCGTCGCCTTTGCGTTTCGCTACCACCTCTGGTGGGTCGCTGGCAGTACGAATGCCGTGGCGGGAAATCGCCAACTTCTCGCAATACTGGCGACCTTCGCAGGCCCGATCTTCGGAGCGACGTTCATCTTCGAGACGATCACCGGGAGGCACGCTGCCAGCCGCGATGGCGCTGGCGAGAACTAGGTCTGGCTCCACATCGAGGACGTGCTCAAATAGCGCATATTCGGGGATCCCGTGCATCACCGGGGCCGGAATGGGCACCTGGTCCGGGAGTTTCGGATCTTTCGGACGGTGCGAAGGTTGTACTTTCGTGGAGACCTGACCCCGGCAATCCCGAATGGCCTTCGTGCTCAGGGTGCAGAATGGTCTAGTGGCGAATGAGCCAACTGACGAGGGCCGTAACCGGCTTCCCGATGCGCTCGACAAGCACATCGAGCAGCTTCGTGCGAGCCTAAATCCTCCTAGGCGCGATCCCAACCCGGTCGTGAGCACCATTTTCCAGATGGGATTGGCTATTGGCCGGATTACGCAGCCCTTAAAGGAAGGCCCAAGACGAACACCGGACGAGGAAGCCAAGGCTCAACAGGCACTACTTCTACCTGGCATCGCACTACTAGGGCTACTAACTCTCGGTCTCCTTGGCGGCCTTCTCTGGCACGTCTTCTTGGGAGGAGAGTTGGCAATCGAGCTTCTCGTCGGCGTTGGGACTGGCATCGTCGGTGGACTGACGCTCATGATGTTCGGCCTCGTTGTGAGCGCCCTCGTAAAGGTGATTTCGAGCATGATGCGTGAGCGACGAGCCGACCGATAGCTGTCGTCCCGACCCGGGTGTAACCCACACGTCCAGGGGCGGGGCAAACGGCGCATACTCGGGGATCCCGACCAGGTACCCGCCTGGAGTTGTCTGGCCGACGAGAGAAACCATCGACCTGGGGGCACTTCGTAGCGCCAACCAGATCTAAGTGGCAACATGAATCATGACGTCGTCGGTGCCGCTGGAGGGATCCGGGACGATCAGGATCATCCGACGAACCATTATTCAAGACCTTGTTCGTCGGTACACGGTCTTCATCGACGATGAGCCAGTGGGCCACCTCTTGGCCTTCCAGACAGGGCGCTACGACGTCAGTGCCGGACCCCATCGGGTCAGGTTGGCCATGCCAACGACTGGAACAGCCAGCAGCGACGATGTCTTGGTGGACGTACCAGCGGGGGTGGTTCGCTCACTAAGAACTCGCGGACGCGGACTCATGAGTCTCTTGACACTGCCAATCGCCACAGCCATGGCCATCCGTGACCGTTCACGTAACCAGCCCTTTGAGACGCGCTGGTACAAACGGCCTTGGATCATCCTTACCCCGGACGAACCGAGTCAATGACGGGCTGAGGTAGCGCATCTAACTTCGACTGAACACCCTGCGTCTGAGCCATAGGGTGCATCGGGTTGATCCTGTCCTGCTTCGCCTCGGTTTAGCGCCGGAGCGGCAAAGCCGACTCCTTAAGTATGAAGGGCGGGCAGGACGGGCCAGCTCGGTGGGCGTGACGACCCTGTTTGAGGAATTCGGGACTGGCTTGTCAGATCCCTCTTAGTGATGTTCGGGACATGCGCCTCACCGACCGGCCTCGGATCGACGTCGAGCGAGCCGAGGAGGAGTCGATGAGCACACTGGGGATCGATCTGGCCGTGCGAGCCGCGCACGTGGCCACGTTGACCAACGACCAGGGCGAGGTGATCTGGTCGCGCCGGCGGTTTCAGAGTCACCCCCGTGATCTGGCCGCACTGAGCGCGGCGGCTGGACCGGCGCCGGAGTTGACCGTGGTGATGGAGCCCACTCGCAGTGCCTGGGTGATCGTCGCTGCCCACTTTCGGGCCAGCGGGGCCAAGGTGGTGATGGTGGCGCCGGAGCAGTCGTCGGATCTGCGGAGGTACTACAAGAAGCACACCAAGAACGACCGCTTGGACTCCTTCATCCTCTCTCGGGTGCCGCTCCTGCATCCCGAAGGGCTCATCGAGGTGAGTGGTCTGGGCCCCGCCGATCCTCTGCGCAGGGCGGTGCGACGCCGCGTGCGGCTCGTGGGTGAGCGCATTGGTTGTCACCAGCGCATCGACGCCATGTTGGACCTCTTGGGCCCCGCCTACAACGAGGTGCTCGGGACGCAGGGCACGAAGACCGCGGCGGTCGTCCTCGAGCGATATGGAAACCCAAAGTCCCTATGCCGCCTGGGCCTTTCCCGGCTCACCGACCTAGTCGTCCGGACCAGTGGGGGACACCTCGGCGCCGACTACGCGGCCGGGGTCCTGGATGCCGCCAAGGAAGCCATCGAGCTCTGGCACGGGGGCGGCCTCGACTTCGACGAGCTCGCCTGGGACCTCGCCCAGGAGATCCGCATCATCGGGCACCTGGACCTCGAGATCAGCCGGCTCGATGCCCGGATCGCCGAGCTCTACGCCGCTGTCGATCCTAAGGGCATCGTGCGCTCGGCCCCCGGGGTCGGCCCCATCCTCTCCGCCGGCATCATCGGTCGTCTCGGAGACGTGACCCGCTTCGCCAACCTGGCCGGGATCCGGTCGTTCACCGGCATCGTCCCGGGGGTGAACCAGTCGGGACTGGCCGAGACCCGACCGGGGATCACGAAGCAGGGAGACCCTGGTCTACGACGCGATCTCTTCTACGCCGCCGACATGGCCCGCCATCACGACCCGCAGCTCGCCGCCAAGTACCACCGCCTCATCGTCGAGCGTCGCCTCCATCACTATGCCGCGGTCTGTCACGTGGCCACGACCCTCGTGACCAGGATCGCCGCCTGTTTGCGATCAGGCCAGCACTACGTGGTGCGTGACGTCGACGGCACACCGGTCACACCCGTCGAGGCCCGGGCGATCATTGCCGATCGCTACCTGATCCCACCCGAAGTTCGCCGACGTGCACGCGTCCCGGACGTAAAGAGCGAGCCAACGAGATAGGGGTCACCAGAGGCGCCCCGCGTTGGCCCGCTCGGGGCCAGGCTACGCCCACTTGACGCGGTTAGGAATTTCATACTCGGGTCCAACCCAGGCGGAAACGGACGCGGTGAATTGGGCGGCCGACCAAATTGGGAGCTCCGCATGGTCCGGATTGTGCCTCTCCTTCGCATTCGACGCTTATGGGGACGGG